>DASZAN010000207.1:0-32490 GCA_035945115.1 Allostellaceae bacterium
GACTAACGAGGACCACCTAACGGTAGCGAACCACCGACCGGTCGAAGCGCGCTTGATACGCCGTCCCTTCGAAGGGAAAGCAGGGAAAATCCAATCACGGAGGAGGCGACCGATGGATCTGAAGGAGTTGCGGGAGCGGGCGTTGGAGGCCACGACGCGGTTTTTCGTCGACCGGGACGGCATCCTGCCCGACCAGGAGGGGGAGGAATGGGAGGCGGAATACCGGCGCCAGTACGATATGGCGAAGCGCCATGCCCCAGAGCCTTACCGTGCCCCGCCAGAGAGGCGCGCCGCGCCCGACCATTCGGAATGGCCGGAACTCGCCGGCTCTCCGGCGCAGAAGCGCTGGGCGGCCGATCTACGCGGCGCGCGGCTGGCGGCCATGGAGAACAAGGACATGCGCGATTGGCTCGCCGCCAAGTGGACGACCGCCGCGGACTGGGTCGATACTCGGGACATGTCGACGCCGGACTTCCTGCGCCGGATCGGCATCCAATATTCCGCCAGCCGCAGCGACGCCAAGGCGCGGGCCGATGAGCACGCAGCGGCGGAGCGGGCTCAGGTGGCCGTGGCAAACGCCTTGCGCGATCGCGTGCACTCGGCCGGTATTACGGCGGAGGGCCTGATCGATCTCGTCGACGTCAGCCCGCGCGCGAAGGAGGCGGCGCTGCGCGGTAAGCTCGCCGAGTTGGCAGTGGGCAAACGCAATCTCCGAATTTTTGAGACAAGCGATCCGAACGTTCTGGCCGTCATCGAGAAAGGCGAAGCTGGGCGAAGCCAATATGCAATCGAGCGTGACGATGGATTAGTCGGCGACCTGCGCCTCTTCGCAGAAGCGAGCAGGGCATTGGACGCTCTGTGAAATCCGGCGCGTCGGATCGCCGCGACACGCACCAAGACGATCGCAATTCGGACTGAGCCCAGCAATCCGCGGCGCGCTGGTGCCGCGCCGCGTCATGCGCGGTGATCCACCACATCTAATCTATTTTCAGCTCTTCGATCGAAGTGACGATCTTGTAGGCGAGACCGTAGTCGATCGCCTCGGATGCCGACATCCAGTAGTTCCGGTCGGTATCCTTGCGGACCCGCTCGATCGATTGTCCAGTCTCGGTGGCGATAATCTGGCTCAATCGCTCGCGCATCTTGATGATCTCGCGCGCCTCGATATCAATGTCGGTTGCGGGACCTTGCACGCCGCCCATCGGTTGATGAAGCAGGAAGCGCGTATTCGGCAAGCAAAAGCGGAGCTTCTTCTCGCCGGCCGCATAGATGAGCGCGCCGGCAGAGGCGACCCACCCAGTGCCAATCATGTAGATGGGCACGCTAGAGCGCACGAACTTGATGATGTCATGAATCGAGTCGCCCGACTCCACATGGCCACCTGGCGAATTGATATAGACTTGGATTGGCTTCGCGGACTCGTCAACGAGCGCCAGTATCCGGCTCACGACGTCGCGGGCCAGCTTGTCAGTGATCTGGCCGAACACCATGACCTTGCGCCCTTTGAGCAGGCGTGATTCCAACTCGTTGACGAGCGCTTCGGTCGGTTTCTTCTCTGCCGTCTCTGGCATGTCCGGCTCCTCGGGTTCATCGGGATCGCGGAACGTCGGTCGGTGATGGCTCAATTGCGGATCCTTTCGGGTTCCAAGAGCGCCCGAGTACGGCCACGGCGCCGGGCTATCGCGTCGTCAGATTCAATTATCTCCCCATTGGTCGTGAGGACCTAGCGTTAGATTCCATGAAGTGGACTCCGCCTGCGGGACCACTCTGAGCGGTTTCTTAGACCGTTAGCCCATAAATCGGGACCGGCGGGCCGCGGGCTTCCGCCTCTTGCCCGAAAGCGGCCGTCCTTTTGCTGTCGCCGCACAAAACCCGACTTCTGAGGCTGGCTTGCTGCGGCTGTCGCTGCGTGCTCAATTCTCAGAATGACTCTGGGATTCAACCGATGATGCGTCAGATCTGGATTGCCAGACAAGGGCAGCCTGAAGTCCTCACGGTGCGTGAAGGGACGGTGCCCAGGCCGGACACGGGGCAAGTGCTGATTAAGGTTGCTGCTGCGGGCGTCAATTTTGTGGACATCATGGCGCGGCGCGGCATCTATCCCGACGCGCCGAAGCCGCCCTGCGTCGTAGGCTACGAAGTCTCGGGTGAAATTGTCGCTCTGGGCGAAGGGGCCACGCAGTTCACCGTCGGACAGAAGGTCGTAGCGCTCACACGCTTCGGCGGGTATTCGAGTTATGTCGCGGTGCCCGAGGCTCAGGTGTTTCCGCTTCCAGCCGGCCTCACGCTAGAACGCGGTGCGGCGCTGCCAGTTACCTATCTCACCGCATATCAGCTCATCGTCGCCATGGGTCGGCTTGGCGCAGTGAGAGCGTACTCATCCACTCTGCAGGAGGCGGGGGTGGGGCTTTTCGCGATCGAACTCGCCCGTATCGTCGGCGCCAACATCATCGGCGTAGCCTCAACTGCCAAGCACGAGTTTCTGCGCAGCCGGGGGGTGACCCAGCTCATCGATGGCCGCTCCCAGGATCTGGTGGCGCGTGTGAAAGCGCTCACCGGAGGGCGCGGCGTCGATCTCGCGCTTGACCCGATCGGAGGCCGCTCCTGGCGCCAAAGCTACCAATGCCTCGCGCCATGCGGACGCCTCGGCGTGTTCGGATTCGCAGCAGCGACGCAGGGCCGCGGTCGCTGGCTATCGATGATCGAGGCGGCTGCGGGAGTGCCATGGCTGCGACTGACGCCGCTAGCACTGATGAACGCGAGCCACGGGTTTTTTGGCGTTAATCTCGGTCACCTGTGGGAGCACGCGTCGCTTCTCCGCGGCTGGCTTGACGTCATTCTACGCTGGCAAGCGGAGGGTAAAGTCGATCCAGTCGTGGATCGAACGTTCACTTTCGCCGAAGCGGCAGCGGCGCACGCTTACATCGAAGCGAGACGCAATGTGGGCAAAGTCCTTCTAGTCCCGTAAGGGCGAGCGGGCGCCGCGCTCGAAGTCGGCCAAGGTTTGCTTGGCGACACGCGCGCGTTTGGCGAGCTCTTTTTGCGAACAATTGACCAAGTCGCGGCCGGCTTGGCCGATCATCGATGCTCATTCTCAATAAACTGCTCGAGCCCCTGGCCCGATAAACGGCTCGAGCCCTTGGCCCGCGTGCCTATCGCTTCGACCCTTTTTGCCGCTTGGCGAAGCGAACCCCTAAGCCGCCGCCATTCTCTGGGATGAATTCGACACCGGCGTCCTCGAGGCAGATTTCGCGGGGTTCGGGGGGCGTTCCTGCTAACAGGGAAAAATACAGGGAAGTACCTCGTAGGAGAGACGTGCCGGCGTTGCGGCAAGGTAAGAAAGCACCTGCGGCGCAAGATGTTTCCTGCGTTTGACGGTCCGCCAGGGCGCGATCGGAACAGGGAATTCTGGGTTAGTGGATAACAGGGAATTTCCGAAACCCGCCTCTTTCCCTTTTCCCCTGAGCTTCAAAGCGTTTTCACTCCTCAGGCTCCTCCTCCTCGATGAGGGCGCAGCCCATCCGCTGGAGCCGCTCGACATCTGAGCGGTGGACTTTCTCGATGATGCCTTCGGCGCTAGCGACATAGTGCCAGGGGCGGTCACCGGTGCTTCCTTGGTAGCCGAGATTTGGGTGTGCGCGCATCCGGACGTATTTTATCGACGCGGCCTCGTCGTCGAGGGGAAGGCCACGCGCACGCGCCGCCAGGCGACCATAATATTCGACCCATGGGGAGTAGTCCGTCCCCCATTGCCGCTGGATCCAGTCCAGGGCCTGCGACGTTGAGTCGACTTGGTCACTGTACGTGCCATTTGGGAAGATGACGAGCTCGTGCAGGTAATCGGCGAGCCAATAATCTTCGCGCGGCAAATGAACGGCACCGCTCTCGATCAAGCCGGTCTGCCTTTGCATGCGCATCTTTTTTTCGTCTTCTGGCTCGTATTTGGTGACGCCACGCAGCTCTCTGGCAAGCTCTTGGAAGAGCTGTATGCCCGAGGCGCGATACTCGATCAGAATGATTTTAGCATTATGCAAGCTCGCCTGTTCGCGTACGGCACATTTGAGCTCGGGGTAGTTCAAGCGCTTGCGGAGCACGTGAAGGAGATAAAGTTGTTTGTCCAGCTCGCCCCAGGTGGTGCAGACGGAGAAGCTGTTGAGTTCGGCGGCGACGCTCGCCGTGTCCCAGCTTTGCATGACTCGATCGAATTTTCCGGGGAGACGGTCGTAGCGCTTGAACCATTCTTGCTTAATCATGCCGCCGCCAAGAGGGGCGGGGGTCTGCTGGTACTGTCCCGCAAAATTATAAGGCCCGATCGTTTGCCGGATGCGCTCGAGCGCCTCGAGCGGCTCGCGCTCGGGATGGAGCGCCTTGCCGATTTTGCGTGAGTAGCGCCAGCGACCATAGGGCGTCGTGACGGTGAAGTCCTCGTCCTCCTCGGCGATTGCCGGAAACGAGAGTACCTGCCAAGGTTCCTGTCGGAGCACATGGCCGACGAGATCATCCTCGTGCAGGCGCTGCGCGACGATGATGATCGCGCCGGTTTTTTTGTCGTTGAGGCGGCTATAGAGCGTGTTGTCGTACCAGCCGTTGACGGCCGCTCGCGCGACGTCCGACACCGCTTCATCGGGCTTCAATGGATCGTCGATGATGATGAGGTCGGCGCCGCGGCCGGTCAGCATACCGCCCACCGAGGTCGAAAGGCGGCCGCCGTTGTCGGTGGTCTCGTATTCGGCGGTGGCCTGCTTCTGCGGTGACAGTCGGGTTGCAAAGAGCGACTCGTAAAACGGTGCGGTCATGAGGTTTTTGCAATCGCGGGCGAACTTATCGGCGAGTTCTTGGCCATAGCTCGCGCAGATAATCTGGGTCGTGGGATCGTGGCCCAAAATCCACGCGGGAAAGACGATCGACACACAGTGCGATTTCAAGGTGCGCGGCGGCTGATTAATGATGAGGCGCTTGATCTCGCCGCGGCGCACCTTCTCGAGGCGATCAACGATAATATCGAGAAAGGCTGGGGGCAGGAATTTTGCGGCCGGATTCAATTCCAAGAACGCTTTCAAGATGAAGGCGTAGAGATCGCAGCGCAGGATGTCGTGATATCGGGCAATGGCGCGGTCACTCATCCTCGGATCCTCCATCATGGAGTCTAAGGCGGGCATGAAGCAGGGCGATCACCTCGCGATCGGCGTTGCTAAGCGATTCGATCTCCGGAGCAGGTAGGCTGTTGCTGCGCTGCTCGAACCATTGTGCCAGCTGTATGAGCTGCCGCTGCTGGTTTTGGTCGCCCGCGATGGCGCGATCAACGAGGCGTCTTACGGCGGCCTCCAGCTTGCTGATTAGGCCGGCTTTGCCAGGCGATTTGCCTTTGTTCTTCTTGACCGGGACTTTTTCGGCGAAGACCTCTTTCAGGATCGTGGAGAGATTCTTGCTGCCGCGCGGCCTGCCCTTCTTATTACCGCTAGTGCCTCGCTGCCATTGAGTGCGACGCGGAGGTCTGCCGAAGCCGATCGTGTACTCTTTGCTCTCATCGGGCATGGCTGCTCTCCTCGCGCGCAGAGACGCAGTCGAGGTGATGAGTGCATCGCCATAGCGGTGGCGTGCCTACCGGCTGGCTCGTCGCGATCGATCTCCTTGGCGGAGCAGTGAGAATGCATTCGTTGGCTTGCTGGATTTGCTCTTTTATCCAGCGTGCCGGAGTGCAGTCCTCTCTTGATAACCTTGGAAGATTGGTTTCCAGTGCAAGCATAGCAGCACCTCACACGCGCTAAGAGGCGCAAGCACTGCACGGCACGGCGTTGGGATATTCGGAGCTTGGCCGGGGTGAACGTGGGGATATCCCCGACAATCGCGAATCAATGGGGGCAAAGAGATTTTAAATCAAGTCTTTTTCAATAAGCCGTCAGTTGTGGACCGGCATTTCGCGACAACTCACGCGATCATCTGGGGGCGAACGCCGAAGTGACGATTCTTGCACGCGAGCCGCTAATTTCGCGCCGGCAACCACGGGCATCGCGCGAGCCTGGGCATCATGAATCGAGGAGATGCGCCCGCAAGAGCGATCGCGCGGGCGTGGCAATCGGCGAGCTAGGTGAGCTGCCGACCGACCCGCGGCCATGGAAAAATCAGTGAGGCATCATTGAACGACGGTCTTTCTGGCCTCTAACGCCATCGCGATGAGCGAGGCGCCGCCAAAGAGCATATCGATGCCCACGATAAGCCCAAGGGCCCAAGCGAGTGTTCCTGGCAGGCCGGAGATGATGATCGCGGCGAGGATTAGATCGATCACGCCGTTCACCATCATCCACTCCCATTTCCCCGACAACTGCCGGCGATGAGCGATGGCGAGGACGATGACCAAAACGCCGTCAACGATGAAAAAAGCAGTCAGTACAAAGGTCAGAGTCACAAGACCTTCAAAGGGATTCCACAGCAATACGGCGCCGGCGATCACGGCCACAATCGCCGACAGCAGCGACCACCCAAACCCAGGGGCCTGCTGCGCTCTGATCGTCGCGATGATCCCGACAATTCCCGCGATCAGAAACAGCCATCCGAGGAAAACGGTGACAAAGAGGCCACCGAGGGGCGGCACGACGATCGCGGCGATGCCGAGCACGGTCAAAATTATTCCTTCGACAAGGAACAAGCCCCAATGATCGTGCATCGCTTTCTTCAGATGCGCATGTACATTGGCGTTCGCCGGCGATTGCATTGGCGTCATGGGTTGCCTCCCCCGAGTGAGTCATCCGCGCAGGTCGTAACGAGATAGGAGTCGCTGACGAATTGGCTTCCTTTTGCAAAATCTATTTGTGTGCGCGTGCACTTTGCCGGGGTCGGTGTCCAGCTGCGCCTCGCACCCGTGCCACAGCTATCGTACTGGAGCGCGCCGAGCATCATCGCTGTGGTCGCAGTCTGACACCCGGCACATCGCCGTTTGTGAACTCCACGCCAGCTCGCTCGAGAGCTGCTTTAACTGACAGCAGGGTCTGAACGGACGTTGACGGGACCCCTTTTGCAGCTTCAAGGCGCTGGATTGTTGGCAAGGACAATCCGGCCTTTTCAGCCAGCTCTCGAGCCGACCACCGGACCAGCGCGCGGCCGGCTCTGATTTGATCTGACGTGAGCATGATATAAAATAAATCTCCTAAGATGCAAAATATATTGACGCGCAGGTGATGACGATGTAATTTGCATCATCGGAGAGGTCGCCGCAAAGCCTCATTACACTTGGCGCAGAAATAACGCGGGCGTGAGCACCCGGGAGCCAGCGGATCCTCTCGCCGCGGAGTGAGCCGACGATGGACCCAGCATTGTCCCATACCCTAGCCGTCTACGAAGGGATCCGGGATTACGTCCGACGCGAATTTCCAGACGCGGATGATCAGACCTTAGCCGATACACTCGAGGGCTTGAGCGAGCTTCCCGGCATCTTGGCGACCGTGCTGCGCTCGCATCTCGACGATCTCGCCTTTCTCGCGGCGCTGCGAACCCGCATCTTGGACATGCAAGAACGGTTCGCCCGGATCGAGTACCGCGCCGATAAGAAGCGGGCGCTGGTCGCCTCGGTGATGGAGCGGGCCGGGATCAAGAAGCTCACAGAGCCCGACTTCACAGCCTCATTGCGTGACGTCCCGCCAGGACTGATCCTGATTGAGGAGGGGAAAATCCCCGAAGCTTTCTGGAAGCCGCAGCCGCCGAAGCTCGACCGCAAGGCGCTCCTCGCCGCCCTAAAAGCTGGGGAGGTCGTGGACGGCGCTGCGCTCGGCAACGGCTCGACCACGCTTGCGGTGAGGACCCGCTGATGTCGTTCTCCGAAGCGCAGGTAAGGCTGCTCGCGGGCAAGCTCAACGAGAAGGTCGTCAGGACCCGGCAGGAGCGCGGGAAGACGCTCTCCTATATCGAGGGCTGGCATGCGATCGCCGAAGCGAACCGGGTCTTCGGTTTCGAGGGCTGGGACCGCGAGACGTTGGTTGCCGAATGCATCTGGCAGGAGGCCAAGCGTGAGCCCAAGGCCTGCGCCTACGCGGCGCGGGTGAGAATCCGGGTCCGCGCCGGCGACACCATCGTCTGCCGGGAAGGGAGCGGCATCGGGCATGGGACGGGAGCAACGCTTGGGGACGCCCATGAGAGCGCGCTCAAGGAAGCCGAGACCGACGCCACCAAGCGAGCGCTCGCCACCTTCGGCAATCTCTTCGGCTTGGCGCTCTATGACAAGGAGCAGAATGGCGTGCGCCGGCGGCGGCACGGCAATGGCCTCGCTGTCGGCATCTCCTGGGTGCTGCTCTCGGGGACGGGGGCGGCGCTGAGCCGCCATGAGCTCCCGGAGACCTATTGTGGCGGGTTCCGGGAGCTGCTCGAGCGGACGCCGACGCTCGACCGATTACAGGCGATCTGGGCGCGCAACGCACCCACCGTCGGACATCTCCGGACCGCCTGGCCTGATCTCAAGACCGCCAACGGGACGCACTATGCCGACGTGCTGCAGCGGATCTACGAGCAGCGGCTCGAGCGGCTCAACGGCGCGGGCAAGCCTTCCGCCGAACCGCACCCAGGCGTCGATTCCAGCACGCCAGAACTGCCGCTCGCCACTCCCAAGCGGCTGCGGGACGCCGAGCATCTGCAGTTCGTTGCCTCGCAGCCCTGTGTCCTCTGTGGCCGAACACCCTCGCATGCCCATCACATCCGCTTTGCCCAGCCGCGGGCGATGGGAGCCAAGGTCAGCGACGAGTTCACCGTGCCGCTCTGCTTTCTCCATCACCGCTCGCTGCATGACAGTGGCTCGGAAGAGACCTGGTGGCAGGTGCACGGCACCGATCCGCTCGTCGAGGCGAAGCGGCTTTGGCAGGAGAGTCGCAATGGCGTGGAAAAGGGCACCGGTGCACCACCGGTGATCAACGGTGGTGGACCTCCCATTGAAGCCGAGGAGGCGGCGAATGCCACCGCACAAGAGGCGGGAGACCCCGTCGCGGCCGTAGCGGAATGATCGTCGATGACATCAAATCTGCAAATCGAAGCCAATCGCCGCAATGCGCGGCTGAGCACCGGGCCGCGCACGGAGCAAGGTCGAAAAGCCTCCAGCATGAATGCGCTGCGGCATGGACTCACTGCGCGGCACGTCACCATTTTTGACGAGACGGAGGCGGATTTTCGGCGCTTTCAGCGCCAATTGATGCGAGTGCTGTGCCCGGAGGGTGCGATGGAAGCACAGCTGGCGGAGCGAGCGATCATTTGTGCGTGGCGTCTACGCCGGGTGTACCGGATCGAGACGGGCATGTTCAGCAAAGCCCGCAAGCTATGGGCACCCACCGGCCCGACGTTGGCGAACGACATCGAGACGGTCTACACGCGCCTTGCATCACAACGTGATGACCTCGCCAAACTATCGCGTTACGAGAGCAGCATTGAGCGCTCCCTGCGACGCGCGTTGCTCGATCTTGAGCGGCGCCAGGCGCGCCGCAAAGCCGGGAATGGCGCCGATCGGCTTCTCGATGCTGCCAACAAGGATGGAGCGGCTCGATCGTGATCTGCGAAGACAGCGGCGCTAGGGCGCGTCGCGGTCCATCCACTCGCGAAAAGATCTTTCCACGGCCGATCGCGACAGATCGGCTGTGATGAAGACGATCTTGGAGCGCCGGTCGGCATCCGGCCAAGTTTCGCATTCGACGGGCGGATAGAACACGTGCTGGACGCCATGGACGATGAGCGGCTTTCTGTTTCCGGGGCGGTTGAGGATGCCTTTCAACCGCAAAACCTGCTCGCCGCGGTTCACCAGCAGCAGCTTGAGCCATTCGACGAACCGCGCTTCCTCGATCGGCCTCTCGTAGGTGAGGCAGAAGCTGCTCACGCGGCTGTCATGGCGGTTCGGGTCTGGCGCGTGATGATGATCGTCCGGGCGCCCTGCGCGATGCGCTTCGTCTTTGAGCCAGGCGTGCACCTCGGCAGCCTTCTCATGAACCGCGAATCCCGTCTCGAACAACTCGCGCGGGCCCGGGCCCGAGTCAGCGGTGGCGGTAAACACGTTGGCCGAGGGGTTCAGGAATGAGAGGCGCTGAAGCAGCGCACGTCGCGACTCGCCCGCGGAAAGATCGGTTTTCGTCAGAACAATCCGGTCCGCCATGGCGGCCTGTTTGACAGCTTCCCGATAGTCGTCGAGTTGCCGGCCGCCGAGGGTGACATCGACGGTGGTCACTAGGCCAAGCAAGCGGTAATGCGGCGTCAGGGCCTCATGGGTCATCAACGTGTGGATGATAGGTGCCGGATCGGCAAGGCCCGTGGTCTCGATGACGACGCGATTGAAGCGCGGGATGGCGCCCCTGGCGCGCTTGTTCTGCAGGTCATCGAGAGTCTCAATGAGATCATCGCGGACCGTACAGCACAGGCAACCCGAGTTGAGGAGGACAATGTCCTCGTCGACCTTGCGCAGAAGGATATGGTCGAGACCAACCTCGCCGAATTCGTTCACGAGGACAGCCGTCTCGCCCATGGCTGGATCGGCCAGCAGACGGCGCAGCAGTGTCGTCTTGCCACTGCCCAGAAATCCGGTGATGACGGAAACCGGCGTCACAGACCCGATATATCGGGCGCTATAGCGAGGCCGCAAGATGGACCAGGCGGCCGTTTCCGCTTTTGAAGATGGAGGATCGGAGCAGCGACTTCGCCGTTTGACCGAGATCGTGCTTGATGGCGCGACGGACCGCCACCGGGTCCTTCGTCTTCAGCGCTGCCAGCACCTCCTCATGACAGGATGCATCCCAGGGTCCATCGGAGGAGGTCAGGGAGAGATACATGATCGGGCCCGCCTGCAGCCACAGTGATTCGATCATCGGTTGAAGGATTTCCGCGTCCGCGGCGGCATACAGCGTGAAATGGAACGCCTGGTTCGTCGACAGGCAGTCGAGCGTGTCGCGATTCTTGATGGCGCGGCGCAGCTTGATGTTGATGTCCGTCAGCTTGCGGATAAGGGTAGACGTCACATTCGCGCAGGCCAGCTCCGCTGCGAGGCCTTCCAGGGCTTGGCGTACGAGCGTCAGCTCCTTGTAGCGCTTGGCACTGATGCGTGGGACCGCGACCGACCGGTTGGGCAGCATTTCGAGCGCGTTAGCTGCCGTAAGCTGGTTGATGGCTTCGCGCACCGGCATGGCGCTCGTGCCGAGGATCTCAGCCAGGTGCCGCAGCGTAATGGTCTGCCCTGGCTGGAGCGCGCCAACCATCAGCCAGTGGCATACCTGCTTAAGCACGCCGTCCTGCAATGCGCCGCGATGAGTGTTGCCAATGATCCGGGCGCGGCGCCTGTCTTTGGCTGTGCCGATCAACGATTCCATTGAACAGTTCTCTGCGGTGCCGATTGCCTTCGCGAAGCTCGGTAAGCAGCGGGTAGCGGACACGCGAGTCGGAGCCCGGCAGCCGTCATACTTTGTGATCACAAATTCGTTTTGTCAATGCGGCCGAACGATATGCCACTGTCTCCCGGATGTCATTCATCGGTCTCGATGTGGTTCCCTACGTCCATGTAGTGTCAGAACAGGGCGACCAACATTGCGATCTTCTTCTACTTCCGGACGGAATTCGCCAGCTGAACATGGGCCAGCGGCGCCGCCGGATGGTACAGCACGATGAGCTTGATTGGCGAAGCTTTTGGAGACCGTCGACCGGTCGATTTGGCTCACTGGTTAACTGGTTTGGCCGGGCGCAGGACCGGGCATCAGTGCCAGACCCGACGATGACGTTTTCCTGCCCAGCATGAGCCTCCGGTGGAGGACGCGCCAGCGCCTTCGTCCATCCAGGTAGTTAGCCCTGCTCAGCGAAAGCGCCTTCACCGGCGGGGAGAATCGAGTACGAATTACGTCGATTCCCTCCGCTTCCCGGGATTTTGCACAGAACCGGAGGCGCCTTGACCCGGTCCAATGTGATCCTAATTTGTGATCACAAGGATTTCGCGATGATGTGACCACAAATGCCCGTTCGGAAGCGATGTCCGATATGCAGCGACGATATTGCCCACGCCGTGGTTGCCCAGCACAGCTTGCCGCGTTTGTATCGAGCGTAAGCGTGGCCGTTGGCACTCCGCTTCACGTGCCCCAGTCCGTCGTCGGTACCGACCACATCGCGATCGTGCCGCAGCGGTTCGCGCGGCAAACAGCGGAGCGCCTGTCGCTGCGGGTATTGACGCCGCCGTTCGACACCTCGGAAATGGTGGACATCGTGCAGTGGCAGGCCTACCAGACAAAGATCCCGGCCTCGCTTGGTTCCGCGCCCTGCTCAAACGCCGCCGCCCGACTGTTCGACAGCCCTTAGTCGGTTCCACGGAGCATCAGCTCGATGAATGCCAGCAACGGGCACAAACGATTTGTACGGCCCGTAAGATGTGAAAAAATGCGCCTTGGCATGCTAGGTAGAGGGAGGTGAGCCGTGACGTTTATCCGAAATGCGTGGTACGCCGCAGGCTGGTCCAACGAGCTGAGCGGTAGCGCTCTTCTTCCGCGCAAGATTCTGAACGAACCCGTGGTGCTCTTCCGCGCGGGCGGGTCCGCCGTCGCGCTGGCCGACCGATGCCCGCACCGTTTCGCCCCGCTGCACAAGGGTAAGGTGAAAGACGGGGTGCTGGAGTGCGGCTATCACGGGCTGTGCTTCGACGCTAGCGGCACGTGCGTTACCAACCCGCACGGCGATCATGTGATCCCCAAGGCGGCTCGAGTGAAGAATTACCGGCTGGCCGAGCGCGACGGCATCATTTGGATCTGGATGGGCGACCCGGCGCTCGCGGACGAGGCGAAGATTCGGTCGTTCCCGCAGTTCGGCGCTAACCCGGCATTCGCTTGCGTCTACGGCTACCTGCATGTCGATGCGAATTATCAGCTGATCAGTGACAACCTCCTCGACCTGACGCATGGGCAATACGTCCATCCGATGTTCACGAACCCGGCCGGCCCAGCGGTGTTCGAACCGTTCTCCGATCCGGACGCGTTCACAGTTTGGGCACGGTTCCTGCGCAAGAACCAGTATCCGAACAAATACTTCCAGTTCCTCGGCTACCCCGCGGACAAGCTCGGCGACCACCGCAACATCATGCGCTGGAACCCGCCGGCCGTTCTTCTGCTCGACGTCGGCATGACTGGTGTCGGCGAACCGGTTGAGAACGGTCTGTCAATCCCCACTGCACATCTGTTGACGCCGGAGAGCGAAACGACCAGTCATTATTTCTGGTCGATGGCTCGCGACTTCCGGCGCGAGGACGAAGAGTTCAGCAAGAAGCTGCTCGATATCGGCATCGATATCTTCACCCGCGAGGACAAGCCGATCATCGAGGCGCAGCAGAGGAGCATGGGCGAGACTACCGACCTGATGTCGCTCAAGCCGGTGTTGCTGAAGACGGACGGCCCTTCCGTGCAGGCGCGGCGCATCGTTCAACGGCTTCTCGACCAGGAGCGGGCGAGCGCACGAACCCTGGCCGGCTGAGCCGCGGACCAGTCTTCGCGTGTCTAATCCAGCCGCGGTCCTGGACGTGGTCATTGCGCGGCGCGCCGTTTCATCTCCATTACTGCACACGCACGCGCAGCCGCACGGCGTTCCTGCCCGAGCTCGGCGGCGAGCCGGCCCCTACACGACGATCCATTTCAACGATGGACCGGACGAGCAGCGTTTCTCAGTCCAGAAAATGACTTATGAACCGAGACCGGATACTCACGCTTATGTCTGCGAGCCGTGAGGGTTCATGGACTGGGTCATCCGCGAACTGAAGCGGCGGGGCTGGGCCGAGGCCAACAACAGCGGTGGTGCTTTCCAGGTGATTGCGGCGCGCAGCGGGAAAAATCGTCGAGGTCCCCGAAGGCAAGACGATCGCTGAGGTCCTGATTGCGAACGGCATCGAGGTGCCGACGTCCTGCGAGGCAGGGTGTGTGCGGCACGTGTCTGACCAAGGATCTCAAGGGGACACCTGATCACCGTGACGTCTACCAGACCGACACGGAGAAGGTGGCGAACCAGCAGATGACACACTGCTGCTCGCGGTCCCTGACCCCCGTCATCGAGCTGGACATCTAGTCCTGGATCAGGCCGCCGCCGGGCCGGCCTCGCTTGACAGACCGGCGGCGTGTGATCACAATTTGAGATCAACAAGCCAAAAATTTGCGTTGTTGTTGGCAGGGAGATCGCGGATGTTCGTCCGTCACATCGTGGCCGGCTTAGCGCTGGCGATAGCCTTTGTGTCCGCGGCAGCCGTGCCGAGCGCGCGGGCGGAGGATAATTTCTACGTCCGTTTTTCGTGGAAGCTCAAGGGCGAATACGCTCCATTCTATCTGGCGCGCGAGCGCGGACTGTTCACGAAAGCCGGGCTCGCGGTGCATCTGGGCGAAGGGGCCGGGTCCGAGGCGGCTCTGGGCGCGCTGATCCAGGGCCAGGAAGACGTGGTGGTGATCCCAGGCATCTATGCGCTCACCGCGGTGAGCAAGGGTATGCTGGTGAAGATCGTGGCGCTGTATCAGCCGAGGGCGCCGGTTGCAATCATCAGCTTCCCAGATAGGCCAATCAGGACGCCACAGGATCTGGTCGACAAATCGCTCGTCGGGACAGTGGGCGACACGACGACGGACTACCTGAAGGTTTTCTGCCGCATGAACAAGATCGATTGCGGCAAAATCAAGCTCGTGATGCTGAACAACCAGGCGCGCCTGCCGCAGTTCATGAGCCGGCAGGTCGACGCGCTCAGCACGTACTGGAATATCGATGTGCCGCAGCTCGAATTCACGTCGAAGCAGAAATTCGTCGTGATGGACGTGGCGAAGTATGGTTTGGTCGAGCCCGGCCTCTCGGTCGTCGCTAGCAACACTGAGATCGAGAAACAGCCAGAGCGGCTCAAATCGTTTATCTCGGCGCTGAGCCAGGGCTTCGGTGAGACAAAGGCGAACCCCGACGCGGCGGCTAAAGTTTTGCTGCAAGCCTGGCAGGGCGGCCCCAATCTCGAGGTCGTCGAGACACAGGTGAAGCTGTCGAACGACACCTTCGTGCAGAACCCGGGCAAGCCGCTGGGGTGGGTCGATGACGGCGTCATCACGGCAGCGCTCAACCTTTTGCACGAGTCACGTCAGATCGCGGAGGTGAAACCGCACGGGGAGTATTACGTGAACACACTGCTCGGCGAGTAGAGTCACGGCCAAACAGCGGCGCAATGCGGCGGCGCGCTGCGAAGCCATTGCGGCCAACGCGACTATCGCAAGTCCTGTTGCACCCCATCCCAAACGTAGGTTTTCTGTATTACGAGGTCCTTTGAAAAAAACGTCCACCTGGAATTTAGGAACCTGACGTGGTCGAAGGAAACAAGCCGCGACGCAAAAAGTCCCGTTTACGGACGGTCACGGAAACTCTGGCCGCACCGGCGCTGAGCCTCGCGATCTTGCTTGCGTGGCAGTTCGGGGTGTCCATGGTTGGGCTCTCCGAGTTCGTGTTGCCTACTCCCTGGCAGATCATCCGTCGCATCGGCGTCGATCATCAACTTCTGCTTTCGAGCTCTCTGATCACGATATCCGAGGTTATGGCGGGTTTCCTGCTGGCTGCAGCAGGGGGAATCGCGACCGCGCTCGCCATCTTCTATTCGACCCTGTTTGAGCGCGCAGTTTATCCGATCCTTGTTGCCCTGCAGACCATCCCCAAAGTGGCGCTGGCGCCTCTGTTGGTGCTGTATCTCGGCTACGACTTCGCGCCGAAGTGCTTTCTCGCGTTCCTACTTGCCTATTTCCCGGTAGTGATTTCGACGGTTGTCGGATTGCAGGCGCTGGACAAGAGCATGGTGAATCTTGTGCGCTCCATGGGTGCGGTCGAATGGCAGATCTTTCTTAAGATCCGGCTGCCGGCGGCGTTGCCGAACGTGTTCGGCGGCTTCAAGGTCGCGATCAGCCTCGCGGTCATCGGGGCTGTTATCGGTGAGTATGTCGCGGCCGAACGCGGCCTCGGCTATTTGCAACTTCAGGCGAGCTCGCAGTTCGACACGGCGTTGAGCTTTGCTGCGCTGGTGGTGATCGCGCTCATCGGCGTGGCGTTGTTCCTGGCCGTCGAGCGTCTCGAACGCAGGGTCGTGTTCCAGCGCGAGGCGGCGAAATGACTGTTCACGCAGTCCCGACCAAGGGCGCGGTCGACACGCTGAAAATCCACGGCGTCAGCGTCGTGTTCGAAGGACTGACCAAGGTCTACGAGACCCGCGAGGGCACCGAGCTCGCCGCCCTCGACCGCACAGATCTGACGATCGCCTCGGGCGAGTTCGTGGCGATCGTCGGCCCCAGCGGCTGCGGCAAAAGCACGCTGTTGTCGCTGGTGGCCGGCATCTCGCCAGCAACCGCAGGCCGGATCACGATCGAGGGCGAAGAGGTCAAGCGGCCGCACCCGACCGTCGGCGTCGTCTTCCAGACCGACCTGCTGCTGTACTGGCGGACGATCATCGACAACATCCTGCTGCCGGTCGAGATCAAAGGCTGGACCAAGCGCGACTACCTGCCCCGAGTGATGCAGCTCCTGGAGCAGGTCGGGCTTGCCGGGTTCGGCGGGAAATATCCAAGCGAGCTATCCGGCGGCATGCGCCAACGGGTGGCGATCTGCCGCGCCCTGGTCCAACAGCCTGGCTTACTCCTGATGGACGAACCGTTCGGAGCGCTCGACGCGCTCACCCGCGAGCAGATGATCTTAGATCTGCAGTCGATGTGGCTGTCGTTGCGCAACACGGTACTGTTCGTCACGCACAGCATCGAAGAGGCGGTGTTTCTCGCCGACCGCGTCATCGTGATGTCGCCGCGGCCGGGCAAGATCGATCTGGACCTCGAAATCGACATCGCGCGGCCACGCAGCTGGAAGAGCCGCGGCAACCAAAAGTTCATCGACTGCATGAGCCAGATCCGCACGATCTTCGAATCCCGCGGGGTTCTCTCAAAGGGCCCGACATGAGAGTCGCGATTCTCGGTGCCGGCGCAGGGGGTGCCGCGGCTGTCGCTCAGATGTTGCTCGCTGGGCACGACGCCTCGCTGTGGAACCGGTCCGCGGAAACACTGGAGCCATTCCTCGCGATTGGCGGCGTCGAGTACGAAGGCGTGCTCGGCAGCGGCACCGCAAAGCCCAAGACGATCAGCGCTGATATCGGCCAAGCGACCGCAGGGGCCGAGGCGATCTTGGTCTGCCTGCCGACCTTCTCGCACGGGCTCGTCGCGAGGCTCCTGGCCGAGCTCAATCTCGGGGACCATATCCCGGTGATCCTCAATCCCGGCCATACCGGCGGCGCGCTCGAGTTCGAGCATGCCTATCGGGCCGTGCGCCCGAACGTACCGCCAATAGCTGAATTTTCGACCCTGACCTACATCGCGCGCAAGCTCACGCCCGAGCGCGTGACGGTGACGGGAGCGGCCAAGCGCGTGCGCGCGGCGGCCCTGCCCGGCGCCGAGGCGGCGCTGGACGCGGCGCGCCGGCTCTTCGCCTGTGTGAGTCCAGTCCGCGACGTGCTGAACTCCGGCCTCTCGAACGTGAACATGGTGTTGCACCCGCCGGGGGCAGTGCTCGGGGCGGCGTGGGTCGAAGCGCGTGGCGGCGACTTCACCTTCTACGTCGACGGCATGACCCCGGGGGTTGCGCGGGTGATGAAAGCGCTCGACGAGGAGCGCAGGGCGGTGGCTCTAGCGTTCGGACACGACCTGCCACCCTTGGTCGCCGAGATGCAGGCGATTGGCACGGTCGAAGCATCGGTCACTGATGTGCACGATCTCGTGGGCGCAATCGCAGGCGGCGTAGCGAACCGCAGGATCAAGGCGCCGAACTCGCTGTCGCACCGCTACTACCTCGAGGATTTCGGCCATGGCCTGCTGCCGTTCCTTGCCTTTGCCAGGATCGCGAACGTCGCGGTCCCAATTGCCGAATCGCTGTTGCGCCTAGCCTCGGTCCTGACCGACAAGAATTTCAACGAGAGCGGCCGGACGGCCGAGCGCATGGGCATTGCCGGGCTAAACGCGGCGCAGCTGATCCAAAAGGTGCGCGGCCGAGGGAGAGTCTGATCATGGATTGGCAGAAGTGCACGATCGCGATCGTTGGCGGCGACCGGCGCGAGCAAGAGATCGCCCGCCTGGCCGCGACGACCGGCGCCGAAGTCCGCGCCTACGGGTTTCCATGGCCGGCGAACGGAATCGAAGGCGTACGCCAAGCGGCGGACGCTGCGGCGGCTCTCAATGGCGCCAATTTCGCACTATTCCCGATCCCGGGCATGTCGGCGGAGGGCTATTTGTTCGCGCCAAGCGCGCCGGCCCCGATCATGATCGATCGCGATATGCTCGCCACCATGCGCGCCCCGGCCCACATCATCCTCGGCTGGGCGAACGACACCCTGAAGGAGCACTGCAAGTCGCTGTCAATTCAGCTCCACGAGTACGAATGGGACGTGGGCCTGATGTTGCTCCGCGGACCCGCGATCTGCGAGGGCGCGATCAAGGTGATTATCGAGAACACGGACATCACGATCCACAAATCGCGGGTCGGCATCGTTGGGCAGGGCACGATCGGCTTCCTGATGACCCGCTACATGGTGGCACTCGGCGCAAGGACCCATGTGTTCGCGCGCAACCCGGTCCAGCGCTCGGCTGCCCAGGCCGCCAATGCCGATGCCTTCGATCTCGATAAGCTTGAGGAAATGGCGCCGCAGCTGGACACGCTGATTTCTTCGGTACCCGCGCAGATCGTCGGCCGCCAAGTGCTGGAGAAGTTACCCAAGCACGCGCTCCTGATCGATCTGGCTGCGCCCCCCGGCGGCATCGACCGCGGTGTAGCCAAGGACCTCGGGCTCAAATTCATCTGGGCGCGCGGCATGGGCATGCGCGCGCCCGTCACCGTCGGTGCCAGCCAGTGGTCGGGAATCAAGAGCAGGATCAAAAAAATAGTGGGAGACGCGCAATGAAGGTCGATCTGGTCATTCGCAACGCCCGAGTGGTGGATCACGACGGTGAGTTCGAGGGCGGCATCGCCGTCCAGGACGGGCGGATCTTCATGACCGGCGCCAATGCGGCGTTGCCGGAGGCAAAACGGGTCATCGACGCGCAAGGGCGCGTGCTGATGCCCGGCATCATCGACCCGCACTGCCATCTCGGCGTGAACTATCCCTACAACGAGGACATGCGTACCGAGACGGCCGCGGCGGCGAGCGGCGGCGTGACGACGGCGATCCTATACATCCGCAACAAGAGCGGCCCATATATCCCCTTCTATAAGGAGCGGCGCGCGGTCGGAGAGCAGAACTCGCTCGTCGATTTCGGCTTCCATTTCGGCATCCAGCGCGAGGAGCACATCCGCGAGATCCCGGCGGTCGTGAGGGAGACGGGCGTGCGATCCTTCAAATGCTATTTCGGCTACGAACCCGACAACCCGATCGGGATCGTGCCGGCGACCGATGGCTGGGTCTACGCGGCGATGCGGCACCTCGTGAAGATTCCGGGCGGCGTGATCAGCGTCCATTGCGAGAACACCGCCATCGCGACTTGGCTCAAGGACGAGATGAAGGCGACCGGCCGCCAGGATCTCGGCGCGTACACGGAGTCGCGGCCGGCGCTCTGCGAGGAAGAGACGATCAAGCGCATGCTGTTCCTGGCCGAGCGCACCAAGTGCCCGCTGCATCTGGTGCACACGTCGGTCGGCATGGGGCCGGTGCTGGCGGCCGAGGCCCGCGGGCGCGGCATCGACGTTACTGTCGAGACCTGCCCGCATTACCTGACACGGACCTGCTATGACCCCGATCTCGACATGAAGGCCAAGATCTCGCCGCCCCTGCGCGACAAGAGCGAGCTCGAGGGCCTGTGGAAGGGCGTGCTGAACGGCACCGTCTACAGTCTCGGCACGGACCACGTGCCGTTTTTCCCGAAGAAGGGCGAGGATTTGTGGAAGGAGGCGCCGGGCGTGGTGAGCTTCCCGTGGGAGCTCGCGCTGATGCTCCATTTCGGCGTCCATCAGCGCGGGCTCTCGCTATCGCGCCTGGTCCAGCTGAATTCCTACCACCCGGCGCGCCGCTTCGGTCTGTGGCCGAAGAAAGGCTCGCTGCAGGCGGGCGCCGACGCTGACCTTGTGCTGGTCGACCTTGGCGAAGAGCGGACGGTGCACCACACCGGTCACGGCATGTGCCTCTACGAGGGATGGAAGCTCAAGGGGTGGCCGGTGCTGACGATTTCTCGCGGCAAGGTCCTGTACGAAAATGGCAAGATCGACGAGAGCGGCTACGGACGCGGCCAATGCATCACGCGTCCACAGTAGGGACAGCGAACTATCACCAATGGGGCTGGGCCGCGGTTCCGCACGCGATTACTACTGACGCGGCCCTGATACCTCTCCGCGACTTCGCGCGCGAGATCGCGTCCTCGCGGCCGCACGCCGCGATGCTGTCGGGAATCCACAACCCGTTCGGCTACCATGCGGGCCTATCCCGCGCCTGGGCGTTCCTCGACCTTGCGGAAAACAGTTTACTGCTCGACTTGGTCGAAGGCGTGCTCGGGCCGGATCTCGTCCTCTGGGACAGCGAGCTTTACCTCGCGGCCGATGCCTTCGGGGCGGACGAAGCCGCGGACTGGCCGGTGGACCCGCTGGCGGGGACACTGCTGATCCTCGCGCTCGAATCGGCAACGGCCGTGCTTGTCGATATCCGGCTGCTGGCGGCGTGCCGCGCGGCTCTGCCGCTGCCGTCCGGCCCGCTCTACGTCCTGCGCTATATGCCGGCGACCTCGCACTTCAATCGCGACCCGCTGTTTGAGGCCAACCGGCGCGCCAGCGAGCATCGGCCGCTGGTGAACTACACCAAGCGCCCCTTGTGGCTCGTCCGCGGCCAGGACCGCGGCGGCAACGACTTTGTCACCGGGTTTTCGGTCCGCGTCGGACAATGGGCGTCCGGCGCCGCGCCACGGCCGGCCGATCTCCCGCCTCGACACTGATCTTGAAGAGGAGTGAGCCATGCCAGTCGTGACAGTTCAGATGTGGAGCGGGCGCACGGTCGATCAGAAGCGGAAGCTAGTGCGCGCTATCACTGATGCGATGATCGAGTATGCGGACTGCAAGCCCGATCATCTGCACGTGATCATCCAGGACGTGCCCAAAGACAGCTGGGGTCGGGCAGGCATGTTGGGCAGCGACGCGAAGGAGAAGTGACATGGCCCTCGATACGATCGACCTTAAGAGCGCGGCCCTGCTTGTGATAGACATGCAGAACGGCTTCATACACGACAAGGGAACGCTCGGCATTTCGGGTGTGAACACAAAGCGTCTCGCCGCCATCGTGCCTGCGATGAAGACGCTCATCGAGCGTTGTCACCAGGCCGATGTTCCCGTCATCTGGACGGTACAGGAGCACTTCGCACATGACGCGAGCCGGGCGCGCAAGAAGCTCGCCGCACATACAGCCAAGCGCAAGCAGATCTCGTGCCTGACCGGAACTTGGGATGCCGAGATCATCGATGAGCTCAAGCCGCTTGCCGCAAAAAACCCGACCTACGTCATTCGCAAGCATCGCTTCGGCGCATTCTATGAGACGCGGCTGGAGCTCCTGTTGCGCCAGCTCGGGACGCAGACTCTGCTTGTGGTCGGCACGACAACCAACGCCTGCGTGGAGACCTCGATTCGCGAGGCCTACCTGCGCGACTATGACGTTGTGGCGGTCATGGACTGCATCTCGGGTGTGAACGATGAGTGGGAGGCTGCGGCGCTTAAGGTTTGGCAGCAGTATTTCTGCGTGGCGCAAAGCCTAAGAGACGTCCTGCAGTGGATCAACGCACAGAGCGCGCCGCGGACCCTCGATTTTGCGCACCTGCTGCTTCAGGTCGCCGACATCGATGCCGCCAAGCACTTCTACGCGGACCTGCTCGGGTTCACGGTCCGCAAGGCGAACCCGCTCGCCGACGGCCGTCCGTTCGTGCCGTTTAACCAGGGTATCGCGCTGACCACGGGCGGGCCGGGCAAGCCGGTGCAGATCGATCACATGGCCTTCAAGGTCAACGACGTGCGCAAGCTCGCTGTCCGGCTCAAGGAGTCGAGGGTCAAATTCTTTCAGGACCTTCATGACGGCATCTACGGCCTGACCGTCTATGTCGCCGATCCCGACGGCAACAAGATCGAGCTGATCCAGGAAGGGGCGAAAATGGCTTGACGAAGGATGCGATGGGCCGGTCCTTTGGGCTGTAAGGCAATTGACAACTCAATTTCAAGAGATCACAGTTTGTGATCACAATCTGCCAATGCAGGACCGGCCAGATCCGGGGAGAGTCAGCTTGAAGCCGTCGAAAATCGTACGCATCGAGCCGATCCTGATCCAGCTGCCGACGCGCCGAGAACACAAATGGACCGGGCTGACCGAGCCGATTGGCCGCTATCTCCTGGTCAAGATGACAGACGACGCCGGCACCGTCGGTTGGGGCGAAGCACCGGCGCTCAAGGATTGGGGCGGCGAATTCGGCCGCTATTTCGGCGAATCTCCGCCGATCGCGCAGCTCGTGATCGAGAAATACCTTGCACCCGCTGTAGCGGGGGCCGATCCGGGTAATTTCGCGGAGCTGCACCAGCGCATGGACGCGGTTATCAAGGGATACCCGTATGCGAAATGCGCGGTCGAAGGGGCCGCCTACGATCTCGGGGGACGGCGCGCCGGCCTGCCCGTGCATGCCCTTCTCGGCGGCTGCGTGCGCAGCCAAGTGCCGGTGACGCATTCGATCGGCCTGCTCGGGATCGATGAAGCGACGAGCGAGGCGGCCAAGGTCGCGGCGGAAGGGATCAAGACCATCAAGATCAAGATCGGTATCGATCCCAAGCGCGACGTCGAGATCGTGAACGCGATCCGCGCCACGGTCGGACCCAATGTTGATCTCTGCGTCGACGCCAACGAGGGCTACAAGACGCCGGGCGACGCGGTCAAGACAATCCGTCAGATGGAGTCAGCTGGGATCAAATACGCTGAACAGCCGGTGATGGGGATCGAGCGCATGGCCGAGGTGGCCGCCGCCATCGACACGCCGGTGATGGCGGATGAATCTGCATGGAACGCGCACGATGTGATCCAAATCATCGAGCGGCGCGCTGCTGACATCGTGTCGATCTACACAACCAAGCCGGGCGGCCTTTATCGGGCGATGGAGGTCGCGGCCGTGTGTGGCGCGGCGGGCATCGTTTGCAATGTCAACGGCTCGGTCGAGACCGGCATCGGCAACCTCGCCAACGTGCATCTCGCCGCCGCAGCTGTGCCGGTAATGCTGTCCTGCGTCGTGCCAGTCTCGACTCGCGCCGAGGACCAGCACGGTCAGCTCGGTGGCATCTATTACAAGGACGATGTCATCCGCAAGAGCATGACGCTGGTCAACGGCAGCATCGAGGTGCCGATGGCGCCGGGCATGGGCATTGATGCCGATCTGGAGAAGATCGAGCGCTATCGCGTGAGATCCTAGGGATGACGAGTTTCGAATGAGAGCGGAAATACTGTCGCGGCAGGTAGCGGCAATGAAGCAGCATGGCCTGGATGCCATGATCTCCTGCTCACCAGAGAATTTCGCCTATGCCGCGGGGTTCGTGGTGCCGTCGCAGCCGCTGATCCGACACCGCCACGCGATGGTCGTTCTTACCGCAGACGGCGACGTCGCGATTCTCGCTGTCGACATGGAGGCAACCACGGTTCGCCGGCACGAACCCGATACCAAGACCCAGATCTGGGCGGAGTTCACGGACGACTGCATGGCCGTCCTCGCGCGCCTGCTCAAGGAGATGAAGCTGGAGCGCGCCGCCATAGGCATCGAGATGGACTACCTCCCGGCCAGCGACATGGAGCGCTTGCGGGTCTACATGCCCGGGGCGGCCTTCAAGCCGAAC
This sequence comes from Allostellaceae bacterium, assembly GCA_035945115.1. GTDB lineage: Bacteria > Pseudomonadota > Alphaproteobacteria > ATCC43930 > CGMCC-115725 > DAHUYF01. The sequence goes on from DASZAN010000207.1 coordinate 23,842, forward strand.
GACGCGATCCTCGCGAGGCTGCGCCAGATTAAAACGAAAGAGGAAATCGTACTGCTACGCCGGTTGTCGCGGATCGCCGATCAGTCGATCACCGATGCTATCCGCACGGTTCGCGTTGGCAGCTCGGAGATGGATATCGCAGCGGCGCTGACGCGCAATGTCTACACGCTGGGTGCCGAGCACTTCAAATTGATGATCGTGGCCACCGGCGAGCGTAGTCAGCTCCCGAACGTTGGGCCGTCCGAGCGCACTCTGCAGCCGCAGGATGTGTGCCGGATCGAAATCTTTTCGGTGATCGGCGGCTACCAAGCCGGTGTGTGCCGGACGGCTGTTGTCGAGAGGGCGCCGCCGCACGCGGAGCGGATCTGGCAGCACCTCATCGAATGCAAATACCAGATGATGGAGATGATCAAGCCCGGTGCGAGCTGTCGCGGTGTCTACGATGCCTTCATCGCCAAGCTATCACAGCTCAACCTGCCGCCGATCTCCTTCGTCGGCCACGGCATCGGACTCCATTTGCACGAGGACCCCTATGTTGGCACGACGCCAGTGCTGGGAAAGAGCGGCGATGCGATGCTCGAGGAGGGGATGGTGCTGGGTGTCGAGCCGCTCTGCTATCGGACTGGCTACGGCTTCGGCATGCAGAACAAGGATATGGTGCTCGTGACGGCGACCGGCTGCGAGCTGCTGTCCGACTACGCCGACACTGACAAACTGCTCGTGATCCAGTAGATGGGCCCATTCTGGACGGAGATCCTCGCATGCGGACATTGATCGAGAACCTGGAATTCGCAATCACCGCCGACAAGCAGGATCGTGTGCTCCACAGGACTTCGATGCTGGTGGAGAACGACCGTATTCGTGATATTGGGCCTGCCGCCGATGTCGCCAAGCGGGTCGACCGCCAGTCAATCGATCAAGTGATCGACGGTCGCCGCTATGGGATGATCCCGGGCCTCATCGATTCACACGTTCATCTTTCAGAGACGCTGTCCCGCGCGGTGTTCCCGGACAGTCTCGCCACCCGGGCCTGGGTGTTCCTGTGGGCGAAGCCCTTCTATGCAACGGTCAATGCTGAGGACGAGGTCGTCGGCGCGCGCATCGGAATGGCGGAGATGCTTCGCTGCGGGACAACTTGCTTCCTCGACATGGGCGCGCAGAACGGCGTGCGCGGCGTGGTCGAGGCCATCGAGCAGATCGGCATCCGAGGGATCACTGGCCGGCACGCGGCCGACGTGCGGCCCGAGAAAGTGCCGGACGGCTGGACGGAAGAAATGATGGAGCATCACTTCTTCCCGAACGCAAAAGTGGCCCTGAAAGAGCTCGAAGCGACGGTCAAAGAATATAACGGCACCGCCGGCGGCCGGATCCGCTGCTGGGTCAATATCGAAGGCAAGGAGCCGTGCAGTCTCGAGCTGCATGTCGGCGCGCGCGCCCTGGCCGAGAAGCTCGGCGTCGGGAGCACCTATCACCTCGCGACCAGCATTGAGGAGGCGAAGGTTTCGGAGCGCAAGCACGGCAAATGGCCAATCAGCCGCATCGACGCCGCCGGCGGCCTGGGCCGCAATCTCGTCATCGCGCACGCGGTCGCCGTAGCCGATCCCGAGATCGAGCTGATGGCGAAGACCGGGACTATGGTCGCGTATTGTCCGGCCACCGCGGTAAAACTCGCCAAGGGCGCCACCAAAATTGGCAAATACCCGGAGATGATGGCTGCCGGTGTGCCGATGGGGCTCGGCACTGACGGCGTGTCGGCGGGCGGCAACCTCAACCTGATGCGCCAGATCTACCTATGCGCCGGCATGTTCAAGGACAGCCGGATGGACGCAACCCTCGTCGGCGCGCAGAAGGCGTTCCGCATGGCGACCATCGAAGGCGCCAAGGTGCTGGGCTGGGACGACGAGATCGGCTCGCTGGAGATCTGCAAGAAGGCGGATTTCGTACTCTTCGACCTTGACCACTTCGAATGGACGCCTTACGGCGATCCGTTGCAGGCGGTTGTCTATTCGGCTAGCCCCGCGTCGATCGCTCAGACCTGGGTGGATGGAAAGGCGCTCTACCGCGATGGTCGGGTTCAGACGATCGACGAAAAGCCGTTACGTGAAGAGGCGCGGCGGCGCGCGGCAGCCGTTGTCAAGCGGGCCGGGCTCTCGATGGAGCAGACGCCGACGACGACGACGACCTACGATTGACGCGGCTTGGGATGTGATCCGAGGTGAAAGTCCCTTGGTTACGACAGAGCGCCACGTGTATGGCCGCGATGGCCCCAGGCCTCATAGCAGGCGACCGCATCACGGAGAACGCTCGTGATCTGCTCTGCCGGTAGCAGTTTGCGTTGGGCTGGCGGCAGCGCCAGATCGGCATAAAGCTCGGAATCATCGATGCCAACGATTCGGGCGAGTTGCTCGGCGGTGCAGGCGTAATAGAGCTTGCGCAGTCCCGCCCAATACATTGCCGAATAGCACATAGGACACGGCATGCCGTTGACGTACACGTCGCAACCCGAAAGATCGCGCGACCCGAGGGCCGCCGCCGCGCGCCGGATCACCAAAATCTCCGCATGCGCGGTGGGATCGTTGAGGCGAATGACCTCATTGTGCGCCTCGGCAACCATCTTGCTGTCCCGAACGATCACGGCCCCAAACGGCCGTCCATAGCCAGCACTTGAGCCTGCGGAGGCGAGTTCGATCGAGCGCCTTAACCACCGCTCGTGCTCGGAATGCGGCCCGGCGTCATGTACCATGGGGCAAGCTCCTTCGAGGTCTTTGCTGATCGCGTCCAATCTATCAGGTTCTGAGCAGCGGATGAATCCCGTCATCCTTGACTGCCCGGCTATTTCGGGATCACACTTCGTGATCGCAACATGCCGATATTCTGGCGGAAATTCCACCCGAACAGGGAAGGAAAACAAATTATGTTCATACTTTCCTGGACCAGGCTTGCTGCGAGTTTCGCGGTGGCGGCCGCCCTCCAGCTAGCTGCTATTGTGCCACCGGCGCTTGCCGCGGAATCTGCCGCTTCGAACTCGCCTTCCACGCGGGTTTCCATCCGATTCAGCTGGAAGCTCAAGGGCGAGTATGGGCCCTTCTACGTCGCGCTCAACAAGGGGTATTTTAAGGAGCAGGGGCTGGAGATGTCCCTCGGGGAGGGCGCGGGGGCGCCAGCAACCCTGACGTCGGTGCTGCAAGGGCAAGACACGGCGAGCTATGCGCCAGGTATCTATGGCCTGCAAGCCGTTTCGAAGGGCGTGCCGCTCAAGCTGGTCGCCCTCTATCATCCGGCAACGCCGATGGCGATAATCTCGCTGCCGGACAATCCGGTCCGCAACCCCAAGCAGCTAGAAGGCAAGTCCTACGGCGTTTCTGTCGGCGACACGGTTGGCGATTTCCTCCCAGTTTTCTGCAAGCTCAACAACATCGACTGCAACAAGATCAAGCGAGTCAACCTCAATCTCAACGCGCTGGTTACGGAATTGGTCGCGCATCATATTGACGCGACATCGGCCTACGCGACCAACGATCTGCCCATCTTGAAGGCAAAGGGCATTGGCCTTGTGGTCATGGACCTCCGCGAGCACGGGCTCAAGGTTCCGGGCGGCAGTCTGGTCGTCAGCGACCAGACAGTCACCGAGCACCCGGACGTCGTGCGACACATTCTGGCCGCCGTCGAGGAGGGCTTCGCATTCTCGAAGCGAGATCCGCTCGAAGCGGCGCGGATCATGAAGAAGCATTGGACGACAACGCTCGACGATGAAGTCGTCGCCGAGCAGATCCAGCAGACCGTGAACGCCGCGACGACGCTGCCGGGCAAGCCGATCGGCTGGATCGACAGCCAGGTGCTCGCGACCTCGCTTGGGCAAATGAAGGATGCCGGTCAGATCGATAATATGCGAACACTTTCGAGCTATTATACGAATGATCTTCTTCCGTCGAAATAACCACATACGAATGCACGTATTGGACGATCGCGCCCAAGCGCGCGGAAAAGCGTCCGCCGAGGCTGTGACTTGATTTCGGTGGACCTCCTCGTCGAAGGAACCATCATTACGATGGATCGCGAGGATCGCATCATTGGCGAAGGCGCGATCGTCGTTCAGGACGGACGTATCGTCGCCATCGGCTCGGCGACGGACATAAGGGCAAATTACACAGCGAGCAGATACTTCGGCAGCCTGAAGCATGTCGTCATACCCGGTCTCATAGACTGCCATAATCATCTCGCGCAATCGCTCGTGCGGGACCATAGCTTTGAGGAGTTGCCCGGGGTCTATCGCCTATACATACCAGCCGAGCTGGCCATGACTGAGGAAGAGGTCGGCATCGCCGCAAGGGTGGGCATTGCGCAACTGCTCCGCTCCGGTGCGACGACCGTCGCCGAGACAACATCGACGGCGGAGCACGAGCCGATAATTGCGCAGGCGGTGATGGAATCGGGAATTCGCTGCGCAATGGCGCGTGGGCAAGGCGACCGGAAATCGCGCCTAGCCGGCAGCTACGTCCAAGCGACCGAGAAATCCAGTTTTGTCGACGATCCGGGTAGACTCAGCGCCGATCTCGAAGCATCCGATACCTTTATCCGAAAATGGCAATCCGCGAGTAAATCCCGACTCAAGCCTTGGCTTCACGCCGGTTCGGTTGTCACCGCGTCCGATCGGCGTTTTCTCGAGCTTCGCGCTCTTGCGGTGCGCCACGGCACTGGCATCATGACGCACATCAACCGCGATCGCGAGGAGATCGAATTGTCGATGTCGCTCTTCGGCGAGCGGCCGATCGAGCATCTCCACCGCATCGGCGCCTTGGGGCCCGGGCTCCTGGCGATCCACGCCATGCTGTGCACTGATCGGGAAATCCGAATGCTTGCCGATGCGGACGCAAAAGTCGCGCACGCACCGCTCGCCTGCGCCGATCTTTTGTCGGCGGTCACAAGAATCATCGCCATGCGGGAGGCAGGCATTGCGGTCGGCCTCGGCAGCGACACGATAAACTACGACATGTTTCGCGTCATTGCAGCCGCCCATCTCATGCACAATCAGGCCGCGGGAATTCCGCTCTACGACCCCCTCGCGTTCACCACGAAAATTGCGCTCAGCATGGCAACGCGGGACGCAGCCCGAGCGCTGCTTTGGGAGGATTCCATAGGATCGCTCGAGGTCGGAAAGTGCGCGGATCTCGCCGTGCTTCGCGGCGCCAAATTGCGTCTGTCGCCCTATAACGATGTGATCGGAGCGCTCGTTCGTCACGCTGTTGGCGAGGACATCGATACTGTCATCGTCGATGGACAGGTCGTGGTTGATGGGGGCAAGGTATTGACGTTAGACGAAGACATGCTGATGGAAGAGGCGACACGAATTTACGCCAGACTAGGACGCGTATTGAAACCGCGTCGATATGGAAGGAGGTCTTGAGAGGTCGCCGGCACGTCTGGTCGTGTTGGCCTCGGCTATTTGGGTCATGTCCAAGAAAATCCGGCGGGCGCAGCACTGGGTGAAATGGTCTGTGGTCCGCAGCGCCGCCCTCAGCGCATCGTCGATCTTATGAGACGACCCTGAGTTTTAGCGCTCGCAATCTGATTGGTGAACCGGCCGGCAGGGAATGCAGAGACGCTGAGATCCTCGGTTCGCTTGAATCTTCTAGACGCGCCGACCCATCGTAGGGCGGCGACCAACCATGCGGGCCGCGCCATCAGACACAATCGCATTTCCAATACCCTCTTCGAGATCTTTTCGGGTGCAACAGCGACTAACACAAACCACAACATAAGTAAGTAGCGTCGACTGGGTGTACGTTGCTCGCGAAGCAAATTGGAAATCGCTCGCGAGCAAAGTTGTACTATGCTCTCCGTCTCAGAGGTGGAGGGGGATATTTTCAGGAGTCCAAGACGTAGTTCAAGATCGAGAGTTGAGCTAACGAGCTCGTTGCGCAAGCAAATTCCTAGACTGCGAGCGTGAGCTTGCAAAAATCTAGCTTCTGCTTGCCGCCATTGCAAAGAACGAGCGAGTTTTTCCGGACTGAGCCTCTTCGACAGGTACGAGTTATCACCGTGAAAACGGTAATATCCTAGGACGCGATCAATCGTTATGACATCGCCATAAAGCGGCGCTACGGTATTCAGCGCTCCGTCGGGTGCTATCGGAAATACCTCAGTCGAAAAGAGGCATTACGCGACCTAGAAAGCTTCGAGAAAACGCATTTCCAGTAGTCGGTGGCCAATTGTACGTTCCAGTATTCATAACTTCAGACCATATATTATCCGGCGACTGAGTTGTTGGATACGCGGGAATAATATGACCGGCGGCATTCCCATCGCTATCGACAAGGGACAGGCAAAATTGCACTTTCGAGGCGTCTGGATGCCAGTAAGCGACCACCTCCTCGACAGCGCTTGGATGAAGCGCGTCATCCGAATCAAGAAACATCACAATGCTGCCAGAACTCAAACCGAAACCCGCATTGTTGGCGGCGGTCTCTCCACGATGTTCCTGAAAATGCGCTATAATTTGACTACTGAACTCTAGAATTATCTCTCGCGACTCGTCGGTGGACCCATCGTCTACCACAATGACTTCCGTGCGATCATACGACTGTGACAGTGCACTCAAAATCGCCTGGCGAAGGTACCGAGCATAATTGTGACTAATGATGACGATGCTGACGAGGGGGCTATCTGACCCACCCACGTTCATCGTGCTTGCTCAGCCTGAACGATCAGGGGTGCCGCTTTTACCGCCAGGTAGCCCTGAAAGTTGAGCCACGTGAAGAAGATTTCCGCTTCTTCGAACCCAGCTTCACGCAACATCGCCAGGTTTTCCTCCGGCCGGAAGGGGATAAGGCGGTTTTCTAGAGCGTCGCGTTTGCGCGTGATTTCGGTTCGACTGTAGCCTTTAGCGCTCTTGTAGTCGTGATAACAATCAATGTAGATATTGTTGTGCGCGTGCTGCGTTGGACGGTCTTTTCGATCATGACCAAGCATCCACCCGGCCGGAGTCGTCGGGCTGCCTCTGCTAATAACTTCTGCCGCGACATCGGGCGCAAAAATTGCGCGACGAGCGATAAGACGACCGCTCCCCAATCGCGACCGATCGAATCTGGCATCTCCTCCAGATCGGCGCGATGAAGAGTCAGGCGGTGGCCACGAAGGATCGGTGCAAGCTTATCCCGGCACGCGTCTAGCATGTCGGCAGATTTGTCAACGCCGATGAGGTCGAGAGGATCATGGGTTTGATTGATCAAAGCGGCCAAGGTGGTACCGGTCGAGCATCCGAGGTCGCAAATTGGCCCCGATGCGCGACAGCGAAGCACGATGAGTGCCGTTAGCAGCTGAATAGTTTCGTAAAGTGGAACACTTCTCGAAACCATATCATCGAACACACGCACGACACTTCGTCCAAACTCAAATGATCCCGCTGTGGGTGCTTCATTGGTCGCGAACAGGCTATCGCGTCGCTCGTCGGTCGGACGAGAGTTGTCTAGGTTCGTATCCGTAGCGTTCATAAGCGTCACCTCAATCGTTGGGTCTGACCAACGGGTCCTGCGCTTAGAGATGCGTCTTCATCGACTGTTTTCTGCTTCCTAAACAGAAATCCCAAATTTTCGATGCTCTCGGGAGCGCCTCGAAGACGAGAGGTCCGGCCAGCCAGGACCTCCCGTTCGAGCGTCAATCGCTGATTTCCGATATGAGCCAGCAGCTCATCTTTATTCAGTACCCAAGAAAAGTATTCGGTTCGGTATCCGTAGTGATATGGGCGCTGAACTACCACAAAGCTCTTAGCGCGCCGCACTATTGGCACACGCGCGATGTAGAGCCACTCGTTGGCGGCAGTGGCGAGCTGCGTCAGTAGCGCACGCCAATTTTGGGAATATTGGATCGAGCTGCTTGCCAAAACGAGGTCGTAAGACCGCGAAAAGCACCGTAGCTCCTCGCATTCGAATCGTACCATTGGCATTAATTCGCGTCCGAGATCTGCGAGGCCAGGCAACTCCTTGATGACGTAATCGAGCGCCACTTCGGGGAGGAGTCTTTGCGCGATCAACGCGTAGTATCCGATGCCGCCACCCCAATCGAGAATGGAAAGCTCCCTCCGTCGCAGTGCCGCCCTGGCGACGACATAGGCAAAGGTCATAAAGACGTTATGTGCGCTTTCATCTGAAGTCGTGATCGAACCGCTCGTAAATAGATGGAAACCAAGTGGGCCCGTCCCGGTAATTAAGTCCGAATAGGTCGCCCATCTCTGGCGCTGCGTATCCACGATCGAAGGATCGAGCCAGCCATTGCTGCCGACGCTGGTGGACCATCCTTCCGGCGCCAGGGCCCATTCTGGCCGAAAATCAAAGCGCAGCGATCCTTTTGGAGATCGCCGCACAGATCGTCGGAGTCGCTCGAGCGCTTTCGGCACGATCGGTGGCAACAACATATTCGCCGCAGCTTTGGGACGCGCGATGTGCATCTTTCCTACAACTCAAGCGGGGCCACCGTTAAGGAATCTCTGAAAAAGTCGTCGACGGTGCGACGCGATTGTGATTCATAACGGAGAAGGGACGTGAAGCACATGGTCGGGATCGATGAAGCAAACGACGTTCGCGACTGTTGGATTTGAGCGCTACGGCAAGACGACGCGGCGGGCGGCGTTTCTCGCCGAGATGGGACGCGTGG
>DASZAN010000208.1:0-59030 GCA_035945115.1 Allostellaceae bacterium
GTCGCGGCGCTGCGCCCACAAGGCCAAGGCGACGAACAACACCACTGCCGCGTCGATATGGGCGCTGCCGGCGAATTCCCAGAGCGCCAGCGGGTGCCAAGCATAGATGATGATCCGCTCGAGCGGCTGTCCGGCGAGCGCGAGGAGGTGAAGCAGGACACCGATGCCTGCGCACTCCAAGGCAACCATCGCCGCCTTCATCGTGAGGGGGGATTCGTTGATGCGCGAGGCGAGGAAGAAAATATACTCCGCGACGGGCGGATAGATGGTAGGCGCGTAGGTACGGCGATTGATGTTGGGATAAATCACCTCATCGCGCAGCGCGGCAAGATGCGTGTCCGAAGGAACATAGCGGTAGGGATTGATTCCCGCCGCTTCGACGCGGCCGTCCCAGACATAGCGATAGAGATCGTCGGAGAGATAGGGCGGCGCCAGCACGACGCCAAGTCGCATCGCCGCGGCGACCGCCAAGATCACCAGAAGCGTCCGTCGGAAGGGGCCGAAGCGGAGAACGAGCCAAACCGCCAGCAGGTAGAGCGCGCCCTGCGCCAGCGCGAGCGCGACGAAAGCATCGTGCGCATTGCGCTGCTGCAAGAAGAGGCCAAGACCGGTCAGTAGAAGCAGCGCGGCACCCGCCGCGGCGAACATGCGCGCCGGCCAACGACGCTCGTTCACGGCAAGACCCGCTCATCGAGGGCCTTGCCGAGGGCTAGCCGCGAAATGCGCGCGGCAGCGACGAGCTCACGGAGGTAGGCCGCCGTGTGCGGCGCGCCGTAGCCCATGGACGTAAATTCGGACGGTCGCCGCCCGGCCAGGAGCTCTTGGCAGAGCCAACCGAGCGACGGCTCGTCGTCCACATCGTACCAGGTCGGGAGCGTGACCACTGGCAACCCGAGGCTCATCGCGCGCTCCACCGTCTGACGGAATACCCGCTCCGTGCTCCAGGCGATGTCCTCGAAAAGCGCCGCATGGGGATGCTTCAGGCCGATGAGATAGTAGCCGCCGTCGATCGCGGGACCGAGAACGACGCGGTCGCCGGGCGCATGCAAGGCCGCGGCGGCGTCGAGCAGGGTCGATGTCGGGAGCGTCGGGCTGTCGGCATTGACGAGACAGGCAGCGCTATACCCCGCTCCCAACAGGTCCGCGGCCGCGTCGAAGAGGCTCAGTCCCAAACCGATCCGCCGCGACGGCAGCAGGCCGATGCTTCCTGGCAGCAGCTCTCGGAAAATCGCTTCGGTGCCGGGCGGTGTGTACGCGACCAAGCCGTGCGCCGGCACCTGCTCGGCCACGAGCGCAAAGTTCTCGGCGATATCTTTGAGAAAGCATATGCTCAGAAGCGCCGCCTCGTCGCCGCTGAGCGGCGGCACGAGCCGGGTCTTCACCGCGCCGCTGCGCGGTGCCTTGGCCATGACAGCAAAAGCACAAGGGTAAGCCCGCTCTACCGAGCCTGTCCGCACGGTCTCTTCGCCTCCTTCGCCGGATCTCGCGGTTCGGCGTTCTGTCGCGATTTTTCGCCGCCAGCCCGGGCTCGGCAATCTAGTCATTCGCCGGAGCGCGGCACAAGGTTACGCGCGCCCTCCCCCAAGGGACGAGCGCCCGGTGATGGTGTAGCTCTCACGGATTTGTTACCGCGGCCAAGGTCGCGAGGGGCGAACGATAGGAAGACCTTGCCTTCGTCCCCGCGAAGTTCGTAAGGAAGGAACGTCGGCCGAGATCGGAGTTTGTCAGCGCATGACGCATCCGACGGAAGCATACGGCGCCAAAGGATGGCTTGCCGCGCGTCCCAGGATGCCTATCCAGGCGTTCGCCGCCGCCGCCCGTTCGGCGGCGGTGCGACCGGCAGCCATCGCGGCGGTGCTCGCACTCGCCGCCGCCTTGCGCATCTACGGCCTCGCCCGCCAGAGCGCTTGGGCCGATGAGATCACGACGCTTTTCATCGCCGACCCCGCGAACCCCTTTGCACGGTTTTGGGATCTCGTGCTCTCCGACACGCATCCGCCGCTCTACTACCTCTTCATGCGGTGGTGGTTTGCGGCATTCGGCCAGTCGGACCTGGCCGCTCGCACACCAAGCCTCATCTTCGGCATTCTCGCCGTGGGCGCGGCGGCGCTGGCGTTCCGTCCGGTTCGCTTCCGCGCGCGCCTGGCTCTGATGCTGCTGATCGCCCTGTCGCCGGGGACCATCGAGTACGCGCAAGAAGCGCGTTCCTACTCGTTTCTGCTCTTTCTCGCGACCGTCATCACCGGCCTGTGCTTCCGCATCGTGGCGGCGCCGAGCGAGGGTGACCGTGTGCTGCTGCATCGCATTGCCGCGCTCTTCGCCGTCGGGATCATCGCTGCTTTTACGCATTATTTCGGTTTCCTCATCGCGCTTGCCGCCGCCTTGACCGCAGCAGCCTCGCTCCGTTACCGGCCGAGGCCTTTCCTCGCCGCCGTCATCGGGGTTGCAGCGCTGCTCGCGACCGTCATTCCCTGGGTCTTCTATCACGCGCATTACATGTCCTACGGCTTGCGCATGAGTGCTTGGATCGCCGGCTTTTCCGCCGCGGCAATGGCGTCATGGTTCGTCGCACTTTGGCTGGGCGGGAGATGGGCGCTCATTGGCTTGACTGTTGCCGCGGCGGCGCAACTGAGCCGACCGAGCTTTCGCACATTCGCTCGGCGCGACCCCACCTTTCAGATCGCGCTTGCTCTCCCGCTCTTGACCCTCGGCGCCGCTCTCGCGATCTCCTGGTTCACACCGGTGATCACCAGCCGGAACCTGATCGTCATCCTGCCCGCGCTCTACCTCGGCATGGCCTCGCTTTTCGATCATGGCGCCGTGCGCTGGGGGATGCCGTTCGCGGCGGTCGCACTGGTGGTGCAACTCCTGCTGATGGTGCAGCCGCTGCCGGGCTACTACGGGGTCCGTACGAAGGAGCAGTGGCGCGAATCCGCAGCCTTTTTGCTCGCCCAGCCCGGATGCCAGACCGGACCCATCTATGTTTATGGCGAGGCGCTCAACTACCGGTACCTGGTGGAGAAGGCACGCCCGGGCCTTCGCCTCGTCGAGGTCCAGGAAATCGGCACGGCGCCGCCGCTCCCAACGGGGAGCGACTGCAATGTCCTGCTCTGGGCCGCCGACCTCCCGCGCGCGCAATTCGATCGGGTCCTCTCGGCGTTGCCGATCCGGCGCTGTTCGCTTCGCGTCGCCACCTTCTACTGGGCATTTGTCGCCCTGCACGATGGCGCGGGCGCGACGGAAAAGCAGGAGTGCGGTGAGGCACGGGTGGCAGGGATCGAGAGATGACGTACTATGGCATATCGGGATGACCTCTCCACGGCGGTGCCGCGTTTGACCGTGGCGCGGCGTGTGCTACGGTCCGCCCATGTCGATGGTGCCGCAGGATATCGACAATCGACCAGACCAGTCGACGGCGGAGACCCCGAACACCGGGACCGCGCCGCCGTCGGTCGGTGGGACCCAGCCTGCCGCGCCTGCAACCGCGCCGAACGAAGCTTCACCCGTTATTGCCCCGACGGGTGATCAGACCCGTCGGCGGCGGCGCCGTCGACGTCGACACCGGCGGGCTCCCGTCGATGCGGCAGGCACGAACGGCACAGTGGCGGGCGCGAGCGCGCCGACCGCACCAGAAGCATCCCCTCAACCAGCGCATGGAGAGACGTCTGCCGCCTCCTCGGAGGGGCCAACAGCACCCGGCCAAACGCCGGCCGGCGACGGGTCGCGGCGGCACCGGCGACGACGGCGCCGTCGTCCGCGATCCATCAGCAGCGAGCAAGCGGCCAGCACAGATCCGACCTTAGCCACAGCGGACGCAACTCCGGAGCCCCCGCCCGGCAGAGATGCCGAGCGGTCGCGAGGCGATCGTCCGCCTCGTCATCGCCGGCGCCGTCACGGCACGTCACGCGACGAGCGCGAGCCTGACGAACGCCGCCGCGAGCAGCGCGGGGGTTCTACCGGCGACCATCGCGAGGGCCCCGCTCGCGGTCCTCGCCGACCTCCTCAGAAGGACGAGGCGCGCGGACCGAAACATCGGCATCAGGGGCGTGCGCGGAGCGATGTCCGCAAGAAGCCGGAGCCGAAGCTCTATCGGCTCGAATCGATCGTCGACCGTGGTTTCGAGGATGTGGCCGATCCCGCGACGGAGGGCGCTACCCGACGCGTCGACTGGATCATCGTGAAGCGCACCATGGCCGACCAGCGCACCGCGCGCGCTCTCTCGGCGGTTTACGTGCTGCGCCGCGAGGGCAACGATACGGAATTCGCGCATTTGAGCGCCGCCCGCGCGGCCGTCAACAAGACCATCGCCCACCCCGAGAAGCTCACCCTCTCGAAGGCGGATCACGCCGCGGCGAAAGCCGCAAAAAAATAGCGGCCTGACCTTTTGCGGGGACGTTGGCGCGTCGCGCCCCCGCCTCGATCCGCGTCGGTGATGGCGATGGGTCGCTGGGAGTCCCTCATCCCGAGCCATGCCAAACTTGAACGAGCTCGGTCATCGGCAGCCGATGTCGCCCCGGCTGCGTCCCGGCGCGATAACCAAGCGCGAGCAGCAAGGCGATTTCGACTTCACCACGATTGATCTTCAATACCTCCGCCACCGCCTCGGGACTGAAACCGCCCATGGGACAACTGTCGACGCCGATGACGGCGGCAGCGATCATCATCTCCGCCGCGGCGATATGGCATTGCGCCACGCTCCAGGCGGCGAGATCGCCGCGAACGATATCGCGGTAAATCTCCATCGCCTCCTCGAGCTCGGCCTCCGAATTGACAAGCCGGCGCAGCATCCTCTTGGCGTAGCCGGTCTCCGGTTTCAACTCGGATTTGAGCGCGAGGATAACGACGAGCGCGCTCGCCGTTGTGATCTGCGACTGATTCCAACAGGCCGAGCGCAGATGTCGGCGCAGCGCCCTATCCTCAATGACCAGGAAGCGCCACGGCTCGAGGCCGAGTGAGGACGGCGAGAGCCGGCCCGCCTCGAGGATGTAGTCGAGGTCCGTTCGCGGCAGAGCGCGTCTTTCGTCGAACACCTTGCACGCATGCCGGAACCGAAGGGCCCGCAGGAATTCTTCGCGCATCGCCTAGAGCCGCTCCCACAGCCCGGTCTCTTCGTCCAACCGAGCCGTTTCAAGGCCGCGGAAGTCGCCGTGAGAGGCGATCCCGACCACCTTGCGCCCGGCGACCACGGGGACGTGCCGGAACCCGCCATCCTCCATCAGCCGCAACGCCTCGATGGCCGACGACGTCGGCGGCATCGTGCAGGGATCGGAGGTCATGACCTCGGCCAGCGTGGTTTCGGCCGGATCCTTGCCCTCGGCCAGCACACGGCAAACCGCATCCCGGCCCGTGAAGATGCCGACGAGCCGGTCATCTCGATCCGTCACCAGGACGGCACCGACCCGCCGTTCGCGCATGCATTGGCAAGCATGCTTCACGCTTGCGCGCGGCGACATGACGAGCGGCTTCTGATCCCGGATGATTTCAGACATCTGACGCACGGCACCCTCCATCGACCTATCAACGCAACCTAATCTATCACGCCGGGATCGGGCGGAAATTGACGTGGCTCAATCTCGCGGTTCTTTCGAACAAGGCCGGTCAGGGACTTGATTTGCATCAATGTTCGATCGCGGCCGGCCTGCGACGCTACTTGGCCGCGAAGACGCCGCCACCACCGTGGTGGCCCGCCTACGAGGAACGAATGGGTGCACCATGAATCGCCAGACATTGATGCTCGCTTACGCCGGTGCGGCCATCGTCGCGCTCACCGGGTGCGCCGCCAGGCCGAACACCCCGGCACCCGACGAGCTCATGGGATACGCGAACGCGATCATTCCGGGTACGGAGGAAGATCTGCACGGGAACGTCGGCGACCGCGTCTTCTTCGACAAAGAGAGCGCGGTCATCAGCGCCGAAGCGTTCGTGACGCTGCAACGGCAGGCGCGCTGGCTGATGAGCTATCCTTATATCTCGGTCGCCATCGAAGGACACTGCGATGAGCGTGGAACACGCGAGTTCAACCTCGCCCTCGGCTATCGCCGTGCCTATGCGGTCCGTGAATTCCTCATTGCCGCGGGCGTTGACGGTCGGCGGATCTCGACGATCAGCTTTGGCAAGGAGCGCCCCGAGACGGTCGGCTCGAATGAAGCGGCCTGGGCGCAGAACCGGCGAGCCGTGACGACGGTGGAGGGGCCGGCGATCGCACGGCAGTGAGCTCTCGTCAGGGGAACGCAGCGATCCGTCAAGCGACCTCGAAGCCATGCGCGAAGGGATCGCGATCGTCGATGGTGATCGTGTTGAGTCCTGTCACGCGCGCCCAGCCGGCGATCGAGGGAACGATGGCGTCGATGTTGCCGACCCTTGCCGCGGCCTCGACGCGGCCATGGAAGAGCGAGCCGATGATGCTTTCATGGACGAAGTCGTCGCCAACCGAAAGCCGACCCTGCGCCGCCCACTGCGCCATGCGCGCCGAGGTGCCAGTACCGCAGGGCGAACGGTCGATCGCCGTCTCGCAATAAAAGACGGCATTGCGTCCGGAGGCTTGCGGATTGCGGGGCGCCCCGGTCCACATGATGTGAGTGAGCCCGCGAATCTCCGGATGCTCGGGATGAACGAAGCTGTAGGCGTCATTGAGTGCGCGACGCAAGCGCCGGCTCCAGGTCACGAGATCGAGCGCCGATGCGTCGGCGATGTCGCGAAACGCGTCTTGCGGGTCGACAATGGCGTAAAAATTGCCGCCGTACGCGACGTCGACGGTAAGCGTGCCGAGACCGGCGCATTCGGCGGTGAGTTGTCGCGAATGAAGGAAAGACGGGATATTCCTGAAGCGGACTTCTTCGACGTACTGCCCCTCCTGACGATATTCCGCCGTGACGACCCCCGCGGGCGTGTCGAGCCGCAATGTGCCCGGCGTGCGCGGCGTCACGAGACCGTTTTCGATCGCCATGGTGACGGTGCCGATCGTGCCATGGCCGCACATCGGCTGACCGCCTTTGGTGTCGACGAAGAAAATCCCGGCATCGCAATCATCGCGCGTCGGCGGACAGAGAAGCGAACCCACCATGATGTCGTTGCCGCGCGGCTCGCGCATCAAGCCGGCGCGGATCCAGTCATACGCGGCAAGGAAATGCGCCTGCTTCTCGCGCATCGTGCGGCCGTCGAGCCAGGGCGCGCCGCCGGCGATCAGCCGTATCGGATTGCCGCAGGTGTGTCCGTCGATGCAGAAGAAAGTGTGGCGCGACATCGTATGGCTCCGTCAATCAGATCAGCTTGCCGTCAGACCCGTCGTATCGATCGCCGGCTTCCGGCCGGCAATCATGTCGGCCACGATTCTCGCGGAGCCGTGCGACATGGTCCATCCCATATGCCCGGCGCCGGCATTGAGGTAAAGGTTGCGCAACCGTGTGCGACCGAGGCGCGGTGTCCCTTCGGGCGTCATCGGCCGGAGCCCCGCCCAATAAGACGCGCGCGATAGGTCCCCGGCGCCGGGAAAGAGGGTCTCCGCCACGTTGATCGCGGTGCGGAAATCGGCCGGCGTGTGACTCGTATCATATCCCGTGAACTCGGCCGTGGCGGTCATGCGGATGCGATCACCCATCGGCGTGTAGGCGACGAGAAAGTTCTCATCGATGCCGGGAACGCGGGGCGCTGCATCGGGATTCTTGATCGGCATGGTGAGCGCGTAGCCCTTCACGGGATAGACCGGCAAATCGATCCCGAGCTTTCGGGCGAAGAAGGGCGCGTAGCTGCCGAGCGCCATGACGACGGCATCGCCGCTCAGCGTGCCCTTGTCGGTCCGTACCGTGCTCACGCGATCGCCGTCCGTCTCAATGCCGCTGATGGTGGTGCCGAAGCGGAAGTCGACGCCGCGCCGCCGGCAAACCTCGGCGAGTGCGTTCGTGAATTTGTGGCAGTCGCCGGATTCGTCGGTTGGTCCGTGCAGGCCACCATGAATCTTGCCGCGGGCCGCCGCGAGCGCGGGATCGACCTGGATCACGCCAGCGAAATCGAGCACGTGGAATTTCTGGCCGCCGTCCTCGAGGACCTTCATGTGCTTGACGCCGGCCTCGAAAGACGCCTCGTCGCGATAGAGAAAGAGAATGCCGCGCGTGGTGCGATCGTACTCGATCGTGGTATCGGCGACGGTCTCGCGCAGAATGTTTTGGGAATACTGGCAGAGGCGCAGCTTGTTGAGGGTGTTCGTCTTCGCCCGTTCGGCGGTGCAATTCCGCAAAAAGCGCACGCACCACGCCCACATCTGCGGATCCGCCCGGAGCGTCAAACGAAGCGCCTGATCGCGCTGAAAGAGGGAGCGGAAAAGGATGCCTGGCGCCTTGGGCGAGGCCCAGGTATAGGCATGGCCGGGTGCAATCATGCCGGCGTTGCCGAAGCTCGTCTCGTTGGCGGCGATGGGCTGGCGATCGACCACCGTCACTTGATGGCCGTCCTTGGCGAGCTGATAGGCGGTGGTCACGCCGATCACGCCCGCACCCAAAACGATGACGTGCATGGAAAGCCCCCGATGCTGGTCCGCCCTTGCGAGTCCACCATGTCTCGATGGCCGCCTTCAAGAGCCAATATCGTCGCCAAATCGGCCTGCCGAAGCTATGCTCGATGCTGAAGTCATGGATAGGTCGAGGCGGCTCAAAACCTCCAAGGAGGTCCAATGACGGTCTATCAGACGCGGCGCGGCGCCAGAAACTACGGGCAGGCGATCGGCATCCTGCAGCTCGATTGCTCCCTGCCCTTCATTCCCGGCGATGTCGACAACGCCAGCACCTATCGCTATCCCGTGCTCTACCGGGTCGTGCCGGGATTGTCGACGGCCGCTTGCTTGCGCGGCGCCCCCGAACTCGCGGCCGCGGCTGTCGCCGGCGCGGTCGAACTCGAGAAGCAGGGTGTCCGCGCCATCAGCAGCGACTGCGGCTTCATGCTGCAGTTTCAAGAGGCGGTGCGCGAGGCGGTGCGAATTCCCGTGTGGATGTCGAGCCTGCTGCAGCTGCCGATGATCGCCGCCGGCCTTGCCCCATCTCGACCGATCGCGGTCATCACCGCCAACTCGAACAATCTCACGCTCGACTTCATGGCGCGCGCGGGCGTCGCCGTGCGCAATCCCGTCGTCATCTGTGGCATGCAAACCATGCCGGAGTTCAGATCGGCGGTTCTGGAGGAGAAAGGGTCGATCAATGCGGCCCTCATCGAGGAGGAAATCGTCGGATTGGCGCGGCGGGTAAGCGAGGAGCGGCCGGATCTCGGTGCAGTCCTGCTTGAGTGCTCGATGCTGCCGCCCTATGCCAAGGCGGTGCAGGATGCGGTCGATGTGCCGGTGTTCGATTTCGTCACCATGATCGACCTCCTCTATGCCGCGACGCACCAGCGACGCTATGAAGGGTTCTACTGAGTTTGCAGCCAATCAACACCACGGGAGGATCAGCAGTCATGACGATTAAGCGTTCGAAGGTCGGTGCCCGCATGAGCCAAGCCGTGGTGCACGGCGATACCGTTTATCTTGCCGGCCAGGTCGCCGATGACGGAAATGCCGATGTCGCCGGTCAGACGAAGCAGATCCTCGCCAAGATCGACGGGCTTTTGGCGGAGGCGGGTAGCGACAAATCGAAGCTCCTTTCGGCGACGATCTGGCTCGCCGACATTCGCAGTTTCGACGAGATGAACAAGATCTGGGACGCCTGGGTGTCGCCCGGGAACACGCCGGGGCGCGCTTGCGTCGAGGCAAAGCTCGCGCGGTCCAATCTCCTCGTCGAAATCGGCATCATCGCCGCTCGTTGAGCGATCTCCCGCGAGAGGCGCGCGTCGTCATCATTGGCGGCGGCATCGTCGGCTGCAGCCTCGCCTATCATCTGGGCAAGCGCGGCTGCCGCGACGTGGTTCTGCTGGAGCGTCGCAAGCTCACTTGCGGCACGACGTGGCACGCGGCCGGCCTCGTCGGGCAGCTGCGCGCGACCCATAATCTGACGCGCCTTGCCCAGTACACGGCCAATCTCTATGCGGGCCTCGAGGCGGAAACCGGCCAGGCGACCGGCTTCCGCCAGCGCGGCTCGCTCGCCGTTGCGAGCCACGCCGAACGCTTCGAGGAGCTGAGGCGCGGCGCGGCGATGGCGCGCTGCTTCGGCCTTGCCGTCGAGGTGCTGACGCCCAGCGAAGCCGGCACGCTCTATCCGCTTCTCGAAACCAGGGATCTCGTCGGCGCCGTCTTTCTCCCCAAGGATGGGCAGACCAACCCGGTCGATACGGCTCAGGCGCTCGCCAAGGGCGCGCGTGCCGCGGGCGTCCGCATTCTCGAGGATACGCCGGTCACCGCCATCCTGCACAGCGTCGGCCGGGTGACCGGCGTCCGAACTCCGCAAGGCGACATCACCGCCGAGATCGTCGTCAACTGTGCGGGGATGTGGGGCCGCGATCTTGCCGCCGCCTGCGGCGTCACCGTGCCGCTGCACGCGGCCGAGCATTTCTACATCGTGACCGAGCCGATGGCCGAGGTCTCGCCCAACCTGCCTGTTCTGCGCGATCCCGATAGTAGGGCCTACTTCAAGGAGGAAGCCGGCAAGTTGCTGGTCGGCTGGTTCGAGGCAAAGGCGAAGCCCTGGGGAATAGAGGGCATCCCACCCGACTTCTCCTTCGACACGCTGCCGGCCGATATCGAGCATATCGAGCCGGAGCTCGATCGGGCCATCCACCGCGTTCCCGCGCTCGGTAAGGCCGGCATCAAGCTCTTCTTCAACGGGCCAGAGAGCTTCACCCCGGACAACCGCTATCTCCTCGGCGAGGCGCCAGAGCTCAGGAATTTCTGGGTCGCCTGCGGCTTCAACTCGATCGGCATCCAATCGGCGGGCGGCGCAGGCAAGGTGCTGGCGGATTGGATCCTCGACGGCCACCCGCCCATGGATCTCTGGGACGCCGACATCCGCCGGTCGATGCCCTTCCAACGCAACCGCCGCTATTTGCGCGACCGCACGGTCGAGACGCTGGGCCTCCTTTACGACATGCACTGGCCATTTCGCCAAGTGGAATCGGCGCGCGGCGTCAGGCGCTCGCCGCTCCATGACCGGCTTGCCGCAGCGGACGCCTGCTTCGGCGAGCTCGCCGGCTGGGAGCGCGCGAACTGGTTTGCACCGCCCGGCACCAAGCCCGAATACCGCTACAGCTTCGGGCGGCAGAACTGGTTCGAGTTTTCCGCTGCCGAGCATCGCGCCGTGCGCGATGCGGTCGGGCTTTTCGATCAGACCTCGTTCGGTAAGTACATAGTCGAAGGTCTCGATGCCGAAGCGGCGCTCGACCGCATTTCCGCCAACAACATCGCCGTGCCGCCCGGGCAATGCGTCTATACGCAATGGCTCAATGAGCGGGGCGGCATCGAAGCCGATCTCACCGTCACCCGCGAGTCCGAGACGCGCTTCCTCGTGGTGACGAGCGCCGCCTGCCAGACCCGCGATGTTGCCTGGCTCAAGCGCAACATACCTGCAGAAGCGCGCGTCGCGGTGTTCGATGCGACCTCTGCCTATGCCGTTCTCGGTGTCATGGGGCCGCGCTCGCGGGCGCTGTTGCAAAGCCTGACCGACGACGATCTCTCCAACGCCGGCTTTCCCTTTGCCACCTCGCGCGAGATCGACCTCGCTTACGCGCGGGTCCGCGCCACCCGCATCACCTATGTCGGTGAGCTCGGCTGGGAGCTCTATATACCCAGCGAATTCGCGCTCGGCGTCTACGACGCCATCATCGCGGCCGGTGCCGAGTTCGGCCTCAAGCACGCCGGATATCACGCCCTCAACTCGCTCCGCGTCGAGAAGGCGTATCGGCATTGGGGTCACGACATCACCGAGGAAGACACGCCGCTCGAAGCGGGTCTCGGATTTGCCATCGCCTTCGGCAAAGCGCGACCCTTCATCGGGCGCGATTCATTGCTGCGTCAACGCGACGCCGGCATCAAGCGGCGCCTCGCCACATTCACGCTCGATGATCCCCAGCGCATGCTCTACCACAACGAGCCGATCTGGCGTGACGGCGAGCTGGTCGGGCGCACGACATCGGCCATGTTCGGGCACACCATCGGCCACCCCATCGCCTTCGGCTATGTCGAGGACCACGGCCACATTGTCGAGCACGAGTTTCTCAGCGCCGGCTCGTTCGAGATCGAGGTCGCCGGCGAGCGCATAGCGGCACGCTGCACGCTCGGCGCGCTCTACGATGCCAAATCCGAACGGGTCAGGATGTAGCTGGCGCGGCGCTCAGAGATCCTTGGCGAGCCTTAGCGCGTCGTAAATCGCCGCGTGAATGTTCCGCGAGGAAACGGCGTCACCGATGCGGTAAAGCCGATACTCGCCGTCCGGATTGCGCATCCGCGTCTGGGGGCGGTTGGCGATGAGTGCGTCGTAGTCCACTTCGCCCAAATTTTGCGAGCGGGGCTTCAAGGCGAAATAAAGCTCGTCGAGCGGCAGCGATCCGTGCTCGACGACGACTTGGTCCACCAGCCGCTCGTGTCGCGACTTGTCGTATTCATTGAAGAGAACGGCGGCGAGCTTGTTGCCGGCGCGGGCGACGCGTTCGAGGCGCAGGTTGAGCGTGATGACCGCGCCGTGCGCCGAGAGCGCTTTGAAATAGGGCGGATAGTTGGTGCCGCCCACTTCGGGCGCGAGAATCCGCTCGGGCGTGATGATTTCGAGCCGGCTTCCCGCCTCGGCGATGAATTCCGCGATGGTCAACCCGGCATCGGCGCCGTTGTCGTCGAACAGCAACACCGATTCCGCCGGTTTCACCTCGCCAGCGAGAATGTCCCATGACGTCGTGACGAGATCGGCGCCCGCTTCGAGGAACGACAGGTTCGGAACGCCGCCCGTTGCGACGAAGACGATGTCGGGCTGCTCAGCGACCACATCTTCCACCTCCGCGAGCGTGTTGAAGCGAAAGCGCACGCCATGCGCACTGCATTGCTGGAGGCGCCAGTCGACGATGCCGAGGATTTCGCGCCGGCGCGCGAGCTTTGCCGCGAGGCGCACCTGCCCACCCGCCTCGCCAGCAGCTTCGAACACGACGACCTCGTGGCCACGCGCGGCAGCGACCCGCGCGGCTTCGAGTCCCGCCGGGCCGGCACCGACGACCACGACTTTGCGTCCTCGCGTCGTCGCGGGGGCGACGACATGCGGCATGCTCGCCTCGCGGCCGGTCGCGGGATTGTGGATGCAGAGCGCGTCGAGGCCGACATAGATACGATCGATGCAGTAGCCCATGCCGACGCAAGGGCGGATCTCGCTCTCGCGGCCCTCGGCGACCTTGCGGGCGATGTGCGGGTCGGCAAGATGGGCGCGGGTCATGCCGACCATATCGAGCTTGCCGCTGGCGACGGCATGGCGAGCGGTGGCGACGTCCTGAATCCGCGCGGCGTGGAAGACCGGAAATTTCGTGGTGCTGCGCACTTCGCCGGCAAAATCGAGATGCGGCGCCGATCGCGCGCCCATCCCGGGAATGACGTGCGAGAGCCCTTCGTCGGTGTCGATATGGCCGCGAATGACGTTGATGAAATCGATGAGGCCGCTCCCGGCGAGCCGGCGAGCGATGGCGAATCCCTCCTCCTTGGAAAGCCCCTTCTCCCAATCTTCATCGCAGACCATGCGGACGCCGACGAGAAAGTCGCTGCCGACGCTCTGCCGGATCGCGTGCAGCACCGCCAACGAGAACCGCATGCGATTGTCGAGCGACCCGCCGTAGTCGTCGTCGCGCTTGTTGGTCGCCGGCGACCAGAATTGGTCCATGAGATGCCCGTAGCAGTCGATCTCGAGACCGTCGAGGCCGGCCGCCTTGCAGCGCTCGGCGGCAGCCGCGTATTGGCCGACGATGCGCGCAATGTCCCAATCTTCCGCCGCTTTCGGAAAGGCACGGTGGGCGGGCTCGCGCACGGGGCTCGGCGCAACGACGGGAAGCCAGTCGCTTCTGTTCCAGGACGTGCGCCGGCCGAGATGGGTCACCTGAATCATAACGGCGGCGCCGTGCTCGTGAACGGCATCGGCGAGCTCGCGGAGCCAGCGCACGACCTCGTCTTTGTAAAGCAGGATGTTGCCGAAGGCCTGCGGGCTGTCCGGTGCCACCACCGAGGAGCCGCCGAACATGGTGAGCGCGATGCCGCCCTTCGCCTTCTCCGCGTGATAGAGCCGATATCGCTCCTTGGGCATGCCATCTTCGGTATAGGAAGGCTCATGCGCCGTCGACATCAAGCGATTGCGCAGCGTCAGATGCTTCAGCCGAAACGGCTGGAGGAGCGGGTCGTTCGGGGTCATCGGGCGCCTGGCGAACGGTCTGGGGGACGCCAAAGCGTCCCTCAGAAAACTGGGTTCGCCAAGGAAAATCTCCGAATCCGGTCTTTGCGTTCTGGTACAGTCAGAGAAGGACTACGCCACCACGGCGGGAGGATTGCGATGGCCGCGCTCGGCGCAGAGGACCAATCGCTAGGCGCCATCCGCGAGAAGATCGCGCGCATCGATCAGCGCAAGCTTCGCGCCTATCGGCTGGAACGGCTCCGCGCGGAGCTCAGAAAGCGCGACGTCGCGGGATGCTTGCTGGCGGATCCCATCAACATCCGTTACGCCACCGGCAGCCGCAATATGACGGTGTGGACGATGCATGCGCCGAGCCGCTGGGCGTTCGTTCCCACCGAAGGGCCGGTGATCCTCTTCGAGTTCGAAAGCGCCAAGCATGCCAATGACGGGCTCGAGACCATCGCGGAAATCCGCGCCTGCACGCCCTGGATCTACTTTCTCGCAGGACCGCGCTGGGAGGAAAAAGCTGACCTCTGGGCGCGCCAGATCGCCGATGTGGTGGCCGCGCGCGGCGGCAAGAACCGACGCTTGGCGATCGATCGCTGCGAGCCAGCGGGCGCGTTCAAGCTTCGCGCGCTTGGCCTCGAGCTCGTCGATGCGCAGGAAGCGATCGAGCAAGCGAGGCTTATCAAATCGCCCGAGGAGATCGAGTGCCTCCGCGTGGCGATGGAGGTTTGCGACACGGCGATTGCGCGCATGCGCGAGGCGCTGCGGCCCGGCATCACCGAAAATCAGCTCTGGGCGATCCTGCACGCGGTCAACATCGCCCATGACGGCGAATGGATCGAAGCGCGCCTCCTCGCCTCCGGCGAGCGCACCAACCCCTGGTTCCAGGAGTGCGGCAATCGCGTGATCCAAGCGGGTGATCTCGTCGCCTTCGACACTGACATGGTGGGCCCGCTCGGATATCTCGCGGACATCTCTCGTACCTGGGTCTGTCCCGGAAAGGTGCCGACGAACGAGCAGCGCCGGCTCTATGCGCTCGCCGAGGAGCAGGTCCACGTCAACATGGACCTCATCAAGCCCGGCGTGACGTTCCGCGAATTCGGCGAGACGTGCTGGCAATTGCCGGAACCGTTCGTTCCCAATCGCTACTTGATGATGGTCCATGGCGTGGGCCTGGTGGACGAATATCCGAGCCTCGCCTATGCGCAGGACTTCGCGGATTGGGGATATGACGGCGTCTTCCAAGAGAACATGGTCGTCTCGGTCGAGAGCTATATCGGCGAGGCCTGCGGCAAGGAGGGGGTGAAGCTCGAACAGCAGGTGCTGATCACCGCATCTGGCGCCGTCTCGCTCTCGAAGACGTCGTTCGCGGATGCTTTGGTGATTTGATCGCGGGCGATCGAGATGCAGAGATTCTCCGGCCTCTCGCTGCTGCGTCGCGCCTTCTCCGGGCATCGCGGTTGGACCGAGCAATGGCGCTCGCCGGAGCCGAAACCGGCCTACGACATCGTCATCATCGGCGGTGGCGGCCATGGGCTTGCGACCGCCTACTACCTCGCCAAGGAACACGGCGTCAGACATATTGCCGTGCTCGAGCGCGCCTGGCTGGGCGGCGGCAATACCGGGCGAAACACCACGATCATCCGCTCCAACTACCTCTTCGACGAAAGTGCCGCGCTCTACGATCACGCGCTCAAGCTCTGGGAAGGTCTGTCGCAGGCGCTCAACTACAATGTCATGTTCTCGCCGCGCGGCGTGATGATGCTGGCACATACCGTGCACGACGTGCAGGTCTTCAAGCGCCATGTTCATGCCAATCGCTTGAATGGCGTCGACAATGAATGGCTCTCTCCCGAAGCAGCGAAAGAATTCTGTCCGCCGCTCAACATCGCGCGCGATCTGCGCTATCCCGTGCTCGGCGCCGCGCTGCAGCGGCGCGGCGGCACGGCACGGCACGACGCCGTCGCCTGGGGCTATGCACGAGCGGCCGATGCGCTGGGCGTCGATATCATTGAGAACTGCGAGGTGACGGCGATCCGGCGGGGCCTCGCCGGCGCGGTCGAGGGCGTCGAGACCTCGCGCGGCTTCATCCGCGCCAAGAAGATCGGCGTGGTCGCCGCCGGTCACACCAGCGTGGTGATGGCGATGGCGGCGCTCCGCATGCCGATCGAATCCTATCCGCTCCAGGCGCTCGTCTCCGAGCCGGTGAAGCCGATCGTTCCTTGCGTCGTCATGTCGAACGCCATCCACGCCTATATCAGCCAGTCCGACAAGGGCGAGCTGGTGATCGGCGCCGGCACCGACGGTTACGTCTCCTACAGCCAGCGCGGGGGGCTCCATATCGCGAGCCATACGCTCGAGGCCGTTTCCGAGCTTTTTCCCACCTTCCGCCGCCTGCGCATGCTGCGCAATTGGGGCGGTATCGTCGATGTGACGCCCGATCGCTCGCCGATCATCGGCAAGACGCCGGTTCCGGGCCTCTATGTCAATTGCGGCTGGGGCACCGGCGGCTTCAAGGCGACGCCCGGCTCGGGCCATGTTTTCGCCTGGACGATCGCCAAGGACGAGCCGCACCCGATCAACGCACCCTTCACCCTCGACCGCTTCCGCGACGGCGACCTCATCGATGAGGCCGCCGCGGCGGCGGTCGCGCACTAGGGCGCCGGACTCCTCATGCTGCTCGTCCCTTGCCCCTATTGCGGCCCGCGGCCGGAGCTCGAGTTCCGCTACGGCGGCGAGGCGCATGTTGCGCGCCCCATCGATCCGGCAGCGCTCGACGATGCCTTCTGGGGAGAATTCCTTTATCTCCGCACCAATCCCAAGGGGCTGCACGCCGAGCGTTGGCGGCATACGCATGGCTGCGGCCGCTTCTTCAACGCCGTGCGCGACACGGTGAGCGACAAGTTCGTTGCGACCTACGAGATCGACGCGCCGAAGCCGGATGTCGCAACGCTCGCCATCACGAAGAACCATCGGAAATGAGTGGCGCCTGGCGGTTGGCCGAGGGCGGCCGCATCGATCGCGGGCGGCGCCTGCGCTTTACCTTCGACGGGAAGGTGCTCGAGGGCTGCGCCGGCGACACGCTCGCATCGGCGCTCCTCGCCAACGGCATCCATCTCGTCGGCCGCTCCCTCAAATATCACCGTCCGCGCGGCATTCTCACCGCCGGAGCAGAGGAGCCCAATGCGATCGTCGCGGTCGGCGAAGGCAGTCGCTACACGCCCAATCTCAGGGCGACACAGGTCGAGCTCTATGACGGCCTCGTGGCGGCGAGTCAGAACCGCTTTCCCTCGCTAGCCGTCGATCTCGGCGCCATCGCCGGCTTTGCCGCACCGCTGCTCCCGGCGGGCTTCTACTACAAGACTTTCATGTGGCCGGCCGCCGCTTGGCACAAGCTCTACGAGCCGGCGATCCGGGCCATGGCCGGGCTCGGCCGCGCGCCTACGGCCGCAGACGAAGCTCGCTATGTCTCGCGTTTTGCCCATTGCGACGTCCTCGTCGCCGGCGGCGGGCCGGCCGGGCTTGCCGCCGCGCTTGCCGCCGCCGAAGCGGGCGCGCGCGTGATCCTCTGCGACGAGCAAGCGGAGCTTGGCGGCTCGCTCCTCGCTGCTCCCGACGAGATCATCGAGAGCATGCCGAGCGCCGCGTGGCTCGCCGGCAAGCTCGCGGCGCTCTCCCGCAACGCGCGCGTCACGCTGCTACCGCGCACCACCGCCTTCGGCTATTTCATGGACAATTTCCTCGGCCTTGTCGAGCGCGTCACCGATCATCTCGCCGCGCCTCATCCCGGTCTGCCGCGCGAGCGGCTCTGGCAAGTGCGCGCCGGCGAGGTGGTGCTGGCGACCGGCGCTCTCGAACGGCCGCTCGTCTTTCCCGACAACGACCGCCCGGGCATCATGCTGAGCCGCGCCGCAGCGACCTATGCGCAGTGCTATGGCGTCCGTCCCGGCAGTCGCGCCGTAATTGCGACTGTGAGTGATGAGGCTTATCGCGATGCGCTGATACTCGCCACGAGCGGCGTCGCCATCGCAGCTATCGTCGATCCGCGTCCGGTGGTGGAAGGCAAGTTGCCCGATGCGGCGCGCGCAGCGGGCCTCCCCATCATGCCGGGTGCTGCCGTGATCGGCACGCGCGGCAGGCTCCGCGTCACCGCCGCCGAGGTGGCGCCCGCCGCGGGCGGTCCGCCGCAGCGCATTCCCTGCGATCTCATCGCTATGTCCGGCGGCTTCACACCGAACGTCCACCTCTTCTCGCAATCGCGCAGCAAGCTCGAATTCGACGAATCATGCCAAGCCTTTGTCCCGGGACAAGCGATCGAGCGCGTACGCTCGGCTGGCGCCTGCCGCGCCATCTTCGGCCTGGCTGCCGCGCTTGCCGATGGCTACGCCGCCGGCGAAGCGGCGGCCCACCCCGCGGGTTTCGGTGGAGTTGGCGCGCGCCGTCCAGCCGTCGCAAGCAGCGGGACGGCGACGGGATGGGATTCCCGCGGGGTCACCTCCCATAGCCGCGGTCCGTCAAGGGCGAAGGCTTTCGTCGACTTCCAGAACGACGTCACCGCCGGCGATATCGCGCTCGCGACGCGCGAGGGCTTCCGCTCGATCGAGCATGTGAAGCGCTACACCACGACGGGGATGGCGACGGATCAGGGCAAGACCTCGAACTTGAACGCCCTCGGCATCGTCTCCGCAGCGCTCGCCCGGCCGGTGCCGGAGATCGGTCTCACGACCTTCCGCATGCCCTACACGCCGACGACATTTGGCACCATTGCCGGGTTCTCGCGCGGCGACCTCTTCGACCCCGTGCGGACCACGCCGATCCATCCCTGGGCCGCAGAGCACGGCGCCGTCTTCGAGGATGTCGGTCTCTGGAAGCGCGCCCGGTATTTCCCGCGGATGGGTGAAGACATGGATGCCGCCGTGGCGCGCGAATGCCGCGCCGTGCGCGCGTCGGTCGGCATTTTCGATGGCTCGACCCTCGGCAAGATCGAAGTGGTGGGAGGCGACGCCGCCGAGTTCCTCAATCGCATGTACATCAACGCGTGGGACAAACTCGCGCCCGGCCGCTGCCGCTACGGGGTCATGCTGGGTGAAGACGGCTTCGTCATGGATGACGGCGTCGTCGGGCGCCTCGCGGGGGACCGGTTCCATGTCACCACGACCACCGGTGGCGCGGCGCGGGTGCTCGCCTTGATGGAGGATTACCTCCAGACCGAATGGCCCGAGCTCGATGTCTGGCTCACCTCGACGACCGAACAATGGGCGGTGATCGCCGTGCAGGGGCCTGATGCGCGCAAAGTGATCGCGCCGCTCGTCGAGGGGATCGACGTCTCGGCGGCGGCGCTCCCGCATATGAGTGTGCGAGAGGGTCATGTCTGCGGCGTCAAGGCGCGGCTCTTCCGGGTCAGCTTCACGGGCGAGCTCGGCTTCGAGATCAACGTGCCGAGCGAACACGCGCGCGATGTCTGGCAGGCGGTGTGGGAGGTCGGCAAGGCCTATGACGTGGTGGCTTACGGCACGGAGGCGATGCATGTGTTGCGCGCCGAGAAAGGCTACATCATCGTCGGCCAGGAAGCCGATGGCACGGCGACCCCCGATGATCTCGGCCTAACCTGGGCGATCGGCAAGGCCAAGGGCGATTTCGTCGGCAAACGCTCGCTCGCCCGCCCGGCGATGGTCCGACCCGACCGCCAGCAGCTCGTCGGTCTCCTGAGCCTCGATGGCCGGAGCGTGCTCGAGGAAGGCGCCCAGCTGGTCAGCGATCCCGCGCGCGCGACGCCGGGGTCGAGCCTCGGCCATGTCACCTCGGCCTATGACAGCGCCGTGCTCGGCCATCCCATCGCCCTCGCCATGGTCAAAGGCGGGCGTGCTCGCCTCGGCACGACGCTACACGTCCTGACGAGGACTGGCAGCATCGCGGTCAAGCTGGCAGCTCCCATCTTCTTCGATCCGGATGGAGGCCGCGTCAATGCGTGAAAGCGGGGGGGTCGCGATGAGCGGCGCTGCGGCCATTGTCCGTCTGCCGCGCCGTGGCCGATTCATCTTTCGCGGTCGCGCTGACGCCCTCAAGGCGGCTGGCGTCGCCTATGGCGTGGCGCTGCCGCGGCAGGCCTGCCGTGCGGCGTTTGCGGGCAGCCGCGCCGCGCTTTGGTTGGGGCCGGACGAGTGGCTGCTGCTCCTGCCCGAGGGTGAGGCTGAAAATTGCGCCGCCGCGCTGACGCGGGCGCTCGCCGGGTTGCCGCATTCCCTCGTCGATGTCGGCCACCGTCAGGTCGGGCTCGAAATCGCCGGCCCGCCGGCGGCAACCGTGCTCAACGCCGGATGCCCCCTCGATCTCGACGGAGCGGTGTTTCCCGTCGGAATGTGCACGCGCACCGTGCTGGGGAAGGCTGAGATTGTCCTGTGGCGCGTTGCCGAACAGTGCTTCCGCATCGAGGTTGCGCAATCGTTCGCTGCCTATGTCTTGGGCTTGCTGAACGAGGCTTTGCGCGAGTTCGCGACGGGGGGTGGCTGATCGTCGAGGCCAAGAGTACTGATAATCATAAAGAACGTGACCAACGCCGCCATTGAAGTTTAAGCTACACAACCTTGGCGACCTCATCTCAAAACGAAGAAAGCACGTTGCGCCAAACCGCACAGGGGGACCCGATGACACGCATGAATGCTTTCGCCCTTATGGTCATGGCGTTGCCACTGGCCGGCCTTTCCGTCGAGGCCAGCGCCGCCGATTGTCCAAAAGGTAAGATCAAGATTTACACGAGCTGGCCCTTGCAAGGCGCCATGCTTCCCGAGGGCACCGGGATGAAGAATGGCGTGAATCTCGCCGTGGATCAGAACAAAGGCGAGGCCGGCGGTTATTGCCTCGAGGTGGTGAATTTGGATGACGCTTCGCCACAAACCGGCAAGTGGGACGGCGCGGTGGAGGCCGAGAATGCCAACAAGGCTGTGGCAGATCCTGACGCCATGGTCTACATCGGCACATACAATTCCGGCGCTGCGAAGGTCTCGATGGCCATCACGCAGCGTGCGCACATGGCCCAAGTCACGCCGGCGAACACCTATCCTGGTCTTACCAAGAAGGCCGGTGCCGCGCCGGGCGAGCCAGAGATTTACCGACCGCTCGGCATCGTCAGCTACTTCCGGGTGCCACCGGCGGACGACATCCAGGGCACCGTGGGCGCGAGGTGGGCCAAGAAGCTCGGCCACAAGAAGGTATACATCCTCAATGACCAAGAGCTTTACGGCAAAGGCATCGCCGACGTGTTCGAAACTGAGGCCAAGAAGATTGGGCTTGAGGTCCTTGGCAACGAGGGCATCGACTACAAGCAGCCGGACCAGAAGCCCATTCTGACCAAGATCCGGGCGAGCGGTGCCGACCTGGTCTATATGGGAGCCGTGGTCGAGACCGGAGCGCAGACCATCATTCGCCAGATGAAGGATCTTGGCATGGTGGCGCCTAAGGTCAGTTTTATGGGCCCTGATGGTCTTTACGAGGAGGAGCTGCTCAAGGCAGCCACCTGCGATGCGGCCCTGGGCGTCAATATGCGCATCACCTTCGCCAGCGTGGCCTTCGACCACATGACCGGCAAAGGTGGAGAGATCTACAAGCTCTACAAAGAACGTTTCAAGATCGAGCCAACCTCGTATGCCCTTTACTCTTGGGAAGCCGCCGAAGTGACCATCGACGCCATCAAGCGCGTGGGCACCAAGGATCGCGAGAAGATCCGCGCCGCCATCGCCGCCACGAAGGACTTTAACGGCCTCAACGGCAAGTGGAGCTTCGATAAGGACGGCGACACAACGATGGACGTCATGTCCGGGTTCAAGGTGGTCAAGGCGGAAGGGCCTATCGGGTGCAAGTTCGAGTTCGCGGAGGTCCTGAAATAGCGTCTATGAGGGGCGGCTCAGCGTCGTCCGAGAAGAAAATTGCACGTGACTCATCGACTGATACGGCCGGGACGTCGCACGACGTCCCGGTCGGATTGTCGGGTGTGCGCATTGGCGCTTCATTCCGATCCTCAGACGCTGCGCGGGTAACCATCAAAATGAGCCGCCGCCCGCTTATCAGAGACGATTCCTCCGAACCCGCAATTTTGGGATTTCTCGATTCATGAACTGGTTCGACCTTTTCATCCAGCAGACCATCAATGGAATCACGCGCGGATCTATTTTTGCCCTGATCGCGCTCGGCTACACCATGGTCTACGGCATCATCGAGCTCATCAACTTCGCCCATGGCGACATCTTCATGCTGGGACTGATGGTGTCGCTGACCATGCTGATCGATTTGGGCCTGACCAAAACTCTTCATGGATGGGAGCTGGCGGTCTTTCTGCCCTTGATCATCGTCGGCACGATGCTGATCACTGGATTAATCAATGTCGCGGTCGATCGCATCGCTTACCGGCCGTTGCGGCGCGCGCCACGGTTGGTGCCGTTGATCTCGGCGATCGGCGTCTCCTTCATGCTGGAGAACCTGACGCTGGTGTGGAAAGGGCCCTACGTCCTCTCTTATCCCGACACGCTGCCGAACATCGACCTCGTCCAAGATGTCTTCCACTTCGATAGCTTGGTCTACGTCACCACGAAGGATCTGCTCGTCGTCGGCGTCACTATCCCGCTGATCTTCGCCCTACACCTCTTCGTCACCCGGACGTACTGGGGGAAAGCGATGCGCGCCGCCGCGCAGGATCGTGAGACCGCGGAGGCGATGGGGATCAATGTCGAGCAGATCATCATGCTGACGTTCTTTGTCGGCGGCGCGCTCGCCGGCGCCGCGGGCGTGGTCCAGGGCCTCTACTACAACATCGGCCAGTGGTGGATGGGCTACCAATCGGGACTGCGGGCGTTCACCGCGGCGGTGCTTGGCGGCATCGGCAACATGCCGGGCGCGGCACTCGGAGGATTTGTCATCGGCATCCTTTCCGCGTGGAGCGACCAAATCATCTCCGCACGGTGGACCAATGCCGTCGTCTTCTCCATTCTGATCCTGGTTCTCGTGTTTCGCCCGCATGGACTCCTCGGGGAGCGCGTCCCCGAGAAGCATTAGCGTCATGACCGCGACAACGCTCTCCCCGTCTTTTCCGGAGCAACGGCGCACCTTCGTAAAGTTCGCGCTCATCGCCGCGGCGCTCGTCATCTATCCGTTTCTTGATCAGTCCTTTCGCCTTGGCACGCTCTATGCGGTGAGCGATGCCATGATCTATGTCCTCCTCGCGCTCGGGTTGAACATCGTCGTCGGTTACGCGGGTCTCCTGGACCTGGGCTATGCCGCGTTCTTTGCGATTGGCGCCTACACCATGGGGCTCTTCAATTCCCCGCTCATGGGATTCGAGTGGGGCTTCTGGAAGGTGATCTGGCTGAGCGCTGTCGTCTCTGCAGCGTTTGGCGTCATGATTGGCGCCCCCACCTTGCGCGTGCGCGGCGACTATCTCGCGATCATCACCTTGGCTTTCGGCGAGATCATCCCGGTCGCCATTCGCAACCTCGGCGACATCACCATCCAGATCGGCAGCTGGCAGCCGATCTATCGGCTCAATCTCACCGGCGGCGAGAACGGTGTGAACCCCATCGGACAGCCGTATCTGCCCGGCGTCCCCTTCGAAACCAGCGTCATCCCCTGGTATTTCCTCATCTTGGTCATCGGCGGCGCCTCCGTCTGGGCGATGAACCGTTTGCGTGACTCGCGTCTCGGCCGGGCCTGGATGGCCATCCGCGAAGACGAGACCGCCGCCGCCTGCATGGGCGTAGACCCGATCAAGTCGAAGCTCCTGGCGTTTTCGCTGGGCGCCACCTTCTCAGGATTTGCCGGCTCGATCTACGCGGCCAAGCTCCAGGCCATCACCCCGGGTGCCTTCGAGTTCAACGTGTCGATCATGCTGCTCTGCATGGTAATCCTCGGCGGCATGGGCTCGATCCCCGGCGTCATCGCCGGCGGGGTGGCGATCACGCTCTTCGACCGCATCTTTCTCACCCAGCTCACGCAGTGGACGCATACCCTCGGCCATGCGATCGGGGTGAGCGCCTTGACGACGGTCGACTTTACCATCTGGCGCTGGTTCTTCTTCGGCCTCGGCCTCGTCGTCATGATGATCCTGAAACCGGGGGGCCTCATCGAGGCCGGGCGCTGGCGCCGCGTCACGGTGGCAAGTGATCTCAATGACGACGAGACCCTGCAGCCGCATCACGTCCTCGAACGAAGCTCGGACCTCGGCGTGCTCGCCTGGCTGCGTGAGGGAACCGCGCGGCCCGCGACGAGCACAGAACGTGCGAGCAAGCGCTTGATTCTCGAGGCGAAGGCGATTTCGAAGCGCTTCGACGGGCTCACCGCCCTTTCCGATGTCGATTTCACCATTGAGGAAGGCACGATTGCCGGCCTCATCGGCCCGAACGGGGCGGGCAAGACCACCTTCTTCAATATTGTCACCGGGCTCGTCAAGCCGAGCTCCGGTGAACTCTTGTTCGATGGGCGGAGCATCGTCGGGCTTCGCCCCAATCGCGTGACCGAACGGGGAATTGCCCGAACATTTCAATCGATCCGCCTCTTCCCGAGCATGACGGCGCTCGAGAACATCTTGGTGGGCGAGCACTGCCGGCTCCATGGCACCGTTGCCGCGGCGGTTATCCGGCCGCCATCGACAATGCGAGAGGAACGTGCGGCGCGCGACCGGGCGCTCGAACTTCTGTCCTTCGTGGGACTCGAAGGAAAGGCGGAGACATTGGCGAAGAATTTCCCCTACGGCGATCAGCGGCGCCTCGAGATTGCGCGGGCGCTGGCGACGCGGCCCCGCCTTCTGCTGCTCGATGAGCCGACCGCCGGGATGAATACCGGGGAGACGATCGAGCTTACCGAGTTTCTCGCACGGCTTCCCTCCGAGCTTGGCCTCAGCATTCTTCTCATCGAGCATCACATGGAAGTCGTCATGGGGCTCTCGCACCACGTCACCGTGCTGGACCACGGCGTGAAGATCGCTGAAGGCCCGCCGGCGCATGTGCAGCGCGACCCCAAGGTGATCGAGGCCTATCTCGGGAAGGGCTACGAAGCGGACCTCGCCCGTGCTTGAGATCGCCGACATCCATACGAGCTACGGCAACATCCGGGCGCTCAAGGGTATCTCGCTCACGGTCGAGAAAGGCGAGATCGTCACGCTGATCGGCGCCAACGGCGCCGGCAAGACGACCACACTCAAGACCATCATCGGCACGCTCGGGCCGCAGCGCGGCGAGATCCGTTTCGAGGGCAAGCGCATCAGCGGCCTTTCGACCAACAAAGTGGTGCGCCTCGGCATTTCCCATTCGCCCGAAGGCCGGCGCATCTTTCCCCGTATGACCGTGCTGGAAAATCTCGAATTGGGCGCCTTCGCGCGCGAGGACAAGCAGGACGTCCCGGCCGATCTCGAGCGTGTCTACGCGCTGTTCCCCCGCCTCAAGGAACGGCAGCACCAAAAAGGCGGAACCCTCTCCGGCGGCGAGCAGCAAATGCTCGCCATGGGGCGCGCGTTGATGGCGCGTCCGAAGCTGCTCCTCCTCGACGAGCCCTCAATGGGTCTTTCGCCGATCATGGTCGAGACCATTTTCGAAACGATCAGCAACATCCGCGAACAGGGGATGACGATCCTCCTCGTCGAGCAGAACGCGCGCATGGCGCTTCGCATCGCCAACCGCGGCTATGTCATCCAGGCCGGACACATCACCCTCCATGATTCCGCCGAAGGCCTCCTGCGCAGCGACCTCGTGCGCAAATCCTATT
Organism: Allostellaceae bacterium; assembly: GCA_035945115.1. Taxonomy (GTDB): domain Bacteria; phylum Pseudomonadota; class Alphaproteobacteria; order ATCC43930; family CGMCC-115725; genus DAHUYF01. Next base: position 26,016 of record DASZAN010000208.1, read on the forward strand.
TGGGCGAGAAACTAACGTAGTGACTGCCCTACCGCCCAGCGCGTCGCCGGCCCAATGTTGTGTCTCGCATTGTCATTTTCTTGTATAGAGTCGGCGTGTTGAACGACCCTAGCCGGCGGCGCTAACCGAGGGAGTCGCTGTCGTGACGTTCTCGATTTCGGCGTACTGTGCCGAGACCAAGCGGCTGGCTATCGCGATCGCCTCATCGTCGCCAGCCGTGGGGGCACGCTGCGCTCATCTCCGGGCTGGCATCGGTGCGGTTGCTTCACAGAACATCACCGATCCTCGCCTCGGCACACGCGCACTCGACCTGATGGCGTTGGGTGTGCCGCCGCGCGACATCGTGCGCGTGTTTCGCGAGACCGTTCCCACCATCGAGTACCGCCAACTCGCCATCGTGAATGCCGCCGGCGAGACGGCGTGCTTTTCGGGCAAACACAGCCTCGGAACCCACGCCGCGATGGAAGGGCGGTTTGCTGTCGCGGCGGGTAACCTTCTGGCGGTGCCCGGAGTGCCACAAGCCATGCTGACCAAATTCGAGCACGCCGCGCGCGCCGATCTGGGCGAGCGTATGGTGCAGGCGATGAAAGCCGGCGTCGACGCCGGCGGCGAAGCCGGGCCGATCCACTCCGCCGCGCTTGTCATGGTCGGCGAGGTGGCGTGGCCAATCGCCGATCTGCGCGTCGATTGGCACGATAATCCCATCGCCGAGTTGGCGCGCATCTGGGAGATTTGGCGGCCGCAAATGCATGATTATGTCACGCGCGCGCTCGATCCGCGATCGGCCCCCTCCTTCGGCGTGCCCGGCAATGTCTGAGGCGCGCGCTTTTCCGGGACTCGACGGAGTCATGCTTGTAACCGGCGAGCAGTATCGCGCATCCCGGTGCGACGCGCTTTCCTTGCGAAAAGCTGCGAGATTCAGCGATAGGGTAAGGTGAGGACGCCCGGCTCCGCGAAAAGCCGCGCCTTGTCAGCCCATCGCCGTTATGGTCAAGTCGTCGTCTGGGATTGCCGCACAAACGCGTGGCGAGGAGCAGCGTCGTGGCGCATCAACGGTTCCGAAAATACAAGACCAACGACTACTACCCCGACCAGAAGCTCGGAATCGAGCTCGCCATGGCGGTGCGGGCGGGAAACCACGTCTTCTTGCGCGGCCAGACGGCGATGGCCTTCGACGGCAGCATCGTCGGCGTCGGCGATCCCGTCGCACAGGCCGAGCACGCGATGCAATGCGTGAAAATCCTGCTCGAAGAAGCCGGCGCGAAGCTTGAGCATATCTGCAAGATCCACATTTATGTGACCGATCGCTCGTTCCGTGAACCGGTCTATCAGGTTGTCGGCAAATGGCTGAAGGGCGTCTTCCCCTGTTCGACCGGCCTCATCGTCAGCGGCCTGGCCCGGCCGGAGCTGCTCATGGAGATCGATGTCGACGCGGTGATCCCGGAGACAAAGGCGTCGGCCGCGATGCGCGCCACGGTGGACCGGCGGAGGCAGAAGGCGCCGAGACGAGCGCGGGAATCCGAGAGACCCCGGCGAAAGAGGGAGTGAGCGCAGATGGACGCGGTTGAGATTCCGGCCCGCAAAGGCAAAGCCACGCGCGTGCGGCGGGGCCAAACGGTAAAGGTCGTCAACACCAAGGGACAGCAGGTGGTCGATACCTGGGCCTTCAACGCGGGTGACATGAAGGAATTCATGTCGATGGAGCACACGCGTGTGGCGATCGGCGGGATCATTCCGAAAATCGGCGATACGCTGGTGACCAACAAGCGGCGACCGATCCTGACCCTCGTCGAAGACACCTCGGGCGGCATTCACGATACGCTCTTTGCCGCTTGCGACCGTTACCGCTACGAGCTGCTCGGCTGCAAGGAGTACCACGACAATTGCACCGACAACCTCGTTGCCGGACTGCGCGAACTCGGCGTCACGCCGCCGGAAACGCCCGCGCCGCTCAACCTCTTCATGAACATCCCGGTGATCGACGGCATCAAAACCGATGTACGCGCACCGGTCAGCACGCCCGGCAGTTACGTGACCTTGCGCGCGGAGATGGACTGCATCGTCGCCTTCTCCGCTTGTCCGCAAGACATCCTTCCGATCAACGGCACGGCAAAGCGGCCAACGGAGGCGCATTTCCAAGTGATCGGATGACGCTACGCATACGTTAATCGGTCGAGCGGCTCCCATGGGAGGTCGGGATGTATGCGGCCATCATCGACGGTACTCGCCACACCTTTCCCGATCTGAAATGCCTGCTGGCGCGGGCATCGCCGCTCCGTTCCGGCGATCAACTCGCCGGCGTGGCCGCAGAAAGTGCCGAGGAGCGCGTTGCCGCGCAGATGGCACTGGCGAACGTCCCGCTCACGGCGTTCCTGAGGGATGTCGTCGTGCCCTACGAGCGCGACGAGGTAACGCGCCTCATCATCGATACCCATGATGCGCGAGCGTTCGCATCGGTCGCGCACCTGACGGTCGGCGGGCTGCGCGACTGGCTCCTTTCGGACGTGCCCACGCCGGCGCGTCTGGCCGAGTTGGCACCCGGCCTCACGCCCGAAATGGCCGCTGCCGTCGCCAAGATCAGTCGGCTGCAAGATCTCATCATCATGGCCGCGAAGTGTCGCGTGGTCACGCGCTTTCGCAACACGATCGGGCTCGCGGGCCGGCTCTCGGCGCGCTTGCAGCCGAACCATCCGACGGACGATCCCAAAGGCGTGCTCGCCAGCATTCTCGATGGATTGCTGTTGGGCTGTGGCGACGCGGTCATCGGCATCAATCCCGCGAGCGACGATCCCGAGCGTTGCCGTGATCTGCTGCTGCTACTCGATGAGCTGCGCCAGCGCCTCGATGTGCCAACTCAATCTTGCGTGCTGACGCATGTCACAACGACGCTCGGCCTCATCGAGCGCGGAACGCCTGTCGATCTCGTCTTCCAATCGGTCGGCGGTACCGAGGCAGTGAACCGGAGCTTTGGTATTGACCTTGCTCTCCTCCGTGAAGCCCGCGCCGCAGCGCTCGCGTTGAAGCGCGGGACCGTTGGAACCAACGTGATGTATTTCGAGACGGGCCAGGGTAGCGCGCTCTCGGCCGACGCGCATCACGGTTGCGACCAGCAGACCCTCGAGGCGCGTGCCTATGCGGTGGCCCGGGCGTTCCAGCCGCTCCTAGTCAACAGCGTCGTGGGATTCATCGGCCCCGAATACCTCTATGACGGCAAACAGATCATCCGCGCCGGGCTCGAGGACCATTTTTGCGGCAAGCTGCTCGGTCTGCCGATGGGATGCGACGTCTGCTATACCAACCACGCGGCTGCCGATCAGGACGACATGGACGCGCTGCTCATGCTGCTTGGTGCGGCCGGCGTGAGCTTCGTCATGGGCGTACCCGGTGCCGACGACGTGATGCTCAACTACCAGAGCACCTCCCATCATGACGTACTGGCGGTCCGCGAAATCCTCGGCCGTCGTCCCGCGCCAGAATTCGAGGCATGGCTTGCCGCCATGGGAATCATGACCGAAAGGGGACTGGTGCGACCCGACGCTCTTCCCGCCCGGTTCGCGCCGCTCCTGGCAAGGGATTGATGGGATGACGTGGTCGGTCGAGAGGACGGATCCTTGGTTTCGCCTGCGCCGACACACGCCGGCCCGGATCGGTCTTGCGCGCACCGGCGCCAGCCTCGCCACCGCCGAGCACCTCGCCTTTCAGCTCGCGCATGCTCGCGCCCGCGATGCCGTGCATGTGCCCCTTCAGCCCGCGCCGCTGCTCAGCGGTTTGACCGAGCGCGGGCTCGAGGCGATATCACTGCGCAGCGCCGCCGCAACGCGGCAGATCTATCTTCTGCGGCCCGATCTCGGCCGACGGCTCGATGATGCCTCGCGCGACCATGTCGGATCCTGCGCGCGGGACCACGATCTCGCGCTCGTCGTGGCGGACGGCCTGTCGCCGGGCGCGGTCCAGCGCCACGCGCTGCCGCTCATCGACGCCCTCTTGCCCGAACTTAAGCGACATTCCCTGCGAATCGGACCGGTCGCGGTGGTGGAACAGGGCCGCGTTGCCGTCGGCGACGAAATCGGCGCCGCGCTGGGAGCAGCATCGGTGCTCGTGCTGATCGGCGAGCGGCCCGGCCTGTCGGCGCCGGAAAGTCTCGGCGTCTACCTCACCTGGGCGCCCCAGGTCGGCCGCGTCGATGCCGAGCGAAATTGCTTGTCCAATATCCGCCCGGAAGGTTTGAGCTACAGCGAAGCGGCGGCAGCGTTGTTCTATCTGCTGAGCGAGGCCCGTCGCCGCCGCTTGACGGGCGTGACGCTAAAAGCAGACGCGCATTCTTCGAGCGCGAGCCGACTCGCAACGACCGGGCGTATCGACGATCTCCGATGATGGCGATCGACCAAGGCTCGTTCGAGAGCCGCCAGCTTGCACGCACATGACCGTCGAGCGTAAGCTTGGCGCGCTTCCTTGCGGGTTCGTGCTCTTCCGCGGGTGCCCCTCGGTGTCGGCGGTTCTTCTTTTGTCCATCTGTACCATTGTGCAGAATGGGCAAAGCTTGGCCGAAGGGAGAAGAAATTGCGGTCCGTTTTCGTCGATGCCGACGACACCCTTGCCGCGATCGCTGAAAAGCTGCGACGCAAGGACGATCCGCCCGTCGCCATCAATCGCGATCCCGATGTGGCGCCGGACGCGCTGCCGACCGTCCTTGGTGACGCCGAGATCGCGATCATCGACCACACCCAGTTGCCAACGCGGCTTGCAGGGTCATGCCGCAGCCTCAAACACGTTGTCTTCCTCGGCACGGGTGCGCGGAGCTACATGAACCCGGAAGAGCTCGCCGAGCGCGGCATCACCGTTCATCTCATCAAGGGCTATGGCGATACCGCGGTCGCCGAATGTGCCATTGCCTTGATGTGGGCGTCGGCCAGAGGTCTTGCGCGAATGGACCACGCGATGCGCGCCGGCCAATGGCTGGGGATCGATGGCGTTCAACTCACCGGCAAGACCTTGGGGCTCGTCGGTTTCGGCGGCATTGCGGCCGAGGTCGCGCGGATTGCCCTCGGCTCCGGAATGAAGGTGATCGCCTGGAACCGCACTCCCCGAACCTATCCAGGCGTCGAATTCGTGCCGCTCGAGCAGCTGCTCGCCAGCAGCGACGTGATCTCGCTGCACCTGCTGCTCACCGACGAGACCCGGGGCTTCCTCTCGCGCGCACGCATCGCCGCCATCAAGCCGGGCGCCATCCTTGTGAACACGGCGCGCGGCGCGCTGATCGACGAGGAGGCGATGGTCGAGGCCTTGCGCTCGGGCCATCTCCGCCATGCGGGGCTCGATGTCTTCGCCATCGAGCCAATGCCGGCAGATCATGTCTTGACGAGGTTAGAAAACGTCACCCTCTCGGCACATGCCGCCTTCCGCACGCCGGAATCAAGCGAGAATCTTATCGGCGCAGCCCTCGATCATTGCCGGCGCATTGCGGCCGCCGGTCGCTGAAGCGAACACGAGATTGGATGGTCGGCAATGACAACATCCGTTTGGTCTGATGGCGCTGCTTATGTCGATGGCAACTACATGCCGGTTGGCGAAGCGGCAATCCCAATCACCGACTGGGGGTATCGCCGGTCCGACGTGACCAATGATGTCGTCAGCGTCTGGGGTGGGTCGTTCTTTCGTCTCGATGATCATCTACACCGCTTTCGCCAATCGATGCAGGCGCTGCGGCTGCAGCCGCCGGAATCGGATGACGATATCCGGCGGATCCTCACCGAATGCGTGCGCCGGTCGGGATTGCGGGAAGCCTATGTCGCTATGGATTGCCTGCGCGGCAGCCTGAAGCCGGGGCTTCCTCGCCACCCCGTCAACTGCAAAAACTATCTAGCGGCCTTCGCCATTCCCTGGGTCTGGGTCATTCCTCCCGAGGTGCAGGAGCGCGGCGCCCATCTCATCGTCGCGAAGACGCCCCGCATCCCCGACGCCTCCGTCGATCCCAAGGTGAAGAACTTCCATTGGGGAGACCTGACCAGAGGCCTCTTCGAGGCGTACGACCGCGGCGCGGACAATTGCGTTTTGCTCGACCAGGATGGCTTCGTCACGGAGGGGCCGGGGTACAACGTCTTCACGGTGACCGACGGCGCCGTGGCGACCCCAGACCGTGGCGCGCTTGAAGGCATCACGCGGCTCTCGGTCCATGAGCTCTGCGGCGAGCTCGGTTTGGATTTCGCGGTTCGTCCGCTGCCGGCGACAGAGCTCGATGCGGCAGACGAGATATTCCTCGCAACCACGGCGGGCGGCATCATGCCGGTCTCGCGCATTGGTGGGCGCATCCTCGGCAATGACCGACCGGGACCGATCTCCTCCCGGCTGCGCGCGACATTCTGGGCGAAGCGCGTCGAAGGTTGGCACGCGACGCCGATTGAATATTAGACTAGATCTGAAGACCGTTTTTCGAGCTGCCGAGCCTTCATCGCCCTCAATCGGTACCGGCGTGCAGTTCCGACGCAGCGGTGCGGCGCGCCGTGCGCTCGCGCAGCCACTGGAACACGACGTAAAGCATGGGTATCACGAAAATCCCGAAGAACGCTGCGGCGATCATTCCGCCGAACACCGGCGTTCCGACGGCGCGTCGGCTGAGAGCGCCCGCGCCTTGGGCGATGACCAGCGGCAGCAGACCGAAAATGAAGGCAAAACTGGTCATCATCACCGGCCGGAAGCGCAGGCGCGCTCCTTCGACGGCAGACTCGGCAATGGTCTTGCCCTGGCGCCGCTGCTCGACGGCAAATTCGACGATGAGAATGCCATTCTTCGCCGCGAGCGCGACGAGCACCACCAGCCCGATCTGTGCATAGACATCGAAGCCGAGCCGTTGCAGAGCGACGGCGCCAATGGCACCGAGAACGCCGACGGTGACCGACAGCAACACCGGGATCGGGATGTTCCAGCTTTCGTAAAGCGCCACCAGGAAAAGATAGGCGAAGAGCACGGCGAGACCGAGAACGATGCCGGTCTGGCCGCTCGCCGCTTTTTCCTGCAGCGCCGTGCCGGTCCATTCGAAGCTGTAGCCGGCGGGCAGGGTCGTCGCCGAAATGCGCTCCATCGCCGCAAGCGCTTGGCCTGAACTGAAGCCGGGCTTGGGGGCGCCGTTGATGATGGCACCACGGAAGCCGTTGTAGCGAATGAGCGTCTGCGGCCCCTGGACGAGGCGAGCCTGCGCCAGCGCCCGGATCGGCACCATCGCGCCCACGGCATTGCGCACATAGACGCGATAGATATCTTGGATCGCGTCGCGGAAGCGCGCATCCGCCTGGACGTTCACCTGCCAGGTGCGGCCGAACAGGTTGAAGTCGTTGACATAGAAGCCGCCGAGCGTCGATTGCAGCGCGTTGAAAATGTCTACGACCTTGACTCCCAGCACCTGCGCCTTGTCACGATCGATGTCGAGATAGACCTGCGGCGTATCGGCGGCGAAGGTGCTGAAGACGGCGGCGAGCTCGGGTTGTTGGTTCGCTGCGACGAGAAGTCCACGCTGCACGGCCGCAACCTCGGGGGGCGGCTGGCCCTGCAGGGCCTCGAGCGCATACTGGAAGCCGCCGGTGTTGCCGAGGCCGAGGATCGGCGGCAGGTTGAACGGGAAGACGATGGCGCCGGAGATCGCGCCCAATTCCGGCCTGAGGCGCGCGAGAATCGAATCGACCCCCTGCGCAGGATCTCTCCGCTCTTCATAAGGCTTCAGCCGGAGGACGAAAAAGGCTTGGTTGGGCGAGGCGACATAGTCGATGAAGTTGAGGCCGACCACCGAGATGATGCCTGCGACGCCGGGAGTGTGCTGAGCGATCTCCTCGACGCGTTTCACCAGCTCCTCGGTGCGGTTGAGTGAGGCCCCTTCAGGGAGCCGCATCGCGGCGAAGATCGCGCCTTGATCCTCGGACGGCAGGAACCCCTGCGGCGACGACTTGAACACCACGAACGATGCGGCAGCAACGACGGCAACGATCGCCAAACCCAACGCGGCGACACGCACGAGGCGGTAAACGAGAAACACATATCCGTTGCGCACGCGATCGATGCCACCCAATACGTAACGCATCGGGCCTCGTTGCGTCTGACCGCGCTTCAGCACGACCGAGCAAAGCGCCGGGCTCAAGGTGAGGGCGTTGACCGCTGAGATCAGCATTGCGGTGGACACGGCCACAGCGAACTGCCGGAAGAGCTGACCACTGATGCCGGAGATGAACGCAACCGGTACGAACACGGACAGAAGCACGAGCGTGATAGCGATGATCGGCCCAGTGATCTCGGCCATCGCCTTCTTGGTCGCCGCCGAGATCGACAGCTCCGGCTCTTCTTCGATCACGCGCTCGACGTTTTCAACGACGACGATCGCGTCGTCCACCACAATGCCGATCGCAAGCACGAGGGCGAGGAGCGAGACGGTATTGGCCGAATAGCCGATGAGCTGCATGACTGCGAACGTACCGATGATCGAGACCGGCACCGCGACAAGCGGAATGAGCGTCGAGCGCAGCTTGCCAAGGAACAGGAACACGACGATGCCGACCAACACAAAGGCGATGACGAGCGTCCGGATCACCTCCGCGATGGTCGAGGTCACGAACACCGTCGCGTCCCAGAAGACGCTGTAGGCGACATCGTCGGGAAAGCGCTGCTTCAATTCGTCCATGACTTGGCGAACCTGGCGCGCGACCTCGACCGCATTGGCGCCGGGCGACTGGTAGATGCCGATCGCCGCGGCCGGCGCGCCGTTGAAGCGGCTGTACCGCTCCTGCGCCTTGGCTCCCAAATCAACGCGCGCCACGTCCTTGACCCGCACCACCGATCCGTCGGGATTGGCGCGCACGACAATGTTTTGGAACTCGTCCGTCCGCGTCAGCCGCCCTTCGGTCTTGATGGTGAGCTGAAGCTGCTGTGCCTGCGGTGTCGGCGCGGAGCCGATACGTCCTACGGCCGCCTGGATGTTCTGGTTCTGGACCGCCGTCACCACGTCCGCCGGGGTTAGGTTGAACGCGGTGAGCTCGTCCGGATCGAGCCATAGCCGCAGCGAATAATCGAGCGGCCCGAAGAGAAGGGCCTGCCCCACACCACGGATTCGCGCTAGTGGATCGATGACGTTGATCGTCGCGTAATTGTTGAGGTAAAGGGCGTCGTGACTGTTCTTCGGCGAATAGATCGTGATGACCTGAAGGAGGGCGGCCGATTTCTTGCGGATGACGAGACCCTGCCGCTGTACTTCCTGCGGCAAAAGCGGCGTGGCGAGCTGTGCCCGGTTCTGCACGTTGACCGTATTGATGTCGGGATCGGTGCCGAGCGCAAAGGTGACGGTGAGCGTGTAGCTCCCGTCGGCGCCGCTCGCCGATTGATAATAGAGCGCATTGTCGACGCCGTTGATCTGCTGCTCGATCGGCTGGGCGACGGTCGTTTCCACCACTTCGGCATCGGCGCCCGGATAGAGCGTGGTGAGCGACACCTGCGGCGGGACGATCTCGGGAAACTGCGCGAGCGGGATCGTCGTGATCGCGAGAATGCCGGCGAGCGTGATGACGATCGACACGACAAACGCGAGGCGCGGTCGGTCGATGAAGATGTCGGAGATCATCTAGCCCTTCGGCTCCGGCATAACCGTCTCCTGGACCACCTGTCCGGGGCGTACTTTCTGGACGCCATCGACGATCACGTGTTCGCCTTCGCGCAAGCCTGACGTCACCACCACGTCGGTGTCTCGGTTTGGCCCGGTGCCGATCCGACGCTGTTCCACCTTGTGCTGATCGTCGACGACGAGCACGTAGTAGCCGGACTGATCGATCTGGAGCGCGGACTGCGGAACGACGAGGCGCGGCTGCTCGCGGCGCTCGCGGATCGCGGCGGTGACGAATTGTCCGTCGACCAGCAACCGCTCCGGATTGGGAACGATGGCCCGCATCGTCAGGGTATCGGTCTGCTGATCCACCTGCGGATCAGTGAGATTCCACAGGCCCGAATGGGCGTAGTCCTGCCCATTCGAGAGCCGAACGCGAATCTCGATCTTGGCGAGCTCGCCATCGGGCTCTCGTCGCGCCGCACGGATGATCTCGAGATCGCGGACGCTCACGGGAAAGAGAACATAGGTCGGGTCCTGGCTTACGATCGTCGCCAGCACGCCGCTCGCGGGATTGACGAGATTGCCGACGGTGTAGGCGGTGCGGCCGATGCGGCCATCGATGGGTGAACGAACATCGGTGTAATCGAGATTGACCTCCGTCTGCGTCAGCGCGGCCTTCATCTGCATGATTTTCGCTCGCGCGCTATCGAGCGTCGCTTTGTTCTGGTCGACGACCGCTTGCGCGACGACCTGCCCGCGTTTGGAAAGCTCGGCCGTCCGGTCGTATTGCAGTTGCGCGTTGGTCGCCTCCGCCTCGGCCGAAGCCACGTTCGCTTTCGCCTGGTCCACCTGTGCCTGGAACTGCACCTTCTCGATCTGATAAAGCAGATCGCCGGCTTTGACGTCCTGCCCCTCCCGGAAGAGGACCTTTTCCAGGAACCCCTCGACGCGGGCGCGCACATCCACCTTGTTCACAGCCTTGATCCGACCGACGAACTCGAATGATTCGTTGACGCCCTTCATCGCGGCGGGACGCACGCCGACGGCCGGACTGGGCGGAGGCGCCGCAGCCTGCTTCCGCTCCTCACAACCACCGAGCAGAAGCGCGAGAGCAAAAACGGCAGCGCCTCTAGCGATGCTGAACCTGAGTTCCCTGGTCATGCGAAAGCTCCACAGAGGAGACTCACCGGCGATCGCGGCCGGACGCCATGTGACCCATTGACCGCTTTAGATCGCCGAATGTCGCATCGCAATAGGCTAGCACACCGAGGTGACGCCGGACACACGCTCGCCGCCTTACCGATCCATCAATGGATGGCGGCGTACATGATCTTGTCCTGGGTCGCCGTGACGGCGTCGAACTCGGCGACGATGCGGCCCAGGCGGGCGACGAGGATGCGGTCGGAGACGGCGAGAATTTCCGGAAGATATGATGAGATCACCACGACGGCCTTGCCTTCCTCGGCAAGCCGGCGAATTTGCGCGTGGATTTCGGGAATGGTGGCGACATCGACGCCGCGCGTCGGCTCGTCGAAGATGACGATCGCGGGATCCTGCGCCAGCGACTTGGCGATCACCACTTTCTGCTGGTTGCCGCCGGAGAGCTCGACGATCTTCGCCTTGCGCAAGATCGCCGCGATACGGAGGCGATCGACCCAATAGGACGAGAGTTTTTCGCGAATCGCCCGCGACAGAAGAAAGCGCCAGCCCACCTTGGTCGCGAGCTTGCCCACATAGACATTGTCATCGATCCGCATCGTCTCGAAGAAACCGTTGAGCTTGCGGTCCTCAGTGATGTAGCAAATGCCGGCGTTGATCGCCTGCTTTGGCACCCGAAAGCGGATGGGCTTGCCGCGCAGCTTGATCGTGCCGCCGTTGATGAGGTTGCGTTTCAACGCGCCGTAAACGATCTTGGCGATCTCGGTGCGGCCGGAGCCGATGAGGCCGGCGATGCCCACCACTTCGCCGGCATAGACCGAGAATGACATGTTCTTCACCACCATGCCCATGGTGACGTTCTCGACCTCGAGCACCCTTTCCCGCTCACGCGCCGCGGCGCCAGTCCCGCGCGCAGCGCGTTGCTTCGCATAGTGGGTCTGGGTGATATCGCGCCCGACCATGTGGCGGACCAGTTTCTCGCGCGTCATCTCGGCGGTCTTGGCGGTGACCACCAGCTTGCCATCGCGCAGGACGGTGATGCGATCGGAAATCTGCAGCGATTCCTCGAGCGCATGCGAGATGTAAATGATGGCAACGCCCCGCGCACGAAGGTCGCGCACGAGGTGGAAAAAGTGGACGATCTCCTCGGGCGTGAGGCTCGCTGTCGGCTCGTCGAAGATGATGATTCGCGCCTTGTTGTAGATGGCGCGGGCGATCTCCACCATCTGCCGCTTGGCGGTGCCGAGGAGGCCGACGGGTGTCGCGGGATCAACGTGGAAATTGAGCGATTGCAGGAGCTGCTGCCCCTGGATGTTGAGGGTCCGGAAGCGCGTCAGCAGTTTCTCATTGCCGAGCTCAATGTTCTGCGCCGCCGTCATGGTCGGCACCAGGCTCGTTTCTTGATAGACCATACAAATGCCGGCGGCGAGCGCGTCGCGCGGGCTGTCGAAAGCGACCGGCTTGCCATCGACAAAGATCTCGCCGGCGGTGAGCTTGATCGCGCCCGAGATCGCTTTGCAGAGCGTCGATTTGCCGGCGCCGTTCTCGCCGACGAGGGCGTGCACCTCGCCCGGATAGAGCTCGAAATTGACACCCTCGATGGCGTGGACCCCGCCATAGATCTTGCTGCCGTTGACGACACGGAGCACCGGCTCGCGCGCAGTAACCGGCGCATCCAGGGGCTCGCGGCTCAGCGTCTCGACGGCGCTCATGGTTTGGCTCCCGAGGTGTCGAGGAGGAGTCGGCCATGTCCCTTGGACACGATGACGAGACCCTGCGCGGTCTCACGCGCGGCGGTGATGCCGTGGTATCGCCCGCCCACCCGGCTGTGCAGGCTCTCGCGGATGTCGCCTCTGTCGTCGAAGCGAAGCGCTAAACCATAGGAGCGCGGCGGCGCCCACGGCTTCTGAATGCCGAGCGCCTTGATGCCGCCGGTCTGCATCGGCTCAAGCGCATCGCCGTCCGTCGAAAGCGCCGGCGCGATCCAATATTTGGGCGCGATGGTGCGCGTCATCTCTTCGCGGAAATCATCCTCGCGCAGCACGAATTCGATGAGGTGCGTGCGCAAGGCGAAGACCGCGAGCCAGAAGCCGCCGGCTGCCGCTGGACCAAGGCGTGCCGGATAACCCGGAAGATTACCGATCACCGCCTCGACCGCGCCGAGGCCCGCCGTCTCGATTGCGGCACGGCAGACCCGGTGGCTCCAGGCTTCCGTGAAGCAGAGCGCGCACCCATCGCGTCCGACGGCAACGCCGTTCGGCCAGGGGAGGTCGCGGAGCAACACCTTGGGCGAGCCGAGGTCGGCGCCACAGCGGATTAGGCATCCGCTGCGACCCTTCTCCATGAGGTCGCGGCACCAATCATTGCCCCTATGTTGCCGACTACCGTGGCTCATGAAAATGTTGCCGTCGGACGCTGCGGCAACGCTAGTGAGGCAATGGAGCGGCTGGTCTTCGACCCGGTTCAACCAGCGTTGGCGACCTGCCGCGTCGATGGCGGCGAGACCATGACCCGCGACGCAGACGAGAAGCCGCCCATCGGGATGGAGGGCGAGGCCACCGGCCGGCGCCTCGAACTCAGCGAGGACGCTGCGCGTCGCGTAGCCCTTACCGGAAAGCCGAACCACCTGCGGACCGGCGGAAACATAGAGGGAACCGTCGGGCGCCTCGGCGATGTCGTCGGCACCGGGCAGCGGCTCGCCGATGGTATGGCAATGATCGAGGGCATTGTTGGGGCTGAGCGCGCCGTCCATCGAGGGGATGGCGTGCTGATCCGCGTCCCGGAACAGGACCTGGCGCAGGTCGCGCATGACATGGGTGAGGACGGCCATCGCTATCCCCGATCGCGCCGCTTGCTGCCCCAATAGGCTTCATAGCCCGACCAGCTGGGGTCGCCGCGATCGAGCTTCACTCGGCCGATACGGTTGTTCTCGATGCCGCCCAGATAGAGATAGCCTTTGTGCTCTCGCATCGAAGTCAGTGTCGAATGCGAGATGCCCGTGGGGTCCCAGAAGGATTCGAGCACCTCACCCACCTCGTTGAAGCGGACGACACAGCCGTGATTGAGGCCGGGGGCGAGCCACTCGTCGGCGGGAACCTGCTTCACCATGCGCAGGCGGAACCCGGGTTTCCGCGCGGCGAGGTCGAACGCCGGGCTGCGGATGCCGATGAGCGCCAGCCAGTAGGTTCCGTCGGAGGCACGGTTGATGTTGTCGGGATTTCCCGGCAGCTCCTTGATCGCCACTTCGAGCTCGCCTTTGCGCGGTCCCGCGATCCAGTAGCGATAGATTTGGCAGAGCGTGGTGCTGGCAATGAAGATCGACTGCCCGTCATGCGACACGCAGATGCCGTTGGGGAAATAAAAGTGATTGATGACGGTCCAGGTCTTCCGCGTCACCGGGTCGTAGCAGACGACGCGGCCGTTGGGCCGCCCCTCGACGACGTCGAGCGCGTTGGTCGTCATCTCGTATCGCGTGGTGCAGTCGCTGAAATAGATCTTGCCGTCGGGCGCGATGTCGAGATCGTCGGCCATGCGCAGGCGTGAATCGTCGTTGAGCTTGTACCAGGTGCGGTTGGTCTCGTCGGTCACCTTGAAGACGGTACGGTCGGGCTTGACGCCGTAGACGCCCATGCCGGCGACGCAGACGATGAGGTTCTCGTCCTTGTCGAACTGCATGCCGAGCGGCCGGCCGCCGATATGCGCGAACACCTCGCGCCGCTCGAACTTGGGACCGGAGAAGCGAATGATGTTGCCGTCCCGCGTGCCGCCATAGACGCGATCCTGACGGTCGAGGATCACGTCCTCGGGGCCCTCCACCTGGTCAAGGCCGATCGCCTCGGCGTTGATGAGCCGGTCGTTCATGGCAAAAGGCGAGCCGCCGTCGCGCGCGATGCTCGGCGCGCGCGCGAGCGGCACGCGCGCCGGGTTGACGTAGGTCTTCTGGATGACCTTGCCGCGATTCTTCGCCCACTTCACATCGATGCTGACGGCAACGAGGAGAATGACGCCGATTGCCGCCGACGTGATGTATCCGGGAATGCCGATGCGGACGAGCCCGTTCGTCATCATGAAAATGATGATGGCGCCGATCATCGCCCGCCAGACCGTGCCCCGTCCGCCGGCGACCGAGGCACCGCCCAGCACGACGGCGGTGAGCGCCTGAAACTCCCAGCCGAGGCCGGTGGTGGAATCCGTGCTCCCCTGGCGCGCCGCGTAGAAAAGGCCGCCCACCGCACAAAGCGCGCCCGAAAGCACGTATGTGGCAAACAGCATGCGCTCGACGCGGATGCCGGCGTGGCGCGCCGCCTTGCGGCTCGCGCCGATCGCCGTCAAATGCCAGCCATAGCGCGACCGGCTCAGAAAAATATGGCCGATCAGGAGGACGACGATGAGCGTTGCGGCATTGACCGGCAAGCCCAGGACCGAGCCGTCGCCGAGAAAATCCCAGGCGTCGCTGTCGATCGAGTTGGTGGCGAATACCGTGGCGAAGCGCTCGCTTAGCAGATTGACGCTGGCGCGAAGAATAATGAGAGTTACCAGCGTCGTCAGGAACGGCCGCGCTTTGAGATAGCCGATGAGCACGCCATTCATCGCCCCGATGACCCCACCGGTCGCGATCGTCGCGAGGACGGTAAGCCAGGCGGGAAAGTCCGCCACGAAAATATAAAAGAGCGCCGCGAAGTTGCACACCGCGAAGATCGCGCCGACGCTCAAATCGATACCACCGGAAATCAGCGTGAAGGCCATCGCCAGCGCGACGAAGCCGAATTCGGCATAAAGCCGCATCAGCGACAGCGCGTTCCTCGTTGTCGCATAATCGTTGATGGTGACCGAGAAGTAGAGCCCCAACCCGATCATCACCGTGAAGGGGATGACCGGCTCGAACCACTGCTTCAGCAGCAGCTCGGAGAAAAGCAGCCGCGGCGACCAGACGTAGCGAAGCCGTTGCGTTCGTTCGCTAAGCGCTTCAAGCGTGCTGATGGCCATATGGCACCTCGAGGCGGCGCCGTCCCGATCGTCCTGGGGGACCGGCGCCGCTCGTCGATGATTGCGGGTCTAGTTCTTCGCCTCGGCCGTCCCTTGCGGCGGCGGCGGCACCGCGTAGCAATTGGCGCCGCTGGCGTTGCTCTTATCGAGCCAGACGGGCCGTGTGTAGTATTCGTGGTGCTTCGTGCCGGCCTTGTCGCCGCTTTCGAGCAGGGTTTCGGCGGCGAGGAAGGCGTCATGGCCCTGGCTGGTCGCGGTGTAGCTCAGGAATTTATAGAAATTTCCCTGCACCACCTGATCGCAGTCGAGCTGCGAGCCCTCGCCGGAGGCGTAGACCTTCACCTTGTCGATCTTGCCGGCGTTGCGGATCGCCTGTGCCGCGCCCGATTCCATGATGCCCCAGAATCCCACGCTGGCGCAGAGATTGGGATGTTGCTGGATCACCGTGTTGGTGATGTTGAGCGCGTTGTTGGCGTCCCAGAGCGCCGCTTGGTTCGACACCACCTTGATCGCCTTGTCCTTGTTCAACGTGTCCATGACGCCGGCGATCTGATCGACGCTGGCGGCGGCGGTGAGCTCGCCTTGAACGATCTGCACCTCGCCCGAGGTGTTGGTGCCGGTGCCGCATTGTTTCACCACGTCTTCGGCGAGGATGCGGCCCACCTCGTACCAGTCGGCGCCGACGAAGGCGTCCGACTTGTAGTTGGACGACATGTTCATCTGAACGACGTGCGTCCCCTGCTGCTCGGCGCGCTTCAGCTCCTTCATCAGCAGCGTGACGCTCGGGTTCTGCACGATCAGCACGTCCGGCTTCTCGTCGATGAGCGCGGTCAAGGCCTGCTGCATCGCCGCCGGGTTGGCAGCGGGGTCGCGAATGACGAATTTCATCCCGCGCCACTCAGCCTCAGTCTTGATCACGCGGCCCCACTCGTCCATCAGCGGCACGCCGGTGGCGATGGGCAGGAACGCGATTGTCTTTCCCTTGAGGTCCTTGTCGTATTGGGCGCGAAGTTCGTGCGCGGTCTTGGTGCCACTTTCCTCTTGCGCGCGGACCGTTGCCGGTCCGCCGGCGACCGCCGCCGCGGCCAGCATCGCCGTCACTCCCATAAGCGCGCGTCTACTCAGCATGTTACGTCCTCCCCTGGTTATGCGTTCTTACGAAAACCCGCGTCAGTCGCCTTGCCGTGCCGTCTCCTCATCGCGCGGGTGGAGCCAATTGTCGAGGATGATCGCCGCGAGCAGCACCACGCCGCGGATGATGTTCTGCACCTCGCTGTTCACGTCCATGATGGTGAAGGCATTGAGGAGCGTGCCGATCAAGGCGCAGCCGACGACGACGCTGAAGACGCTGCCGCGCCCGCCGACGAGGCTGATGCCGCCCAGCACCACCACCAGGATGACGTCGAACACGACCGTGCCCTGGACGATCGTCATCTGCATGCTACCGGTCTGGCCGATCCAGACGAGGCCGGCGAGCCAGGCGAGCAGAGCGACCATCACGTGCTCCAGCACGATAAGCGGGCGGAGCGCCACGCCCGAAAGGCGCGCCGCTTCGGAATTGTCGCCCTGCGCATAGATGAAGCGCCCAATCGAGGTCCGCGACAGGAAGGCGTGTATGACGAGCGCCGCCGCGGCGAAGACGATGATCGGCATGGGGATGCCGAAGAGCGCGCCACGCCCGGCGAAGAGCAGCGCAGCCGCGTTTTGCGGCGCATAGACCACATAGACCGGCGCGATCCAGTACGCCGTCCCGTAGATGACGAAGGTGGCGGCGAGCGTGACGAAAAGCGCCGGCGCCTCGACGAAGGCAACGAGCACGCCGTTCAGAAACCCGATGCCGACGGCAATGGCCAGCGCCAGGATCGGCGTCCAAAATATGGGAAGACCGTGCTGATTGGCGATGAGCGCCACGCACCACGGGCCCGCCATGATCGCGATCTCGCTCAAATCGATGCCGCGGCTGATGACGATGAGCCCCATGCCCAAGCCCAAAATGCCGAGAATGGAGATGCTGCGGATGAGGCCGAGGATGTTGGAGGCGGTGGCGAAGCCCGGCAGCGCCAGGGCGAAGACGATCAGGAGCGCGATGGTGAAGGCGGCGACGATCTGCTCCTGGCTGAGCCGCCCGAGGCTTTGTCGCCAGACCGCAAGTCCGCCGGGCGCAGCGCCCGTCTCGATCGCCATTGCCGCGGATTTCCCTCCCACCGGACGGCTCGACCGCATGACACGGTGAAACCGCCTCTTTGTGATAAAATCTTGCGCCGCCGCCGGGGAGCCCGTCAAGCCACCGGGCAAGTCGCGTGCAAACAGCCTCCTCGCGGGGTCGCCGGCGTGCGCCGTCCCTTCGTTTGCCGGGTTTCACCGAACAATCTTGCTTTTGGTACCCGTAGCGACGAGCGCTTCGCCATCCCGCAAGGTGCGGTAGGGAATGCCGTTCGCTTCATAGAAGGCGATCTCGCGGTCTGCCGATTCCGTTTCCGGGTGATCGGACTTGAAATGAACGACGAGCGTAAACGGTAGGAGACCGAGGCCGTCCCAAACGACTGACGCGTCGTAGCCGGCAGGAATTTCCTCGGCATCGTCGGTGATCTCAAGACCCCGGAGGCTGTCGTAGGCAATCACCACGGCGGCGCTGAATCCGCATATACGATTTCATTGCGGGTAAGAGCGGCTTTCACGAGTACGTCGAACCCGCTTTGCTTCATTGCTCGTCGAAGGAATCCGAGTTCTCTGAGCTTGGCCATCTGATCCTTCACTCAAATGGCTCGCCCTTCCGGTCGGTGATCCAGCGCGTTGACGATGACCGCCGCCCGTCGCCTCGAGCCAACGAGTGCCAGGAGCTCGTCCGGACGTGCCCCGATATCGAACGAAGAAAGACAAAGTCGCATAGAGCGAGGCCTTGCTTTGATGCGTTTGGTGCGCTCGCTTAGCTTTAAGCATAGACGACGGCTTGCCGAGCCGTAAGTCGCGCAGCGAGCGAAGGCTGGTGGGCCCGGCAGGATTCGAACCTGCGACAACACCGTTATGAGCGGCGAGAAAAAGCCTGGACAAGGGCGGAAATCCTAGGCTTTTCGCCGCGAATCGCTGAATCTCGCTGCAAGCAAATTCAATTACTTAAGTCTGATTGCGTGCCCATTGCGTGCCCAATCCTTGGCACCGCAGCGCGGCGATCGGCCAGCAATCGCCGACTGAGGGGGCCATCGAATCGTGGCCCCCTCAGATGTAGAATTTAAACGGCTGGCGCTCGGCGCCTTTGGCCGAACCCATCACCAGAATGTCGCCGACCTTTTCTGCGAACCTGATCGTGACGGGTGAGCCGTCGTTATAATTGCAGGCATTATAGTTGATCTTCGTCAGTCCCATGATATCGCTTAGAACGATGCGCAGCGCCGGCATCTCGCCTGAACTTTTCAAGATGGTGATGAACAGCGGGTTCGGCGTCTCAGGTCCTATATAGGTATCGAGGCGCGGCAGAAATCCGCTTGTCCATAGATAGGCGTTCGTTTCGTTTAACACCATTGCGGTGCCACGCAGGGCGGGATAGTCGCCATCGCGGAACAGCTTCACCTCGCCTCTGGTATCGGTGATGCGAACGCCGACAACGGTCGTCCCTGCGGGTGCAGCCTCCTGAAACGCTGTCCATTCGTCCTCATTGAATTTAGTTCGACCGTGAATGAACAGCTCCTTAGGCGGCGCGCCGTGCTTCTCCTTGTACGTGTCCAGCACCATCGTAATCAGATTCCTTGCTTCGGGCGCCTTGAGATGGAATTCGCGCTCGCCCGTTTTCCAGGGACCATTGGCACCGCGAAACACGACGCCGTCACCTTCGCTCAAGAACATCTGGGCGGCGCAGCAGGCGTGTTTCTGCGGATGATTTGGCAGCAACTTGAACACAAGACCGATGTAACAGACACCAGGCCGGATGCGAGCGAGCCTCCAAGGCGGCTTAGGCTGCGTCTTGTAATAAAGGCCCATAGCAAAATTCCATGCGACTGTGGCCGGGTCTTGTAATTTGCGGATGTTATAGCCGGCCTTGTTCTTGAACTTGTCCGGCGCGAGTGTCGTCTCGCGCATGAGTTGGGATGTGTAGCCGATCTTCAGCAGCCGGGCCTTCACCTGCCGATGGAAGTCCGGAATGTCGTCGAATATCGCTTCTTCTGTCTGGTCGACGACCTCTTCCAGCAACGGCAAGTCCGCACGCGCCGTTTGGCGCTTGCCGAAGCTGCCTTTCACCAAAGGTAGCCCGGAACGCTTCGATTGCGGCTTGCAACGCTCAAAAACCAGTTCCGGCAAAATGAGAATCCAAACGTCGATCGATCGCTCTTCGTGGCGGTCATGATGCTCGATTTCATTGATATACAGATCGACCGCGCTTTTGACCGCCTCGTGATGGTTGACCGTTCTTGTCGCGTCGTCGAGCGCCTTAAGCGCAATCATCCGGATCACGATGTTGGGATCGACGGCAATACAGAATGCTTCTTCCAGTCCGGGAAAATCGGACAGATGCAGCCGATTCTTCTTCTCGGTCTTGCCCGGCGGAGGAACTGGCAGGAACTTCCCTATGCTTCCGGCCCAAGCCGGAAAGAGGGCGACGCCTTCGTCGGTCCCGATCACCCCGATAGAGACTTGGCGGGGGGTCATCGGTCCTTCGTGCGGGCCATACAGAAACAGGCCGTCCTTGGGATGGTCGCAAAACTGCCCGTGGCCGAACTCTAGCGGCGGTTCGTCGATGTGCAAGATTGCAACAGTTTTCTCGGGGAGATCCATCAGTCCTCCTCGTCATCGGGCGGCGGCAAACCGAACGTATCGTCATCCGGCTCCTCGTCCGCATCGTCGAGGATGTTCGGGAGAACCGTTGTCACGGGCGACGTGAACAGCATCGGGGTTGCGTCAAGCTTGATGAACTGCTCGCTGGCGACGGGCAGTCTGATGGTAGCCTCGTCACCCGACAGTAACTCAAGAAAGGCCATGAGCCGCCCGTGCCACTGCTTGTTCCGCCAGCCTTTACAGATACGACGCCGATACCGGTGCTGAAGCTTCTTGTCGTCAAAGATCTCGCCCATGCGGTCTCCCTCCGCTTCGGCGAACAGCACGCGAGCCTTGAGCCGGAAATGCGGAAACGGCCAGAGATTCGGAAGGGCGCTGACGCCGAACTGCCAAATCTTGCCCTGCGCCTTGTTGCGGAGCATCGATGAGCGCCGCTCTCCCTGCTTTCCCCAAGGCACCTTCTTCCCAAGTTCGATCTGTTTGTCTGTGATATGGAAGCCGGGTAGTTGAGAGTAGAAATAGTCGAGCAGCCCGCGCTGGCGGCAGTAGTTTTCCCACGAGCGCCGCGCGATGGATAGGACGAGGTTCGATGCCTCGCGCGACTGGATAAACGGATCTTGCGCTCCGTGTTCGCAAAAATCGAGAACCGGGATTTCCGCACCGACCGCAAATCTGCCGATGCTCGAAAAGCCCTGATTGACTTCGCCGATGGTGCAGAACGAGAAAAATCCTCTCAGATAAGGCTCTGCCGGAAACTGGAAGTCCCTGCATTCCTGCTGCATGGCGCCATGATTGACGGAGCCAGTCGGATAGAAGTAGCGAATCGTATCGGGGATAGCGGCCACACGAACCCAGTTGGACGTCAGTCGTTCGGGTGCGTTCTCCAGCTTGATTTCATTGCGACGCCGGTAGTTCTCCCAGTTCGAGTTTATGGCAGGTGTTCCGCAAAGCACATTCTGCTTGCGGAGGGCGTCAAGAAGATCGGCCAGACCAGCGGCCCATCGGTTCTCAAAATCGACGTACTGGAGTTCGCCAATGCCAAAGAACTTCTTGAAGCTCTGCAAGCGCAGTGGAATTATGAACTTCGGGTCTTTGAGCTGCTTGACCAAGTCCTCGGCGATCCCGATTTCCTCCTGAACGCCTGTCTTCGCCAAGGTCGCATCGGAACAGCAAAGCAGCATCTTGATTGCCTTGTTTTGCAGCGTTCCGGTGATTTCCCGGCGCCAGCGGTCTCCCGGCTGGAGACTGAGGATGTCTGCAAAGACCTTGTAGCCCTGCGCTTCAAGCCGTGGAGCAAGCCACAGTACGAACTGATCATCATCAGGCGTGCCCTTGCTGATGAAAACAACATTGCGCTCGAACGTTGGAGTGGCCTCCAAGGTCATTGTCGCCATGTGCACCGTGGCACCGCATCAGGATGCCCAGTCGCACTGTCCGACAAATCTTCAGAGAATTCGACCGCTGGTGTCAGCTCGCCGACAAACAGCCGGTCACAGGCGCGCATTATCTTCAAGGCCGCTCACGGCAAGGAAGCTTTCGGCTCCGCACCGGCGCTGTTCCTGAGCGCAGCAGGCGTCTAAGAAAAACTCACCGCTCGGGCATCGCTCAGTTACAGGGCGAAGTGTAGCGTCCTTACCTGCCATAGCGGCAGTCTAGCCGCTGCCGACACTTGCGCCTAGTCGCAGCGCTTCAGGCGCGACTACAGTCGAACAGTTCGTATCGCTTTACGGTAAGCTTCCTCCAATGATGATGGAGACCCGTGCTCATCTCACATGCTCCAGGGTGTCTCGCACCTTAGGCTGCAGGATCAAACGGCTGCGCCATATCGCGATAATTTCGCAATACAGTCGTATGCTAAAGCCTTACCCTTTGCAGCTAGGGGACGGTGGAAATTTTCGGTGGGTACGTGCTTATTCACCTCGGCGCCGACTCCAAACGAGCTGAGCTTCCATGCCACTCTCCGACTGAAACAACGCGGCGCTCAGCGGTTCCGGCAGGCTCGGGTCATCGAGCCGGACTCGCAGATAGTCCTTGGGGCTCTCGCCACTCGATTGCGCGATCCACGCATCGCCTATGCGAGAGCGCCCGATGTACACTCGGAACGCGGGCGCATGCTCGCTCTCGCGATTATCGTTCGGCACAAGACGCACATGGGCATGGATCGTCAACGTGCGGATGCTGCCGGTCCAGCCGCCGTCCTTCGTGGGTGTGAACGTGCCGATGACGGACATCATGCTCCTCCTCCGCTTTCGCTCGGTGACGAGGTAGCGCCGCGCCGCGGTCGCCCACGGTGCGCCGGAGCCGTGGCGGTCGGTGCTGCGGCGAGGGTTCCCTCCTTCCGCGCTTTCACGAATCCGTGGTCGCTCCTCAGGAACGCCTCCAGCATGTAGGGGATGAGCTCCGGAACGGATTCGCTGGCGCCATAGGCTTCGCGATAGAGCTCGGCATAGGCGTGCAGGCTCTGATTGAGATCAGGGCTGACGGTGATTGCGATCCTGACAGGCGTGCGATCCGGCAGCTTGGCGAGCTTGAGCCCGGTCATGGCGTTGCGCTCTGTGCGATTCGATAGGGCCGCAGGACGAGGTCCTTATGAACCACAACTCTTAGAGGCCAGCCCGGGCGCACTGTCAGCGTCGGCTGGATGTTTAGCTCTTTCTGCACGATGCGCTGGCCGGCCTGGTTGGTGTTCTCTTGCGTCGACTCGCGGATCGCCTGCACGAGATTGCTCTGCTGAGTTCCGAAGCTCACCTGGCCGCCGACTCCGAGCAGGGTCGAGAGCGCGATGCCCTTCAAGAGCGACCAGGTGTGATAGTCGACCTCGTCCTCGAGCCCCGCATAGCCCGCGGTATCGGTCGCGGGCAGGTTGTCGATCTGGATGGAGGAGCCGTCGGGCATGACGATCCGCTGCCAGACGAGCAGCACGCAGCTTTGGCCGAACGCGACGACGCTGTCATAGCTGCCGATGAGCCGGGAACCCTGCGGAACAAGCAGGGTCTTTCCCGTTACTGAATCGTACAAATTCTCGGTCACCTGGGCGGTGACGAGGCCGGGAAGATCGGAGTTGAGCCCGGTGAGCAGGCTCGCGGAGATGACGGTGCCCGCCAGCACCTCGTAGGGCGAGACGGGATCCTGCAGGCCGTGCGGATTGTAGATGCCCTGCTCGACCTTGCGATTGAGGAAGTCGAGCTTGCGCTGCTGATTGTTGGGATCGCGCTCGGGATCGAGGGCAAGCTTGTCGCCGTCTGCAGCCGCGATCGGAGTTGCTGTGCCAGGGCCTCGTGAACCTGCTGCGGCCGATGGTGACGCCGCAGCACCTGCACCACGCTCGCCGCGCGTGAGCTGGAAGAAGACACCGGCTTCCTTGGCCTGCCGTGCTTGCTGCGCAAGGCGCAGCCGCTCGGCACGCGCCGCGTCCTCCTCGGGGTTAGGCCGGATGTCGAGAGGCGCCGCCGGCGGGACGCCAAGATTCCGCTCCTCGCGCACCACCGGCCGCCCGAGATCGCCAGGCAACGGAGCGCCGAGCTGCGGCTTCTTGATCTGGTCATAGCTGCCCGGGAGATTGGAGAGCCCGTCCGGCGTGCTCTTGCGGTCGGTGCTGTAGAGCTCCTGGTCCCCGAGGCGGGGCCGGAACGAGGGACCGTTGAGAGCGATCCAAGTGGCGCCAAGCACCGCGGTGCAAGCGATAGCGGCAATCCCGATCACCATGCGCCGCTTGAAACGCACCACGCGCCGCGGCCGGGCACGCAGTGCCAGCGCTTCTTGGTCACCTCTCGGCGTATTGTCTGACATCATCGCCTCCGCTCAGCGTCGCGCGTCGGTGCGGGTGATCCGTACCACCTGCTGGGGGTCCTTGCCGAAGCGCAGCTCGGCGGCGGCGAAGAGCCGGTCGACCACGTAGTAGTTGCCACGGACGCGGTAGTTGACGAGCTCGGCGCCGCCGTCGGCACCGACCACGAAGAGCGGCGGCGCCTCGCCCTGATCGATCCGGCGTGGGAATTCGAGATAGACCTTGGACCCGTCGTCGAAGACGCGAACCGGCTTCCAAGGCGGATTGTCGCCTGCGATGGCGTAGCGGAAGTGGAGGTCCTCGAGGCGAAGGCCGGTGTCGACCGGCGCCGCAGCCTCGGCGCGGTCATTCTGCTTTCGGAGCGCCAGCAAGGTGTCCTGCGGATAGGTCCAGGAGACCGCCGCCATGTAGGTCTGATCGGTGCTCTCGAGCTGCAGGTGATAGCTGCGGCGGTCGGTGGTGATGACGAGGTTGGTCTTGAGGCCCGCGGCAAACGGCTTCACCAGCACGTGGACTTGCTTGCCGGCGCCGCTGCCGCTGGTGGTG
Source organism: Allostellaceae bacterium (assembly GCA_035945115.1). Taxonomy (GTDB): domain Bacteria; phylum Pseudomonadota; class Alphaproteobacteria; order ATCC43930; family CGMCC-115725; genus DAHUYF01. Next base: position 50,837 of record DASZAN010000208.1, read on the forward strand.
TCACCGATCACCCAGCGGACGGTGTCGCCGGCGGAGATCGCGGTCAGGCTCTCGCCCGGCTGCAGGGCGATATCGCCGACTTGCTCCGGCGCGGCGTAGAGGCGATAGAGCGCGCCTTCGGTGAAGGGATAGACCTGGATCGCATCGATGTAGCCGGCCTTGGTGGGCTCGCGGAGCGCCGCCTTGTTGGCGGCCTCGACCCGCGCGGTGGGCGGCCGCGGATCGGGCTTGGAGCTGGGCGGCGGCTTGAGCTGGCCGGGGAGCGGCAATGGCTCCGGCACCGTCACGACCTCGACGGGCTTCGCGGGCGCCGGCTCACTGACCGCCGGCTTGAAATCGTCATAAGCGATCGAGGGCGGCGGGGTCCTGCCGGAGCAGGCGGCAAGCGCGGGCACAGAGATGAGAAGCGTCGCACGGACAAGTCCGTTCATGGGGATTCTCCGGGGTTGAGCTCGCGGGACCAGTTGAGGCCGTTGACGTAGAGACCGAGCGGGTTCTTGCGCAGCGCGTCGGTGGTGTGGGGCTGCTGCAGCACGACCGAGAGGATCGCGGTCCAGCGCTCGGTGCGCGCGAGGCTCTCATGCTCATAGATCTGCTCGGTCCATTTGACCTGGAAGGAGTCGTCGGAGACGCGGACGACGCTGGTCACCTGGACCGCGATGCTGCGCTCGCCGACGGACTTGAAGGGGTCGTTGGTGCGCGCGAAGTCATTCAAGAACACCGCACCGTGGTCGGTGGCGTAGGCATAGGCCTCGAGCCAGTTCTGCCGCACCAGCACGGGATCGATGGAGAGCGCGCGCACATCGGTGATGACGCGCGCGAGGTGATACGCCACCTGAGCATCGTTGGGCTTATAGGGCTCGATCGCCGGTCCGACCGCTTGCACGCTGCCGAGCTTGTCGACCTCGACAACGTAGGGCGTGATGCGGCTCTGCGCGGACTGCCATAGGAGACCGCCGGCGAGGCCCATGGAGAGAGCCAAGGAGCCGAACGCCATCAGCCGCCAGTTCTTCGCTTGGACGCGCGCCGAGCCCAGCCGCTCGTCCCAGACCTGCGCCGCCCGCTGATAGGGCGTCGCGGGCTCTGGCGTGGTACCGTAGCGTTGGATCGCTCGCTTGAACATTCAGTTCTCCTCTCCGAGATCGGGGTTGGCGCCGGCACCGGGCCGGTCACCGTCCTTGATGGCTTGGGTGACGGCATGCACATGCCGTTGACGGCGCTGCGCCGCGCGCAGCCGGCGCGCCCAGGCCGGCGCGACATCGTCGGAAGCCGCGTTTGCTCCGGCGCCGCCGGCGCCGGTGCTTGCTGCCGGAGACCGGCCGCCGGTCGCGCGCCAGGCCGCCTGGCGCCCCGAGGCTGCGCTCGCGCTCAACGCATCGGTGGCGCGCGGAATCACGGACCGAGCGCTGTGCCTCATTGCGCCCGCACCGGCGCGCGCCACGCCGCCGACACTCGCCCCGACGCCGGTGAGGCCGCCGGCGCCCGAGGTCGCGCGTCCCATCTGGAAGGCGGTGGCGGTGCCGGCGCCAAGGGAAGTCCCCGCGCGAACCGCTGAGATGCTGCCGCGGCCCAGCAGCCGTCCGGCGCCGGCGGCCGCGCCGCCCGCGAGCAGGGTGGCACCGATGAGCGCGCCGACGGTGCCGATGGCGGCGCCGGCGCCGAGCTGCGGCGCGCCGGAAACGAGACCGGCCGCAATACCCGGACCGAAGGTGCCGAGTCCGAAGAGGGTGATGGACGCCAGCACCAGGGATGCGGCTTGTGCGAGGGTCGGCGCCTGTCCTCCTGTCTGCGCGGTGAACACGCCGAAGAGGGTCGAGCCGATGCCGACGATGACCGCGAGCACCATCACCTTGATGCCTGAGGAGACGACGTTGCCGAGCACCCGCTCTGCGAGGAAGGCGGTCTTGTTCCAGAGCGCGAAGGGCACCAGAACGAAGCCGGCGAGCGTCGTCAGCTTGAACTCGATGATGGTGATGAAGAGCTGCACCGCCAGGACGAAGAAAGAGAGGATCACCACCAGCCAGGCGAAGAGCAGCACCGCGATGGTGACGAAGTTCTTGGCGATGGTGATGAGGCCCGAGAACTGCCCGACCGCCTGCAGCAGCGGGAACGCCGCCTGGTAGCCAATGCCGGCGAACTTGCCGGGATGGAGCAGGTCCTGCGCCGTGAGCTTGGCGCCGGTCGCGTCGATGCCGAGGGTCGAGAAGGAGTTGAAGATAATCGTCGAGAGATTGGAGAAGTTATTGAGGATGAAGGCGAAGGCGCCGACATAGAGCACCTTCATCAAGAGGCGTGAGATCACGTTGGCGTCGCTGTCGAGCGCCCAGAAGAGCCCGGCCAAGGTGATGTCGATGCCGACCAGCACGGTGGTCAGCGCGGCGACATCACCGTTGAGCAGGCCGAATCCGCTGTCGATGAAGCGGATGAAGGTCTGGGTGAACTGGTCGATGACATTGAGGTCGCCCATGGCTGTTCCTATTGCGGCGTATAGGCGGTGCCCGAGCCCAGGAAGTTGCCGAAGGCGGCGCGCGCCTCCTCTTCTTCCTCCGCACCGCGGGAGGCCTCGAGGGAGGTGGCTCGGTACTGCGCGGCCATCAGCTGCTGGATCTGCAGCTGCTGCTTGATGGAGAGCGCGATGAGCTGGCTCGTCGCCTGCTGTGCCTGCAAATTGCCGCCGGCGCCTTGGCTGGCATTTACGAGAGCGGAGAGCGTGCCGCTGTCGGCCTCGACGTTGCGGGCGACCTGCGCCTGCACCACCAAGGTCTGTTGAAAGGCATTCATGGAGTTCTGCCAGCGCTGGCGGGCGTCGACGAAGAGCTGGTTGGTGCCGACGGTCGATGCGTATTGCTGGGGATAGAGCTTGGCGAAGATCTGCTCGGTCGCCTGCACGTCGAAGGCGATGCCCTGGCCCTGATCCATCAGCCAGCTCACTTGGGAGAGCGTCGAGACCATGGTGTCGAGCGAGGAGAAGTTCAGGTTCTGCAGGTTGCGCGCCATGTTCGCGAGCATCTGCGCCTGGTTCTGGAGCTGCTGGATCTGATTGTTGATCTGCTGCAGCGCGCGGGCCGCGGTCAGCAGGTTCTGCGAGAAGTTGGCGCCGTCGAACACCGCCACTTGAGCCTGGACCGGATGCAACGGCAGCACCGCCATCGAGCCAGCGAGCAAGCTTGCGATGATTACGCGCGAGATCGATTTACGAAGCATGATTATCCTCCGTAGCAGCAGATGAATGGTCGTCGAGGAGCTCGGCGGCCCACTCGAGGCCGCGCGCCCGCAGAAATGCCTCGGCAAAACCGTCGGCGCCGGCTTCGGTCAGAACGCGCTCGATCAGCGCCTGGTCGGGGGGCGAGGACGCCCCGCAAAAGGCGAGGGATATCGGCCCGAGCGCGAGCTCGAAGAGTCGGTTGCCCCTACGTGACTGGAGGTAGTACTGCCGCTTCGGCACGGCGCGGGCGATGAGCTCGATCTGCCGCTCGTTGAGGCCGAAGCGCTCATAGGCGGAGCGTGCCTGCGGCTCGACCGCGCGATCGTTGGGCAGGAAGATGCGTTGCGGGCAGCTCTCGATGATGGCGGGCGCGATCGTGCTTTGGGAAATGTCCGCCAGCGATTGGGTCGCGAAGACCACGGCGACATTCTTCTTGCGGAGAACTTTCAGCCATTCGCGGATGCGCGCGGCGAAGAGCGGGTTGTCGAGATAGACCCAGGCCTCGTCGAGGATCAAAAGTGTTGGACGTCCATCGAACCGGTCCTCGAGGCGGTGGAAGAGATAGGTCAGCACCGGCAGCACGGCGCCCGCTTCGTGCATGAGGCTCTCAGTCTCGAAGCACTGCACGTCGGCGAGTGCCAGGTGATCCTCGGCGGCATCGAGCAGGCGGCCGAAGGGACCGTCGAGGGTGTAGGGCAGCAGCGCCGCCTTCAGCGCATTGGACTGCAGCAACACCGAGAGGCCGGTGAGCGTCCGTTCCTGACGCGGCGCCGAGGCGAGATTGCCGAGCGCCGACCACAGGGTCTCCTTGACCTCGGGCGTGACATTGACCTTCTCATGGGCGAGCAAGGTCGCGACCCACTCGGCAGCCCAGCTGCGCTCGCCGGCATCGTCGATATCGGCAAGTGGCTGGAAGGCGAGCGAGCCGTCGGAGCCGAGCAAATGGTGTTTTCCGCCCATGGCGAGCGCCGATGCCCGCGCGGAGTTGCCCTTGTCGAAGACGTAGACGTGCGAGCCAGGATAGCGGCGAAACTGGAGGGCCAGCAGCGCCAGCAGCACCGACTTGCCGGCGCCGGTCGGGCCCACGATCAGCATGTGGCCGACGTCGCCCACGTGCGTCGAGAATCGAAACGGCGTGAAACCGCTGGTCTCGGCATGGAAGAGCGGCGGTCCCTGGAGATGATCGTTACGCGCCGGACCCGCCCACACCGATGAGAGCGGCACCAGATGCGCCAAGTTCAAGGTGTGGACCAGCGGCTGGCGCACATTGGCGTAGACATGGCCGGGGAGGCTGCCGAGCCAAGCTTCCACCGCGTTGATGCTCTCGCGGACGGTGGTGAAGCCGGCACCGTTGACGACGCGCTCGATCGCCCGGACCTTCTCGTCGGCGCGCCGGCGGTCGGTGTCCAGGATGCAGATGGCGGTGGTGAGGTATCCGAACGCCACGTGGTCGCCGCCGAGCGATTGCAGGGCCAGATCGGCATCGGCGACCTTGTTGTCGGCGTCGGAGTCGAGGAGCTGGGTCGGCTCGTTGTAGAGGACTTCGCGCAAGAGCGCCGTGATCGACTTGCGCTTGGCGAACCACTGCCGGCGGATGCGGGTCAGAATCCGGGTCGCCTCGGTCTTGTCGAGGGCGATGAAGCGCGTGACCCAACGATAGGGGAAGCCCAAGTGGTTGAGCGCATCGAGGATGCCCGGCCTGGTGACGCTCGGGAATCCCAGTACGGTGATCACCCGCAGATGCTGCTCACCGAGCATCGGCTCGATGCCGCCCAGCAAAGGCTCGTCCACCAGCACGGCGTCGAGGTGGATGGGCGTCTCGGGCGCTGCAACGGCATGGCGGCGGCCGGAGATGGTGCCGTGCAGGTAGGTGAGCGTCTCGCTGTCGTCGAGCGCGCTCACCTCCGGCATCAATGTGCCTAGGAGATCGAGCACCCTCTCGGTCTCGGCAATGAAGTAGGTGAGGTCGTGACGCCAGTCCCGCCCCTTCTCCGGTGCCGCCGTCTCCATGATCGCCCGCTCGGCGCGGCTCACCTGGTCCGGCGGCGGCATATAAAGAAGAGTCAGATGGTAGAGGCTCTCGAAGTGCTCGCGAGGTGGTGTGGTCACCTGCGCCTCGAAGGCCTCGTCACCTTGCTCGAAGGTGGCGCGCCGCTCACGGTCGACGAGCCAGGACGCGGCATCCGGGAAAACCGACTCCGGATAGCCCGGCGCCGACAGGCGATCGGCCTCGAAGAAGAGCGCCCAGCCCGAGCCGAAGCGGCGCAGCACATTGTTCAGCCGGGCGCAGGTGGCGAGGAGCTCAGCTTCGGTCGCGCTTTCGAGATCAGGTCCCCTGAAGATGAGGCTCCGCTGAAAGCTGCCGTCCTTGTTGAGGACGATGCCGGGCGCGACCAGCGCCGCCCATGGCAGGTGGTCGGCGAGGCGGTCCGTGTGGCGCCGGTATTCCCCGAGGTTCAGCATGAGAGGAATGGCCTCTGCCGGAGATGGCGCGGCAACACCTCCGCGAACTGGGGATCGCGCTTGGCGGCGAAGACCGCGACGGTGTGGCCGATGACCCAGAGCGCCAGGCCGGCGATCCAGAGCCGCATGCCCAAGCCGAGCGCCGCGGCCACCGTGCCGTTGACGATGGCGATGGAGCGCGGCGCGCCCGCCAGCAGGATCGGCTCGCAGAGCGAGCGGTGCAGCGGCACCTCGAATCCCCCGATCATCCGACCAGCGCTCCGCCGCCGAAGGAGAAGAAGGTCAGGAAGAAGCTGGACGCCGCAAACGCGATCGAGATGCCGAAAACGATCTGGATGAGGCGCCGGAAGCCGCCGGCGGTCTCGCCGAAGGCCAATGTGAGACCAGTGGTGATGATGATGATCACCGCGACAATCTTGGCGACCGGGCCTTGCACGGAATCGAGGATCTGCTGCAGCGGCTGCTCCCAGGGCATGTTGGAGCCCGCGGCATGGGCCGTGCCGGCAAGTGCCACGCAGATGACGGCGCCGAGGATCAGCGCGGTGGTAAGGCGTCGAGACGTGAGCGAGCGCATAGGGATCTCCTGGAGTTAGAGGGCATGGAGGCGTTGCGGTGAGAGGTCGGTGACGGCGTAGTCGCCGTCACCATCGAGACCGCTCACCTCGGCGATGGTCTCGATGCGGCGGGCGGTGCCGCGGCCGCGGATGAAGACGATGAGGTCGATCGCCTCGGCGATGAGCCGGCGGGGGACGCTCACCACCGTCTCCTGGACAAGCTGCTCCAGGCGGTAGAGCGCCGCGCGCGCCGAGTTGGCATGAAGCGTGGCGATGCCGCCGGGGTGTCCCGTGTTCCAGGCCTTGAGCATGTCGAGGGCCTCGGCGCCGCGGACCTCGCCGACGATGATGCGGTCGGGCCGGAGCCGGAGCGTCGAGCGCACGAGGTCGGCGAGCGTGACGACACCGGCCTTGGTGCGGAGCGCCACGCAATCGGGCGCGGCGCATTGCAGCTCCCGGGTGTCCTCGATCAGGATCACGCGCTCGTCCAATAGCGCCATCTCATGGAGCAGCGCGTTGGCGAGCGCCGTCTTGCCCGAGCTGGTGCCGCCGGCGATCAGCAGGTTGCGCCGCTCGGCGACGGCGCGCTTCAGCGCCTCCGCCTGCACCGGCAACAGGATGCGGTCGGCGACATAATCCTCGAGCGTGTAGACCTTGGCGGCAGGCTTCCGGATCGAGAAGCAGGGAGCGACCGCAACCGGCGGCAGGATGCCTTCGAAGCGCTCGCCGGTCTCCGGCAGCTCGGCGCTGACCACGGGATTGCCGGCATGTACCTCGACCCGCACATGGGACGCCACCAGCCGGATGATCCGCTCCACTTCGGCGGCGCCGAGCCGCGCACCGGTATCGATCCTCCCTTCGCCCAACCGATCGAGGCGCAGGCTGCCATCGGGATTGACCATCACCTCGATGACCGTGGGATCGGCAAGCGCCGCCGCGATCTCCTTGCCCATGGCGGTCCGCAGCATGGCGTTGCGGCGGCCGCGCGCTTCGGGATGGCCGTAGCTACTCATCGCGGGGCTCCAATGGAGAGAGCGCGTCGCGCAAGCTCTTGCCGCCGGCAATGCGGCGGCCGACCTGGTCGATGAAGGACTGGAAGCGGTCTTGTCCCACCGCGTGGGCGGCGCTCTGCTCGGAGCTCGGCAGCGGCGGCGTGACCGTGAGGTAGTAGCGGATGAAGAGCGCCAGGCTTTCCATGACGATCTGCTGGTCGCGCTCCAGCCGGTTGAGCTGACTTCCCTGGCGGTCCAGCCGCACCTTCAAGAGATCGTCGAGCTCGCGCGCGCCGCGCCGGTCGAGGTAGCTCTTGAGCGCGTCCGCCACGATCGCCGACTTGGAGGAGCCGGGCTTGGCGGCGAGCGCTTCCAACCGCTCGGTCAGCTCGTCATCCAGGTAGAGATGATGCCGGGGCTTCATGGCTCAGAACGCCGGCAGCAGATCGTCGTCGGCACGACGATGCGGCTCGCCTTCGTTCATGGCGTGCGCGCGCCCGAGCGGGCTCAGCGGCAGCGATGCGCCGCTCGGCTGATCCGTCGCGTCGAACTCGTCGTCGGGACCTGCAGGCGGAGCCGCATGATCGGGGCCCGCGACCTCGCCTTCCGGCAAGGCCGGATGCCGTTGTTGCTGCAGGCTGCCCTCGTCGTCATCGCCGGAACCGCTGAGCTCCCGCTCGATGGACTCCTCGAGCCGCAGGTCGGCGCCGCGCACTTGCCCGCCCCAATCGTCGGGCCGCGGCGCGGGACGGTCGCGATATCCCCGCAAGCTCAACTCCGGAGCGGCCGCAACGCGCTCGATAAAGTTGGCGTCCTCGTAGTAGCGGAGCTTCTTCGCGCGGATCGGCGCGAGGCCCGAGACCAGGACCAGCTCGTCCCGCGGCGGCAGCTGCATCACTTCGCCGGGCGTGAGCAGCGGCCGCGCGGTCTCCTGGCGCGAGACCATGACGTGGCTGAGCCATGGGGCGAGGCGGTGCCCC
>DASZAN010000209.1:0-21003 GCA_035945115.1 Allostellaceae bacterium
TGTGATCCTGGCCGAGGTGCCGGCGGAAACCACTGCCGAAGCTTGGCTCGCCGCGACGGCAGGGGCCGTCGTCGTCGCGCTGGTCGACAGCGCGGCAGAGGATGCGGCACTCGACGCGCTCCATGCCGGCGCCAGCGCCGTCTTGCCGCGCGGTGCCGCCGAGGCGGAGCTCGCCGCGGCGATCGTCGCCGCCGCGCGCGGCCATGCGGTGCTGCCGCGCGACTTGCTGCGCGAGCTCATCGCCGCCGACGACCCACCGGCGCTCGAGCGAGGGACCGATGCCGTTCTGACCGCGCGCGAGCTCGAGGTGCTGCGCGCGCTCGCGGACGGCGCCTCCAACAAGATGATCGCCCGCCGCCTCGGCATCTCCTTCCACACCGTCAAATTCCACGTCGCCTCGATCCTTACGAAGCTCGACGCCGACACGCGCACGGAAGCCGTGGCGCAAGCGGCGCGGCTGGGCTTGGTGATGTTGTAGCGCGGCGCGTTCCCCCTCACCTTCCCATCGCTTCGCGATGGGCCCCTCCCTCTCCCCGAGGGGAGAGGGAAAGAATGGCCTCGTACGTTCCCTCTCCCCACCAGGGAGAGGGACATGGTGAGGGGGCGCGTGGCGCGGCGATGCGCGGACTACTGAATCGCCGCCAACACCGCCTCGGCACAAGCGCCGGGCGCGTCGAGGTCGGCCAGATGGCCGGCGCCGGGGATGAGTCTGACCGTGGTCTTGCCCGCAATCTCCTGGGCGAAGCGCTCGGCGTAGCGGGGCGAGAGCACTTTATCATCCACGCCCCAGAGCACGAAGGTGGCACAACGGATGCGGTGGAGGCGCCGCGCCAGCCGCGTGTCGGCGAGCGGCCAGAGAAGGCGCGCGGCGGCTTCGTTGGCGCGGCTCTGAATGATCGGCCATTCATTGGCGTCGGCGCCCTCGGGCGGCGCGGTAAAGGCCTTGTAAGTGTCGGGCTGCGTCGTCAGCAGCGTGGGCAAGATGCCAGGCTTCTGGCCCCAGAGATCGACGGGCGGCATCGCCGCATCGTAAAGCCCGAAGGGCGCGATGAGGACGAGGCGGCGCACCAAGCCGGGCGCCATCGCCGCCACCTCGGCGGCAAGCGCGCCGCCCACGGAAGCGCCGAGGAGATCGCCGCCGGTAAAGCCCGCGCCCTCGAGAAGATCGAGCGTCGCCGCGATCCAGTCGAGGAGCGTGTCGAGCGTGTCGTGGCCGGCCGCGCCCGGAAAGCCCGGCAGCGACGGCGCAATGACACAGCGATGCTCGGCAAGTCGATCGAGAAAGGGCGTCCATCGCGGCAACCCCGCGAGCCCCGCGAGATAGACCAGCGGCTGTCCGTTGCCTTTCTCCCAGATGCGGCACGGCACGCCGTTGACGGCGACGCTCCGTTCGGCGGGCGCACTCATTCCGCCGCTTCCCGTTGTGCGAGCGCCTGCGGTGCAGCACGCGTGGCTTTCGGCAGCGGCTTCGGCCACCAACGGTCCTCCCACTCATCGTCGAAGAGACCGCGCAATTGCGGCATCACCTGCTCCGCGAAAAGCCGCGTGTTGTAGGCGGCGAGATCGCGTTCCATGTTGCCGAATTGCTGCAGCAGCATGAGGTGGCCGACATTGAGATCGGCTGCCACTTCACGGAGCTGCTCCGCCACCTCGTCGGGCGAGCCGATGATGACGAAGCCTTTCTCGACGATCTCGTCCCAGCTTGCGCCTTGCGTCATGACGGCGCTGCGCTGCGCCGCCAGCGTCACTTGCGAGGTGATGCGCAGCCGCTGCGTCGCCTCGCTCGCATAGCCCGGCGGCATAGCGTAGCGCGGATCGACGTGGAGGCAGCGGCCGTAGAAATATTCGGCCGGCTCCTTGTAGAGCTTCAGCGCCTCTTCGCGCGTCTCGGCGACGCCGACGAATTGCAGGAAGCCCGCGCGATAGGGGTTGCGGTCCTTGCCGAGCCGCTCCATCTCGCGCCAGAAGCCCATCATCGTCTCGCGCCCGGCCTTGTAGCCGAAATAGGAGAGGTAGCAGTAGACGTAGTCCATCGCCGCGCACCACTGCCAGGTCTCGACCGAGCCGCCGCCGGGAATCCAGATCGGCGGATGCGGCTTCTGGAGCGGATGCGGCCAGATGTTGACGTAGCGGAGCTGGTTGAAGCGGCCGTTGAAGGCGAAGGGCTCGGGCCGCGTCCACGCCTCGAGCACGAGATCGTGCGCTTCGTGATAGCGCTGGCGGAGCTGGCTCGGATTCTGGCCGTAGGCGTAGCACGTGTCCATCGGCGTGCCGACGGGAAAGCCGGCGATCAGGCGGCCGCCCGAGATGCAGTCGATCATCGCCATCTCTTCGGCAATCCGCGTCGGCGGATTGTAGAGCGCAAGCGAGTTCCCCATGATGCAGAGCGCCGTGTCGCTGGTGCGCCGCGCCAGCGCCGAGGCGATGAGATTGGGCGAGGGCATGAGGCCATAGCCGTTCGCATGATGCTCGTTGACGCAGACGGCGTCGAAGCCCACGGCCGCCGCGTATTCGAGCTCGTCCATGAACTCGTTGTAGAGGCGATGGCCGATTTCGGGATCGAACAGCGAGCGCGGAATATCCACCCACACCGAATTGTGCCGCTGCCGGAAATTGTCCGGCAATTTCGTATAAGGCATGAGATGGAACCACATGAGCTTCATGGCGGTCTCCTGCGCTGCCCGCTGCATGTTCCCGGGAAATGGCCGCAAAGGCAACGCCCCGCTCACGGGGGATGCGGATGGGGCTAAGGCCGCGTTAATACCGGTCATGGCTTGATTCCCGGCTGATCGACAGCGATGCCGACCGGCCGAGGATGAGCGTGCGCGATCCTTACGAGGTCTTGGGTGTAAGCCGCGCGACCAGCGACGGCGAGATCCACGCCGCCTATCGCCGGCTCGCCAAGCGCTATCACCCGGACCTCCATCCCGACGATTCCCTCGCCGAGGCGCGCTTCAAGGAAATCGCCATCGCCTTCGAGTGCTTGTCCGATGGCGAGGAGCGCGCGCGCTACGACCGCGAGCATCCTGCCGCGAGCAGCGAGCGCTATGCCGGCTATTCAGCCGAGCGGGGCTACGACAGCATGCGCAGCGACGCGTTCGCACGATCGGCACGCCGCGCGAGAGAATGCGGTCCGGCCAACCTTTTCCTTATCGCCTTCGGGCTCTGGGCGCTCCTGTCCTATGGCAATGGCTTGCTGCGCGGCTACAGCATGGCGCTCGACGGCACGATCGAGCGAAGCACGTCGATTGCGACGCCCGTCATCGACTATCTTTTTTTCCGCGGCGACCTGCGCTTCCGCCGCTCCACCAATGTCTACACGATCCGCGCCGCTGATGGCGGTACGCAGACCTTCATCGCCGGTTCGCCCTGCAGCCTCCTATATGAGCGGCCGCGGACCGGCGCGCGCATCCACAAGGAAGCTTGGGCGTGGTGGTATGACCTCGACGGCCGCGAGGTGTCCGATTTCACCATGCCGCGCGCCACCTCGTGTGCGATCGACGTGCCGTTCCGCTTGCTTTTCGGCCTCGGCCCGCTGCTGCTCGGTCTTTTCTTGCGGCCACGCGCTGCATGATCGCTTGCGCGTCCTTCGACAAGCTCGGGATGAGGAAGATCGAGAATGGCGTCTGGACGATGCCGCAAAGAAAAAAGCCCCATCCTGAGCTCGTCGAAGGACGCACGGCCGATATGCGGCGATTTACCTCCGCGCCATCGCCCTGCTAACTTCCGACACGGAGGAAGCGAGGGCGCTCATGGCATACGATCTCAAGATCAGCGGCGGCAGCATCATCGACGGCACGGGCAAGCCGCGTTACCTCGGCGATGTCGGCGTGAGCGGCGGCAAGGTGGTGGCGTTGGGCGCCGCACCGGAGGAGGCGCGCGAGACGATCGACGCCAGGGGCCGGGTCGTCGCGCCCGGCTTCGTCGATATCCACACCCATTACGACGCGCAGGTGCTGTGGGATCGCATGCTCACCATCTCGCCCTGGCACGGCGTCACCACGGTGGTGATGGGGAATTGCGGCTTCGGCGTCGCGCCGACCCGGCCGCTCCATCGCGACCTCATCGTCCGCACCCTGGAAAAGGTGGAGGGCATGAGCGTCGCCGCGCTCGAAGCCGGCATGGGCGCCGAGTGGGGCTTCGAGACCTTCCCGCAATATTTGGACGCGATCGAGAAGCGCGGCACCGCCATCAATGTCGGCGCCATGATCGGCCACACGCCGCTTCGGCTTTATGTCATGGGCGAGGACGCGACCGAGCGCGCCGCGACTCCCGAGGAAATCGCCCGGATGCGCATCATGGTGCGGGAGGCGCTCGAAACCGGCGCCGTCGGCTTCGCCACGTCGAAATCGCCGACGCATGTGGGATACAAAGGCAAGCCGGTGCCGAGCCGCGTCGCCGAGTTCGAGGAAATCCGCGCGCTCGCCGGCGCCTTAGGCGAGACCGGCAAAGGCGTCATGCAGGCGACGATCGGCAAGGGCCTGCTCTTCGACGAATTCGCGCTGCTGTCGCGCGAGAACCGCACCAACCTCAGTTGGACGGCGCTACTCGCGGGCCGTTTGCGCCGCGGCATCGGGCACAAGGAGCAGCTTGCGCGCTCGCTCGAGCTGCGCCGGCAAGGTTACAACGTCTTCCCGCAGGTGACGCCGCGGCCGCTCAATTTCGAGTATCAACTGAAGGAGCCCTTCATCTTCGAGAGCATGTCGCTCTTCCGCCCCATCTCTGCGGCGGATTTCGACGGCAAGAAGCAGATCTATGGCGATGCCGGATTCCGCCGCGCTTTCCGGCAGAAAATGGACGAGGCGCCCGACGACATCGTCAAGGGCTTCGGCCACACCATCATCGCCGAATGCGCCGCCGATCCTGCGCTCGAGGAGCGATCGCTCATCGACGTTGCACACGAACGCGGCGTCCACCCGATCGATCTCCTGCTCGATCTCGGGCTTGCGACCGACCTCGAGGCGCGCTTCCGCGTGCCCGTCGCCAATCACGATGAGGAGCAAGTGGCCGAGCTCTTGCTCAATCCCGAGATGGTGGTGGGGCTTTCGGACGCCGGCGCCCATGCGAGCCAGCTCTGCGATGCCTGCCAGGGGACGTATCTGCTGGCGCGCTGGGTGCGTGAGAAGCGCGCGCTCGCGCTCGAGCAGGCGATCCGCATGCTGACCTCGCGCCCCGCCGAAGTCTTCGGCATCGCCGATCGCGGCCATCTCGCCGAAGGCCGGCCCGCCGATATCGTCGTCTTCGATCCCGAGACGGTGGGCGCGAGCCCGCTTCGCCGCGTCTGGGACATGCCGGGCGGCGCCAACCGGCTCGTCGCCGATGCGAGCGGCATCGATGCAGTGATCGTCAACGGCACCGTCGTGCGGCGCGGCGGCGAGGACGCGCTCGACGCCGCCGGCGCGCTTCCCGGCAAGCTGCTGCGCAATGGCCGCGCCCGTTGATGGCGGCCTCGCCTTTCGATCTTCGCGGCCGCGTCGCCATCGTCACCGGCGGCAACGGCGGCATCGGACTCGGCACGGCCGAAGGACTCGCCGGCGCCGGTGCCAATGTCGTCATCGCCGGGCGCAATGCCGACAAGAACGCGAAGGTCGTCGACGCACTGCGGCATGCGGGATCGAAGGCGATCGCCGTCGAAGGCGACGTGACGGACGAGCGATCGTGTCGCGCCGTGGTTACGGTGGCGGCGAAGGAATTCGGCCGGCTCGACATTCTCGTCAACAATGCCGGCATCAACATCAGGAAGCGCCCCGAGGAGTACGCACTTTCCGATTGGAACGCGGTGATCGCCACCAACCTCACCGGCGCCATGCTCTGCGCGCAAGCCGCATACCCCGAGATGAAGCGGGCGGGCGGCGGCAAGATCATCAATATCGGCTCGATGATGTCGATCTTCGGCGCGGCTTATGCCGTGGCCTACGGCGCGAGCAAAGGCGGCATCGTCCAGCTGACGCGCGGCCTCGCCGCCGCCTGGGCCAAGGACAACATTCAGGTGAACGCCGTGCTCCCTGGCTGGATCGACACGGATTTGACGCGACGCGCGCGCGAGGAAGTGCCGGGCCTCCACGAGCGCGTGCTCGCCCGCACGCCCGCGGGGCGTTGGGGCCAGCAGCAGGACATGGCCGGCATCGCGGTCTTTCTCGCAAGCTCTGCGTCGGATTTCATCACCGGCGCCGCGATCCCGGTCGATGGCGGGTATTCCTCGCTGGGCTGAGGGATACGCTGCACATCAGTCCGATGCAGCGAAACTAATCGCCGATGACGAGCGACTGGTACACGCCGTCGACGAAGTAGTACTCGCTGTAGCCGAAGCTGATGCTGTCATGCGCTGCGTCAGCGTCACGCTGCCGTCGACGGATTGGAAGCTGCCGGGCTCGCGGCAGGTGAGCGCCACGTCGTCGAGACGACGCGGCTCGCGCAGCGGACCGATCTTGTGGAGCGTGTAGCTCGAATATCCCGACGTCTCGATCGGGCCAGGATTGACGAAGACGTGGATCTGATGAAATGCCATCAGGACGAGCTCGTCGTTGTTGCGGTCGCGCATGATGGCGGCAGTGTCCTCGATGCCGTCACCGGTGAAGTCACCATGGCAGACAAACGGCGCCGCCACGGCGAGGTCGGCGGACGAGGCACCCAGATAAGCGAGCGCGTTCTCGCGGGAGACCGGCTCGAGCGACGGCAGCGTGGTGCGGATGTGGTGCGAGAGCGCGCGATCGAAGCCGTCGAACGGCGTCTCCGCCGCAATCGCGGTCGCCTCGGCTTCGAGCCGCTGGCGCACCTCGTCCGGCGTCGCGACGCGCACGGCGGCGGTGCTGGTCGGCGATTGTGCGCTCGCGGGATAGCCGGCCATGCCCGCGACCATCGCGATCGCGAAGCAGATCGGCCAGCGCGGCGGTGAGAATGAGCGCGCTGTCATGCACGAATTGTCGCACCGTCTCGCTGGTGAATCCTTAACGGCCGGCGAGGATTGACAAAGCGGCTGGCGGGGGTATGCCATTCCGCCACGGCAAGAAATCATCAAGGGAAGGGATGGTGGCCATGACGGATTTCACGAAATTCTACATCAATGGCGAATGGGTCGCGCCGGTCGAGCCCAAGCCCTTCGACGTCATCAATCCCGCGACCGAGGAGGCGACGGCGCAGATCAATCTCGGCGGCGCGCGCGACGTCGACCGCGCGGTCGCTGCCGCCAAGGCCGCCTTCCCCGCTTATTCGCGCACCAGCAAGGAGGAGCGAATCCAGCTCCTGCAGAAGATCGTCGATGCCTACAAGGCGCGCTACGACGAGCTCGCGCAGACCATCACCCGCGAGATGGGCGCGCCCGCCTGGCTCGCGAACCGCGCGCAAGCGGCGACCGGCTTGGCGCATCTCAATCAGATGATCGCGGTCCTCAAGGACTTCGCCTTCGAGGAGACGCGCGGCACCACGCTCATTGCCAAGGAGCCGGTCGGCGTCTGTGGCTTCATCACGCCCTGGAATTGGCCCATCAACCAGATCGCCTGCAAGGTGGTGCCGGCGCTGGCGGCGGGCTGCACCATGGTGCTGAAGCCATCCGAAATCGCGCCGCTTTCCGGCATGGTCTTCGCCGACATTCTCCACGCCGCGGGCGTGCCCAAAGGTGTCTTCAATCTCGTCAACGGCGACGGCCTGACCGTGGGCCAAGCGCTCGCCGGCCATCCCGACATCGACATGGTGTCGTTCACCGGCTCGACCCGCGGCGGCATCGCCGTGGCGAAGGCAGCGGCCGATACGGTGAAGCGCGTCCACCAGGAGTTGGGCGGCAAATCCGCCAACATTGTCCTGCCCGATGCCGATCTGCAGAAGGCGGTGGCGGGCGGCGTGCAAGCCTGCTTCAACAACAGCGGCCAATCCTGCAACGCACCGACGCGCATGTTCGTGCAATCGCGCCAGCAGGAACAGGCGATCGCCATCGCCAAGGCGGCGGCCGAGGCCACCAAAGTCGGCGACCCCAACACCAAGGGCACGACCATCGGCCCGGTGGTGAGCGAGGCGCAGTTCCGCAAGATCCAGCGTCTCATCGAAAGCGGGATCGCCGAGGGCGCCACCTTGGTGGCGGGCGGGCCGGGCCGGCCGGAAGGCTTCAACCGCGGCTACTATGTGCGCCCGACGGTCTTCGCCAACGTGAAGCCGGAGATGACGATTTCGCGCGAGGAGATCTTCGGGCCGGTGCTCTCGATCCTGCCCTATGAGAGCGAGGCGCAGGCGATCGCCATGGCGAACGACACCGTCTACGGCCTCTCGGGCTACGTGCAGTCGGGCGACATCGATCACGCCCGCCGCGTCGCGGCGCAGCTCCGCACCGGTCAGGTGCATCTGAACGGCGCCGGCCCCGACTTCGCCGCACCCTTCGGCGGCTTCAAGCAGTCGGGCAACGGCCGCGAATGGGGCGTCTTCGGCCTCGAGGAGTTCCTCGAAGTGAAGGCGGTGCTGGGCTACCGGGCGGCGTGAGCCGCCGCTCGGCCGGCGATCAGCAGCGGTAGGCGCCGCCCGAATAGACGCCGGCGGTGCCGTTCGGGCACACCACGGTCGAGCCGGGGGGCACGACGACGGTGGTCTGCGCCGGTGGCGGCGAGGAGCCGCAGCCGGACGCCAAGCCGACCGCCGCAAGCGCGAGGAAAAGCCAGAGGCGCATGGGAACCTCCGCGACGAATGCCTCGCGGAGCACAGCACGCGCTGCCCCAGCGCGTTCCTTCTTCAGCAATGGCAGAACGGCGCGTTGAGCGCGGGCGAGAGTCACGCCCGGAAAAGGAAAGCCCCGCCGGTGAAGGCGGGGCTCGCGGGCGATGGCAATCGACTTATTGGTCGGCGACTGCGGTCGCGCCGTCTCATTGAAAGAACGCAGCTTGGCGCATCGGGTTTCGCCAGGCTAGTGTCAATGATGGGTCTGGCGGTCATGCTCGGCTGCATCGGCGGACGCACGGCGGCACTGCAGCACCATAGTGATTGCCGGCGCCTTTGTCGGAGTCTACTGTTTATCGATGGATAAATTATGACAAAGATGCGCCCTCATGGCTGACACGAAGCGCGCGGGCGCGGCGCCGCCCTCTTTCGACGAGCTGCGCAAGCGCGCCGAGGCGCTGGTGCCGGTCCTGCGCGAGCGCGCCGCCAAGACCGAGGCGCTGCGCCGCCTTCCTGACGAGACCATCGCCGACCTGCATCGCAGCGGTCTTTTCCGCATGATGCAGCCAGGGCGCGTCGGCGGCAGCGAGCTTCCGCCCAGCGCTTTCGTCGAATTGGGCGCCATCATCGGCAGCGGCTGCGGCTCCACCGCCTGGGTGCTCAACAATCTCGCGAGCCATCATTGGATGCTCGCGTATTGGCCGCCCGAGACTCAGGAGGAGGTGTGGGGCCCCTCGCCCGAGACGCTCATCGGCTCGGCCTTCATCTTCCCGGGCGGCCGTGCCCGCAAGGTCGAGGGCGGCTATCGCTTGAGCGGACGCTGGCCGTTCTCGAGCGGCATCGATCCCTCCGCCTGGAACATGATCGCGGGCGTGGTGCCGGACGAGCGCACCGGCGCCAGCGAATATCGCGTCTTCCTCTTGCCGGCGAGCGACTACAGCACCGTCGACACTTGGTATGTGAGCGGACTTGCCGGCACCGGCAGTAAGGATGTGGTGGTGAGCGACGCCTTCGTGCCCGAGCATCGCACGGTGAGCACGGAGGTCGGCAAAGGCGGCCCCCATCCCGGCAGCGCCGTCAATCCCGGTCCGGTCTTCCGCCTGCCATGGTTTGCGCTCTTCGGCTTCGTCATCGCCGGACCGGCGCTCGGCATCGCCAAAGGCGCGCTCGAGCAATACGTGGCGGGAACGCGCACCAAGCTCGGCACATACACCGGCCGCAGCCTCGCCGATTTCTCGACGCTGCAGGTGCATGTCGCCGAAGCGGGCGCGCTCATCGACGCCGCGCAAGCGGTGATGCTGCGCGATTGCGCCGAGGCGATGGACTATGCGGAAGCAAGCCAAATCCCGCCGATGGAGGACAAGGTGCGCTGGCGGCGCGACGGCGCCTATGGCGCGCGTCTTTGCGGCGAGGCCGTCGACATCATCTTCACCGCGGCAGGCGGCGGCGCCATCTACGAGAGCAATCCGCTGCAGCGCGCCTGGCGCGACATCCACGCCGCGAACGGGCATTACGCCGTCAACTGGGATGCGAACGGTATCACCTATGGCCGCGTGGCGCTCGGCTTACCGCCGGACACGGCCAATCTGTGAGCGCGCATATGTCGCATCCGCGCGATCCCGCCATGCCCAATCCCGCGCTCGCGGCGAGCGAGGCGACGGCGCCCTTCGATGCCCGCGATTTCCGCAACGCGCTCGGCACCTTTGCGACGGGCGTCACCATCGTCACGGCGCGCGGCGGCGCCGGCGAGCCGGTGGGGCTCACCGTCAATTCCTTCGCCTCGGTCTCGCTCGACCCGCCGCTGGTGCTGTGGAGCCAATCGCTCTACGCGCAGAGCCTCAGAGCTTTCCAGGAGGCTACGCATTTCGTCGTCAACGTGCTTGCCGCCGATCAGGTGGCGCTTTCGAAGAAATTTGCCGGCGAGCACGACAACCGCTTTCTCGACGTCGCCCACATCGTGCCGAGCCACGGCGCGCCGGTGATCGCCGGCTGCGCCGCGCATTTCGAATGCCGCAACGAGGCGCGCTACTACGGCGGCGACCACATCATCTTCATCGGCCGCGTCGAGCGCTACGCCTACACCACCAAGCCCACCCTCATGTTCTGCCACGGCCGCTACATGCGCGGCCGGCCAATCGAGGCGATCAGCGAGGAATAAGTGCCGGTCGTACTGGCCAAGCACGCAAGCTTCGGTCAGACTGACGTCGGTCTTGGAGGAGTGGACTCGGTTCCTTTCGCCGTCATTCCCGCGAAAGCGGGAATCCAGGGTTGCCAGCCCCGTCGCTTGCCCTGGGTCCCTGCTTTTGCAGGGACGACGAGAGGGATCGGGTTTTCTCCGAAGTCTGTCCAAGCATGCTGCAGTGATCGCAGCGGCGGCGACGTTGGGAAGCTGGCCGGCAAAGCGCCAGCACCAAGGGGAGGACAAGCGCGGGAATGGGCGTTTCCGTCGATCTGCTGCTGAGCGCGATCGTGGCCGGGATTTTGCTCGGCGGCTTTTATGCCGCGGTGACGGTGGGCGTCTCGATTTCCTTTGGGATGCTCGACATCGTCAATATCGCGCATCCCGCCTTCATCATTCTCGGCTCCTACATCGTCTACATTCTCAATCAGACGTACGGCGTCGATCCGATCCTTGCCGCCATCGTCTTGCTGCCGGTGTTCTATGCGCTGGGTGCCGCGGTCTATCAGATCTACTACCTCGTTTTCGAGCGGCGCGGCGATGAAGCGCTGCGCGGTCTCGCTTTCTTCTTCGGCCTGCTCTTCATCATCGAGGTGGCGCTCATCCTCGCCTTCGGCGTCGATTACCGCTTCGTCAGCGCCGACTACATCGGCACCACCTTGCATTATGGGCCGATCGATCTGCCGCTGCGCATGCTCATTCCTTTCGGGATGTCGATTGCGATGCTGGCGACGCTGCAGCTCTATCTCTCCCGCACCTTCATCGGACGCGCCATCATGGCGGTGTCGCAGGATCGCCAAGCGCTGCAGCTCATGTCGGCCAATCCTGCGCGGATCAAGCGCATCGCTTTCGGCATCTCGATCGCCACCGCAGCGCTCGCCGGCGCCTTCCTCATCATCATTCAGCCAGTGGAGCCCTCGGTCGGCCGTGACTATATCGGCCGCATCTTCGCCATTTGCGTCCTGGGCGGGCTCGGCAGCTTCCCCGGCATGCTGGTGGCGGCGATCCTGCTCGGCATCGTCGAGAGCATCACCGCCACTTTCTATGGGCCCTCCTGGGCGCCCGCCGTCGCATTCGGGATCCTGCTGCTCACCTTGGCGTTCCGTCCTTCGGGCATCATGGGACGCTGAGCGATGCGGACGCGCACCTTCTGGCTGGTCGCCGTCCTGGTCGGCGCCGCCTTTTTCGGGCTCTCGCTGCTCGCGCCCAACCAGTATTATTTTCAAGCCGGCTACAAGGTGCTGCAATACGTCGTGCTCGCGACCGCCTGGAACATCCTCGGCGGCTATTGCGGCTACGTCAATTTCGGCAGCGCGGCGTTCTTTGCGTTGGGTGCCTACAGCACGGTGGCGCTCTACAAGATTCTGCCGGTGCCGCTGCCGGTCTTGATTCTCATCGGCGGCATCGTCTCGGGCGTGGTCGGCCTCGGCATGGGCTATCTCACGCTCAGGCTCCGCGGCGCCTTCTTCTCAATCGCGACGCTCGCGCTTGCCGTCGTCGTGCAGACGCTCATCACCAACTGGGACTATGTCGGCGGCTCGCGCGGCGCCTATATCATCCGCCCCATGCGCGTCCCGATCCTCGGCCATTACATCGAGTATCTCTACCTCATCATGGTGGTGTTGTGCGTGCTCGCCATCGGCATCGCCCGCACGATCGAACGCTCGCGCCTCGGCTACGGCTTCGCCGCCATTCGCGATGACGAGCAGGCGGCGGAGGCGGCGGGCGTGCCGACCTTGCGCTTGAAGCTGGTGGCGACGACCTTGTCGGGGGCGCTCATGGGCATGGCGGGGGCGCCCCTTCCCTATTACGTCACATATCTCGATCCGGCCTCGGGCTTCAATCTCGCTTATGCCGTCAACAGCATCGCCATGCCGCTCATCGGCGGCATGAGCTCGTGGCTCGGCCCACTCATCGGCGCGCTCTTCCTGGGCTCGATCCAGGAATATACCACGGTCGCGTTCTCCTCTTCCTCCGGGCTCAACGTGCTCATTGTCGGCGTGCTGCTCGTGAGCTTCGTCATCGTCGCGCCCAACGGCATCGTCGGTCTCGTCGAGAGCCTGCGCTGGCGGCGGCGATGAGCGCAACGGCATTGCTGGAGGTCGAGGATTTGAGCAAGCAGTTCGGCGGTTTCACCGCGCTCGATAGCGTGAGCTTCAGGGTGGCGGAGCGCGAGCGGCTCGGCCTCATCGGCCCTAACGGCTCCGGCAAGAGCACGCTCGTCAATTGCCTTTGCGGCGCGCTCCGCCATCAGAGCGGCTCCGTGCGCTTTGCCGGGGCGCGCGTCGACGGGCTTCCGGCGCATCAACGCACGCGCCTCGGCATGGCGCGGAGCTTCCAGCTGCCGAAGCCCTTCGGCAGCCTCAGCGTCGCCGAGAACATTCGCATACCCTTGCTCTACACCGTCAATGCACGGAAGGGCGCGCATCTCGACGCGGCTGCGCTCGAGCGGCGCTGCCACGAGCTCCTCGAGCTCGTAGGTCTTGCCGGGAAGGCGATGGGGCGGCCGCGCGACTTGACGCAGGTCGAGATGCGGAAGCTCGAGCTCGCCCGCGCCATGGCGGCCGAGCCCAAGCTCCTCATCGCCGACGAAGCGATGGCCGGCCTCTCCCATAACGAGGTGGACGACATCCTCGCCCTCCTCCATCGCCTCAACGAGGGCGGCGTCACCATCATCCTCATCGAGCACATCATGCGCGCGGTGATGAGCTTCTCGAGCCGACTTGTCGTACTAGTCGCGGGCCGCAAGATCGCCGACGGCCTTCCCGCCGAGGTCGTGCGCAATCCCGATGTGGTGAGGGCCTATCTTGGCGAGTAGCCTCACCATATCCGGTCTTTGCGCCGCCTATGGCGCGGTCCGCGTCTTGGACGAGGTCTCGCTCGAGGTTCGCGCCGGCGAGACAGTGGCGCTGCTCGGCACCAACGGCAACGGCAAGAGCACGCTCATCAAATGCGTGATGGGTCTGACGCGGCCCTTTGCCGGCTCGATCACCGCCGAGATCGACGGCGCGCGCCACGACCTCACGCGCAAGAGCACGGAGGAGATCGTCGATCTCGGCATCGCCTTGGTGCCGGAAGGGCGGCGGCTCTTTCCCAAGCTCACCGTCGAGGAAAATTTGCTCCTCGGCGCCTTCCGGCCGCTGGCGCGCGCGCATTTAGAGCGCAATCTCAGGGATTGCTTCGCCGTTTTCCCGGTGCTCGCCGAGCGGCGCCGCCAGCTCGCCGGCAGCATGAGCGGCGGCGAGCAACAGATGCTGGCGCTGGCGCGCGCCCTCATGTCGGCACCGCGGCTTCTCCTCATCGACGAACCCTCGGTCGGCCTCGCGCCGCTTCTGGTGCGGCGCACGATCGACAAGATCAAGGAATTGAAGGAGAGCTACGAGCTCACAGTCCTCATGGCCGAGCAGAACTTCACCCAGGCGATCCGCATCGCCGATCGCGGCTACGTCATCGTGCACGGCAAGATCGCCTTTTCCGGCGACTCGCCCGACGCGCTCAACAACAATGAGCTCATCCGCAAATTCTATTTGGGGATGTGAACCCGGCGCTTCCTGGCAATTTGCTATTAATGGTTGTGAAGTGTGAAGTGCTTCACATCCCGTTCCGGGATTCTGTTTCCCTTCCCCGGCGTTCCCGCGTAGGGTTCATCGCCGCCGCCGGATGGGTGCTCGGCGAGCGGGCGGGACGACCGTTGGGGAGGTGGGCGATCTCGCACTGTTCGCGGCTCGAAACGTTTGATCTTCCGAAGGACGGAGTGTCGCGCATGTCAACCATGTACCGCTATGCCCTGCCGGTGGACCTGACAGAGTGGAAGTTCGAGGGAGCGACCGAGACCCGCTTCACTTGGGAGTATGAGGACGAGCGCGAGGCGCTGCTGCAGCTCTATGACAAGGGCAAGAAGCAGCAATGGGACGCGGCGCTCCGTATCGACTGGTCGCAGGACCTCGACCCCGAGAATCCGCAGCAGCTCGATGACCGCGTCATTCCGATCTTCGGCACCGACATCTGGCGCCGTTTGACCGAGAAGGAAAAGATCGAAGTCCGCCATCACCAGCAGGCGGCGTCGCTCTCGCAATTCATGCATGGCGAGCAAGGCGCGCTCATCGCCACGGCGAAGATCGTGCAGTCCGTGCCGGATCTCGACGCCAAGTTCTACGCCGCGACGCAGGTGATGGACGAAGCGCGGCACGTCGAAGCCTATGCGCGCCTCCTTCATGAGAAGATGCAGCTCGCCTATCCCATCACACCCGGCCTTAAGTCGCTGCTCGAAACCGGGCTCAGCGACAGCCGCTGGGACATGACCTATCTCACCATGCAGATCCTGATCGAAGGCTTGGCGCTCGCCGCCTTCCAGCGCATCCGCGACAACGCCAAGAATCCGCTGGCCGCCGCGGTCAACGCCTATGTCATGCAGGACGAGGCGCGGCACGTGGCCTTCGGACGGCTCGCGCTCCGCGACTATTACCCGCAATTGACGCAGGCCGAGCGCGATGAGCGCGAGGACTTCACTGTGCAAGCCTGCTACCACATGCGCGACCGCTTCAATCAATGGGAAGTGTGGGAGCGCTTGGGTCTGCCGGCGAAGGAATGCGTCGAGGCGGTGATGACGTCGGAAAGCATGGGGCAATTCCGCACCCGGCTCTTCAGCCGCATCGTGCCGACGGTGAAGGACATCGGCCTTTGGGGCCCGCGCGTGCAGAAGGCGTTTGCCGATATGGGCGTGATGAGCTTTGCCGAAGTGGACGCGCAAGCAATGCTCGACAACGACAGCCGCGTCGCCGAGCAATTCGACGTGAAGCGCCGCGTCGCCGAAGTGCAGGCGAGCGCGGCGGAGTAGCGGGTTACTACTCGCTTTCTCAACTCCTCTCCGCCCCTCAGGGGCGGAGAGATTAGGGAGAGGTGGGGCGGCGACGCGCGCTGGATGGCGGCAGAGTGCTCGAGCATCCGATCGAGCATTGACGGGATCAACGGAATTCTCGACAACCCCCCACCTCACCCTGCCTCTCCGCCCCTGAGGGGCGGAGAGGTGTATTTGGCGCCGGAGGCCAGTCGTCAATGAAAGCCGCGGTACTGCACGCCGTCAAAGAGCCGCTCACCATCGAAAACGTCTCGCTCACCAAGCCCGGGCCGCGCGAGGTGCTGATCCGGACGGCGGTGGCGGGCATTTGCCACAGCGACCTGCATTTTGCCGACGGGCTCTATCCCCATCCCCTGCCCTGCGTGCTCGGTCATGAATCCGCCGGCATCGTCGAGGCGGTGGGAGAGGACGTCACGTATGTGAAGCCGGGTGATCACGTCGTGACGTGCCTCTCGGTCTTCTGCGGCTATTGCGAGCAATGCCTCACCGGCCATCCCTCGCTCTGCCAGACGGCGGAGATCAAGTTGCCGCCCGGCGCCTCCCAGCGCCTCTCCTGGAAGGGCGGGCTCATGCATCAGTTCCTCAATCTCTCCTCTTATGCCGAGGAGCTGCTGGTGCATGAGCATGCCCTGGTGAAGATCCGGCCGGACATGCCGCTCGACCGCGCGGCCCTCATCGGCTGCGGCGTGCTTACCGGCGTGGGCGCGGTCTTCCACACCGCCAAGGTGGAGCCGGGAACGAGCGTCGCCGTCATCGGCTGCGGCGGCGTTGGTCTCGCCTGCGTCAACGGCGCGGCGCTTGCCGGCGCCGGCCGTATCTTTGCCGTCGATACCATACCGTCGAAGCTGGAGCTCGCGCGCACGTTGGGCGCAACCGATGTGATCAGTCCCGCCGACGGCGATCCCGCGAAGCAGATCACCGCCTTGAGCGGCGGCGGCGTGCACTATTCCTTCGAGTGCTTGGGTGCGAAAGCGACCGCCGAGCAGGCCTTTCGCATGCTAGCGCCGGGCGGCACCGCTACGATCGTCGGCATGATACCGGTCGGCACCAAGATCGAGCTGCATGGCCCAGACTTCCTCCGGGAGCGTAAAATCCAAGGCTCCCTCATGGGCTCCAACCGGTTCCGCGTCGACATGCCGCGTCTCATCGAGTTCTATCTGCAGGGCAAGCTCAAACTCGATCACCTCATCTCCGGGGAGCTCAAGCTCGAGCAAATCAACGAGGGGTTCGCCGCGTTGCGCGCCGGCACCGTTGTCCGCAATTTGATCAAATTTGCCGCGTGAATCGCGCGCATTCTTCGCCATCGCTGGCTTCTCCACATGTCCATCGCGAGCGCCGCCAATGATGCCGGCGGTCGGTTAAGATTCCCCTAGATCGGAGGCAGGTCGGCTTTATTCCCGCGAAAGCGGGAGGCCGAGATCGCTCGCTTCAGAAAAGCGCGCGGACGGCGCTCGCTAACATTTCTCCTTGTCGGCACACGCATGTTGTGCGGCGCCGAGCCAGACATCGGCGAGGTCCTGGTTGAGATAATGGCTGGGCGTGATCGCCCAGCCCCTGAGCTGCGCCGAGTTGGCGATGATGCGGTTCCACCACAAGATCGGCACCGCATAGGCCTCGGTGAGCGCCTGACGCTCGAACTCGCGCACGATCTTGGCGCGCTGGCGCGGATCGGACGTCACCGCCTGCCCGACGAAAAGTGCGTCGAGCTTGCGGTCGGTGGCGCTCGAGTAGTTGACCGGCGAGAGGTCGCGCGAGATGTACTTCGCGAGCTGCAGCGTCGGATCGTCGAAATAGTCGCCGGCAAAATCGAACGCCGCGTCGAAGGCGCCGTCCTTGAGCGCCGCGGTCCAATCCTTGGTGTTGAGCCGCTTCTCCTCGACGGTGATGCCGAGCTCCTTCCAAGCGGCGGTGACGTAGTCGGCGCCAGGGCCGTAAGGAATGGGCACGTCACGGTTGACGAGCGCGATCTTGAGTTTGGCGATGCCCGCCTGCGCCAGCAATTGCTTCGCCTCGGCACGCGCGGCGTTGGCGTCGTGCGAGAAGCCGGGCAGCCGCGCCAGCTCCGATTCCGGCGTCGCCATGGCGAAGCCTGGCCGCATGATGCCGCCCACGAACTTCATGTAGGTAGTGCTCGACAGCGTCTCCGCCGCTTGCCAGCGGTCGATCGCGAGCGAGAGCGCGCGCCGCACCCGCGCATCATCGAAGGGCGGGCGCCTGGTGTTGAAGACGAGGAGCAGGTTGATGAGCCAGGGCGATTCCGATACTTGGATGCGCTCGCCCATCGCGCCCGCGAGCTGATCGCGCTCGGCGGGCGTGACGCTTCGGAACTGCGCCTGGATGTCGCCGTGCTCGAGCGCAGTGATCACCTTGGCGCCGCTCATGAAGACGGCCTTGTAGCCGTCCAGATAGGGCTTCCCAGGATCGAAATATTTATCGAAGCGTTTGCCGCTCCAATGATCGCCCTTGACGTGCTCGACGAAGGTGAAGGGGCCGCTGCCGAGCACGTGCGTCTTGGGGAACTGCGGATCCTCTTTGAGCTTCGCGGCGCTATAGATGCAGTTCCAGGGCGAGGCGAAATTCGCCAGCATCGCCGCCTCGGGCCAGCTCAAGCGGAAGATCACGGTGCGCGGATCGGGCGTGTCAATGGCGTTGATCGCGGCATATGTCGCCTGGCGCGCCGAGGTCACGCCTTCGGCCGGATGGACGATGCGCTCGTAGCTCGCCTTGACGTCCGCAGAGGTCAGCGGCGTCCCGTCGTGGAAGAAGACATTGGGCTTGAGCTTGAAGGTGTAGGTGCGCTTGTCCGGCGACACGGTCCAAGATTCCGCCACGTCTCCTTTGACCGCGGGATAGTTCGCCGCATCGAATTTGAGCAGCATCGAATAGTGCGGCGCCACCGGATGCAAGAAGGCGAAGGAGACGTTGGCGTGGCAGTCGTAGTTGGAGGGCTCCGATTCCACCGCGAAGACCAACGTGCCGCCGCGCTTCGGCGCATCGCCATCGGCCGCAAGCGCCGGCACTGCAAGAGCGAGCGCCGCCACGGAGGCCGCGCCGCCGAGGATCGCGCCTTTGAACCAATTCATGCGAATATCCCTTATCGAAAGAGTCCGGCCTAATGCGTCTGACTGTTTTGCCAGCGGCGGAACTGGTCGAAGAGCTGTTCCTTCTCCTGCGCCGACATCGCCGGTCCGCCGGAAAGACGCGTCCGCTCGTCGAGGAACTTGGCGAAGATCTCGCGCAGCTCCTTGTCGTCGAGCGTCGGCGCCTGCGCTACCACGTTGCGCTTGAGCCAGGTGTCCGCCGGCGGAAAGCGCTTCCAGCCCGGCAGCTCCGCCGTCAAGTTGACCTCGGTCCACTTGGGGTGCCGCGGCGCGTCCTGCAGGCGCGGGAACTGCGTGAAGAAGGCATCGACGAAGTTGACGACGTTGCGGTAGCGCTCGGTGGTGGGCGTGAGATTGGCGACGATCATCACCATGCCGACGGCGATGGTATCGACGGGTTTGTCGCTGGCAATGAGGCTGGGATAGTCCTCGTTGGTGAGTTGCGCCGGCACATAGGCGCTTGCGAGCTCCGGCTTCAGCGGAATGGCGAGGAAGTGCAGGCCGTCGCCGCCACGCAGCACCTCGAAGAGCGGCGTCGGCTTCGCCGCGACGAAGGCCATCGCCGCAACCTCACCCGCCTTGAGCTTCTGGAGCGCGAGCGCGTGATCGTCGTTCAGAGCCTGCACCTTGATGCGGAGAAGATCGAACACGGCGGCACCGGTGACCGCGGCGCCGCCGCCAAAGTCCACCTTCTTGCCGGCGAGATCCTCGATGCGGGCGATCTCGGGCCGGGCAAGGATGTGGAGCTCCTCGTTGTGGAGCTTCGCGAGGTAGTTGATGATCTCGGCGCCCGGCACCAGCTTCTTCTGCTTCGCCGCCTCGAGCACATCACTCTGCACGATCGCG
This sequence comes from Allostellaceae bacterium, assembly GCA_035945115.1. GTDB lineage: Bacteria > Pseudomonadota > Alphaproteobacteria > ATCC43930 > CGMCC-115725 > DAHUYF01. The sequence goes on from DASZAN010000209.1 coordinate 19,622, forward strand.
AGATCGACGCCGCGCAACGCCTTCAAGTCGAGCACGTTCTGCACCGAGCCGTGCCCGACCACCGGCAAGACGCGGCGGGTGGCACCGTCGTCGAGCACGCTCGCGATGTCCTCCGCCATCTGGATCGACGCGCCGTCGGCGGCGGTGATGATCTCCACCAAGCCGCGATTGGTCCGTTCCGCCAGCGTTTCCGCTTGCGCCGTCGCGACGCCCGCGACGAGCGCACTCGCGCCAAGAAACACGCGAAGCGCGCAGCTTGCTCTCAACGAATATGGTCGCATGATCCTCATCCCCAGGTACTGATGGGCGGCTTTCCCTTATTGCGGCGGGTAGGCCGCTTGTAACCGCTTCAGCCGAAGCGCCGCTTCTGCATTCCCGGCCGTCGCGGCAGTGCGATACCAACTTGCCGCCTTGGCGGGATCGCCTGCGACGCCTCTGACGCCGGCTTGTCTCAAGTAGAGCGGATCATAGCTCTTTCCGAGCCCGAGCGCTCCCCCCGCATCGCCGGATTTCGCAGCACGATCGAAGAAATTGCGCGCCGAGACGATGTCGCCGGCGGTCAAGAACTCGTCGCCGCGGCGCACGAGCACGGCGAGCTCGGCGGCGGGTGGCCGCTCGAAGCTCGACACCGGCGGCGGCGCGGCGGTGACCATGGTGTCGCTCTCGCGCGGCGCGGGCACGAGCTTCGGCGGCGCGACGTCGACGGGACGCTGCTCGCTTGGGAGCGCCGTCCTCACCGCCGGGTCGCCCGCCGCGAGCGACGGTATCCGGGGCGGCGGCGCCGCCGGTTCGACGGAGGCAGCGCTCCGCGTATCGGCCTCATTGGGCGGCTCCGCGGCAGCAAGTGGCACGCTCGCGACCGCCGTCGGCGGAAGCGCCGGCGCAAGCGGTGCGTCACCCGCTTTTGCCGCCACCTGCTTGGCGTCACCACCCGGCTCCTTGCTCGGCGCAAGATGTGGCGGCTCGCTTGCCGCAGCAACCGAGGCCGCAGCGGGCGTATCGGCCGGCACCGGCGCGAGCGGCGCGCTGGCGGCAGCCGTGCGGGCGGGCGTTTCGAGCGGCGGCTCCGGCACCGCCGCGGTTCCCACCGGCTGCACGATCGTGACCGGCTCGCTCGGCGGCGGCGGGATGGTGGCGGTGGCGGAGAGCACCGGCACTTGATCGCGCCGCATGCCGGGATCGAAAATATAGAGCAGCAGGGCGCCCGACAGGACCACGGCAGCGAGATAGATCACGGCGGCAACGCCCGACGCCATCTGCGGCCGCTGACGGCGCTGGGGGGGCGGCGGCACCGTCTCGTCCTCGAGATCGGCATAGTCGTCGCTGGCAGCGGGCGAGAGCGGCACTGCCGGCATGTCCGCGGACTTGGGCGGGATCGGCTT
>DASZAN010000210.1:0-26615 GCA_035945115.1 Allostellaceae bacterium
TTCTCGCGCACCTCGTCGGCGCCGATCACCTTCTGCTTGATCGGATCGAGCATGGTGATGCGATCGGAGACGAGCTGCATCAAATCCTTGTCGGAGGAGACGATGGTGACGTCGGCGCCCTCGCGCGCTGCGGCACAGGCATAGGTGGCGATGAGGTCGTCGGCCTCGTAATCCTCACGCTCGATGCGGCAGACGTTGAAGGCGTCGGTCGCCTCGCGCACCAGCTTGAATTGCGGCACGAGATCCGACGGCGGTTCCGGCCGATGCGCCTTGTAGGCGTCGTAGATTTTGTTGCGGAAGGTGGTGCGCGCCGCATCGAAGACCACAGCGAGATGGTCGGCGTTCGTCTCCTGCAGCAGCTTGAAGAGGATGTTGCAGTAGCCCAGCACGGCGCCGACCGGCGTGCCGTCGCGGCGCGTCAGCGGCGGCAGTGCGTGATAGGCGCGGAAGATGTATCCCGAGCCGTCGACGAGGTAGACGTGACGCGTCGCGCTCAAGGTGCCGCGACGGGCGGCGCACCGGGCGTTTTCGGCAGGTCGCTCGCTCCACCTGCCGCGTCCTTGCCGCGCAGCACGAAAAGGCGCGAGCAATAAGGACACTCGATCCGGCCGGTGCTGGTGAGATTGAGAAAGACGCGCGGGTGGCCGAGCGCGCCGCCGCCGCCGTTGCAGGCGACGACGGGCTCATCCACCTCGATCGTTTCAAAAGGCTGCATGCGCCTCTGTCCCGGCTGGTCACATCCGGCTTGCGGTGAGGCCGCGGTTGACCCGCGCGGCGGCTGGATGATACGCATTGCCCCGGCACAATCAATGACGTCCGAGCCTGTCCACGCCGAGCGCCCGGAGCTGCGCGCCTCGCCCCATCCCGACGCTGCCGCGGCCGAGGCGAACGCACCCGCCTATGCCGTCGAGCTCCGCGGCTTGACCAAGGTTTATGGCGGCGCCGGCCGCATGCCGGAGAAGCTCGCGCTCGACCGCGTCGACCTCGCCATTCCCCGTGGCTCGATCTTCGGCCTGTTGGGGCCGAACGGCGCGGGCAAGTCGACGCTCATCAACATCCTTGCCGGGCTCGTGGTGAAGACGGCCGGCACCGCGCTCATCTGGGGCATCGATATCGACCGCGATCCGCGCCAGGCCCGGGGCGCCATCGGCGTCGTGCCGCAGGAGCTCAATATCGATGCGTTCTTCACCCCGCGCGAGCTCATGGACCTTCAGGCCGGGCTCTACGGCGTGCCGCGGACGGAGCGGCGGACGGAGCAAATCCTCGCCATGCTCGGCCTTGCCGACAAGGCCGATGCCTATGCGCGGACGCTTTCGGGCGGCATGCGTCGCCGCCTGATGGTCGCGAAAGCCATGGCCCATGCTCCGCCGGTGCTGGTGTTGGACGAGCCGACCGCGGGCGTCGATGTCGAGCTCCGCCAGCAGCTCTGGACCCAGATGCGCGCGCTCAATGCCGCGGGGACCACGATCCTTCTCACCACGCACTATCTCGACGAGGCGGAGGAGCTCTGCGATCGCATCGCCATCATCGACCACGGCAAGGTCATCGCCTACGACACAACCGCGGCGCTGGTCCGCCAAGTGGACGACAAGACCTTGACCTTGAGCCTCAGCGAGCCGCTCACGGCGGTGCCGGCATCGCTCGCGCGCTTCGGCCTCACGCTGGCCGCGCCCGGGCGGCTCGTCTTCCGTTATGGGCCCAGCCGCACCACGCTTGCCGAATTGTTTGACGCGGTGAAGGCCGCCGGGCTTATCATCCGCGACGTGACGACAGAGGAAACCGACCTCGAGGACATTTTCTTGCGTCTGACGCGGAGCGACGGTAGCGCGCGATGAGAATTTTATTCGTTTTGATGGTAACCGCGGTGCTGGCGGCGTGCGCCGGCCAGGGCACCGGGCATCTGGCGGCGCCGGCGGTCCTCGGCAATGCCGTGCCGCCCAACGGGCCGCCGCGCGAGCCTCAGCTCGCCGAGAAGGCGCTGATCGCTGATGACGGCACCGCGCTGCCGCTCCGCACCTGGCTCCCGGAGGGAAAGCCTGAGGCGGTGATCCTCGCGCTCCACGGCTTCAACGACTATTCGAACGCGTTTGCCGCACCCGCCGAGGAATGGGCGAAGCACGGCATCGCCACCTATGCCTATGATCAGCGGGGATTCGGCGAGGCGCCGCTGCGCGGCCGCTGGGCTGGCGCCTATCAACTTAGCGACGATCTTGCCGCCGCGAGCCGCGTGCTCCGCGCGCGCTACGGCAAAGGCGTGCCGCTCTATCTCCTCGGCGAAAGCATGGGGGGCGCGGTGGTGATCAGCGCCATCACCGGCGCGGCGGGCGCGCCGCGGCCCTTGGCGGACGGTATCATCCTGGTGGCCCCGGCGGTGTGGGGCCGGACCACGATGAACGTCTTCGAGCGTGTCGCGCTCTGGACCGGTGACCAGCTCTTCCCGTCGCTCACGCTCACCGGCGGCGGCCTCAACATCATGCCCTCCGACAACATCGAGATGTTGCGGGCGCTCTCGCGCGACAAGCTCGTCATCAAGGAGACGCGCGTCGACACCATCAAGGGCCTGGTCGATCTCATGGACATGGCGCTCGCCGCCGCGCCGCAGGTCACCGAGCCCATGCTCTTCCTCTATGGCGCGCGCGACGAGATCGTCCCGCGCCAGCCGACCGAGCTCTGGCTCGCCAATCTTCCCTTTAAGAAGGGCATGGCGCAGCGCGTCGCGCTTTACGCCGACGGCTATCACATGCTGCTGCGCGATCTCGAAGCGCCGCTCGTCTGGCACGATGTCGAAAGCTGGCTCGCCGATCACCGCGCGCCGCTGCCCTCCGCCGCCGACCACCGCGCCAGCGAGGCGTTTTTCGCCGGCGGTTGATCCGCTCAGGGCTCCGTCAGCACCGCCCGGCAAGCAAAAGGCACGCTGCGATAGTGCGGCAGGCCGTTCTCCGCGGGGGGCGGCGGCAAATGATGCAGCCACGAGGCGAGTTCGGCGCCGCAGCCGTCGCCCTCGGGCACCGGCTTCTGCGCCTCGCACTCCGGTGAATCGGCGGGACATTTGAGCCGCACATGGAAATGCTCGTCATGGCCGAACCACGGACGAATGCGGGCGAGCCAATCGCGGTCGGTGCTTCTGGCAGCGCGGCAGAGCGCGGCCTTGATCACGGGGTTGACGAAGATGCGCTCCACCTCGGGCGCGCTCGCGGCAAGGCGCAGCAGCTCGATCTGCCGCGCACCGAAGCGCCGCGGATCGATCTCGCGATAGTTGGCGAGCAGCATCGACGGCAGCTCGACGTCCTCGCGCGCTTCGGGCGGCAAGGAGGGGCGCGTCTGCAGCGTGAACCAGATATCGACATCAAGCCCGGTCTGATGGCTCGCATGTCCGAAGGGGAGGGGTCCGCCCCGCGGCTGCGCCATGTCGCCGACATAGAACACGGGGAGGCCTGCCGCCGCCGTCGCGCGACCGAGCGTCTCGATGTAGTGGACAAGCATGGGATGGCCGAAATTGCGGTGGCGGCTCAAGCGAATGGCGGCGTAACCAGGGCCGTCCGGCGGTAGCTCGGCCGCGCCCGCGAGGCAGCCATGGGCGACGCCGCCCACGACGCGCGGCGCGCCGGCGAGCGGCTCCTCGATCTGGCTCCAGAGGTTGCCGCGCCCGTCACTCGAAGCGCGGCCATCGGCCGATGAAAGCGCCAGCGTCACCGCAACGCTGGCGACGAGGGTCAAGATGCGCGCCAGTGTCGAGCGCATGAAGATGCCTGTCCGCGACCAAACCAAACCGGCATCTTATAGCAAATCGAGCATTAACGCCGCGTAATCGCGGCGGGCACCGCCGCGGCCGCGGCTTGCGCGCAGCGGCTCGCTTCGCTTATGGTCAGCGGCCTCGGACCCGTAGCTCAGCTGGATAGAGCGCTGCCCTCCGAAGGCAGAGGTCGTGAGTTCGAATCTCGCCGGGTCCGCCAGCTTTCCTAAAGATGCAGCGCTGCACGACGGCGCGGCCGCGCGCACACGGCGTTGCCGAACCGCGATTTGGCGCGTTTCGGCGTTCGGCGCAGCGCAACCGCGACGCGATCGAAGGCGTCGCCTGCATGCTGGGATTGCTCATCGGCGTTGTTTTCGGCGCCATTGTCTCGCAGGAGGCGCCTGCCGCGCACCTCACTGAGCAGGGCCGCGCTGGCGTCACCTCGCTCCCTTGAACAATCGCGGCAAGGGTCTTTGCGCGGCGGTTGCAAACCTGCGGGCCAAGCTGCCGCCGCGCTGATTTTGCCGAGCCCGGTAGTCGAGCCGTGCCGCCCGAATCGGTGGAAATCCGCGTGGCGATCTGCAACACTCCGCCCATGAACGACCGGCCGCCGAAAACGGGCGCGGCCGCGGCTTTTCACGAAGATCGGAGTCGAGAAAGTCTGGTATGACCGGTGCAAATGGACAGACGACCCAAGAGGCGGTGTTGGCGTCGCTGATCGTCAAGACGCTCAATCTCGAGGTGGCGGCGCCGGAGATCGATCCTCAGGCGCCGCTTTATGGCGAGGGGCTGGGGCTCGATTCCATCGACATGCTGGAAATCGCGCTCGCAGTCTCGAAGGAATTCGGCGTCAAGCTCCGCGCCGACGACAAGAACAATCGGCAGATCTTCAGCTCGCTGCGCAGCCTCACCGCCCATATCGAGCAACAGCGGACGCGCTGAATGAGCGGATGGGTGCTGGCCGCGCCGGATGCTCTTGCTCGCGCTCGTCGGTCCCGGTCTTCTGCACATCGCGATCAGCGGCGGGCCGATGACGTCGGCGGGTGAGGTCTGGGGCTGGGTCGGTACCGGCTTGATGGCGGCCTCGGGCCTGCTGCACGCCTTCATCTACGCCGGCTTGCTCGCCGTCTTCGGCGCGAGCCTCAGAGCCGGTCGTGAGCCGCTCGTCACCGCGCTGTCGCGGCGAATGTCCGGGGCCGTGTCGGCCGAGAGGGCGGCTTACACGCGCGGCGTCACTTGGGCCTGGTGCGCGTTCTTTGCCGGTCAGATCGTGACCTCGCTCGCGCTCTTCCTGCTGGCGCCGCGCCCGGTCTGGCTGTTTTTCGTCAACCTTCTCAATGTGCCGCTGCTCGCGCTCATGTTCATTGCCGAGCACACGGTTCGGCCCTTCCTGCTGAAGAACGCGCCGCGGTACTCGGTGGCCGATGTGCGGCGGTTCATCGCCTACATCAAGGAGGGTCTCGCGGGAGCGAGGAACGGCTGATGCGCGCCGAGGCCACGAGCTCGCCGACAAAGACCGAGGTTTGGCCGCTGCTGCGTCAGCCTCGCCTCGATGCGCCGGTCGCGTTCCGCCGTGGGCACGCCATCCCCGCGCCGGAGTTTCTGCGTGACGTCGCGGCGCTCGCCGCGGCGCTGCCGCGTCGTCCGCACGTGGTCAATCTCTGCACCGATCGCTATCGCTTTACCGTTGGCCTTGCCGCGGCGCTCTGCCGTGAGCAGGTAAGCCTGCTGCCGCCGGACGATCGACCGGCGACAATCCGCGCTATCGCCAGCGATTTCGCCGATGTTTACTGCCTCACTGACGGCGCGGCGCCGGCGGTCGTGCCAAGCTTTGCGTTTCCGCCATTGGCGGGCGCTTTCGCCGCGGCGGCGCCACTCCCGGCATTCCCCGCGGCGCAGCCGGCGGTCGTGCTCTTTACCTCGGGATCGACGGGACGGCCAAAGCCGACGGAAAAGCCGTGGGGCGTACTGGTCGAAAGCGCGCGCGCGGCGGGCGTGCGTCTCGGCGTCGACGCGCTGCCGGGCGCGGCGATCGTCGGCACCGTGCCGCATCAGCACAGCTACGGATTTGAATCGACCGTGCTGCTGGCGCTGCAGCACGGGCTTGCCTTCGAGGCGGAGCGCCCGTTCTATCCCGCCGACGTTGCCGCTTCGCTGGCCACGCTGCCGCGCCCGCGTCTGCTCGTCACGACGCCCATCCACTTGCGCGCGCTCGTCGACGAGTCAGAGTCCCTTCCGCCGGTCGATCTCATCGTTTCCGCGACGGCGCCGCTCGCGATGGATTTGGCGGCGTCGGCGGAGGCACGCTTTGGCGCCCCGCTCGTCGAAATTTATGGCTGCTCGGAAGCGGGGCAAGTGGCGACGCGGCGGACGGCGCGCGAGGAGCTCTGGCAGTGCCTCGACGGCATCGTGCTTCGCCGGGAGGGCGCCACCACCTTCGCGAGCGGCGCGGCGGTTGCGCGCGAGACGCTGCTGCACGATGCGATCGAGCTTTCGGGCGACGGCCGCTTCCGCCTCCTCGGCCGCGCCGCGGATATGGTGAATATCGCCGGAAAGCGCAGCTCGCTCGCGCATCTCGAGCACCACCTGAAGGCGATCGACGGCGTCGTCGATGGCGCTTTTCTGGTGCCCGATGGCGAGCGCCGTCGCGTTCCGCGACTCGTCGCCTTCGCGGTGGCGCCAGGCCGCTCGGCGGAGGCAATTCTCGCCGCGTTGCGCGAACGCATCGACGCCGCGTTTTTGCCGCGGCCGCTGCTCATCGTCGAGGCTCTGCCGCGCAACCACCTCGGCAAGCTGCCGCGCGAGGCGTTGCTTCGGCTCGCGGCCGAGCGCGGCGCGCTGTGACGGCATGTGGCAGAGCGCGGAGATACGCTTTGCGGTCGACGATCCGACGGCGGCGGGTCATTTCCCGGGCCATCCCATCATTCCCGGCGCGCTGCTGCTCGAGGAGATCGTCCGTGCGATCGCCGGCGACGAAGCGACGGCGCGCGCGCTTGTGATTCCCGCCGTCAAGTTCCTCGCGCCGGTTCGCCCGGGCGACGTCGTCCGGCTCCGCTGGCGCTCGCGCGACGATGGACAGATCAGCTTCGAAGTCCGTCTCGGAGAGGGCGAGCGCCTCGCCGCTGCTGGCACGCTCCGTCTCGGTTCGGCCGCATCGTGAGCGACAGCGCGGCGGCGCGGGAATGGACGGCGCGCACCGAGCGCGGCGCGTTGCCGCTCATCCGCGCCATGGCGTGGCTCGCGCTCCACCTCGGTCGGCCGACGGCGCGGCTCCTGCTCTTTCCCATCTCTCTCTACTACCTGCTCTTCAGCGGCGCGGCGCGGCGTGCCTCGCGCGACTACCTCGAACGCGTGCTCCCTCGGCGTCCCGGCATCGCCGACGTTTGGCGCCACTTTCACTGCTTTGCCTCTTGCGTGCTCGATCGCGTGTTTCTGCTCACCGGCCAAACGGAGCTCTTCGACCTTCGCATCACCGGCGAAGCGATCGTTCTCGATATTCTGAGACGGCGGACCGGTTGTATCCTGCTCGGCGCGCATTTCGGCAGCTTCGAGGCGGCGCGCGCCTTGGGACGACGTCAAGTCGATCTCAGGATCAGCCTTGTGATGTACGAGGAAAACGCGCGCAAGATCAAAGCGGTGCTGACGGCGATCGATCCCGAGCTTGCCCGCGACGTGATTTCCTTGGGGGCATCGGATTCGATGATCACGGTCGGCGAGCGGCTCGAACGCGGCGATTTCGTCGGCATTCTCGCTGACCGCAGCATCGCCGGCGAGGCGACGCAGCGATCCCCTTTCCTCGGCAGCCTCGCAGCCTTTCCGCAAGGAGCCTTCCGCATGGCGGCGCTGATGCGGTGTCCAGTCGTGCTGATGATGGCGGCGTACCGCGGCGGCCGGCGCTACGACGTCGTGTTCGAGACCCTCATCGATGCCGAGCCTCCGCCGCCGGGTGGGCGCGCCGCGCAAGTCGACGAGGCGATGCGCCGCTATGTCGAGCGCCTCGAGCACTATTGCCGCGTGGCGCCCTTCAACTGGTTCAATTTCTATGATTTCTGGGCCTGACATGCGCGCGCGGCGTCTTGTCTTGGCGGTTCTCATGGTGCTTGCCATCGCCGCACCGGCGGGGGCGCAGACGCAAGCGGGTTGGGGCCTGCCGCAGCTCATGGCGACGCTCGCCCGCGTGAAGTCTGCCTCGGCGCAATTCGTCGAGCGGAAGACGCTGCATGTGCTCGATGCGCCGCTCGTCTCCTCGGGAACGCTCCTCTACGTCGCGCCCGATCAGGTGGAGAAGATCACCGTCCTTCCCGAACGCGAGCGCATCGCCATCAGCGGCGACAAGCTCACGATCGAGGGCGGCACCAGCGATCGGCCGCGCACCCTCTCGCTCGCGAACGCGCCCGAGATCGCCGCCTTCGTCGAAAGCATCCGCGCCACGCTCGCGGGCGATCTTCCCGCGCTCGACCGTTTCTATCGTGTCGAGCTCGCGGGCGGACCGTCATCGTGGCAACTCCTGCTCATGCCCCGCGCGGAGAAACTGGCTCAGCTCGTTCGCCTCATCCGCATCAGCGGCAGCGGCGAGAAGATCACCGCGGTCGAGACCGACGAGGCCGATGGCGACCGCTCGGAGATGAGCGTCGCCGAAGACGTGCATGAACGCTGATCGGCGACCGACGCTCGCCGTTTGGCTCCTCGGCCTCGCCCTTTGCGCGATCGTCGTGGCGCGGACCGGCCTCAGTACGGATATGGCGGCGTTTCTGCCGCGCGCGCCGTCGGCGGCGCAGCAGGTGCTCGTCGATCAGGTGCGGAGCGGCGTCGCAAGCCGCCTGTTGCTGCTCGGCATCGAAGGAGCGCCGCCCGAGACGCTGGTGATGCTGAGCCGCGATGTCGGCGAGCGGCTTCGCCCGCTCGATGCGTTCCTCTCGGTCAACAACGGCGCCGACGAGGGATTGGCGGGCGAGCGCGATTTCTTCTGGGACCATCGCTATCTCCTCAGCCCCGCCGTCGATGCCGAGCGCTTCACCGTCGCCGGCTTGCATGCGGCGCTCGTCAATGATCTGCGGCTGCTGCGCACGCCGCTCGGTGCCTTGGTAAAGCGCACCTTGCCCGCCGATCCCACTGGCGAGAGCCTGGCGCTTCTCGATGCGGTCGCTGGCGGCGAGCGGCCGCGTGCGCGGGATGGCATTTGGCTTTCGCCCGACGAGAGCCGCGCCATCCTTGTGGTCGAGACCCGCGCAGCCGGTCTCGATCTCGACACGCAAGCGCGCGGCTTGGCGGCGATCGGCGAGGCCTTTGTCGCGACGCGCCGTGCCGTTCCGGGCGCCGATGCCGCCCGCCTTCTTCAAAGCGGGCCCCCCGTTTTCGCCGTGCGCACGCGGGCGACCATGGAGCGCGATGCGATGCGGTTCTCTCTGCTCGCCACCGCCATTGTCGCCGGCCTTCTCCTCTTTGCTTATCGTTCGCTTCGCGTTCTTCTCCTCGGCCTCATTCCGGTGTTGAGCGGCGCGCTCGCCGGCTTCGCGGCCGTGGCCCTCGGCTTCGGTTTTGTTCACGGCATCACCTTGGGGTTCGGCGTCACCCTGATCGGCGAGGCGGTCGACTATTCGGTCTATCTCTTCACCCAGACGGCGCCGGGCAGCTCGCCTACCGAGACGCTCCGGCGCATCTGGGCGACGCTGCGGCTTGGCATGCTCACCTCGGTCGCCGGCTTCGCGGTGATGCTGTTCTCGAGCTTTGCCGGGTTCGCGCAGCTCGGCCTCTTCTCGATCACCGGCCTCATCGTCGCGCTCGCGGTCGTGCGCTGGGTTCTGGTGCGGCTTTTGCCGGCCGATTTCGTCGCTCCCGCCGCGCCGCTCTTCGCGGCGCCGCTGCTTATGCTGATGCGTGCTTCACGATGGCTCCGCGGCGGCCTGGCATTGCTCGTGCTCGGCGCCCTTCTGGCGCTGGCATTTCATCGCGGCTCCTTCTGGCAGGAGGATATCGCGAGCTTGAGCCCGGTTCCGGCGGCTGATCAGCAGCTCGACCGCGCACTCCGCGCCGCCATCGGCGCGCCCGATGTGCGCTACCTCGTCGTGCTCAGCGAAAAGGATGAGCAGGCGGCGCTGACGACAAGCGAAGGGGTCGCCGACCTTCTGCAGCCGCTCATTGTCGAGGGCGCGCTGCGTGGTTTCGACGCGCCGCATCGTTATCTGCCGAGCGAGGCGATACAGCGCGCGCGACAGGCGGCCTTGCCGGACGGCGCGGGTCTGACAGCGCGGCTGCGCGACGCGCTCGCGGGATTGCCGTTTCGCGCCGACACCTTCGATCCCTTCCTGCGCGATGCCGCGGCCGCGAAGACGGCGCCGCTCCTCACCCGAGCCGCGCTGCCGCCGACGCTCGCGCTCAAGCTCGACGCGCTGCTTTTCGCGCGAGACGGCGCCTCGATCGCGGCGTTGCCGCTGCAAAGCGTCTCCGACCCGAAGCGGGTCGCCGCCGCGGTCGCGGCGCTGGCGCGCCCAGATGTCTCGTTCGTCGATCTCAAGCAAGAATCCGATCGGCTGCTCTCCGCCTATGAGCGGGAAGCGGGACTGTTGGCGATCCTCGGCAGCGTCGCGGTTCTTCTCCTCTTGACGGTTAGCCTCCGTTCGCCCTCGCCCGTTCTCGCCGTGGCGCTGCCGCTTGCCGCCTCCGTCTTGGTGACGGCGGCGCTCATTACCTCGGGCGGGGCCAAGCTCTCGATCTTCGACGTGCTCGGCCTTTCGCTCACGGTCGCCATCGGCTCGAACTACAGCCTCTTCTTCGAGCGGCAATCGCGCGAGCCCGAGCATCGCGAGCGTTCGATCGCCTCGCTCGGGCTTGCCAATCTCTGCACCGTCTGCGGCTTCGGCATCCTCTCGCTCTCGGGCATTCCCGTCCTGCACGACATCGGTGCGACGGTGGCGGTCGGCACGTTCCTCAGCCTGATCTTTTCCGCCATCCTCAACCCTGCCGGCGGCGCACGGTCGACGGTGTCCCGATGATTTCTAGCAGGCTGGACCTTGCGCTGGGTCGCGAATATGCTGGCGCGCTTTATCAATGGGGCGGCTATTGGTGAAGAACATTCGATCTTGCGCGCTTGCGGTGATCGCCTCGCTCGCGATCACGGCCTGCAGCACGGCACATGTTGACACCCGTCCGAGCGCCGATGCGGAAGCGGCCTATGCCACCCTTTTTCCCTACTATGCCGAGCTCTGCGCCGTCTCCGAGCTCAAGAAAAAGCCCGGCTTCGGCGCCGCGCTCGCGAGCGGCGTCGGCGGCCATGCCATCTTGTACCTGAACGGCGCCTGCCGCGACCGGCGGGCGGGATATCCGGTCATTGGTCTTTGCGAGGACGACGCACCCGGCGAAGAACGCGGCGTCGGGCTCAGCGTCAATGCGCATTTCAAGAATGCCGTCTGGGTCGCCACCCCCGGCCGCGACTTCCTCTTCCACGGCACGCTTCGCCCCGGCGAGCGGCTGACGCGCGCGGTCTACGCGCAAACCCAAGCGACGGCCAAAGCGAAAGGGATATACGACGGCGTCGAATTCCACGACGGCGTCTTTGCCGACATGCCGCCGCAGATGTCGCGGCGTGAGTACCAGTACGAGGTCTCGGTCGCGACCGACTATGGCATCGGCTTCGGTCGCGACCGCTACTGTACGCGGGTGCCGCTCGACCGCGAGCGGATGGCGGCGCTCATCGCCTATTTGAACGAGCTCAATATGCCCTATCGCTCGGGCGAGAAGATGTTCGACTGGAATGTGCTCAACAATAACTGCTCGCATGTCGCGCACAACGCGCTTGCCGCCGCCCGCGTCTGGTCGGAGTGGCCGATGGACCGCTTTCTCCTGCTCGCGGCCTTCAGCTTCCCGGTGCCGAAGAACGAGTTCGTCAATCTGACGTGGCGCGCCAACGACATGCCGATCGACGACATCGAGGCGATCTATAGCGATCGCGCGGCGCGCGCATCGCTCATGGGCTACGGCACATTGCCGACGGCGCCCGGCGCGCTTGCCGAGGCCGAGCCCGCCGCGCCGCAGAACGACCTCTACGACACGGCGCTCAGCCTCATCTTCTACGACGATCCGATCTTCGGCACCTATCAACCGCGCTTTGCGCGCATCTTTGCCGAGCAACGCTACACCGATCTTGAGGCAAATTTGCGGCATTTTGCCGATCTCTATCGCCGGATCGAAGCGCGTCGCCGGCCGCGGGACGAGACTTTGGCGGATCGCCCGCCGGCCGAGCGCGCGGACTTCGCCGAGGTCTATGACCGCTATTACCGGCACATCGGCCGCGCCTCTGCGGCGCTCGACGCCGAGCTTGCCGTGCTGGCGCACCTGCGCCCGGCCGCGCAGGCCGAGGAAGCGGCTGGCCTCGCCCCATCGGCCACGATCCGCACGCCCTCCTCGCCGGGGGTTCCGCATGGGGAAGGCGGCTGATAGGATGCGTCTTCGCGCGGGCTGGCGATCGCATCTGTGACGTGGAATGCTTGGTGACATGCGACCTCTGGTGCTCAGCCGCTCCTCTCTCGTCACCAGTCTCGGGATCGGTTCGACCGCGACCGTGACGGCGCTGCGCGAGGGCCGCAGCGGTCTAGCGCCCAACCGCTTCGCGCCGGCGCCACTTGCGACGTATGTCGGCGCCGTTGCCGAGGTCGAGGATCGCCCTCTCACCGGCGAGGACGCCCGGTTCGATTGCCGCAACAATCGGCTTGCCGCGATGGCGCTCGAGGCCGATGGATTTGGCGAGGCGGTCGCCGCGGCGCGCGAGCGTTATGGCGCGGATCGCATCGGCGTTTTCGTCGGAACCAGCACCGCCGGCATCCTGCAGACGGAGATGGCCTATCGCCGGCGCGACGGCGAGAGGGGCACGCTTCCTGCTGATTTCGACTATGCGCGCACGCAGAACATCTATTCGCTTGCCGATTTCGTCCGCAGCCGCCTCGGGCTTGCCGGCCCCGCGCATGCAGTCTCTTCGGCTTGCGCCACCACGGCCAAGGTCTTCGGCAACGCTGCGCGCATGATCGCAGCGGGCGTGTGCGATGCCGCCGTCGTCGGCGGCGCCGACACGTTGTGCGGCACGACGCTTTACGGCTTTCACTCGCTCGAGGTGATGTCGGAGGAACCCTGCCGTCCCTTCGATGCGGAGCGTCGCGGCATCTCGATCGGGGAGGGCGCGGGCTTCGCACTCCTCGAACCGCCGGCTCCGCGGGGCGAGGAGGATCAGGTGCTGCTGCTTGGCGTCGGCGAGAGCAGCGACGCTTACCACATGTCATCGCCGCATCCCGAGGGGATCGGCGCACGGCTCGCCATGGAGCGCGCGCTCGCCGCCGCGGGTTTGGCGCCCCGCGCCATCGACTACGTCAATCTCCATGGCACGGCCACGCTGGTGGGCGATGCCGCAGAGGATCGCGCGGTGACAGAGCTTTTCGGCCGCGCCACCCCCTGCAGCTCGACCAAAGGCTATACCGGCCACACGCTCGGCGCCTCGGGGATCATCGAGGCTTTGTTCTCGGCGTTGAGCATCCGCCACGGCGTGCTTTATGGGAGCGTTCACACCCGCCGCGTCGATCCCGATTTCACGAGCCGCTACCTGCTGGAGACGATGTCCACGCGCGTCGACCGCGTGATCAGCAACTCCTTCGGCTTCGGCGGCGCGAATTGCAGCCTGGTGCTGGGACGAGCGGCATGACGACCGTGTTCGTCGAAGGAGCGGCAATTCGCGCGCCCGGCCTCAACGGGTGGGCAGCGAGCCGGAGCGTGCTTGCCGGCATCGACGCCTATGCCGCCGCGCCGCCCGACCTGCCGGCAATTCCACTGCCGCCGGCGGAACGTCGGCGCACGGTGCAGACGGTGAAGCTCGCCTTGGCGCTCGGCATCGAGGTCTTTGCCGCGACAGGACGCGCGCTGGCCGACACCGCCACCGTTTTTTCCTCCTCGGGCGGCGACGGCGAGACCATTCACCAGATCCTGGCGGCGCTCGCCTCCGATGCGCGCGATGTCTCGCCAACGCGCTTCCACAATTCGGTTCACAACGCGCCCGCAGGATATTGGAGCATCGCCACGCGCTCGCACGCGCCGTCGACCAGCATCGGCTGCTATGATGCAAGCTTTGCCGCGGGGCTCCTCGAAGCCGCAGTCCAAGCCGCCGTCGAGGATAGCGCGGTGGCGCTCATCGCCTATGACGTGAGCTATCCCGAGCCGCTCCATAGCGTGCGTCCCCTGGCGTCGCTTTTCGGCGCTGCCCTCGTGCTCGTGCCGCGGCAGACGCCGCAAGCGATGGCGCGTCTCGATATCGCTCTGCGGCCACGCGCCGGTGAGCTCTCGAGCATGGCGCTGCTCGCGCTCGAGAGCTTGCGCCGCACGGCGCCATCCGCCCGCGCCTTGCCGCTCCTCGCGGCGCTGGCGCGGGGTGCCGCGGAAACGGTGACGCTCGAATACATATCGGACCTCATGCTCGAGGTCGCCGTCGCGCCGGTCGCCATGACTTCGCCGCGCCTGCCGCGCCGCCAAGATGTCGCCGCGGACGCCTGATGCAGCTCGATCGCGAGGACATTGCCGCGCTCATTCCGCATTCGGGCGCCATGTGCCTCCTCGATCGCGTTGTCGATTGGGACAGCGACAATGTCCGCTGCGTCTCGGCGCGTCACCGCGCCACCGACAATCCGCTCCGCCGGAGGGGCATGCTCGGCGGGCTCTCGGGGATCGAACTCGCGGCGCAAGCGATGGCGCTGCACGGTCGCCTCGCTGCCGTCGGTGGTGAGCGGGCGCCGGCCGGATATCTCGTGAGCCTCAGAGATGTCGTCTGCCGTGCGCCGCGCCTCGACCGCGTCGGCGGCGACCTCGTCGTTTCCGCCGAGCGGCTGGCGGGCGACGAGCGCGAAGCGCTCTACCGTTTTGCCGTCGAGGGCGGTGGCGTGGTTTTGCTAGAGGGCCGCGCGGCGGTGATCCTGACGGCGCCGCCGCCATGAAGCGCGCGCTCGTCACCGGCGGAAGCGGCGTCATCGGCGCCGCCATTTGCCGCCGGTTGGCGGCGGCGGGCCATCATGTCCATATCCACGCTCACCGCGCCGGCGCGCAAGCCGAAGAGGTCGCCGCCGAGATTCGCAAGGCGGGCGGCTCGGCGGAAGCGATCGTCTTCGACGTCACCGATGGGGCGGCGGCGCGCCGGGCACTCGAGGCGATGCTCGCAGGCGGCGTGCCGCAAATCCTCGTCAACAATGCCGGCGTCCACGACGATGCCGTCATGCCGGGGATGAGCGAAGAGCAGTGGTCGCGGGTCATCGACGTCTCGCTCAACGGCTTCTTCAACGTGACGCAGCCGCTGCTGCTGCCGATGATCGGCACGCGCTGGGGACGGATCGTCAACATCTCGTCGGTGGCAGCGATCGCCGGCAATCGCGGCCAAACCAACTACGCCGCGGCCAAGGCGGGCCTCCACGGCGCGACGCGCTCCCTCGCCCTCGAGCTGGCGAGCCGCGGCATCACCGTCAACGCGGTGGCGCCGGGGATCATCGCCTCACCGATGAGCGAGAGCGCCTTCGGCAAGGAGGCGATCGAGCGCCTCGTGCCGATGAAACGCGCCGGCCGTCCGGAGGAAGTGGCGGAGCTCGTCAATTTCCTCGCCTCGGACGCCGCCGCCTATATCTCGGGACAGATCATCTCGATCAATGGCGGGATGATCTGAAACGGCGCGCGAGAAGAGCCGGCAGGCGCCGCGAGAATCCCAACATCAGCCGCGCATGCATCCAGGTCAGCAACGCGTTGTCGCGGACATAGCGGAAATGCGAGACGCCGCCGGCGGCGCGGTCGACATATCGCACGGGCGCAGCGAGATTGATCGCCGGCACGCCCGCCCAGGAGAGCTTCACCGCCGCCTCGGCATCGAAATCGAAGCGCCGCATCCAGCGCGTTTCCTCCATGATGCGGCGGAGATCGGCAATGGGATAGACGCGGAAGCCGAAGAGCGAGTCGCCAATTCCCGCCCAGAGCGTCTCGAGATTGGCCCAGGCATTCGAGATGCGCCGGCCGTGCACGCGGAGCGCCGGCGCATCCGCCGCGAAAACGGGCGTGCCGAGGATCATCGCATCGAGCCGCGCTTCAGAGGCCGCCATGAATTGCGGGATGCATTCTGCGGGATGCTGCCCGTCGGCATCCATGGTGAGCACATGGCTGAAGCCGCTCCGCTCGGCGGCGCGCAACCCGTCAAGGATCGCCGCACCTTTTCCGCCATTGCGTGGCCGGTGGAGGATGCGCAAGCCGGGATCGTGCGCGGCGCGGCGGAGCAACGCCGCCTCGCTGCCGTCGCTGCTGCCGTCGATCACCACCCAAACCGGGGACCAGAACCGCCGCGCCGCGGCGACCGTCGCGAGCAGCATGCCGCCGGTGTTGAAGCTCGGCATCAGCACGAGGTGGGTCGTGGACGCGCGCGGTACTCGCTTTTCATCCTTGCGCGCCGGAAGAGCGAGACGCGCGCCAGCCTCGAGATCGACGGTCATCGGCAAAGCCTCAGCCGGCGGCGCGAACCGTCCGGCGCCGCCTGCTCTCAATCATTCCGCTCAGCGAGACCAGCAAGCTGTTCACATAGTAGATGAGCTTGAAGGCGAGCAGCCGCGCGCCGATCGGCGAGTGTCCGAAGACGTCGCCGGCGAGCAGCGACAGCACCGCTTCCTCGATGCGGAAGTAGTTGCGGGGCGCCATGAAGAGATTGCGGAAGGCGGGCATGCGGATGCGGTAGATGTACCAGGTGAAGGCCGCAAGCCCGCGCCGCGCCTCTTTTTCATAGCGCTTGAGGCGCCGCGCGGCCTGCGCCGGCGCCTTGAGGCAATCGTCGACGGCATCGGCGCCGAGGAACGCCATGGTCATCGCCAGATAGACGCCGGTCGAGAAGACAGGGTCGATGAAGGCAAAGGCGTCGCCCACCATGATGAAGCTGCGCCCGCTCATGCGGCGCGACTTGTAGGAGTAGTTGCCGGTGGCGATGGCGGGTGCCACGAGCTCGGCCTCTTTGAGGCGATCTGCGATCTCCGGGCAGAGCGCGATCGTCGTCATGAAGAACTCGGTGAGATCGCCTTTGCGCTTCTTGAAATAACCCGGCGGGCAGACGGCGCCGATGCTGGTGGTGCCGTCGGCGAGCGGAATGAACCAGAACCAGCCGTAATCGAACCAGCAGATGCTGATATTGCCTTCGGCCTTTCCCGGCAATCGGCGGGCGCCGCGGAAGTGCCCGAAGATCGCCGCGCTTTCATGCCGCCGGTTGCGCTCCTTGAGGTCGAGCTGGTTCGCGAGCAGCGTGTCCCGTCCGGTCGCGTCGACGAGGAAATCGGCGCGCCAGCGGCGCACCTCGCCATTGTCGTCGCGCGCGGTGATCTCCGCGCCGCCGTCCGCAGGAAAAACCACCTCCGTCACCCGTACGCCTTCGAGAATGGAGGCGCCTTTCGCGGTGGCATTCTTCAGCAGCAGATGATCGAACTCGGAGCGACGGACCTGGTAGGAATAAGGAAAATTCTTGTCCCAGGCATTGGCGAAATCGTAGCTCACGGTCTTGCCGTGATAGGGTGAGACAAACTCGACGCCGTATTTCGGCATCGCCATCCCCTCGATCGCATCGCGCACGCCAAGACGGTCGAAGAGAGGAAGATTGAGCGGCAGCAACGATTCGCCGATGTGAAAGCGCGGATGCCGGTCCTTCTCGATGAGGACGACGTGCCGGCCGCGCTCGGCCAAGAGCGCGGCCATGGTCGATCCCGCGGGCCCGCCGCCGACGACCAGCACCTCGCAGCGCTCGATTGTCACCGCCGCTTCCTTGCCTCAAAACACCATCGGAGGAGTGTGAGATTATCAGCCTCTCCGGCCGATATCCAGGGCGTGAACCCGAAGCCCCGGTGTTTGTAAACTCGTCGCAGCCAGTCGGGAGGTGTCATGACCCCTATCAGCCGCCGCGACTTCGTTGCGCTTGCGGCGGGCGCGCTGCTTGCCGGACCCGCACAGGCGCAATCGCAAGGCGCACTCATCACCCGCGCCATTCCCGGCTCGGGCGAGAAGCTCCCCGCGGTCGGGCTCGGCACCGCCTATGTTTTCGACAACGACAGCGAGAAGACGCGGCGTGCGGCGGCCGAAGTGGTGCGCACGTTGCTGGAGGGCGGCGGGCGCCTCATCGATACCGCCTCGACCTATGGCGATGCGGAGACGGTGCTGGGTGCCGCGCTCGCGGGGACGGGCGACAAAGCCTTCATCGCCACCAAGCTCGAATCGCCTGACGCCGACGAGCTCAAGCGTTCGCTCGCGCGACTGAAGACGACGAAGCTCGATCTCCTGCAGCTCCACAATGTACGCGACCCGCAGCAGTCGTTGGCGCAGTTCAAGAAATGGAAGGAGCAGGGCATTTGCCGTTACATCGGCATCACCTCCACCTTCCACGGCGACTTCGGCGCGGTCGAAGCGGTCATGAAGCGCGAGCGCCCGGATTTCGTGCAGATCGACTATTCGCTCGACGACCGCCTGGCGCAGGAGCGCATTCTGCCGCTCGCGGGCGAGGTGAAGGCGGGCGTGCTGACCGCCCAGCCCGTGGGCCGCGGCCGCCTCTTCCGCGCCGTGCGCGGCAAGCCGGTCCCCGATTGGGCGGCGGATTTTGCCGACAACTGGGCAGCATTCTTCCTCAAATACCTCATCGCCGACGAGCGGGTGACCGCGGTCATCCCCGGCACGACCGATCCCCGCCATATGGCCGAGAATCTCTCCGCCATGCGCGGCAAACTTCCCGATCCCGAGCAGCGGAAACGCATGGAGGCGTTCGTCGCGACGCTGTGACCGGGTCGCGTCAAGTCACAGCCGCAAGGCGTCGCGAGCGCCGCGCATGATCTCCTGGAGGCGATCGAGGGGGAGGGCGTGGATGGTTCGCCCGTCCTTGCCGGTCATCGTCTCCGCCATGCAAAGGGCGTTCAAGATCGCCTCTTCCGTCGCCTCGGCGGCGGCGCGGAAGAGCGGGGTCATCGCATCGGGCGCGAGCATCCGCACGTCCGTGATCTTGTCGCGCTCGCCGATGTGATTGGCGGTCGAAAAGGCGATGAAGATGTCGCCGCTGCTGTTGGCGCCGAGACCTCCGACCCAAGCAAGGCCTGTCGTCGCGCGGCGGGCGAGACGCTGGCACTGAATCGGTATGAGCGGCGCGTCGGTCGCGAGCACGACGATGATCGAACTTCCGGACTCGGTGGCTGCTGCTGCGGCGCCGGATCCGCCGGAGCGGAAAGCTGGTACGATGTCGGATCCGATCATGCGGCCGACCGGCACGCCGTCGACGCGCAGCAAGTCGCGGGCGCCGTAATTCGCCTGCACCAAGGCGCCCACCGTGTAGCGCGCGCCATCGACGCTGACGATGCGTGACGCGGTGCCGGTGCCGCCTTTGAACTCGTGGCAGATCATGCCTGTCCCGCCGCCGACATTGCCTTCGGCGATGGTGCCGCTCGTCGCTGCGTCGAAGGCGGCCAACGCCTGCGCCTCAGTCAAGGGAAAGCGTTGGATGTCGCTGAGCCAGCCGTCGTAAGTCTCGGCGACAACCGGAAGGTGGAACAATTGCGAGGCCCCGTCGCGCACCGCGAGCGCGCAGATGGCGTCCCGCACGAGCCCGACTTGGTAGGTGTTGGTGATGCCGATCGGCGCGCCGAGCGTGCCCTGCTCGGCGATCCACGGCAAGCCCGTCATCTCGCCATTGCCGTTGAAGGAGAAGGTGCCGGCGAAGACATAGTCGCTCCAGATCTCAGGCCCGCGTGGCCAGATCGCGGTGACGCCGGTGCGGGCGACAGTGGGCGTGTCGCGGATCAGGGTGGAATAGCCGACCTTGACCCCGGCAACGTCGGTGATTGCGTTGAATTCGCCGGTCGGCAAGGTGCCGACGGTGATGCCGAGATCGCGAAGCCGTGCGCGTGCCATGACATCGTTTCCTTCAGAGCGCCTCTCAGCGTCGCGCCAGGAGCGGGTGCGCCGCAAGCGAGAGCGCCTCGCGGAATCGCGGGGCGGCAATGGCGATGAGCCGGCGCGCACGCTCGGCGAGCGAGCAGCCGTCGAGCTCGGCGACCCCATATTCGGTCACCACCACGTCCATGTCGCTGCGCAGCGAGGTGACGACGGCATCGCCGAGGCGCGCGACGATGCGGCTCACCGCGCCGCCTTTCGCCGTTGCCGGCAAGGCGATGATCGAGCGCCCGCGCGGCGCCGCGAGCGCGCCGCGCATGAAGTCCACCTGGCCGCCGATTGCGCCGACATGGACTCCACTCGCCATTTCGCCATTCACTTGGCCACCGAGATCGACTTCGAGCGCCGAGTTGATGGCGATGAAGTCCGGCAGCTGCCGGAGCACGTCGTAGCCGTGCGTGTAATGGGGGGGCATCAGGCGAATCGCCTTGTTGCGATGGGCGAAATCGAAGAGGCGGCGTGTCCCAAACAAAAGTCCGGCGATGGTGACGCCGACGTCGATCGGCTTTCGCGCATTGGTGATGACGCCGCGCTCGACGAGATCGAGCACGCCTTCGCCGATCATCCCGGAATGAATGCCGAGATCGCGATGTTGTGCCAGCGCCGCGAGCACGGCGTCGGGAAGGGCGCCGATGCCGAGCTCGATGGTGGCGCCGTCCGGCACCAGCGCCGCCACATGCTCGCCGATGCGCCGCTCGACCGCGCCGAGCGGCGTCGGCTGCAGCGTCGCCGGCGGTCGCGAGGTTCGCACCAGCTCGTCGATGCGGATATCGGCGGGGAGCTCGCTTCCGGGCGTGTCCGGAACTTTTTCGTTGAGCTCGGCGATGATCACGCGCGCCCGTCGCGCCGCGTCGATGAGATGGTCGTTGGCGAGACCGAGGCTGAAGCCGCCGCCGCCGGCCTGCCCGACCTGCATCAGCACCACGTCGGCGGGCCGCTTTCCCGTCGCAAAAAGCCGCGGCAGCGCCGAGTAGTGGCAGGGGAGGATGTCGAGCTTCCCGGCCCTCGCCAGTGCCTGATTGCTGCCGCTTGCGGCGTATGCGCTGAACGCCAAGTGATCGGCATGCTCCGGGCGGAAGGTCCCGGCAAAAGCCGGGCCGAGAAAAACGCGGCAGCCGCCGATCGCCGCGCGCTGCGCCGCCAGCGCCTCCGTCAGCGTCAGCGGCTCGGCGCAGGCTTGGCCGACCACGACCGCGTCGCCGGGCCGGATGAAGCGGGCGAGCTCGAGCTGGTCCGGGGCGATTTCCTCGGTCACGTCTTACACCTAAATTTCACCCGACCGTCATTCCTGCGAAAGCAGGAATCCAGGAGTGCAAATCCCGTCGCTTGCCCTGGGTCCCTGCTTTCGCAGGACGACGAAATAGTATCACCTAAGTTTCTTCAGCGGCGCCGCAAGCCATGGACGCTCGGGACGCAGGTATGCGTCTCGTGGTCGGGAAGCTCGACCACCTGCACCTCGACGCCGTAAAGCCGCTTCAGCGATTGCGCGGTGATCACCTGCTCGGGCGGGCCGATCTCCTCCATGCCGCCGTCATGGAGGAGCGCCACGCGGTCGCCGCACAAGAAGACATGATCGGGATCGTGCGTCGAGAACAGCACCGCCATGCCCGAGCGGGCGAGCGCGGCGATGTGGCCCAAGACCCGGAGCTGGTTGCCGAAATCGAGGCTCGCGGTGGGCTCGTCCATGACGAGGATACGCGGCTCTTGTGCCAGTGCGCGGGCGATCAGCGCGAGTTGCCGCTCGCCGCCACTGATCTCGGTGTAGATGCGCTCCTCGAGATGGCCGATGCCGAGCGTCCCGAGCGCGCGGCGCGCGATCTCGCGGTCGCTGCGCGAAGGCGCCGAGAAAAGCCCGATATGCGCGCTCCGCCCCATCATGACGACATCGATCACCGTGAACGGGAAAAACGCCGCATGCGCCTGCGGCACATAGCCCACGACGCGGGCGAGGCGCTTCCGCGACCAGGACGTCAGGTCCTCGTCGTCGAGGCGGATCGTGCCCTCGAGCGCCGGCACGAGGCCCAGCATCGTCTTGAGCAAGGTGGTCTTGCCGCCGCCATTGGGTCCGAGCAGGCACAGCACCTCGCCGGCGCGCAGATCGAGGCTGACGCCGCTGCCGACGCGACGGCCGCGATAGCCGAAGCCGAGATTCTCCGCCGCCAGCGTCATTGCCAGCCGCGCCGCGACGCCGCCAGAAGCCAGAGGAAGAAGGGTGCGCCGATGAAGGCTGTCAAAATGCCGATCGGCACCTCGATCGCCGCCATGGTGCGGGCGAGCGTGTCGACCGCCAGCAGGTATCCGGCACCGAGCAACATCGCCGCCGGCAGGAGGCGTGAAAACTCCGGCCCGGCGAGAAGCCGCGCCACATGCGGAATGATGAGGCCGATCCAGCCGATGATGCCGCTCACCGAGACGGCCGCGGAGGTGATGAGCGTGGCGGCGGCGATGAAGACGGCGCGCAGCACGCGCGTCTCCGTGCCCAAGGCGCGCGCCTCTTCGTCGCCGAGCGACATGAGGTTCATGCGCCAACGCAGCAGATAGAGCGGCACGAGGCCGATGAGGATGGCCGGCAGCACCGCGCGCAAATCGGGCATGGCGATGCTGGTGAGGCTTCCCAAGAGCCAGAAGGTGATCGCCGGAAGCTGGTTATAGGGATCCGCGAACACCTTCACCAAGGAGATGGCCGAGCCGAGGAGCGTCCCCATGGCGACCCCGGCCAGGACCAGCACCAGGATCGGATCACGCCCGCGCATTGCCGTGCCGATGAGATAGACGACGAGGACGGCGCCGAGGCCGCCGGCGAAGGCGAGAACCTGAATGATCGCGACCGAGAGGCCCATGAAGATCGCCAAGGCCGCGCCCAGCCCGGCGCCGGCGGCGACGCCGAGAATATCCGGCGACACCAGCGGATTGCGGAAGAGGCCCTGATATGTGGCGCCGGCTGCGGCGAGCGCCGCGCCGATCAGTACCGCGGCGGCGATGCGCGGCAGGCGGATCTGCCAGATGACGGTCTCCACCGTCGGCGGCACCCCGCTCGCCGTGCCCGTGAGCTTCGCCCAGAGGACCGCGCCCAGATCATGCGGCGCCACCGGAAACTGGCCGACGGCGAAAGCGGCGAGGAAGAGCAGGAAAAGCGCCAGCGACGGCAGGCCCAGCCACCATGAGGCGCGGCTCATCGGCCGAGCTTCAGCAGCGTGTCGAGCTGCGCCTCGTTGAGCGAGAGGTGATAGTAGCGGCGATAGAAATCGCTCGTTGCCTCGCGCAAATCGCCGCCGAAGACACCGGGATAGAGCGCCGCGGCAAGCCAGCGCACGCCGATGAGGCGGTTGACCGCGGGCGGCGAATCGAACCAGCCGAAGGGGAGTCTCGGCGCGAGGTAAACCCGCTTATCGCGAACGGCGGCCACGCTTTGCCACAAGGGATTGCTCCAGACGGCGCGGTAAAAGCGCTCGTCCATGGTGACGATCACATCCGGATTCCACGCCAGCACCTGCTCGAGCGAGACGCTGGCGGTGTTGTGGCGATCGGGAGCGCGGGCGACGTTGAGCGCGCCCACATATCCCAGCATCTCAGTGTTGATCGAGCCGTCGAGCGCGGTCTCGAGGCCATCGAGGCCGCGGGCGTAGTAGACGCGGGGATGCGGCGCAGCAGGGAGGCGGTCGAGGGCGCGGCGCAACTCGGCAAGCGTGCGGCGGGATTCGTCGGCGAGCTCGCGGGCCTTTTCTTCCGCACCGAGAAGCGCCCCCAGCCGCTCATAGAGCTCGGGCGTCTTATCGAACTTGCCGTCGAAGATGAGATAGGGGACACCGGTCTGCCACTGCGTGCGCTCGGCCAAGGAGACATGCGTCGGATCGACATCGCCGAGGTCGATGACGATATCGGGATGCGCCGCGAGCACGGTCTCGACATTGGCGGTATTGGCGCGGCCGGTGAGCCGCCCCAGGACCGGCAGCGCCGCCGCGCGCGGTGGCAGGAAGGCTTTCTCTTCGTCGCGCAGCGGCCCCGTCCAGCCGAGGAGCTTCTCGGGTGCGAGCGTGAAGATGGTGATGGCGGCGGGCGATCCCGCGGCGAAGACCCGTTCGATCCGCGCCGGCACGGTGACGTGGCGGTCCGCACCGTCGACGAAGACGCGGCGATCCTCGGCGGCCGCCGAGAACGCAAGGAAACCGCCCATGAAAACGAGAGCGCCCAGCGCGCGGAACATGCCGCCACTCTAGCAACAGAACCCGGCGATTCAATTGCAGCAATCGGCTAGGATCAGCGCATGACGCGCGGCGCCCATAGCGACGATTGGAACGAGTATTACGAGAAAACCAGCGGTCGGCCCCCACGCAAGACCCTGCTGGCGGCACTCGCGGCATTTGGCGACGGCGATGGCGGGCGGAGCGCCGTCGATCTCGGCTGCGGCGACGGACGCGATACCATCGAATTGCTGCGACACGGCTGGCGCGTCATCGCCATCGATGCCGAGCCGCAGGCGATCGAGCGCCTCGAGACGCGGCGCGATCTCCCGCGCCGCGGGGCGCTCACCGCGGTCTGCGCGCGCTTCGAGATCGCGCGCTGGCCCAAGGTTGATCTCGTCAATGCCAGTTTCACTCTGCCGCTTTGTCCGCCGGAGCTATTTCAATCGCTGTGGGCGCGGATCGAGCGCTCGCTGAAGCCCGGCGGCCGTTTCGCGGGGCAGCTCTTTGGGGAGCGTGATACGTGGCACGGCACGGCCGGAATTGCCACGCACGATCGCGCGGCCGTGGAGCGCCTCCTCGCCAATGTCACCGTCGAAATGCTCGATGAGGAAGAGACCGATGGTGTCACGCCCTACGGCAAGGCAAAGCACTGGCACATCTTCCACATCGTCGCGCGGAAGCCGTAGTCGAGCGCTGATTTTTCCATCGGGGCGGCACCGTCACGACGACGGCTCGACCTCGCGCGTCTCGATTGCGGCGCTGTAGTCATCGGCGCCAGGATGCATGCCGTCGCACTCGAGATCGGGAAGCCGCGCGAGACGCTCCGATGCGCGCTCGACCGTCACCGCATCGCGCTCGATGCGACGCACCCGCAGGGTTCTTGCCAGCCATTCATTCCACATCGTCATTTCTCCCTGCCGTATCGCGACGCGGAGGCGGCGAATCAAAAAGCCGCCTCGGGTGTCGCGGGCGGCTTGCATTCGGTTTTCGCTTTCTGCGAGGGCTACATCGTCCCTCTCGCTCGAAGCCGAATGCGCCCGCGCGCGGGCACCGCGACGTGCCAGCGCTTGAAACACATTGATTGGACAACGAGCTCTTTCATGCGGCCGAATATGCGCGTGCGCGCCTTATTATGCAAGAGTCTTCGCGCTCCTTCTTTCGGGTCTGTGGAGTATTTGTTGCGACGCCGTGTTGGTTTCTGCGTCGCAACAGCGGCGATACACACGGTCGCGTGGCGTATGTTGGTCAGTTAGGCGAGATCGAAGGGAGCACGGGATGGCGGAGCTCGGGTCGTCACTGAACGGTCACACGCGCTGCTGCATCGCCGGCGGCGGTCCGGCTGGCATGATGCTGGGGTATCTCTTGGCGCGCGCCGGTATCGAGGTCGTCGTGCTCGAGAAACATGCCGACTTCCTCCGCGATTTCCGCGGCGACACGATCCATCCCTCGACGCTCGAATTGATGCACGAGCTCGGTCTGCTCGACGAGTTTCTGAAGCGCCCGCACAGCGAGGTGCAAGAAGCGAATGGGCAGATCGGCACGCACGCCGTGCACATCGCCGATCTCTCGCATCTGCCGACGCGGTGCAAGTTCATCGCTTTCATGCCGCAATGGGACTTTCTCGATTTCCTGGCGGAGCACGCGCAGCGATTTCCCACCTTTAGGCTCGCGATGGAAAGCGAGGTGGTCGGTCTTCTCGAGGAGGGCGAGCGCATCGCCGGCGTGAAGGTCAGAACGAAATCTGGCGAACGTTTGCTGCGCAGCGATCTCGTCATCGCCGCTGACGGGCGGCACTCGACCGTCCGAGCGTCAGCAAGAATGGAGAGCATCGATCTCGGCGCACCCATCGATGTGCTGTGGCTGCGGCTCTCGAAGCGCAAGGACGACAAGGCGCAAGTCTTCGGCCGGCTCGACAGCGGACGCATTCTCGTCATGCTTGACCGCGGTGACTATTGGCAATGCGCCTTCGTCATCCGCAAGGGCGGCTACGACGAGCTGCGGCAGCGCGGGATCGAGAGCTTCCGCGCGGAGATCGCGCGGCTCGCGCCTTTCGTTCGCGACCGCGTCGAGGAGCTGCAGAATTGGGAGGATATCAAGCTCTTGACGGTCGCGGTCGATCGCTTGCGCCGGTGGTACCGCCCGGGCCTGCTTTGTATCGGCGATGCCGCGCATGCGATGTCGCCGATCGGGGGCGTCGGCATCAATCTCGCGGTGCAAGACGCGGCCGCCGCCGCGAACATCCTGGTGCCGCCGCTTCGGTCCGGCGGCAGCATCGGCACCGAACCGCTTGCGCGCGTGCAGCGCCGGCGCGAGCTGCCGACGCGATTGACGCAACGCCTGCAGCTCTTGATCCAGGATCGCGTCATGACCCGCGTGCTCGGGAGCGCCGCGCCCCTCGCGGTGCCGCTTCCGGTCCGCCTGATGCAGCGTTGGCCGATCCTGCGCCGCATTCCCGCCCGGCTCATCGGTCTCGGCTTCCGCCCGGAGCATGTGCGCACGCCGGCTCTTGCGGGCAATTGACATTGGCGTCCCCGCGCGGCGAGCTACGTCGAGGAGGGAAGGCCTATGACCCACACGCCATCGCCGGGCGCCGAGGAATTGCGGACGCTCGGCGCCGAGCTCACCGAACAGTTGCGCTTGCGTACCCTGCCGATCGGCATGCGGCTTTTCGAGGATCCCGCCGCGCTCGATGAGATCGCCGGACTCCGTCGGCCGAAGAAGGGCGCGCAGTTCAG
>DASZAN010000211.1:0-13200 GCA_035945115.1 Allostellaceae bacterium
CGCATTGTCACTTTCGAGGCCTGCTCAGGCTTCACTCGCGTTACGGCCCGCCGGATCGCTCAGCCGCCCAAGGCGACCTTTGTCACGAGGCTCCAGCCCTTCCGGTCACCCGGACGAGCCGCTCGTCAGCTACCAGATCAATCGACAACTCTCTGGATGGATTCCTCCTCCACTGGTGATTCGCGCCTTCGGGGCGCACTGCCAACAGCCGACATCGACTTTCTATTCGATCACCTCGTCGGCGCGGACGAGGAGCGATCCCGGTATCCCAATGCCGAGCGCCTTCGCGGTCTTAAGATTGACGAGCAACTCGATTTTGGTCGCTTGCTGAACCGCCGGGTCCGCGGGCTTTTCGCCCTTGAGAATGCGGCCGACATAGCCACCGGTGAGGCGGTAGGCTTCGACAATGTCGGCGCCGTAGCCAACCAAGCCCCCGGCCATGACAAACTCGCGGCCTCCCCCGACCATTGGCACCGCATGCCGGGCCGCCAGTGCGAAGAGCAGCGAGCGCGCCCCCGGAGTCCGGGTGGGCGCATCAGTAGGGCTCACCGAAGCTAACGACGGGACAAGTCGCTTATCGCATCGGCGCATTTATCGATCGCACCTGGTGCAGGAACGTCTTCTCCTAGCATCGTTGCCAATTTTTCTTCACCGACAAACTTTTTGATAGCAGTGTCTTTGTCGCTATATGATAGGGCCTTGAACTCCGCGAGCTTAGCCGTTGCATCTGGTCTCTGTTGAAATCTTACTGTGCAGATGCTTGCCCTTAAAGCAACAAGCTCTTTTTGTCCCTGCTCTCGTGCCTTCTCGACAACCGCCTGGGTCGTCAGCCAGCCCAGCGAGGTCACGACGATAAGCGTGAGCACACTCGCGATCACAGCGGACCAAATTATGTCTTTTATCCTTTTGATCGTCGCTTCACGATGAAGCCGTTTTTGCTCTGACCGCTTCCACTCGGCATCCCTTTCCTCTCGAGTAGTCATCTTAACCTCCATAATCCATGGCGTACCGATGTGGCCCGCTAGAGTTCGTGGAACGCGGGCTATCTCGGATTAGCAGGGCCAGCCGCCTCACCCCATTCTGCCAGTCGCTGCATGACGTGCCTCCAGCCGTTTTGACCATCGCCATGGGACTAGAGACCGAATAATGGAAATAGGAAATATTTTGCGCATTACAAGTAAAAATTTTGCTTGCCCCCCTTCTATTTGACGTGGTCTATGGCCATTTTATATAACATCTAATAATTAGCCCCCGGTTGCAAGAATTAGGACAGGCGCGAACAACTATCTATCGTCTGAAGTGAATCTGGGGTTGAGGAACGACGCCATGAAGTGCCTGCTTCTCGTTTGCCGAAAAGGGCGCCGCGACCTCGCAGTTTAATCTCGGTGCAGCGCGCTGGCGCCTGCTACAGAAGCAGAGTGACGAGTATGAATGAGAACCTGAAAACCGTGAAGGCGAAGATCCAGCGCTACCGCTGGCTTTTGGAAACGAACCTCACGAAGGCAAGACGCAAACTGGTTGCCGAGATGCTTGGCGAGCAGAAGAGAGAACTGAAGAAGCAGGAGAGAAAACTGAAGAAACAGAAGCGATTATCCGAACAGGGTTTGGCCCGACGCTTGCTGCGCGCCCTTCCATTCGGCCGGCGCTCCTAACTAAAGACCGACCGGCCAAGTCGTTCGCTGCCTCGTTGAGGGCACGTCTACCGCCACTGCGGTAATGCTGTCCGTAACTGGTCATGCTTTCAGTTTTCCCGATGCCAGTTGACGCGGACGAAGTAACCGTGCTCGTCGAAATGGTCGGCAAGCTCGCCGTGGAACGCCCCCTTTATCGCTTTGCCGATCCGCATCGGAAGATGAATATCGGTCGTATTAATAACGACTTTATTCGCGGTTTCCTCGATGCTCATGATGCGGTTCAACGGATGCTCTTTCTTCTCCGCCTCTTCCTGATGGTGGGCGAGCCCGACGATGTCCGCCTTATGCTGCTGAACGATGGATCCGGTTAGTGTCACGACGCCCGCTGGGTATTTGTCGTTGATACGGTGGCATGCTTGGCATAGCTCCTCGTGCGCATCGACCGGTCGCGGCGCCCAATGCCACCGCCCCCCGTCGTAGACAGCACCACACTGAGGACAGACTGTTGGTTCATGGAGTTTCTGCACGCGCTTATAAGGGTCGAGAATATGATCCCATTGGCCGCGGCCAAAGCGGCGGCGACCAGGTTGTCCGACACGGTTCGGTGTTCTTCCCTTTTTCATGGCATCTCCTTGTGTTCGCCGTGTGCAGCTTGTCCACCCTCTGGAGGCGCGCCCACAGGATGCGGGATTATGAGTCTCGCCTGCTCACCCGTACGCACGATAAAGAGCGTATGCCACGATCATTGCAGCGAGGAAGATGGGAATGATGATTGGCGGAACAAGCCACGAGCGCACGGAACACACGTTCTTCTCATGTGGATCAGCTTAAAGCTTGGCCGGCAGCGGATGACGTAGCATTGATGCAGGTCAATCACTCGCGCCTTGGCCGTTCGCTAAAGGACTTGCTTGGGTTTCTGACCGAGATCCATGCGCTTGGCCTTGGCCTGTATCTCCACCAAGCAGGCTTGTAGCGGGCAGCGCATCACCGTCAGCATGAGACGTTCGAAGGTCATTCATTGAAGGGGAACCAACGGGGGAGTGCGTCCGAATGCCAAGGAAAACGGCCAGATCAGACCCTTGGACGTCATTCGCCGGTGGCCGGCCCGCACGTCGAACCTGGGCTTCCAGCTCGTTCAGAAAACGCCTACCATTCACGCCAATTCGGTAGGCATCTGGGGACTCGCGGCCAATGACGGAAAAGAGGTCGCAACGCGCGCAAGCAAAAGATCACATGGCCGCAGCCCTCGACCGATGGGAGGGAGAAGGCGGGGCGCAAGTTTTGCCATGGGCTTTGAGCTATGAAGGCGGTGACCTAGGCGACAAGGAACGTCAGATCCTGGAATGTCTCGGCGCGGCGTTGGTCAGTCGGTGGAACGAACTACCTACTGATGTTCAACGTGCCATTTTTCAGCATGCCGCCGCTAACAAGACCTATGATCCCGCGCGGCTGAGGGCGCAAATCGCGCGCTTTCTGCACGATCACAAGGACGACGCGGACACCCCGTAGGCCGAAAAGCAGAACTGTCTCTCGAAGTCTTGGTCTGCCTGAGAACCGTGCAAGGACGGCTTAGACAGCCCTCGTCGCAAGTCCTTGCAAAGCCGAATACGCGCTTCAATGCCCTTGAGGGAAACGTAAGGTCAGCCGGGGAAGCTCATGGACAAGAAGATACATATCAACTTCTGGTACGTGACCGCGGCGATCCTACTGATGCTGTGGATCCAGAGCCTCTATCTGACAACCACCAAATCCACGCCGATCCCCTATAGCCGCTTCCAGACTCTGGTCAATGAAGACAAGGTTGCCGAGATCGGGATAACCCAGAACTCCATTCGCGGCACGCTGAAGGAGGCTCAACCGGACGGGCTCAAGGATTTTGTCACCACGCGTGTCGAGCCCGACCTTGCCCAAAGCTTGGACAAGCACGGTGTCGTATATACCGGGGTGATCGAGAGCACCTGGCTTCGCGACCTGTTGTCCTGGATCGTCCCGGCGATTTTCTTTGTCGCGATCTGGATGTTTGCGATTCGCCGTATTGGCCAAGGCGGCGGGCTCGGTGGGTTGATGGCAATCGGCAAGAGCCGGGCCAAGATTTATGTCGAGAAGGAAACCAAGGTCACCTTCGCCGATGTCGCCGGCGTCGACGAGGCGAAGGAGGAACTGGTCGAGATCGTCAACTTTCTAAAGGACCCGCAGAGTTACGGGCGCCTCGGCGGCCGTTCGCCTAAAGGCGTGTTGCTGATTGGCCCGCCTGGCACCGGGAAGACGCTGCTCGCCCGCGCTGTCGCCGGTGAAGCGGGAGTGCCGTTCTTTTCGATCTCGGGCTCGGAGTTTGTCGAAATGTTTGTCGGCGTCGGCGCTGCCCGGGTGCGCGATCTGTTCGAGCAGGCTCGCAAGCACGCCCCGGCGATCATCTTCATCGACGAGCTGGATGCACTTGGTCGCGCCCGCGGTCCTTTCGCAATGGGTGGACAAGACGAAAAGGAGCAAACCCTAAACCAGCTCCTGGGCGAGCTCGACGGTTTCGATCCGTCAAGCGGCCTGGTGCTTCTTGCCGCGACTAACCGGCCGGAGATCCTCGATCCGGCATTGCTTCGTGCCGGGCGTTTCGACCGTCAGGTGCTGGTCGATCGGCCCGACAAGAAGGGCCGCGAACAGATCCTGGCGGTGCATCTGAAGAAGGCGAAACTCGGCGGTGATGTGCGGCCAGAGGCGATTGCCGCACTGACGCCCGGCTTTACCGGCGCCGACTTGGCCAATTTGGTCAACGAGGCAGCGCTGCTCGCCACGCGGCGCAACGGCGACGCCGTCACTATGGCGGACTTCACCAACGGGATCGAGCGCATCGTGGCCGGTTTGGAGAAGCGCAACCGTCTGCTCAATCCGATGGAGCGGCGCGTTGTCGCTTACCACGAGCTCGGTCATACCCTGGTTGCGCTGGCATTGCCGGGCACCGACACGGTGCACAAGGTATCGATCATCCCGCGCGGCGTCGGTGCGCTCGGGTACACGATCCAGCGTCCGACCGAGGATCGCTATCTGATGACCCGAGCGGAGCTAGAAAACAAGATGGCGGTGCTGCTGGGTGGCCGAGCCGCCGAACAGCTTGTGTTCGGCGAGATATCGACCGGTGCGGCGGATGATCTCGCCCGCGTTACAGATATCGCTCGCGCCATGGTCCTGCGGTACGGCATGAGCGACGCTTTGGGCAGCGTCGCCTATGACCGCGATCGGTCGCCGTTCTTGCAGCCGAACCTGCCGGTGCCGCAGGAGCGCAGCTACAGCGAAGATACGGCGCACGCCGTGGATACCGCGGTGCGTGCCCTCGTTGATCACGCATTGGAGCATGCGGCGAATATACTCGAGCGCAATCGCGCGTTGCTCGATCGCACCGCAGTAGCGCTGCTCGAGACCGAGACACTGAACGAGCCGGATATCGAGACGCTGAAACAAACGATCGACCGCGAGGGGCCTCGTCCGGCGATGCTGCCGAGGGCGGAAGCGACCGCGCATAGCGCCACCATGGTCGCGACTTAAGCGGCGGGGATGCGCTCGATGACGCTGTTCTGCGCTCCATCGGACTGTGCGTCGAAGGGGGTGGCCGCGAGCAAGATGGGGGCTTCGGACCGCGGCAGCAGCGCCGCCAAATGAAGCGCAAGCTCGCGGACATCCGACTCGCTTCGATTCTTCGGGAACAGCGCGATGAGCGGCGCCAGCGCGCGGGCCGCCGCTTCCTTCGGTAATTTCGCCAATCTCGCGCCTTCGATCCAGGGATCGATGCCAAGCCGCGTCAGTCCCGAGAGGACGCTGAGCGGGGCGCCATTCTCCTCCGTGCCCATGGTCGCGAAGAGAAAGCCGTTGAGCTCGGAGTGAAGCAGCGAGAACCGTTCGGGGAGCGCCATTCGGCCGTCACATCGCAAGAGGAGAGCCACGTCGAACGCGAGATCTGGACCTGAGGTGATGCCTTTCGGCAGGTGTCAATGACGCACACGGTGGCGGAATACGCACGTTCCAAAAATCGTCGCCCGCAAGTAAATCGGCACTTTTGCGAGCGTAATCATAGTCTCCGCATCCTTCTTGACGGTTCTTCTATACGCTCCCGAGCTGACAGATTTATTTTCGTCGCGATGTAATTACGCGCCGCAACACCCATATGTAGGACGAGCTGAGAGCTTCGCGCCCTAGATCGAGTCGCCACTGCAGCTCGCGCAGACCTGCAAACCAAAAAAACGTGACGCCTTGCCGCGCGAGGCGCAACTGGGCCGGGAGGGCATTCGATGAGCGTCCGCACGACGAGCAGCACCATCAGCTTTTCCCGGCCATTCGTGCTGACGGGAATAGCGGACGAGCAGCCGCCGGGAAGCTACACGGTGGAGACCGACGAGGAGCTGCTTACGCACGTCTCCTTCCCGGCCTATCGGCGTATTGCAACATTGATGCGGCTTCCGCCTCGCCCGAGCAGCACTGAGCGCGCGCGGGTCGTCGATCTGGATCCACTTGAATTGGCGGCGCTGCTGGCGGCGGACGCCAGAGCCGAGGACAAGACGGCAGCATTCGCGTCGGGTGCAGCCACCGAGCCGCAGCCAACGATGATGCGCGCGGCCGAACGGTTCACGCCGAGTGGTTGGAAAAGCCGTTGGCATTCTTGGTTGGTTGTTTGGGAAAGGCTTCAAAAGATGTCGATCTCCTATTTTCGCCGGAGGGCCGCGCAAAGCTATCGAGACGCAAGGTCTTCTGTAGCGCCGCATCTTGACTACGACTCTCTCATGCGCCTCGGCCGGAAGTTCAAGGCGCGCGCGACCACCGCGCGGGCGCGCTTGGCTCGACTGCGACGTGCGTCGCTCCAGCAGGAGGAAGCCGAACGGCGGGACTTGTACTCCGACAGTCGGGAGTAGATCCCGACTCCCTGCGTCGTCGCGATATTCGAACGGCGGATTCCCATGAGCTCCTGGTTCGTTCCTCCGGTCGTCATTCCAATCGCTCTTCTCGTGCTTGTCGTCGCCTACGCCGCTCTGCGTGCGTGGCCGTGAAAAAGGGCTCGGGTACGACAGCGCGTGAGCCGGCGCTCAGACCGGCAGATCGCATGGCCCCTGCCAAGGCCAGAGGCTGGAAGCACGGGTGGCAAACTTGGCTGGCTCTCAATGAGACCGAGTCGACCTGGACCGGCCTGCTTATCGGGCTCATCTTGCTCGCCAGCATGTCTCCGCGATGAGCGGGCTATGGGCGTGGCGGTTAAAGCGCACGGGCACCGCGCCGAGCGAGATGGGAAGCAGCACGCAACTCGACATCAGCCTGGATCGGAGGCGAAACTGAAACAGCAACTCAAATCAAGCACCCTAATCCGCTCGAACGAACGCAAAACTATGCGGAAGGCCAAACGTCGCCGTCAGCGTGCGAGGGTACAATAATCAAGCGACCAATGAAAAGATGGAACCAGAAACCCCGTGAGCGCTGCGATATCGGGAGCGATCATCAGACGACGCAATTTGATGCTAATGCTCGCGGGCGGGCTGCTCGCGTGGTCGCGTACCGCGGCTGCACAGCGTTCGTGCGTCATCAGTTTTCTTAGCAGCACCTGGCCCGAGCCCTATGCTCCTCTGGTGGCTGCTTTCTGCGGAGGCCTCAGTGACACCAGCCATGTCGAAGGCGAAGACGTTGCGATTGAATACCGCTGGGCGCGAGGGCAATACGACCACTTGCCCGCGCTGGCGGCCGATCTCATCTCTCGTCAACCGACAGCGATCATCGCCAGCGGCGGCGACGTCACGGCGCTCGCAGCAAGGGCACTGACCTCAACGATTCCAATCATCTTCGCCGACGGCGTAGATCCAGTCTCTTTCGGGTTGGTTGCCAGTCTTGAGCACCCCAAACGCAACGTCACAGGGGTGCGAGTGCGATCGTGATGGCGCCACGGCGACCATCAATGGTAGCGCGGCAATCCGCTTTGGTCACGACACGCGGGCACCTCCTGCGCGACCGGTTTCACCTCCGCGTCCGTCAGCGGCTATCACTTGTGACCGGCGACACTTCCGCGATTGACCCTGGCCGTGTCCGGTTTTTACACAACCAAGACCGAAGCCACCATTCTTTGTCTCTGTGGACACGTCCGATTCTCAGTCGTAGACTCCGCCGATTAAATCCCATTGCAGGATCAGCCGCCGGCAGCGATCGGTGTGCCGCCCTCGGCGAAGACGTAAGATGGCTCCATGGCAGAATCGGACAGGCCCCGATCGCCCTTTGCTGGAAAGATCGAGCTTTCGGCTGTCCCTCTCCGTGCGCTCGCACACGATGAGATCGCGCAGATCTTGGCGGCGCATCGGGTGTACGTGGAGACGGAGCGGCGCCAAGGGCGGCGCGCCGATCTCGGATCTGCCGATCTGGCCGGAATCGATTTCTCCGGGCTCAATCTGCGGCGGATCAAGATGGATCGTGCCGTACTGAGAGATGCCAAACTGAGCCGTGCCCGTCTCAAACGAGCGAATCTCATCGGCGCTATTCTTGAGCAAGCACACCTCGACGGCGCTGATCTCTCGGGCGCGCGTCTCAGCGGAGCAAATCTGACCTCGGCGACTCTCGAGAACGCCTGTCTTGTCGAAGCGGATATGGAGTTCGCCTTAGCGGCCGCGGCAATCCTCCGGGGCGCCTGCCTGCGCGCGGCGGACATGAGCGGCGCTATTCTCGACAGCGCCGTGCTCACACGGGCCGATCTGCGGGCAGCGAACCTGCGTGGGGCCGGCTTGCGCGAAGCGCGGCTCGACGAGGCCGACCTGCGAGACGCGCGCCTCGGCGGCGCGTTTCTGGTGGGTGCCTCGTTGCGCGGTGCCGATCTGCGCGGGGCCTATTTGCGGCTGGCAAGGTTCGATGACGCGGACCTGTCCGGCGCCAATCTATTTGGCACCGAAGGACTGACGCAGGCTCAGCTCGATCGGGCGCGTTGTGACACAGGAACGAAGTTGCCCACCGGTTTGTCGGAGATAGAAGATGGCAGCGGATGAGCATGTCACCTTGCTCGGACGCGGCGCCGCGGCGTGGAATGCATGGCGAGCGGAACACGACGAAGCGCCGGACCTGTCTTGGGCCGCCCTGAGAGGGCTCGATCTGAGCGGGTTCGATCTTTCTCGGGCGGACCTTCGGTGCGCCGATCTGCGCGGAGCGACATGCTGTGATGCGGATCTGTCGTCTGCCCACCTGGAGAAGGCGAACCTCTTCAAAGCTGTACTCGATGGTGCCAACCTCGCTGGAGCATTCCTTTACGGCGCCCAATTCCTGAATTGTGCGCAGCTCGTCGTCGCTCGGAACTGGCAATCGGCGTTTCGCGATGACGCGCTTGGCTGCGGCGTCGCGAGCCCCGACGGGGCACCTTTAGGATGAGCAGAGCGAGCTTCAAGCGACGCAAGGCCGCCTGTACTTCGTTGAGTAACGGCGTCCCGTCCGTGGTGGAAGCAGGGCGGTGAGATAGTTATCGAGAAGAC
The DNA here is from genome assembly GCA_035945115.1 of Allostellaceae bacterium. Lineage (GTDB taxonomy): Bacteria > Pseudomonadota > Alphaproteobacteria > ATCC43930 > CGMCC-115725 > DAHUYF01. The sequence continues at coordinate 9,107 of DASZAN010000211.1, forward strand.
GCGCATTCATGAACGCGCGATCATCGGATCCTCGTCGGCACGGTAAGGAGTGACGCCGATATGTCGATGCCACCTGGGGAAAGCAACAAGTCGATCCAAGTTGGGTCTACGACACGACGTGTGGCAAACGTTTCTTTCTGGACCACGCCCCTCGATTTCTGCTCGAAGGTGCAATGGCGCTCTGCGACCGCAGCGGCGAAGCGACTCATCGCACCTTTTCCATCCTCCGGAACGAGACGGGGAATGCTCCGATGATCGAGGGCATTAGCGCCCTTACCCTCGCAACGCACGATATGGCACGTGCTGCGAGCTTCTACCGCACGCTCGGGCTCAGGGTCGTCCATGGCGGCGACGGCGCGGCATTCACCAGTCTCCGCGCCGGCGCGAACTATCTCAATCTCATCGCGCAGCCCGATCAGCGCCGCTGGTCGTGGTGGGGACGTGTGATCTTTTACGTAGCGGACGTCGACAGTTTTTATGCACGCGCCGTCGCCGCCGGCCTCGAGCCGGAAAGCGCCCCGCGCGATGCCGAATGGGGGGAGCGTTTCTTCCACTTGGTGGATCCGGATGGCCACGAGCTGAGCTTTGCTCGGCCGCTCGGGTCTCGGTAACTGGGACCGCGCCCATAGGGGGCGAGGACTAGGTGCGATGGCTAACGCCAGAGTCACGGTTTTCGGAGGATCGGGGTTCATCGGTCGCCACTTGGCTGCGCAGCTCCTGACTAGCGGCCTGAAAGTTCGCGTCGCGGTGCGCCATGCGGATCGTATATCGGACCAGTCGGTAGAAGCGGTAGCAGGGGACGTTCTGGACGATTCAAGTGTTGCGTCGGCAGTACAAGGCGCATCGGCCGTCATCAATCTCGTCGGCATCCTGAACGAAAGCGGCCGTCAGACTTATACCGCCGTGCATGTCGAGGCGGCGCGGCGGGTCGCGCTCGCAGCCAGGAATGCTGGGGCGTCTCGGCTCATTCACTTGTCTGCCCTAGGCGCGACTAAAGCAGCCCCAGCGCTTTCCGACCGCACCAAGGCCGAGGGAGAGGTAATTGTACGCGCCGCGTTTCCAGAGGCCACGATCATACGGCCGAGCTTGGTCTTCGGCAGCGACGACCATTTCTTCACGCGCTTCGCCGAGATGGCGCTGCGCAGTCCCGTGTTGCCGCTGATTGGCAGCGGCGCGACCAAATTCCAACCGGCCCACGTCGAGGACGTGGCCGCCGCCATAGCAAGAGTTCTGACGCGCAGCGATACCGCTGGACGAGTCTATGAATTTGGTGGCCCTGAGGTATACAGCCTGAAGGGATTGCTAGACCTCATGCTGGCGGCGGTTGGGTGGCGGCGGCTGTTGGTTCCCGTCCCATTTTCGCTCGCTGAGGTTCTGGCGGATCTGCTCGAACTGCTGCCCGCGCCTTTCTTGACTCGCGATCAAGTGCGTCTACTGCGGACAGACAAAGCAAATAGCGGGAGAGAGCCGACACTTACCGAGCTTGGAATTCGGCCAACCGATCTGCGCGCCTTTCTTTTCGGTGCATTCAAGGCAAAATATGCCATTTGAATCGCTGCGGGAGATTGTTTCTGCGTCGGTTCGAGAGCGTTCCAAGCGCCACGGGAGAATCACCCTGAGGCAGGAGCTCGAATTCGCCCTGCGAGTGGAGTGTTCTGCCGGCTACCGTGGCGAACCGACCCCGACGCGTCATCGCAGACGCTGCACCCGACATCGGTCAGCGCGTCGCCGGCAAGCTCGGCATCGACCTTGGAGACTCGGCGTTAGCGACCAGGACATCCGTAACGCGGGGCCGACGGATGAATTCCGTATTGTGCTTGCCCTGCGCTGACAATGGGTTTTGAATCGGCTGACATGCGCCCTCCAAAGAGGCGCCGATTGGCGACCATCGGTGAGGAGGAAGCTATGCCCTTCGACGGCAACGACTACGAACGAACCATCGATATCCTCGACAAGTTAGACAAAGTGATCGCTTTGCTCAGCAACAAGCGGCGCTGGTGCCAAGGCCAGCTACAGACCACGGACGGACGGTACTGCATTGGTGGCGCGATGATGGCTGTCGGCGCGACCCTCGAGTTGAGGACGCCCATCCTGCACGCGATCGAGCAGGTTACCGGCCGCGACTACGTGCGGATCGAGCGATTCAATGACCACCCTCGGACGACGCACGGCTTGGTGATCAAGGTGTTGCACAAGGCGCGCGAGAACCTTAGCGGTGGCGCGGTCACGGCGCGCATGGCGGAGCATCGCATTGGGCCTTCCGCGCGCTGGTACCAGATTCTGAGTTAGAGGGCGCCCAGCGATATATCGGAGGATGCGGAGATGAACGTCACCGCGCTTCAGATCGTCGCGCTGCTGGTTTTCGGAACCGCCGGCTGCGTATCCACCTATCAGAACGATAGCAGCGCCAGTGTCGAGAACAGCGGCAGTACCATTCCGGGCGACATACGTAAGCAACAGCATCAGGACACGTGTTTGATGCATCCTGAGTACTGCCAGCGGTAAGCGGCGCACGACCTCGCGTCGGACGACGGCGCACCACCGCCAGTCACAAGGTGATGCTTTGCCTTGCGGTCCCACTGCGGCTTAGAACCGTGCTCTGGGATCGTGCGGACTGAACCAAGCGGCGCCCAAGATCCAAATCTTTAACCTCTGGCACTCGACTGACCCGCGGGCATGGCAAACGGCACTGGACCGTTATTGGAATTTTGTTCAACCGCGAAATCTGGCGCTTGAGCGCGCGCTTGATGCTCTCGATCTGGACAGGCTTAAGCGGCTGGACGGCAGTGGATGGTACGATTTCTTGCTGGACGAATATTTTCGCTGGAAATACACGGCGCCGGACCGATACGCCACCACAACCGCGGTGCTCAAACGCTTCGTCGACGAAAATGGGCTCGGTCACCTCGATCAGCTTCGATCGCGGCTTTTGACCCTGGACACCACCGACGTTCGCTCAGCGCTAAAGGTGGCGTGCGAAATCCCAGGTCTCGGCACAGCTGGATCGTCGGACCTCCTCGCCCTCATGTATCCGCGCGATTTTGGGACTGTCGACCAGTTCGTGGTCAATGCGTTGCGGCAGGTCGATGGCCTGCCAGAAGCGCAGGCTATCACGCGGATGAACCCCGGCGGTCTGACCATTCGCGACGGCGTAATTCTGATCGACATTCTTCACCGGAAGGCAGCGGATAATAATCGTGTGTTCAAATCGTCAGAGTGGACGCCCAGAAGGTGGATAAGGTGCTTTGGACTTGTGGTCGATAGCCCTGGATTAGCCCGGCGTCCGATCGGCTGCGGTGCCCTACGTTGCGCAGCATCAGTCACAGCGCGCTATGCGCACCTTCTTCGCCGACTTGCCCTCTCTTAATCCGTCGAACACGACCTGCCGCAGCAGCCCATCTGCTGTCCAGGTGAGAAACTTCACCTGGCAAGTAGGGTCCGCCGGATTCTCAAGGGTGAAAAGCCAGCCGATATGCCGGTCCAGCAAGTGACGAAGATCGAGCTGGTCATCAACCTCAAGATCGCGAAGGCGCTCGGGATCGACATCCCGCCCTCGCTGCTCGCCCGCGCCGGCGAGGTGATCGAATGAACCCGGCGGATGTCGCCTTTTGGCACAAATGCGAAGTCCGACGTGCGGTTCGTGATGTCTGCAAATAGGTCGATTGTGTTGTCAAACTCGGTTTTTCTCGGCGAACCGGACCGAGAGTTGCGGATTTGCCGCCTCACGCCGGCCTGCCTGGCATAAGCCTAGGCTGGGCAGGCAGATGCCGCAGTTGGCGGCGCGCGCCAGAGGAGTTTGGCAAGTCGTCTCAGGTTCTGCGCCGTTGCAGTGAGCAGGACCTCGTCCCTGGCACCGCTTAACCCTCGCAGTCGAAGCCGGTCGAGCTTGAGGATGCGCTTCATATGCGCAAACCGCATCTCCACTTTCTTGCGCTCGTGACGTGACTGCTGGAAGCTTTCCGTCGTGGCCAGCGCGCGGACGTAGTCACGTATATCCTCGTGGACATCACGCGTGACCTTGCGCACGACCGCCGTCGTGCACTTCGGCTTCAGCGAGCAAGTCGAGCAGTCGCTCTTGCTGGCCCTGTAGTAGA
>DASZAN010000212.1:0-2903 GCA_035945115.1 Allostellaceae bacterium
CCAATTCGTGACACGCTTTCCGAAGGCTTCAGCTACTTCGTCACCTCCATAGCTGCTCCGGCTGCTTCCGGCTGGAGCGGTTGCCGGGTGGGCCTCGCACCCACTGAAAAGCGCCGCCTTGTCACGGCGCACACCCAACTCGGACATCGCTAGGAGCGGCAGTACTCGTGCGCGCCGAAGGCCCTTAAGGACGCCGCGCTGAATTCTGCCCGCAAATTAATGCAAATATTGGTGCCTAATTTAAGTAATTCGTCCGCGATATGACTTCGCCTTGGCCATTTCTACCAATACATTCGCATTCATATTTCTCTTCATATGATCTCTCCGAGAGGTGCGCTATGGGCAGGCTGACTGATCTCGCAATCATGACTGTCGACAGACATTCGCGCCTCCGTGCTGCGGCGGCGAAGCTCGCAGCGCGCGTCCGCCGAATGTCGCTCATCGAGGACAGGTCTGGCGCCACCGCCATGATCGTCGGTCTGGGTGCCACCATGCTCGTGGGCTTCGCCGGCATCGGCACCGAGATGGGGCTTTGGTACTTCAATCACCGCAATCTGCAGAACGCGGCGGATTCCGCGGCGATGAGCGCCGAGGCGGCGATCTATCACGCTAGCGCGAGCTGGGTTGCCGAAGCGAAGGCGACCGCGGCGCGCTATGGCTTCGTCGATGGCACTCGCGGCGTCACCGTCACCGTCAACAAACCGCCCGCCTCCGGCCCCAACGTCGGCAATGCCGATGATATCGAGGTCATCATCAGCGAGCCCCAGACGCGCTTGTTCACCGCCATGTTCTCAAACAGTGCGATTACCCAGACGGCGCGCGCGGTAGCGCAGATTCAGACGAACGGCAACGGCTGCGTCGTCACCTTGGACAAGAACACTGTTGTGGACCTTTTCAACAACGGCAATGTCCTCATCAACCTTGTCGCCTGCGACCTCTACGTTAACTCGAACGCGCCGGACGCGCTCGATCAGGTCGGCAATGCCACCATCGATGCGCATGGGGTATACGTCGTCGGCGGCATCAGCAACTCGGCGCGTTCGTCGCTCACCACGACACTCGGCGCCTATACCGGCGTCGCGCCGACCGCCGATCCCTACGCCAATGTCGTGGCGCCAACGCCCGACAGTTGCACGACACAGACGCAGAATATCAGCGGGAACGTCACCCTTTCGCCCGGCACATTCTGCGGTGGGGTCACGATCACCGGCGGCAACGTCACCTTAAACCCCGGCGTCTACATCATGGACGGCGGCCAGTTCGCCGCGAGCGGCAATGCCAATATCGCCGGCAACGGCGTCACCATCTTCCTGACCGGCAGCGGCAGCAACTATGCCACGATGCAGATCACCGGTAATGCCACCTTGAATATCACGCCGCCCACCAGCGGTGCGACCGAGGGCATCGGCGTTTTCCAAGACCGCAACGCGCCGTCCCCGTCATGCAATCTTGATAGTCAATGCCCGATTCAGAACAACATCGGCGGCAACGGCGCCGCCGTGACCGGCGTTGTCTATTTCCCGAGTCAGACCGTGATGTGGAACGGCAATGGCAGCACTGCCGCGCCGCAGTGTTCGCAGATCGTCGCGCTTGCGCTCAAGTTTGCGGGTAATTCGACTTTCGAGACCAACTGCACCGGCGTGCCTGGTGTCGTGAAGATCGGCGCCATTCCGGCGCGGCTCGTCGAATAGCGGCTCTGTCGGAGCAACAGCCGACTACTCCACCATCGTTGTGGGATGGAATTCCCGTGAGGGGATCGGATGATGCGGTGGTGGGTGGTTCTGTTGATCTCTGTTGTTGCCGAGCCGGTCCTGCTTGCCTGCGGCATTTGGGTTTGGAAGGCAAAGCGAAGAGGCGCCGGCTCTAACAGTGAAAACTCTGGAGAGGCGAAGTTCACAGCAATAACGCTCACCTCAGGCAGCGGGATCAGGAATTAGCCTTCCGACAAAATACGGAACTTGTGATCAATCTCAGGACGGCAGCGGTGCTTATCCCCGCGGTACCGCCATCCATCCTCGCCCGGCTCCGACGAGGTGATCGAGTAGCAAGCCGATGTCGGCTTGTGGCACCTCTCGGAAGTCGCTGGATGTCCGACTTGGGTCCGCGATGCGCCACGTAACGGACATTGACGAGCGCCTTCAGTTAATGGGTACACGGCCTAGCGCAACGCAATCCCGCGGCGCTTACGGCGTCCGAACGCACCTGGCTGCAGGCCTTCGCAAAACATCCGGCGCTGACCTAAAGGCCCTGCGCCAACGCGGTTTCGATAAAAAAATCGGCCGGCTATCGCTCGGCCCGGAGTGGCGCCAAGCGCGGTTTACGATCCGCTTGCTGATCTGGAAGTTGCATACGTAATCTCACGCGCTGGTCACAGGTGGTGGAGAGGGGACCCGCTCGCCTCGCGTTGAAAACACAAGCCGCCTGTGCGAGGCGGTGAGTCCAATGTCGGCGTGAGATGCAAATGGGAACCCTCGGCCGTGGTGCCCGCATAAGCTAGTGATGAAATCTATCGCTTGATACCCGCCGGCCATAGCCGTTGTCGACCTTAAGCGGAAGTTCGATCCATGGCAGCTTGGTGCCATTTCCGGACGTTCATAGTGTCTGCAGCGTCGGCTTCTCTGTTTTCCATTGCGTTGTGACGGTCACTCGTTCGGCACGCCGGCCTTTCGCATGCCGTCGACGAGGCGCCGCCCCTGAGTGCGGACGGTTGGATTGTCAGAGCGGGCCGTCCGGCGAAAACGGCGGATTGTGAAACTCCGATTCAGCGCAAGCCCCGCCTGAACGGCGGACCGTGCCTCGTCGAGCCGGCCCAACTCCGCCAGCGCGGCAGCGAGGTAGAGGTGCGCGAGCGGGAAATTTCGGTTCGTCTCGATGGCGCGATGAAACCACGCGATCGCCTCCTC
>DASZAN010000213.1:0-39316 GCA_035945115.1 Allostellaceae bacterium
CGCGGCGGTCGTGTTGTTCATCGCCTTGGCCTTGTGGGCCCGGCGCCGCGACGCGCGCTGGCTCACCGGCATCGCCGTTGCCGCCGCCGCGCTCGTCAAGTTTTTTCCCGCGGTGATCTTCCCGGCACTTTATCGGCGTTGGGATTGGAAGATGCCAGTCGCGGCAGCGGCGACGGTCGCCTTGGCGTATCTGCCCTTCCTTGGTGTCGGGCGGGCGGTCTTGGGATTCCTGCCGGGCTACGTTGCGGAAGAAGGGCTCAACAACGGTGCCGGCTTCTTTCTCTGGAATCTCGCGAGCGTCTTCCTTCCGGTTGCCAAGTCGGGGTCTCTTGCTTATGTGGCGTTTGCCGGCGTGGTGCTCCTTGCTTTCGCGATCTATGTGCTTCTCCGCGAGGAAACGAGCGAGCACGTCGTAAAAGCGGCCCTCGCTCTTGCCACCCTTTTGACGGTGCTCGTCGCGCCGCACTTCGCGTGGTACTTCGCTTGGCTCCTCGCGTTCTTGTGTTTAGCGCCGTCAGCCGCCGTCCTCTATTTGAGCGTCGCCAGCATCCTGCTCTATTTCGTCGGAGGCGGGCCCGATCTCGACGGCGGCAGGATGGTCGTGGAATTGGCGATCTACGGGCCCTTCGCCGTTCTTGCCGTGGTTGAATGGCGTCGTGAGCGTGGCGCCCGTCCGGCGCCGCTGTGGATCAAGAGGGAAGCATGAGCGTTGCGCCTCTACCCATCGAGAAGACGCGACCGGATCCGCGACGCTATTTCGAGCACATCGACGAGGCGCGCGGATCGATCGCCGAGGCGGAGCCGGTTTGCCTCTATCTCGAGACGACCAATCGCTGCAACCTCTTGTGCACGACCTGTCCCCGCACCTTCGAGGCGCTCGAGCCACCCGCGGACATGAGCTGGGAGCTCTTCACCTCGATCGTCGATCAGTTCCCCAACATCGCGCGCGTCGTGCTGCATGGCGTTGGCGAGCCGATGATGGTGCGCGCGCTGCCGCGCATGATCCGCTACTTGAAGGACCGCGGCACCTACGTTCTTTTCAACACGAACGGCACGCTGCTCACCCGCCGCAAGGGCCAGGAGCTCATCGACTCTGGGCTGGACGAGCTGCGCATCTCGCTCGACGCCGCGGAAGCGAAAGCCTTCGCCCTCGTCCGCGGCCGCGACATGTTCGACCGGATCGTGCGCAACGTCCGCGCCTTCACGACGATGCAGCGGGAGTTGGGCATCACCACGCCGCGTCCCTCGTTGTGGTTGACCGGCTTGAAAGAGACGATCGAGCAGCTTCCGGACTTTGTCAGGCTGGCACACCAGATCCGTATCGACGAAGTCTATTTGCAGCGCCTCGTCTATTTCGCCGACGGTCAGGGTTTGGCGCGCCCGGAATCGGCGCTCTTCGAGCAGCTCGAGCGGGATGAGGGCGAGGTGATCCGCGCTGCCGACGCGCTCGCGACCTCGCTCGGGATCAAATTCAACGCGTCGGGCGCGACCGAGCCCGGCACCAGTCTCAAGCGCCAGGACGACTCTCAACCCTGGTCGCTCTGCCGCCGGCCGTGGGCCCTCATGTACTTCACCGCCCATGGCCGCGCGCTTCCGTGCTGCATCGCGCCGTTCTCGGTCCGCGGGTACGACGGCTATACGCTCGGCGATGCGAGCCAGCAGACGCTCCGGGAAATCTGGAATGGCGCGCGTTATCAGGACTTCCGCCGCGCGCTCTTGAGCGATAAGCCGCCCGCGGCCTGCGCCGGGTGCGGTCTGCGCTGGAGCCTCTGAATGGCGACGATCGTCGACGCCGCGAGGATGACCGCCGCGCCGGCCCGGGCGCGCCGCCCGCGCATCGCTGTCGTCATCCCGACACTCAATGAGGAGGAGCCGATCGGGCCTGTCGTGCACGCCGTCCCGCGCGATCTCGTCGACGAGATCGTCGTTGCCGACAGCGGCAGCACCGATCGAACCGTCGATCGCGCGCGCGATGCGGGCGCGCGTGTCGTCGTCGAGACTGACCGTGGCTACGGCCGTGCCTGCGCCGCCGGCTTCGCGGCTGTCCGCGATTGCGACATCGTCGTCTTTCTCGATGGCGACGGCAGCGATCGGCCAGAGCTTATTCCGACGCTCATCGAGCCGATCCTCGCCGGTGCTTATGATTTCGTCATCGGCTCGCGCACCCGCGGCGAGCGCGAGCCGGGCAGCATGAGCTTCCACCAAGTGCTCGCCGGATACGGTGCGGGCACGCTCACCCGGATGCTTTACGGCGTCACCTACACCGACATGTGCGCCTTCCGCGCCATCCGGCGCGAGGCGCTCGAGCGGCTCGGCATGCGCGAGATGACATACGGCTGGAATCTGGAAATGCAGATGAAAGCCGCCCGCGCGGGCCTTAGCATTCTCGAAGTGCCGATCGCCCATCGACGGCGCACCGGTGGCGCATCGAAAGTCTCCGGTACCGTTCTTGGGACCATCAAGGCGAGCCTGCGCATCATCTTGACCTTCGCACGCGTCGCCTTCGAAGGCCACCGCTCCCTCGAGGTTAACGAGAGGAGCCGGTGATGCAGCAGGGGCAGGGACCTGTTCTCAAGGATCTCGTGCTGATCGGCGGCGGGCACAGCCATGTCGCCGTGCTGAAGCGCTTCGGCATGAAACCGCTGCCGGGCGTGCGTCTCACCCTCATTTGCCGCGACAGCCATACGCCTTATTCCGGCATGCTGCCGGGTCTCATTGCCGGCCACTATACGTTCGACGAAGCGCATATCGATTTGGGCCCGCTCGCGCGCTTCGCGGGCGCGCGCTTTTACCATGACGAAGTGGTCGGCCTCGATCTTGCCGAGCGGCGCGTTCTCTGCCGCGATCGTCCGCCCGTTCCTTATGACGTTTTGTCGATCAATATCGGCTCGACGCCGCGCACCGATGACGTCGAAGGCGCCGCGGGCGCAGTGGTCCCGGTGAAGCCGATCAGCGGGTTCCTCGCGCGCTGGCGCGCTTTGGAGGAACGCGTGCGCGGTCGCGACGCGGCGCGGATCGCGGTCGTGGGTGGTGGCGCAGGCGGCGTCGAGATGGCCCTTGCCGCGCAATACAGACTGCATCATCTGCTCGGCAACGGACACGTCGACCGCGACCGTCTCGACATTCACCTCTTCGCCGATACCGACGAGATTTTGCCAACGCACAATCGCCATGTGCGGACGAAGTTCCGACGCGTCCTGGCGGAACGTGGCATCGAGCTTCATCTGGGACAGCCGGTCACTCAGGTCGGGCGCGGGCGAATTTCGCTGCGGCATGGCGGCGCCTATGCGTTCGACGAAACCCTCTGGGTTACCGCGGCGGGTGCGGCGCCATGGCTGCGCCAGGCAGGCCTTGCCGTCGATGAGCAAGGCTTCATCGCCGTCGAGGATAACTTGCGCTCGATCTCGCATTCAGAGGTTTTCGCCGCTGGCGACATTGCGGCGATGATGAACCATCCGCGGCCCAAATCCGGCGTCTTTGCGGTGCGACAAGGGCCACCGCTCGCGCGCAATCTGCGCCGCGCGCTCTTGGGCGAGCCGCTCAAGCCGTTCGCCCCGCAGCGGCGCTTCTTGAGCCTCGTCAGCACCGGCGACAAGTATGCGATCGCCTCGCGCGGCGGCTGGGCGCTCGAAGGTCGCGCCATGTGGCGGCTCAAGGACTGGATCGACCAGCGCTTCATGCGCAAGTACAACGAGCTGCCGGACATGGCAGCGGAGGCGGCGAGCGTCGTGGCGCCAGGCCTCGCCGATGAGGCCGCGATCAAGGAGCTCTCCGCCATCGCCATGCGATGCGGCGGCTGCGGCGCAAAAGTGGGCAGCACCGTGCTCACCCGCGCGCTCAGCCAGCTTCGCCCGGTCGATCGGGCCGATGTGCTGATCGGCCTTGACGCGCCCGACGACGCCGCCGTCGTCGCGGTTCCGCCGAACAAGGTCATGGTGCACACGGTCGATTTCTTCCGCTCCTTCATCGACGACGCCTATGTCTTTGGTCAGGTTGCCGCCAACCATAGTCTCGGCGACATCTTTGCCATGGGCGGTACGCCGCAGACGGCGCTCGCCATCGCGACGATCCCCTACGGCATCGAGAGAAAAGTGGAGCAGCAGCTCTTCGAGCTGATGTCCGGCGCACTCAAGGTGCTGGGCGAGGCGGAGACGGCGCTAGTCGGCGGCCACACTAGCGAAGGCCTCGAGCTTTCGCTGGGCTTCGCCATCAATGGCTTTGCCGATCCCGCCCGAATCCTGCGCAAGGGTGGGATGCGCGCCGGCGATCGGCTGATCCTGACGAAGCCGATCGGCACCGGCACGCTGTTTGCCGCTGACATGCGGCGCAAAGCGAAAGCGCGGTGGATCGAGGCGGCACTCGCGTCCATGCTGCAATCGAACCGGCTCGCCGCGGACTGTGTCCGCCGCCACAGCGCGACGGCGTGCACTGACGTCACCGGATTCGGATTGCTGGGCCACCTCGTCGAGATGGTGAAGCCGTCGGGCGTCGATGTGAGCCTCGATCTCGATCGCCTGCCACTCCTCGACGGCGCGGTCGAGACCGTGCGGATGGGCATCTTCAGCTCGCTTCAGCCGCAGAATTTGCGCCTTCGCCGCGCCGTACGCGATACGGAAAGCGTCGCCAGCGACGAACGATATCCGCTGATCTTCGACCCGCAGACGGCGGGCGGCCTGCTCGCGAGCGTGCCTGCGGAGAGCGCCCAGGCGTGTCTCGCGGAATTGCAGCGTCTGGGATACGCGCAAGCGGCGATTATCGGCGCCGTCATGCCCGCCGGCGATCAACTCGAGCCGGTTTCGGTCTCTCGCAATGGTCACGATGATGCGTGACCACCATATCGGCGCCGCCGACAAGCCGCCGTCCGCGGTGCAAGCGAGGAGCAATTGACGATGAAGCCCAATCCGATTTCCCATGTCATCGAGTTCCTCACCCAACCGGCCTGGCCGACCATCGTCTATTGGCTGTTGCTCATCGGCAGCGTGGCGATCGCCGCCTATGTTTGGCGAACGATCGAAAGCCAACGCACGCTTCGTCATCTCGGCAATTGGTTCTGCCGCTTCATCATTGGCACGATGTGGTGGCAACAGACGCTGTGGAAGCTGCCGCCCTACTACACCGACCAGCCGTCTCATCCGATGGACAGCGGTCTTGCCTATTGGATGACGGAGATGGGGAAATCGGCGTGGATTCCGCTCCAAGCCGACTTCGTGAACAACATCGTCCTGCCGCATTTCTTCCTCTTTGCGCCGGTTGTCTACGGGCTCGAGGTGCTGACGGCGGTCTCGCTTATTTTCGGCGTCTTCGTGCGTTTCTGGAGTGTCATTGGGTTCTTTCAGATCCTGAACCTCTGGCTCGGGCTTTACGCTGCGCCGGGCGAATGGCCGTGGACGTATTTCTTCCTGCTGGTACTGCAGATCGTCTTCGCGCTTCACCAGTACGGGCGGAGCCTTGGCGTCGATGCGTTGATCGTTGCCCGAAACGAGCGCGCGGCGACACGTGCCGGTGGCCGCGCGTGGCTACTTGGCGTCCTTACCTGACATCTTGGAGCACGCTCTTGAAAAGCGAGGCAGCCATGACCGAAGTAAGCTTGCAGCGCGATGGCTCGGTCCCCGCCGGAGAGCCGGTGCCGGCCTCCTTTGCCCTCGGCCTCGGCCTCACCAATGAATGCAATCTCGCCTGCGCCTTCTGTTATCGCGATCCCACGCGCACCGATCGGCTGACACCGGCGCAGGTGACAGCGGTGCTCGATCGCATCTCGGTGCGCTCGGTCAATCTCGGCACCGGCGAGAACGGCATGCATCCGGAGTTTCGCACCTTTTTGCGCGAGCTCAAGCAGCATCCGCTGAAGCTCACCATCACCTCGAACGGCCACAGCATCGAATTGCTTGAGGACGAAGAGCTCAAGGCGTTCAGCGACATCGAATTCTCGCTCGACTATCCCACCGAGGCCGAGCAGGACGCCCAACGCGGCGCCGGTAACTGGAAGCTCATCCACGAGCAGGCGGCACGCTGCGTCCGCATCGGCGTTCCCGTCACCTTCATCGCCGTGATGATGAAGTCCAACCATCTGCGCCTCGCGGAAGTCACCGCGATTGCGCGAAAATTCAACGCGCCGCTCCGGGTCAATGTCTATCAGGCCGTCCGCTCGGACACCTTCGCGCTGACCTACGAAGAATATTGGGCGGGCTTCCGTGCGCTCTTCGCCGCCAGTGACGTGATCGCCATTGGCGAGCCGCTGGTGCGCGCCATGGCCGGGCTGCCGAAGCGAAATGGCGGCTGCGGCGTGGGGACGATCCGGGTCACGCCGCGCGGCACGACGCAGCCTTGCGTCTACTGGGCAGGACACGGTGCGGCGCTTGAGGGCCTTCTCGAAACAGGCGCAGGGATCGTCGACAGCGAACCCTTCCGTGCCGCGCGCTCGCTGCCCGCGGCCTGCGAGCCGTGCGAGTTTCGCGAGGCCTGCCGTGGCGGCTGCGCCGGGCGGCGGCGCCTGCTGGGCGCGCTCGACAGGCCCGATCCCTACTGCCCCGTCATGCGCGGCGAGCGCCAGAGCTTGACGGTGCGCTTCCTGCCGACGCGCGATCTGCCAAAAAGCGAAAGCGCTTGCACCACGATCGTCATGGGACGCGCGTGAGATGCGCGGACGCCTAACGTCTCCCCTTCGCGATATGCGCCTCGGCGGCGAGGCGGAATGGCGCCTCGGCGTGGTGTTCGCGAAGCTGCCGCTCGAGCTCGCGCCGCACCTGGCCGCGGGCATCCGGCCCCAAGCCTCGGTAGAGCAGGTCGGCCGCCGGCGAGAGGTCGGCATGCGCCGCGAACCACGCGGGCGATCGAACCTCCCACCAGCACGTCTCGGTCTCGACCGTGGTTGTTGCGAAGCTAGCGCTCTCCACGGCGCGGCGGAGGGACTGGGCATCCTGCAGCACGGTCCAGCTCTCGGGCGGTGGCGTCGGCGTGAACGAAGGAAACGCGGCGGCGACGGCGCGAAGCCAGGTTTGCACGTGCTCCATGCGCTCGAGGCCGTTCCACATGACGATCGCGACACGGCCGCCCGACTTTGTCACCCGCGCCATCTCGGCGAGCGCGCCGCGATAGTCAGGGATGAGCATGATGCCGAAGACGCAAAAGACCGCATCGAAGCTGGCATCCGGGAAGGCGAGATGCGAGCCGTCCATCACTCGCCCTTCGACTCGGCTCAATCCGTTCTCGCGCACCCGCTCCTGCAAGCGCGCGATCATGCGCGGCGACGTGTCGATCGCGATCACCTCGGCACCGCGCGCGGCGGCGAACATGGCCAGCGTGCCGGGGCCGGCGGCGATGTCGAGCACGCGCTCGCCGCGCCGCAAGGGCACGCGCTGAAGCGCCGCTGCGGCGAACTGGCGGGTGAGGGGTTCGTGCACGGCTTCGTAGAGGCCGGCATAATCGTCCCAACTCGGTGCCACGGCGTGGCTCATTCCTGGCGGCCGTTCATCGGTGACGCGATCTTCGCAGGCTTCGTTGCCGAGTCGAGTTCAAGATTGAGTGACCGATCGAGCGGAGGACCGCGACGATGACGTTGCCGGTACGGAGTCTCGCCATTCTCTTGGTTGTTGCCGGTATCTCCACGCCGGCCGCGGCGGCCGATCTGGCGCTGCGGGTCGGCATGATCCCCGATGCCGGCGCCACGCAGGTGTCGATCGAGGAGAAAGCGCCGCTGCGCGACTATCTCGAGAAGGTGATCGGCCAACACGTCGAGCTCATTATTCCCACCAACTACAACGCCACGGTCGAGGCGCTTGGTAACGGTTCGCTCGACTTCGCGTATCTCGGCGGCCTCACCTACGTCAAGGCGCATGACCGCTATAACGTCACGCCGCTGGCGCAGCGCGAGAGCGATCGCGAATTCCATTCGCTCTTCATCACCGCCGCAGGATCGCCAATCAAATCGCTCGCCGACCTCAAGGGCAAGTCTTTTGCGTTCGGCGACATCAATTCGACGAGCGGCCATCTCATGCCTTATGCCGCGCTGAAAGAAGCGGGCCTCGTGCCCGGCAGCGATTTCAGCTTCCGCTACACCGGCAGCCATCCGGCGACGGCAAAAGCTGTCGAGGCCGGCACCGCCGATGCGGGCGCGCTCGACGAGAGCGTTTACAACGCGATGCTGTCCAACGGCCAGCTCGACCGCGCCAAGCTTCGCATCTTCTACACGACGCCGCCCTTCATCGATTATGTCTGGGTGGCCCGCGACGGCATCGGTGAGGCGGCGCGCGAGAAATTTGCCGCGGCGTTCCTGTCGCTCACCGAGGAGCGCGACGCCAAGATCCTCGCCATCCTCCGCGGTGGACATTTCCGGCGCGTCGGCGACGGCGAGTATGACGAGCTGCGTCGCATCGCGCGCGAGCTCAAGCTCTTCTAAGGAAGGCGAGCCGGTGCTCAAGATCCGCGACCTCACCCTCTCCTATCCCGGTCGGAGCGCGCCCGTCCTGGGCGGTTTCTCGCTGTCGGTCGCGGCCGGTGAGCGCGTCGCGGTCGTCGGCCCCAGCGGCTGCGGCAAGACGACATTGTTCCGTGCGGTCAGCGGTTTCGTCCCGGTCGAACCAGGACACCTCTTCGTCGACGGCGTCGATGTCGGCAGCGTGCGCGGAGGGACGCTTCGCGATCTTCGGCGGCATATCGCGGTGATCCCGCAGAAGCACGATCTCATCGACCGGCTTGCCGTCTACCAGAACGTCATGGCGGGTGCGCTCGGCCGCTGGTCGGGACTCCGCGCGCTGCGCTTCTTCCTTTATCCAAGCCGGGACGAGCTCGCGGAGGCGCGTGCCGCGCTCGAGCGCGTGTCGATCGCGCCGGAGCTGCGCCGTCGCACGGAGGAGCTCTCGGGCGGCCAGCAGCAGCGCGTCGCGATCGCGCGCGCGCTCGTCCAGAAGCCGAGGCTCCTGCTGGCCGACGAGCCGGTCGCCTCACTCGATGCCGATCTCAGCCACCAGATCCTGTCGCTCCTCTGCGGCATCGCGGCATCGCACGGCATGGCGCTTCTCTGCGCGCTTCATCAGCCGGACCTTGCCGGGCGCTACTTCGATCGGGTGATCGATCTAAACGGCGGCGATGTGGTCGAGATGAATGGTGCGCTCGCGCCGCCGCGCCCGGTGGCTGCAGCGTCATGACCCTCGCCGGCGTGTCGATCCTGCCCGATCTCTCTCTCGGCTATCTCGCTGCCCTCCTTGTTCCCATCATGGAGACGCTCGCCATGGCGGCGGGAGCGATGCTGATCGCCTGCGGGATCGGGCTGCCGCTCGGCCTCATCGTCGCCACCCGCGCGCCCGGTACACGCATTCTCTACGAGGCGCTCGCGGCGTTGCGAGCCATTCCCGACCTGACGTTGGCCATTCTCTGCGTCATCGTCTTCGGCATCGGCCCCGCCGCCGGGCTCATCGCGTTGGCGCTCTTCTATACCGCCATGATCGGCAAAGTGTTCGCCGATCTCTTCCTGGCGGCGGAGCAGGGGCCGCTCGATGCCCTCCGCGCGACCGGCGCCTCGCGCCTGGCGGTGGCGCTCTTCGGCCTTGTGCCGCTGCGGCTCAAGGACCTGCTGACGCATGGCTGCTATTCCTTCGAATGCGCCGTGCGCGCCGCCGTCATCGTCGGCGCCGTGGGCGGTGGCGGCTTGGGCACCGAGCTTGTGGGCTCACTCAACGCCTTCGACTATCGCCGAACCGCCACGCTCATCCTGGTGTTGGTTCTCATCATGCGGCTCATCGATCATGCGGGATGGCTGGTGCGGCGCAATCCGCGGCTGGTGTTTCTTCTTGTCCCGGTGGGCGCCGCGGCGTTGTGGGCCTATGCGCCGCGACTTCTCGCTGTCCGCCATGCGGGTCACGCGCTGGCGGCGATGTTCCCACCGTCGCTCCCGCCGGAGGCCGTCGCGCGGCTCCCTTGGCTCTTCGGCGAGACGGTGCTCATTGCCGGCGGCGGCACGGTGCTTGGCGCCGCGCTCGCCCTGCCGCTGGCGCTGGCGTCGGCGCGCAATCTCGCGCCACGGCCGCTCGTGGTGCTCGTGCGCAGCCTCCTCGAAGCCCTCCGCGCCGTGCCCGAGGTGGTTTGGGGGTTGGTGATGGTGTCGGTCCTGAGCGTCGGTCCCGCTGTGGGCGTCATGGCGCTCGGCCTTCATTCGGCGGGCGTCCTCGGCAAGCTCTATGCCGAATCCTTCGAGAATGTTCGGGCCGAGCCGGTTCGCGCCGTCGAAGCGACGGGGGCGACGCGTTTGGGGGTGGCGTTCTTCGCCGTTCTCCCGCTCGCGTTCGCGCCGATGACGATTCACTCGCTGTTCCGCTTCGAATGGAATCTGCGGGCGGCGACGGTGGTCGGGATGATCGGCGCCGGCGGCATCGGCGGCGCGCTCTATGAGGCGCAGCAGCTTTTCTTCTATCCGCAAATGATGGCCTACATCCTTATCACCTGGCTCATCGTCTCCGGCTCGGATCTCCTCGGCGAGAAGACGCGACGCCGCACGGGCTGCGCCTATGTCCCCGCGTGAGGGGCGCCGCACGCTGCTCCTCGATTTCGGCGGCGTCATCGTGCGGACCGTCTTCGAGTGCCTCGAAGAGATCGAGGGCCATTTCGGGCTCCGCCGCGGCAGTCTCGATTGGACGGGACCGCTCGATCCGGCGCGCGATGAAGGTTGGCGCGCAATGCTCGACGGTCGGATCAGCGAACGGGATTACTGGCGGGAGCGTTTGTCTGCCCTGGGCCAGCTCGTCGGGCGCGAGCTCGGCATGGCCGACGTGATCGCGGCGATGTCCGGCGCCGATGCCAATCGTGCCGTGCGCGTCGAAGCCGCGGCGACAGTCGCGAGGGCCAAGGCTGCCGGCTGCCGGATCGGCGTTCTCACCAACGAGCTCGAGCGGATTTACGGGCGAGACGCGGTGGCCCAATTCGCCATCCTCCGCGAGATGGACGCGGTCGTTGACGGCTCGCGGTCGGGTGTCCGGAAGCCGTCGCCAGAAGCTTATGCGGCTGCGCTCGTGGCGCTCCACAGCACGGCTGGGGAGGCCGTCTTTATCGATGACCAGCCGAGCAACGTCGAGGCCGCCATCACGGTCGGAATCACCGGCGTCGCATTCGACGTGCGCGATCCTGCGTTGTCGTTCCGCGCGGCCGAGCGCCTCCTCGGCCTCTGAGCGCGGCCTACATCATCGAAAGCTCGTAACGGCGGAGCAGGCGGAAGATGAGGGCGACCGGAAGCAGCGTTAACACGATGAGCAGTGACGCGGCGGCGGCGGCCGTGCCGGCGCCGGTGCCTTCGAGCGCCTGAAACATCACCACGGTGAGCGTCTGCCACGGCCCGCTGTAAAGCACGATGGTCGAGGAGAGTTCGGAGGCGACCGTTACCCAGGTGAGCACCATGCCGCCGACGATGCCACCCAGCATGAGCGGCACGGTGAGCCGCAGGAACGTCATGAGCGGCGAGACGCCCAAGCTGATCGAAGCTTCCTCGAGGCTGGGATCGATCTGATGCAGGATCGCGCTCGCCGCGCGCACGCCGAACGGCAGCTTTCGCACGGTATAGGCCAAGACCATGATCAGCCAGCCGCCGGTCAGAACCAATGGCCCGGCATTGAAGGCGAGAATGAAGCCGATGCCGAGGACGGTACCGGCGACTGCGAATGGGATCGTGGCGAGGATGTCAAGCAAGCCGGTGAGCGGCGAGCGGAAGCGCGTCACCGCATAGCCGATGGGCACACCCAGGACCACGGTGGCGACCGCCGCCAGCAGCGAAAGAAGGAGAGTATTTTCGAGCGGCCGCGCGGCGCGACGCCAGAGCTCGGCGAAGTTGCCGAGGCTCGCATGGAAATGCAGTACCGGGCCGCGGAACTCGAGAAACGAGACGACAACGGCGGCGACAAAGGGGATGAGCGCCAGCGCCACCACGCTCCAGCAGTAGAGTGTGGCGAGCAGCCGCACGGCGGGCGAAACATCGAAGGGCGGTGGCGGCTGGCGCGCCGCGGTGGCGAAGCGTCGCCGGCCGAGGTAACGCCGCTGCAGTAGCAGCACGAGGGACGTGCAGAGCACGAGCATCACGCCGAGCACGCCGGCAGCCGCCGGATTCTGTCCGGTCTCGCCGACGAAGAGCTTGAAGGCTTCGACGGCGAGGATTGGTTTGTCCTCGGCGAGGACAAAGGGGACGCCGAAATTCTCCAGCGTGTCGATGAAAACGAGGAGCGCCCCCGAGAGAATGGCGGGAAAGGCGAGGGGCAGGGTGACGGTCGAGAGTACGCGAAGGCGCGATGCGCCGAGATTTTGCGCCGCTTCCTCGAGCGACTGATCGATCGCCTTGAGACCGGCGATGGTCGGCAGGAGTACATAGGGAAAGAGCGTGAAGGCATAGACGAGGATGATGCCCGGCGCGCCATAGATCGATCCCAAGGGGATGCCGAGCCCCTGGGCGGCGCGCGTCACCACGCCGGCGCGGCCGAAGAGCAGCACCAGCGCATAGGCGCTGACGAAGCTCGGCAGGACGAGCGGCAGGCTCGCGAGCGCGACGAGCGCTGCATTGTCCCGAAACTCGATCCGGGCCACGGCCACGGCAAAGGGGACGGCGAGCGCGGTCGCGGCGAGCGTGGCGAGCGCGCCAATCGTGAGGCTGTTGAGGACACTGCTTCGATAGAAGCTGCTGGTTGCCAAACGCAGATAGTTCCGCAAGGTGAAATGCGTGCCGCTGCCGTCGAAGAAGCTCGCACCGAACACCTTCCAGAGGGGATAGACGAGGAAAAGGCCGAGGAACATCGCGGCGACGCCGGTGACGAGCAGCGGAAAGCGCTGGCGTGGCGCGATCGGGATCATGGCGTGGCAAAAACGGTGACGCGACGGGGATCGTAGGCGAGCGTGATGTCGCTACCTTGGGTCAGCGCTTCGAGCGGCGCGTCGAGCACGGCCACCTGGAGCCGCAGGCCGTCACCGACCACCGCCTCAAAGCGGGCGAGCGCCCCCAGGAGCTCGATGCGGCCAAGCCGGGCCGAGAGGCGGTGCCATTCGGCAGGGACGGCATCGCGCGCATCGATGAGGCGCAGCGCCTCCGGCCGCAGCGAGAATTGAAGCGCCGCGCCGAGGGGCCGGCGATTGGCGATGGCAAACTCGTGACCGCTCGCCGAGACGATCACGATCTCACCCTCATGCCGGCGCACGACGCCGGCGAGGAGATTGGTGGTTCCCATGAATTCCGCGACGAACACCGTCGCCGGATGGCGATAGATCACGGCGGGCGGCGCCACCTGCTCGATCACGCCGGCGCGCATCACGGCGATCCGATCGGACATCGCCAGCGCTTCCTCCTGGTCGTGCGTGACGTAGACGGCGGTGATGGCCAGGGATTTGACGAGACCGCGGATTTCGCCGCGCATCTCGACACGAAGCTTGGCGTCGAGGTTCGAGAGTGGCTCGTCGAGCAGCAGGACGCGCGGCTCGATGACGACGGCGCGCGCAATGGCGACGCGCTGGAGCTGGCCGCCGGAGAGCTGATGGGGCCAACGCTCACTCATGCCGTCGAGATGAACGAGCCGCAGCGCTTGGGCGACGCGCCGCTCAATCTCGGCTGCGGCGATGCCGCGGGCGCGGAGGCCGTAGGCGACGTTTCCGGCAGCGGTCAGGTTGGGGAAGACCGCAAAGTTCTGGAACACCATGCCGATATTACGACGGTGCGGCGGCAGGCGATCGATGGGCTCGCCATCGAAGCGGATGGTGCCGGAATCGAGATCACAGAAGCCGGCGATCATACGCAGCAGTGTGGTCTTGCCGCAGCCGGAAGGTCCCAGCAGCGTGAAGAGCTCGCCATTCTCAACCGTGAGCGAGACCGAACGGACCGCAGCGAGTGTGCCGAAGGATCGGCTGACACCCTCGATCGAGATCGTCGTCACGGAAAGCGCGCGGGTTCAGCGTGTTTCCTCGATGATCCCCTTGATCTTCTCGAGCGCTTCGGCGCGCCTTGCCGTCCACGCGTCCTCGTCATAACTGAGGAGCTTGAGACTCGCGAGCGGCGGCATGTTCCCGGGAAGATGGGCGAGATCGAGGTCTTGTCGGGCGGGTCGGCGGAAGGTCGCCTTGAGGATCATTTCCCGCGTTTCCTTCCTGTTGATCCAATCGACGAACGCCTTCGCTCCGTCAGGATTGGGGCCGCCCTTGATGATCGCCACGCCTTCCATGAGCGCGAGCGTGCCGTCCTCGGGATAGATGGTCTTCACGGGCGCGCCGTCGTGCGCCCAGAGCAATCCTGCATATTCGAGGGATATGCCGAGGGGATACTCGCCTTGGCCCACGCCTTGGAAGACGAGGGAGGAGCGGTTGAGCATCTTGGTGTTGGCGATGAGCTCCTTCGCTTTGCCCCAGCCGGCATCGCCGCCGCCCCATTGCTCGACAAGAAGCGCGATATTGGCAAAGGCGGAGCCGGAATTGGCGGGATCGGTGAAGGCGATCTTCCCGCGCCATTTCGGATCAAGGAGATCGGTCCAGCGCCGCGGTCCTTGATCGGCGGGAAGCGCCTGAGTGTTCTGCAGGATGACGAGGAGGTGGAGATTGGTGCCGATCCAGAGATCGTTGGGGTCTCTGAATTGCGCCGCGATGGCGTCGGCATTCTTCGATTTGTAGGGCGCGAAATAAGCGGTGTTGGTTTGCAGCAGCGCCCGACTGACACCCCAGATGATGTCGCCTTGAGGATGGTCCTTCTCTGACTGGATGCGTTTGAAGAGAACGCCGGAGCCGGTGGAGATGGGTTCGACCGCGGTTCCCGTCTCCTTCTGAAAGGCGGCAAAGGCGAGATCGTTGAGCGTGCTGTCGTTGGCGGAATAGACCACGACCTTCTGCTGCGCCGCTGAGGCGCCGACCGCGCCGAGCAGGACAAGGCCGAAAACCGTCGCTCTCGCGAGTTGCCGGGTCATTCTTCCTCCCTCTCCACCCATTCGGGCAGTGCTTACCGAGCGCGCCGGAGATTATCGCCGAACGTGGATGATGGGAAACGACCCGCGGCTGGCGCGAATCAGGGCGCGCCGAGCACGGCTGCCGCCGCGGCGGTGCCGGCCCCACGGTTGAAGCGATGCCCGAGGGCAGCGAGCGTCTCCTCGAGCTGGGTGAGGTCGGTCAGGATATCGTCGTTCCGGATCTCGCCCATGGTGCCGAAGCGGATCACCTTGCCGGCAAGACGATTGCGCGCCCCGGCAATGACCGTGCGGTGCCTCTCGTAGAGATGGCGCACGATGTCGCCGCCCTCGAGACCGGGCGGAACCGCGAACACGCTCACCGTGTCCGAGAGCGAAGTGGTTCGCGTGAAATTCTCGAGGCCGATGGCGGCGGCGCCGGAGCGGAGCGCCGCGGCGCAGCGCCGGTGGCGCGCCAGGACCTGCGCCATGCCCTCGTCGCTCATCATCCGCAGCGCCTCGGCGAGCGCCATCACCAGCGAAACCGGCGGCGTGAAGGGCGTCTCGTCCTTGGCGGCCGCGTCGCGGCAGCGGCGAAAATCCCAATAGAAGCGGGGAACGCCGCCGTCATGCGCGACCACCTCCCAAGCCTTGGCGCTGAGGCTCGCGAGGCCGAGGCCAGGCGGGCACATCAGCGCCTTGTGCGCGGCGGCAATGACGATGTCGACACCCCACGCGTCCTGCTCGAACGGGATGCCGCCGATGCCGCTCACCGTGTCGGCCACGAGCAACGTCCCGCTATTGCGGGTGATGCGGCCGAGCGCGGCGAGGTCGGTGACGACGCCCGTCGAGCTTTCGTTGTGAACCGCAACGACGGCGCGATAGTCGTGTTGCCGCAATCGCGCCTCGACGAGCGCGGGATCAACCGCCTCGCCCCAAGGCACCGCGATCGTGTCGACGATGCCGCCGAATTCCCGCGCAATCGCCGCGAAACGCTCGCCGAACTGGCCATTGGCGATGATGAGCGCGCGGGTGCCAGGCCCCAAGATATTGGCGAGTGCCGCCTCCATCATTCCGGTGCCGCTGGCGGCGAAAAGGAGGATGGGGCCGGCGGCGCCGAACACCGGGCCGAGCATCGCCTGGACATCGCGCATAAGTGCATGAAATTCGTGACCACGATGCGAGATCATGGGTTGTGCGCTCGCGGCCCGTACCCGTGCCGGCACCTGCGTCGGCCCCGGCAGGCGCAGCCGATAGGCGAGGTCGGTCATGGTCAAGAGCCGACACGAAGCGGCGCCGTCCGCTTCCGCAAGTAGGCGATGACGGAAAGCGCCGTCATGCGGCCGGTGCGCGGGTTCTCGCTCGGGACACCTTCGATCGCCATGGAGAAGCGCGCCGCCTCCGCTTCCACCTCGATGCGATGGGTGTTCCGCGTGAGAGCCGGATCGGCCCAGATCTCGATGATCGTGCGGTCAGGCCCGATACCCGCGAGCGCCAGCGCCACGGCGACGTTGAGATTGGCGGGAAAGCCGCGCGCCGCCACACGAGCGCTTCCTTCGAAGAGCTTGATGGGTTCGGTGATCCCCTCGAGGCGGAGATTGCGCTCGGCGAGAAAGGGCGCGCCGAGCAGCGCTGCCACTGGCTTACGCGAGATCATCCGAACGGAGCGAATGGTCTCCTCGGCCGCGGCCGTCACCGCGTCGAGACCGATGAGAGCACCCGTCGGCACGACGATCTGCCCGCCATGCTGACGGGCCAGATCAATCAGCCACTCGTTCTCGAGCAGCGCCCCGGCGCTCAGCACGACCGCAGTCTTCCCCGCACGGAGAAACGGCGTCGCAATCGCCGGCAGCAGCGCCGTCGGCGCACATTCAATGACCCAATCCGCCAGCGGTTCGAGCGCTTCGAGGTCGACCACCGGCACGGGGCGGCCCAGCCTGGCGAGGCGCTCGCTCGCGCGGCGCTTGTCGCGCGCCGCGACCGCAGCGAGCGCGTAACCGGGGATGCCCTCGTCGAGCGCTTGCGCGATGCGAAGGCCGATGGCACCCAATCCCGCAAGCGCGATGCTCACTTGTCCTGGCGGGTTCGTTCTCTCAGTCATGTTGTCCACCGTTGCGAAGCACGCCTAGCCGCGGACGGCGGCAGGACGTCGCGCCAAGAGGGCTTCGATTCCGCCGAGAATGCCGCGTGGCAGGAAAATGATGAAGAGCACGAGAAGGGCGCCATAGATGGTATTGGCGGCGCCGATGAAGCTCGTACCGAAATAGATGCGGAGGCTCTCGGTGAGCGCGATGGTGAAGAGCGCGCCGACGGTGGGCCCCAACAGCGAATACATGCCGCCGGCAATGGCGGCGAAGACGATCTGCAGCGAGACGCCGACGCCGGCGACCGTCTCGGGATTGACGTACATGAGGTATTGCACGAAGAGCGCGCCGCCGAGCGCCGTGAGCGCCGCCGAGATCAGCGTCACTCGGAGCTTCTCGCGCATCACATTGATGCCGATCGAGGCGGCGGCCGCCTCGTCCTCGTTGATGGCCTCGAGCGCGCGGCTGCCGGTGCCGCGGTCGAGCCAGAGCCAGACGGCCAATCCGGCGATCCAGACCACGAGGGCAAGCAGGTAGAATTGGCTCTTGGCGGGAAACTGGAGGGCAAACCAGGAAAAGCCCACGGCCCGCGGCGTCATGCCGAGCGAGCCGCCGGTGATGTCGCGAAGCGCAATGATCACCAAGGCCACCACCTGGCCGAGCGCCAGGGTGACCAGCGCATAGTAATGGCCGACCACGCGGACGCGTGTCGCGGGATAGGCCACGGCTAGAGCGAGCAACGCCGCCAGCGCGACGCTCACGGGAATGCCGATCCAGGGCGTCACGCCATAGAAGTTCCAGAGCAGCGCCGGGACATATCCGCCGATCCCGAGGAAAGCACCGTGTCCCAGCGAGACGAGGCCGAAGCGGCCCATGATCGCCCACGCCGTATAGACGAAGCTCCAGAGCAAGATTTGCACGGCGATGTGTAGGAGATAGTCGGAGGCGGCGAGCGGTACGAGCGCGATGAGGATCGCGGCGACCACGCCGGCAATGAGGCGCGCACTCATTTGCTGAACAGACCTTGCGGCCGGATGAGGATGAGCACGATGAAGACGACGAAGGCCAGCACGTAGGAGGCTTCGATCGACAAATAATAGCCGGTGACGGCGATGATCTGGCTGATGACGAAGGCGGCGACGAAGCCGCCGATCATGTTGCCGAGACCGCCCAGCACGCAAATCATGAAGGTGATCGGGCCGAAGGTGAGGCCGATGAAGGGATGAACGTCGTACTGCAGCAGCAGGAGACAGGCGGCGAGCCCCGCCAACCCGCCGCCGATGGCGGAGGTGATGAGATAGATCCGACGCTGATCGACGCCCATCAAACCCATGATGTCCCGATCCTGTGCCACGGCACGGATCGCGGTGCCGAGGAAAGTGCGCGAGAGGAAGAGGTAGAGGGCGGCGGCACCCAGGAGTGCAACGACGAAGGCGAGGAGGCGCGCGAAGCTGATGAAGATGTCGCCGAGCTCGATAATCGGCAGCCGGACGCCCAGATTGCGGAAGTCCGTGCCGAAGAGCAGCGTCGCCAGGCTCTGGAGGAAGAACAGCAGACCGCCGGTGGCGAGAAGCTGGTTGATTGGCGCCGAGCCGAGGATCGGTTGGATGATCAGCAGGTGAACCAACACGCCCAGAAGCGCCACGAAGAGGATCGCTGCGGCGCAGGCGAGCAGGACCGGCCATCCCTGGGCGTTCGTCAGCCAGTAGACGGCATACATGCCGCTCATCACCAGCTCGGCATAGGCGATCCACACGACGTCGATGACGCCGAAGATGAGATTGAGGCCGAGCGCCAGCAGCGCCAGCACGCCGCCCAAGAGAATGCCGTTGATGACGGCCTCGAGGAGAAAGATGTCCATGGCCGCCTCAGAGCCCCATATAGGCGCGGCGAATATGGTCGTCGCGCGCCACCTCGGGCGCCGTTCCGCTCAGACGGATATGGCCGCTTTCGAGCAGGTAGGCGCGATCCACGACGTCCAGCACCTGCTGCACGTTCTGCTCGACGATCAGCACGGTGAAGCCCTCGCTACGAATCCGCCGCACCAGCTCGAAGACCTGGTCGACGACGAGGGGCGCCAGGCCGGCCGACGGCTCGTCCATCAACAGGATTTTGGGCTTCGACATGAGCGCGCGGCCGATCGCGCACATTTGCTGCTCGCCGCCCGACATGGTGCCAGCCGGCTGATGGCGACGCTCCCTAAGACGGGGGAAGAGCTCGTAAATCCAGGCGAGGCGTTCGCCATAGTGGCGCCGCGCGGCGGGAATGAACGCGCCCATGCGTAGGTTCTCTTCGACCGTGAGACGCGGGAAAAGGCGACGGTTCTCGGGCACATGGGCGATGCCGGCGGCGAGGATGGCATGGGCAGGCATTGACGAGAGGCTCTGCGCGCCGAAGCCGATCTCGCCGCGCCGCGGCCGAAGGAGTCCGGAGATCACCCGCATCAGTGTCGTCTTACCGGCGCCGTTCGGGCCGATGACGCCGACCGCTTCGCCGAGGCGCACCTCAAGCGACACATCGAACAGTGCCGCGAACGAGCCATAGCCAGCCGAAACGCTGGTCAGCGACAAGGTCGCGGCGTTGGCCGTCGCGGTCATCGGCGCTTGTGCCCGAGATAGACTTCGGTGACGCGTGCATCGCGCACGGCATCGACAGGCTTGCCTTCGAAGATCATTTCGCCGTGGTCGAGCACGATGACGCGATCGACGATGCGCATCAGCACGCCCATGATGTGCTCGACCCAGACGATGGTGATGCCGAGGTGCTCGCGAATGTCGCTGAGCATGGCGGCGGCGCGCTCCATTTCCGTGGCATCGAGGCCGCCCAGGCTCTCGTCGGCGAGCAGGAGCTTCGGCCGTGTCGCGAGCGCGCGCGCCACTTCGAGCTTCTTGAGCGCCGCGGCGCCGAGCCCGTCGGTGCCGGTCAAGGGATCGTCGGGCAAGCCGACCCGTTGCAGCGCCTCGACCGCGCGCCGATGCGCCTCCCTTCGCGTGATGGTACCACCCGCGCCGTAGAACGCCGCCAACGTCGCGTTTTCGAGCAGCGAGAGCTTCCGGAAAGGGCGGGGGATCTGGAACGTGCGCGCGAGCCCCATGCGGCAGATATGATGGGCGGGCATGCCGGCGATCTCCGCATCGGTGAAGCGGACCGAGCCGCTGGTCGGCTTGAGCGTGCCGGCGATCAGGTTGAAGATCGTGCTCTTGCCTGAGCCGTTGGGGCCGATGAGCCCGAGAATCTCGCCCGGGCGCACCTCGAACGAGACGTGGTTGACCGCGAGGAATCCACCGAAGCGCTTCGAGAGAGCGTTGACCCTGAGCACCTGTCAGGCGAGCGCGTAGGGCGACGACTTCGGCAACGGCAGCACCGGCTCGGCCGTCTTGATGTTGCCGGGCCAGACCACCGTGGTCGCGTCCCTCGTGTACTGCATCACCACCGGCGTCGAGCGTTCGTTCTGGCCGGACATCGGCGTGCCCGGCGGGAAGAATTTGACGCCATAGCCCTGAATGGTGCCGCCGGGCGGAATGTCGACATCGAGCGCGGCCTTGCGGATCGCCTCGGGATTGGTGCCGCCATACTTGTCGATCGCGACGGGTAGGACGTTCTGCAATAACAGCCAGGTCTGGTTAAAGCCCATCGAGCAGTGCGGCGGCACTTCCTTGACGCCCGTCTTTGCCTTGTAGCGCTCGACCATGGTGGCGATGAGGTCGCCGAGTCCGGGCGCCAATGTCTTGGCATTGAGGAGCTGCGCCGGTACGGGATCGATGTCGCAGAAGAAATCGACATCGGGACCGAAGGTCTCGCGCAGCTTGTCGATCTGGCTGTAGCCGGCGCCGTTGCCGATCAGCATCTTGAAGCGCAATCCCGCCTCGCGCGCTTGGCGCAGGAAGAGGGTGATGTCGGGATTGTAGCCGGTGTGCAGCACCACATCGGCGCGCGCGCGCTTCAGCTTGGTGACCAACGAGGAGAGGTCGGGTGTGCTCGCCGAATAAGCCTCTTTCAGCACGATCGGGATGCCCGACTGCTTGGCGTAAATCTCGTCCGCCCCGGCGACTCCGGTGCCGTAAGGCCCGTCTTCATAAATAACGGCGAGCTTGAGGTCCTTGGGATCCGTCCCGAGCTTTGCCTTAGCGTTCTCAGCCAAGAACTTGATGCCGGCCTCGCCGTATTGGTCGCTGTGGATTTGGGCGCGGAAGACGTATTGCAGGTTCTTGTCTTTGAACACGGCGCTGGCAATCGCCGTGGTGATCCACAGAATCTTTTTCTCGGTCTCGATCTTGGACGCGAGCGGCACGGCATGGGCGCTGGAATAGACGCCAAGAATGATGTCGATCTTCTCTTGGTTGATGAGCCGTTCGGCCTCGTTGATCGCGACGTCAGCCTTGCTCTGCGAATCTGCGTTCACCGGCTCGACCTTGTATTTGCCGAGCACGCCGCCTCTTTCGTTGGTGAGGTCGATGGCGATCTGCGCGCCGACAGCGCAAGCGACCGAGCCGGCTGCAGCAAAGGGACCGGAGAGATCATAGAGCACGCCGATGCGGATCGTCTGAGCTTGGCCGAAGGCCCGTCCGGCCAGCGCCGGCAGGCTCGCCAGTGCGACGCCGTACTGCAGCAGCGAACGCCGGGTCGTCCTCATCGCTTCCTCCCTTACCAGCGGCGGATTTTCGCCATTTTGGCACCAGTGTTCGGCAAGCGGCGCACGCTGTCAACGCGGCTGGTTCAATTCGACAAGCCCGCCCGTTCGACGCCATACTCGCCGTCACAGTGCCGGAGGTTGCGGGCATGGCGGAACGGCGCCTTGGCATCATCATGAACGGGGTCACCGGACGGATGGGGATGAGCCAGCATCTCCTCCGCTCGGTGCTGGCGATCCGCGCCGATGGCGGCGTCTGCCTCGGCGACGGCACACGGATCATGCCCGATCCGGTGCTGGTGGGCCGCAACCGCGAGAAGCTCGAGCCCCTTGCTCGGGCGCACAAGATCGAGCGCGTCGCCATCGACCTCGATGCCGCGCTCGCCAATGCCGGCGATGCCATCTATTTCGACGCGGTCACGACCGATCTGCGCAAGACCAACATCGAGAAGGCGATCGCGGCGGGGAAGCACATTTATACCGAGAAGCCGACCGCCACCTCGCTCACCGATGCGCTCCACCTCTACCGTGTGGCGCAGCGCGCCGGCGTCAAACACGGCGTGGTGCAGGACAAGCTGTTCCTTCCGGGACTCGTGAAGCTGCGGCGGCTCACCGAGTCCGGCTTCTTCGGTCGTATTCTTTCGGTCAAAGGCGATTTCGGCTATTGGGTCTTCCCCGGCGATGGCCTGCCGGCGCAGCGCCCGTCCTGGAACTACCGGAAAGACCAAGGCGGCGGCATCATCCTCGACATGCTCTGCCACTGGCGCTACGTGCTCGACAATCTCTTCGGCCAAGTGCGCGCGGTGAGCTGTCGCGGTGCGCTTTTCATCGGCCGCCGCTGGGACGAGGCGGGACAGCCCTATGAAGCCGACGCCGAGGATGCGGCGTTCGCCACCTTCGAGCTCAAGGGGGGCGCGATCGCGCAGATCAACAGCTCCTGGCAGACGCGCGTGCGGCGCGACGATCTCTTGACCTTCCAGGTGGATGGCACCGCGGGGTCCGCCGTGGCGGGGCTTACGCGCTGCTGGATCCAACCGGGGCCGGCGACGCCGAAGCCGGTGTGGAATCCGGACGAGCGCCGCAGCGACGACTTCTTCGCGCAATGGCAGGAAGTGCCGGACAACGAGGTGTATCCCAACGGCTTCCGCGCGCAATGGGAGCGCTTCATCCGCCACGTCTGCGATGGCTCGCCCTTCCCGTGGGATTTGCTGGCGGGCGCCAAGGGCGTGCAGCTGGCGGAGCTCGCCTATCGCAGCCATGCCGAGCGGCGTTGGGTCGACGTCCCGCCTCTGGAGGCCTGAGATGCCAGCCATCAATTTGCCCAGGGCGGACCGGCGGCTCGAACCCTATCGGACGCGTCCGCCGCGACGCTTCCCGTCGGCGGCGGGTAGCCGCTTCAACCGCGTTGCGCTCGCCGCCGCGCATGTGGTTGCCGATCCGCTCGCCGACAGCGATCCGTGGCTCACCGCGACGCTCGATTGGGACGCCACGATCGCTTATCGCCGCCATCTTTGGCGCCTGGGTCTCGGGGTCGCCGAAGCCATGGACACGGCGCAGCGCGGCATGGGCCTCGATTGGCCCACCTCGCTCGAGCTCATCCGCCGCTCGATCGCTGCCGCCCGCGAGGTCGACGGCGCCTTGCTCTTTTGCGGTGCCGGCACCGATCACCTCGCGCCCGGACCGCACGACCTCGCCGCCGTCACCGCCGCTTACGAGATGCAGATGGCGGCGATCGAAGGCTGCGGCGGACGAATCATTCTAATGGCGAGCCGCGCGCTCGCCGCCGCTGCGCGCGCGCCCGAGGACTACGCGTCGGTTTATGATCGGCTCCTCAGCCAGGCGCGCGACAAAGTCATCATCCATTGGCTCGGCGACATGTTCGACCCGGCGCTCGCGGGATATTGGGGGCACGCCGATCTCAATCGTGCGAGCGAGGTGGCGCTCGACGTGATTCGTCGCCACGCGGCGAAAATCGAGGGCATCAAGATCTCGCTTCTCGACAAGGAGCGGGAGATCGCCATGCGGCGGCGGTTGCCCGCGGGCGTGCGGATGTACACAGGTGACGACTTCAACTACGCGGAGCTCATCGCCGGCGATGGTGAGAAGCACTCGGACGCGCTTCTCGGCATCTTCGATGCGATCGCGCCGGCGGCGTCGGCGGCCCTCGCGGCGCTCGCGCGGGGCAACAACACTGGCGAGTTCTTTGACACCCTTGCTCCCACGGTGCCGCTGTCGCGGCACATTTTCCGGGCGCCCACGCGCTTCTACAAAACGGGTGTCGTCTTCATGGCCTATCTCAACGGGCATCAGAAGCACTTCACCATGGTAGGCGGGCAGGAAAGCGCCCGCTCCCTCCTGCATCTGACTGAGCTCTTCCGCTTGGCGGATGCCGCCGGTCTCCTCGCCGATCCCGATTTCGCCGTGCACCGGATGGCGGCCGTGCTGCGGACACACGGTCTTGAGGCCTGATGCGAGACTTGGCGGGGGATACGCGCTTCCTCTCGATCAACACCGCGACCGTGCGCGGGCAATGGAATTTGCCGCGGGCGATCGATGGCGTGGCGCGCGCCGGCATTCCCGGCATTTCACCCTGGCGCGATCAGGTCCAGGAGATGGGCCTGACTGCTGCGGCGCGGCAGATCAAGGCGGCCGGTCTCACCGTCACTGGCTTGTGCCGGGGCGGCATGTTCACGAGCTTCGACCGCGCCGGCTTGGGGCGGGCGCTCGATGACAACCGGCGCGCCATCGACGAGGCGGCGACACTGGGCGCGACTTGCCTGGTGCTCGTCGTTGGCGGCCTCGCGCCTGGATCGCGCGACTTGGCGGCGGCGCGCGCGATCGTCCATGACGGGCTCGGCGAACTGCTGCCCTATGCGCGCGCCGCCCAGGTACCGCTCGCGATCGAGCCGCTCCATCCCATGTACGCGGCCGACCGCGCCTGCATCAATACGCTCGCCCAGGCGAACGATCTCTGCGAGGCGCTCGGAGCGGGACTAGGCGTGGCAGTCGACGTCTATCACGTCTGGTGGGATCCGTCGCTCGCAACCGAGATTTCCCGGGCCGGCGGCGCTGGACGGCTGCTCGCCTTCCATGTTTGCGATTGGCTCGTGCCGACCAAAGACCTACTGCTTGACCGCGGCATGATGGGCGACGGCGTCATCGACCTGCGCGGCATTCGTCGCACGGTCGAGGACGCCGGCTATACCGGCTTCTGCGAGGTCGAGATCTTCTCGCGCGATGACTGGTGGAAGCGACCACCCGAGGCCGTGCTCGCCACCGCCGTCACGCGGTACCAAAGCGTCTGCTGATCGCGGCCCGTGCCGCAAGCTCAGCGATGGCCGCGTTTGCCGCTGGCCCGCCTGGATGCCTTGGCGCGCCCGGCGGCTTTTTTCTTGGCACGGCGGGGCGGCGCCGCCTTCTTGGCCTTGGTTGCAGCGCTCTTTCGCGGTGCCGCCTTCTTCGCCTTGCCGAGGCGCACGCGCGGCGGCGCCGTCGCCGCGCTTCGGCCAGCCGCCGTCACCCGCGCCGCATAGATGCCGCGCAGCAATTGTGTGGTGCCGGCGTGCTCCTCGCCGGCCGACCCCGAGTCCGGGGTCGCGAGGTGCGCCACATAGGCGCCGCGGACGAGCGTGCTCACGGCGATCGCTTCGTGCTCGGCCGCTCCGACGCCTTCTGTCTCGATGGTGAGGCGTCGCGCCAAGTATGCGCCGCGGATGGCGCCGCGGCCGATCTCCGTCGCCGCCTCTCTCACGGACGGCCCCGGCTTGCCGGCCGCATCGGGCGATGGATGTGTTGCCGGGGGCGCCGCAGACGGTGGTGCCTTATCGTCGGCGGTGAGCGTGTCGAGCCCTTCGTCTGCCTTCCCATCGTCGTTCATGGCCTGCCCCATTCGATGTCACGCTCGTCGAGCGTTCGTGAAGAATGACTCCTACCGCGCAGC
The DNA here is from genome assembly GCA_035945115.1 of Allostellaceae bacterium. Taxonomy (GTDB): domain Bacteria; phylum Pseudomonadota; class Alphaproteobacteria; order ATCC43930; family CGMCC-115725; genus DAHUYF01. Next base: position 25,537 of record DASZAN010000213.1, read on the forward strand.
GGCGTCCACGCCAAGCGGCGAGATGAGGGATCAGTGAGTTTTCAACCGCCTCTCGCGGCGGCGAGCGCCCTGCGCGCGTCACTGGTGGTGCGCCGCGGATGCTGAGCCATGGCCGAGGCGATGGCGGCCGCAAGCCGGTCGAGCCGATACGGCTTGTCGAGGCGCGCGAGGTCGAGATCATCTCCAATCGGCACTTCCGCATATCCCGTCGCGAGAACGATCGGCAGCTCGGGGCGGATGCGGCGGATGCGTTCTGCGAGCTCCGTGCCGGTCATCCCCACCATGGCATGGTCCGTAATGATGAGATCGAGCTTCGCCTTCTCGTCGATGATCGCCAGGGCAGCGGTTCCTGAGGTCGCGACCCGAACGCGATGGCCGAGCTGCTCCAGCATCCCCACCGTCGCCGCTGTCACTTCCGCATCGTCGTCGACGAGGAGGACGCGATAGGAGACGCCAGCGTTCTCGCTGGGCGAGGGCATGCGCTGCGGCTCCGCAACCGGCCGTACGTTGGCAACGGGAAGCGAGAGCTCGACCGTGGTCCCCACACCGAGCTGGCTTGACATCCGCGCGCTCCCGCCCGATTGCGCGGCGAGGCCGTAGACCATCGGGAGACCCAGCCCCGTGCCTTTGCCGACGCCCTTGGTCGTGAAAAACGGCTCGGCGGCGCGGCGGAGCGTCATCTCATCCATGCCGCTTCCCGTGTCGGTGACGACGATGGCGACGTAGCAGCCGGGCTCCAGCTGCTGCGGATTGCCCGCTTCGATCGTCCGATTGTAGGCGCCGAAATGCAGCCGGCCGCCCCGCGGCATCGCATCGCGCGCGTTGAGCGCCAGGTTCAAGACGGCAAGCTCGAGCTGATTGGGGTCGACGCGGATGAGCGCGAGGTTGCTTTCGAACTCCATGGCGATCTCGACGGTCGGGCCGAGCGAGCGGCGCAGCATCTCGGCCATGCCATTGAGGAGCTTGGTGACGTCGACTGTTTCCGGCCGCAGCTCTTGGCGCCGGGCGAAGGCGAGCATGCGCTTCGTCAGCGTGGCGCCGCGCTCCGCGGCTTGGATTGCCCCGTCGACGAGACGGCGCGCCATTGGATCGTTCGAAAGAGTCCGCGACAGAAGATCGAGATTACCCAGGATCGCCATCAGTACGTTGTTGAAGTCATGCGCCACGCCGCCGGTGAGCTGGCCCAAGCTTTCCAGCTTTTGCATCTCGTTAACCTGCGCGATGGCCATCTCGCGCTCGCGGGTGCGTTCCTCGACGCGGCGTTCGAGGTCGGCATTCGCCTGCGCGAGCTCGGCCGTCCGTTGCTCGACGCGCTGTTCTAGTTCCGCGTTCAGTAGCTGAAGCTGCTTCGTCTTGCGGTAGAGGTCGGCGAAAATCCGCACCTTCGCCCGCAACAGCTCAGGCACGACCGGCACGGGCAGATAGTCGACCGCACCGTGCTCGTAACCGCGCAACCGGTCGATATCGGTCAGCGCAATGGCGGAGACGAAGATCATTGCCGTCGTTTCGAAGCGCGGGTGGTCGCGGATCATCGCGGCGAGCTCGAAGCCATCGACCTCGGGCATGCGCACGTCGATGAGGATGACCCCAATGTTCGTCTTCAGCAGATGCTCGAGCGCCTCCCGCGCCGACCCCGCCATGATCAGATTCTCGCCGAGATCGCGGAGAATTGCCTCATAGCTCAGCAGCTTCGCCGGCTGATCGTCGACGAGAAGGATATTGACGGGCTCCTTGGCGTTCATGACTGGGGGTCTGCTCCTAGCGGTGCAGCCACATGCGCAGCGCCGACAGCAGCTGCTCAGTGTTGACCGGCTTCGCCAGGTAATCGGACGCACCCGCCTCGAGGCATTTCTCGCGGTCGCCCTTCATCGCCTTGGCGGTCAAGGCGATGATGGGCAAGCGACGGAAGGAGGGCTTGGTGCGGATCACCTGCGTCGTCTGATAGCCATCCATCTCCGGCATCATGATGTCCATGAGCACGATGGCGACGTTCGGCGTCGATTCGAGGAGAGCGATCGCCTCGCTGCCGGTGGTGGCCGTCAGGACGTTCATGCCGCGGCGTTCGAGAACGCTGCTCAACGCGAAAATGTTCCGGGCATCGTCGTCAACGAGGAGCGCCGTCTTGCCGACCAGATCTTCGTCGGAGCTGTGGAGCCGCTCGAGCAGGGTTTGTTTCTCCGACGGGAGATCGGAGACGACGCGGTGGAGGAAGAGGGCAGTCTCGTCGAGGAGCCGCTCCGGCGATTCCACGCCCTTCACCACGACGCTCCGCGCCATGGTGTGGAGCTGCGCGTCTTCCTCGGGCGAGAGTTCACGGCCGGTGAAGACGACCACCGGCAGGTCGGAAAGCCGCGCGTCATCGCGAATCCACTCGAGGAGTTCGAAGCCCGACATATCCGGGAGCCGGAGATCGAGCACGACGCAGTCGACGGGGTCTGTCTCGCGCAAGATATCGAGCGCCGAGGCACCCGTGTCCACGGAGACGATGTCGATATCGTCGTAGCCCAAGAGCTCGGTGATGCTGAGCCGTTCGGCGGCGTTGTCTTCGACCACCAGTAGGCGCTTGCGCCGCGGTTTGGTGTACTCCTTGATGCGCGTCAACGCCAACTCGAGTCCGTCCTTGGTGGTGGGCTTGGTGATGAAGGAGAAGGCGCCGCGGGCGAGCCCGTGCTGGCGATCCTCGTCAAGCGTGAGGATTTGCACGGGAATGTGCCGAGTTGCCGGGTTTTGCTTGAGCTGGCTCAGGACCGTCCAGCCGAGCATATCCGGCAGGAACACGTCGAGCGAGACGGCGCTCGGCTGATATTCGCGCGCCAAGGCGAGAGCATCCGCGCCGCGCGTTGCAATCAGCACCTTGAACCCGGAATCGTGTGCCAGATCCGCCATGATCCGCGCGTAATGCGGATCGTCCTCGACGATCAGCAGCACGGCATCGCCCGGCTGGATCGTGGTGCGATCGTCGGGGATCTGCTCGGGCAGGCTCTCGATCCGGACATTCGCCGTCGTGGTGCCGGCGAGCGCAGCAGGGGCGCTCGTCTGCACCGCGGCGCGCTGCGGCACCGACGGGCCCACATACTTGATCGGCAGGTACAGCGTGAACGTGCTGCCAACCCCGGGCGTGCTGCGCAGCTGGATCTCGCCGCCCAGCAGGTTGGCGAGCTCGCGGCTGATGGCGAGGCCGAGGCCAGTACCGCCGTATTTGCGGCTGGTGCTGGCGTCCGCCTGCTGGAACGCCTCGAAGATGATCTTCTGCTTCTCCGGGGGGATGCCGATGCCGGTGTCGGAGACCTCGAAGGAGACGACCGTCGGCGCGAGGCGGAGCGTCGGGTGGTCGGGCGCCCAGCCGGCGGTGGCGACCGCGATCGAGAGGCGCACGCCGCCTTGCTCCGTAAACTTGAAAGCGTTCGACAGCAGGTTCTTCAGGACCTGCTGCAGGCGCTTTGAGTCCGTGATCATGCTGCGGTCGAGACGCGGATCGACCTGTACCTGGAACGAGAGGCTGCGGCTCTCTGCCTCGTGCCGGAACGGACGGACAACCACGTCCTGGAGGTTCGTGAAGAAAACCTCCTCCGCGTCCACCGACACGGTACCAGACTCGATCTTCGAGAGATCGAGAATGTCGCTGATGAGATTGAGCAGGTCGGTACCGGCGCCATGAATGGTGCGGGACCATTCGACTTGCTTGCCCGTGAGATTGCCGTCGGGATTGTCGACGAGCTGTTGGCCCAAGATGAGGATGCTGTTGAGCGGAGTGCGCAGCTCGTGCGACATGTTGGCCAAGAATTCGGACTTGTACTTGGACGTAAGCGCAAGCTCGGTAGCCTTTTCTTCGAGGGCGCGACGCGCCTGCTCGATTTCCTGGTTCTTGCGCTCCACTTCGACATTGCGTTCGGCGAGCTGCTGCGCTTTCTGTTCGAGCTGTTCGTTCGTTTGCTGCAGCTCACCCTGCTGCGTCTGTAGCTCGGTCGCCAGCTGCTGCGACTGCTTAAGCAAGCCCTCCGTCTGCATCGTGGCTTCGATGCTGTTGAGCACGATGCCGATGCCCGCCGTGAGCTGCTCGAGGAACGAGATCTGCAGATCGGTGAAAGCGCCGACCGAGGCGAGCTCGATCACCGCCTTGACGTTGCCTTCGAAGAGCACTGGCAAGACGATGACGTTCTTCGGCATAACCCGGAAGAGACCGGAGCGGATCGGTACGACGTTTGGCGGAATCTCCGTGATCAGCAAGCGCCGCGCATCGGCTGCGCATTGCCCGATGAGGCCTTCGCTGAGCTGGAGGTGGTCGGGATGGCCGCTGCCCTTCTCATCGGATCCGGCATCGGCGTAGGAGGCGAGAAGCTTGAGGTTCGGCGTGCTGTCGGCTTGGACCAGGTAGATGACGCCGTTCTGTGCATTGACGAGCGGCGCCAGCTCGGAAAGGAGCAGCGTGCCGACGGTGGTGAGGTCGCGCCGCCCCTGCAGCATGTTGGTGAAGCGGGCGAGGTTGGTCTTGAGCCAGTCCTGCTCGGTATTGCGCTCCGTCGTGAGGCGGAGGTTGTCGATCATCGTGTTGATGTTGTCCTTAAGTTCCGCCACCTCGCCGCGCGCTTCCACTTGGATTGACCGGGTGAGGTCGCCCTTGGTGACAGCGGTCGCCACTTCGGCGATGGCGCGCACCTGGGTCGTCAGGTTCGCCGCGAGCAGGTTGACGTTGCCGGTGAGATCCTTCCAGGTGCCGGCGGCGCCGGGTACGTTCGCCTGGCCACCCAGGCGACCATCGACGCCCACCTCGCGCGCCACGGTCGTCACCTGATCGGCGAAAGTGGCGAGCGTATTGGTCATGTTGTTGATGGTCTCGGCGAGCGCCGCCACCTCGCCCTTCGATTTGACGGCGAGATTCTGCTTCAGATCGCCGTTGGCGACGGCGGTGACCACCTTGACGATGCCGCGCACCTGCTCGGTCAAGTTGGCAGCCATGACGTTGACGGTGTCCGTCAAGTCCTTCCAGGTGCCGGCGACGCCGGGCACCACCGCCTGACCGCCGAGCTTCCCTTCGGTGCCCACCTCACGAGCGACGCGGGTCACTTCCGAGGCAAAGCCGTTCAGCTGGTCGACCATGGTGTTGATGGTATTCTTGAGCTCGAGGATTTCGCCCTTCACGTCGACCGTGATCTTGCGCGAGAGGTCACCGCGCGCCACGGCGGTCGTCACCTCGGCGATGTTGCGCACTTGCGTCGTGAGATTGGCCGCGAGCAGATTGACGTTGTCGGTCAAGTCCTTCCATGTGCCGGCAACGCCGGGCACCACGGCTTGGCCGCCGAGGCGCCCTTCGGTGCCCACCTCACGCGCCACGCGCGTCACCTCGGCAGCGAACGAGCGCAGCTGCTCCACCATGGTGTTGATGGTCTCTTTGAGCTGCAGGATTTCGCCGCGCACGTCGACGGTGATCTTGCGCGAAAGGTCGCCGCTCGCGATCGCGGTTGCCACCTCGGCGATGTTGCGCACCTGACCGGTCAAATTACCGGCCATGAAGTTCACGTTGTCGGTGAGGTCCTTCCAAGTTCCGGCGACGCCGGGCACCACCGCCTGACCGCCGAGCTTGCCTTCGGTACCTACCTCGCGGGCGACGCGCGTCACTTCCGAGGCGAAGGCGTTCAGCTGGTCCACCATGGTGTTGATGGTGTTCTTGAGCTCGAGGATTTCACCTTTCACGTCGACGGTGATCTTGCGCCCCAGATCGCCGCGCGCGACGGCGGTCGTCACCTCGGCGATGTTGCGCACCTGCGCCGTGAGATTGCCGGCCATGAAGTTGACGCTGTCGGTCAAGTCCTTCCAGGTGCCGGCGACACCCGGCACGTTCGCCTGGCCGCCCAAGCGCCCTTCGGTGCCGACCTCGCGCGCGACGCGCGTCACCTCGCCGGCGAAGCGGTTGAGCTGGTCCACCATGGTGTTGAGCGTCTCTTTGAGCTGGAGGATCTCGCCGCGCACGTCGACGGTGATCTTGCGCGACAAGTCGCCGTTGGCGATGGCGGTCGCCACCTCGGCGATATTGCGCACCTGACCGGTCAAGTTGCCGGCCATGAAGTTGACGCTGTCGGTCAAGTCCTTCCAGGTGCCGGCGACGCCCGGCACGTTCGCCTGGCCGCCGAGGCGGCCTTCGGTGCCGACCTCGCGCGCGACGCGGGTCACCTCCGAAGCGAAGCCGTTCAGCTGGTCGACCATCGTGTTCAGCGTTTCCTTGAGCTGCAGGATCTCGCCGCTGACGTTGACGGTGATCTTCTTCGATAAGTCGCCGCGCGCCACCGCGGTCGCCACCTCGGCGATGTTGCGCACCTGACCGGTGAGGTTGCTCGCCATCGAGTTCACGCTTTCGGTGAGGTCGCGCCAGGTGCCGGCGACACCCTTCACCTGCGCCTGGCCGCCGAGCTTGCCTTCGGTGCCCACTTCGCGGGCGACGCGCGTCACCTCGCCGGCAAAGGCGTTGAGTTGGTCCACCATCGTGTTGATGGTGTCCTTGAGCTGCAGGATTTCGCCGCTGACGTTGACGGTGATCTTCTTCGACAAGTCGCCGCTGGCGATCGCGGTCGAGACCTCGGCGATGTTGCGGACTTGCGCTGTGAGATTGCTCGCCATGGAATTGACGGAGTCCGTCAAGTCCTTCCAGGTGCCGGCGACGCCGAGCACGTTCGCCTGACCGCCAAGCCGTCCGTCGGTGCCGACCTCGCGCGCCACGCGCGTCACTTCCGAGGCAAAGGCGTTCAGCTGATCGACCATCGTGTTGACGGTCTCCTTCAGCTGCAAAATCTCGCCGCTGACGCTGACGGTGATCTTCTTCGACAAATCGCCGCGGGCAATCGCGGTCGCCACCTCGGCGATATTGCGGACCTGCGCCGTTAGGTTGCCGGCCATGAAGTTGACGCTGTCGGTCAAGTCCTTCCACGTGCCGGCAACGCCCGGCACCTGCGCCTGGCCACCAAGCTGGCCTTCGGTGCCGACTTCGCGGGCCACGCGCGTCACTTCGCCGGCGAAAGCATTGAGCTGGTCCACCATGGTGTTGATGGTGTCCTTGAGCTCGAGGATTTCGCCGCGCACGTCGACGGTGATCTTGCGCGAGAGGTCACCGCGCGCCACGGCGGTCGTCACCTGCGCGATATTGCGGACCTGGTCGGTCAAGTTGCCGCACATCGCGTTCACGGAGTCCGTTAGGTCCTTCCAAGTGCCGGCGACGCCGGGGACGAGCGCCTGACCGCCGAGCTTGCCTTCGGTGCCCACTTCGCGGGCGACACGCGTCACTTCGGACGCGAAGGAGCGGAGCTGATCCACCCTCGTGTTGATGGCTTCCTTGAGCTGCAGGATCTCGCCGCGGACGTCGACGGTGATCTTTTTCGACAAGTCGCCGTTCGCCACCGCGATCGTCACCTCGGCGATGTTGCGCACCTGCGCCGTCAGGTTGCTCGCCATCGAGTTGACGCTTTCGGTGAGGTCCTTCCAGACGCCCGTCACTTCGCGCACTTGCGCCTGGCCGCCGAGCTTGCCGTCGGTGCCGACCTCGCGGGCGACGCGCGTCACCTCCGAGGTGAAGACGCTCAGCTGCTTGATCATGGTGTTGACGATGTTGGCGGAGCGAAGGAACTCGCCCTTGAGCGGCCGGCCGTCGACTTCGAGCTGCACGGTCTGGAGCAGGTCGCCGCGCGCCACCGCGGCGATCGCTTGCGTCACGGCCGTGGTCGGCCACAAGAGATCATCGATGAGCGTGTTGACGGAATCTTCCATGTCGCCCCAGGCGCCGAGCGACTGACCGAACTTGACGCGCTTTCGCGTCTTGCCCTCACGGCCGACGACGAGACCGACTTGGGCGAGTTGCTGCGCCATGCGCTGGTTGGCGGCAACGATCTCGTTGAAGGCATCCGCCACCTTGCCGGCAAGTCCGACATGATCGCGCGGCAGGCGCACCGAGAAGTCGCCGACCTTCACCGCTTGGAGCGCATCGAGCAGGCTCTGCAAGTCGAAGGCTTCGTCTTGGGCGCGGTGGCCATTCGCCTTCCTCGAAGGCGGCGCTTTGAGCGGGCTGCGTTTTGCGGGTTGCGGGGCCAGACCCGTGGGGATTGCTCGCGTCGCCGAGGCCGCCTTCTCTCTACCGCTGCGCGCCATCCGTCCGTCTCCCAACGCTTGGTTTTTTGAGGTCTGGCCGAGCATTTGCTCGGGGAGACCGACTCTATCGTCAAGTGCCGTGCGGTGCGAGGGCGGCATCGTTCCACGCCTCTCATCCTTTCGAGCTATAGGCCCGTGGCGATGGCAGCGGCGCTTTGCCTCGCCAAAAGGTAGGAGCAAAGCGCGCTCGCCGCCGTCAGCGCCGCGTTTGACTCACGTCGAAGGGCGGCACTAGCTTTCGGGGAGCGCCGGGCGGCAAGTGGGCCCTGGTGCGAGGAGGAGGAATTCCGATGCGGCACACCATCATTGCGGCGGCCGCGGTAGCCGGTGTCATCGCCGGCATTCCGCTCGCCCAAGCCAAGACGCTCGTCTACTGTTCGGAGGGCAGCCCGGAGAATTTCTATCCCGCGATCAACACGACCGGGACGACGTTCGATGCCTCCTCGCGGCAGATCTACGACCGCCTGGTCGAGTTCGAGCGCGGGACCACGAAAGTGGTGCCTGGCCTCGCCGAGAGCTGGGAGATCGCCAAGGACAGCAAAACCTTCACCTTCCATCTCCGCAAAGGGGTGAAGTGGCAAACGACGAAATCCTTCACGCCGAGCCGCGACTTTAATGCCGATGACGTGCTCTTCAGCTTCGAGCGCCAATGGAAGCAGGATAATCCCTTCTACAAAGTCACCAGCGACAACCACAGCTACTTCAGCGATATGGGTTTTCCGAAGCTGCTGAAGGCGGTGAGCAAGGTCGACGACTACACCGTGCGCTTCGAGCTCAATGAACCGGAGGCGCCCTTCCTCGCCGATCTCGCGATGGATTTCGCCTCGATCATCTCCAAGGAATATGCCGAGAAGATGCTGAAAGCCGGGACGCCCGAGAAGGTCGATCAAGACCCGGTCGGCACTGGTCCCTTCATGCTCGTGCAATATCAAAAGGACGCAATCATTCGCTACAAGGCGCATCCCGATTATTACCTCGGCAAAGCCAAGATCGATGACTTGGTCTTCGCCATCACGCCGGACGTCTCCGTGCGGTTACAAAAGCTCAAGGCCGGCGAATGCCACGTCATGCCTCATCCCAATCCGGCGGATCTCCAGAGCATCCGCCAAGACACAAATCTCAAGCTTTTCGATCAGCCCGGCCTCAACATCGCCTATCTCGCCTTTCAAACCCAGAAGAAGCCCTTCACGGACAAGCACGTGCGCCAAGCGATCAGCATGGCAATCAACAAGAAGGCGATCCTTGATGCGGTCTATCAAGGCGCCGGCGTCGCCGCGAAGAATCCCATTCCGCCGGTCATGTGGTCCTACAACGATGATGTAAAGGACTACCCCTACGATCCCGCGACGGCGAAGAAGCTGCTCGCCGACGCTGGCGTTGGCGATGGCTTCGCAACCGATCTCTGGGCTATGCCGGTGCAGCGTCCCTACAATCCCAATGCGCGGCGCATCGCGGAGCTCATGCAGGCGGACCTCGCCAAGCTCGGCATCACCGCGGAAATCAAAACCTTTGAGTGGGGCGAGTACCGCAAGCGCGCGCAGAACGGCGAGCACCAGATGGTGGAGCTTGGCTGGACCGGCGACAACGGCGATCCCGACAACTTCCTCCACGTGCTGCTGGGCTGCGATTCCGCGACGACCAATGGCAGCAATGTCGCCAAATGGTGTTATAAGCCCTTCGATGATCTCATCATCGAGGCCGAGCACACGACCGATATCGAGAAGCGCACCGACCTCTATCGCAAGGCGCAAGTCATCTTCAAGGACGAGGCGCCATGGTTCACTATCGCGCACTCCGTGCAGTACGCCGTGGTGAGCCAGAAGGTCGACGACTTCCGTCTGAGCCCCTTCGGCCACCATCAATTCTACGGGGTCGATCTGAAGTGAGATGTCGGGGGACGCGTGGCTCCAGCCCCTCTCCCTTCGGGGAGAGGGAGGGGGCCGCCGCGTAGCGGCGGGAGGGTGGGGGGCTCATCAGCGACGACCATGCTGCGCTTCATCCTCACCCGCGTCAGCCTCATCATTCCCACCTTCGTCGGGCTCACGCTCGTCGCCTTCATTCTCGTCCATCTCATTCCCGGCGATCCCATCGAGACGCTGGCCGGTGAGCGTGGCATCGACGCCGAGCGCCACGCGCGGCTTCTTTCCGAATACGGGCTCGATAAGCCGCTTCCCGTGCAATACGCCGTCTATGTCGGCCACGTGCTGCACGGCGATTTCGGCCTCTCCCTCATCACGCATCAGTCGGTGATCCGCGAATTCGCGGCGCTCTTTCCGGCGACGATCGAACTCTCCGTCTGTGCCGTCCTGTTCGCCATCGGGCTGGGCCTTCCCGCCGGGATCATCGCCGCGGTGAAGCGCAACACGCCGTTCGATCACGGCGTGATGGCCACTGCGCTCGCGGGATACTCGATGCCTATCTTCTGGTGGGGCTTGCTGCTGATTCTGCTGTTTTCGGGTTGGCTCGCCCTCACGCCCGTCTCGGGCCGTATTTCCGTCGAATACTTTGTCGAGCCTCAGACCGGCTTTCTCTTGATCGACTCGCTGCTCTCGGACCAGGAAGGCGCCTTCCGCTCGGCGGTCTCGCATCTCATCCTACCGACGATCGTGCTCGGCACGGTACCGCTTGCGGTGATCGCGCGCATGACCCGCTCGGCGATGCTCGAGGTGCTGGGCGAGGACTATATCCGCACCGCGCGCGCCAAGGGCTTGCCGCCCTATTGGGTCGTCGGCGCACACGCGCTGCGCAACGCGCTTATTCCGGTCGTGACCGTCATCGGCCTCCAGATCGGCTCGCTTTTCGCCGGCGCCATTCTGACGGAAACCATCTTCTCCTGGCCGGGCGTCGGCAAATGGCTTTACGAGGCGGTGAACCGCCGGGATTATCCGGTGCTGCAGGGCGGCGTGCTGCTCATCGGCACCGTGGTGATGGCGGTGAATCTCGGCATCGACTTGCTTTACGGGCTCATCAACCCGCGCATCCGGCACACGCGATAAAGCATGGTCACGGAAGTCGCCGATATCGTACCCGTCGCACAACGCGGACCGCGGCACCCCGCGCGCGAGTTCTGGGACTATTTCCGCACCAATCATGGCGCCGTCGGCGGGCTTATGATCATCATCGGCTTGCTCTTGCTTGCCGCCTTCGCCGGCGTGGTGGCGCCGCACTCGCCGATCGCGACGCACAACGACGCATTCTTGCGACCGCCGGTTTGGGAGGCGGGCGGGAGCTGGACCTATCCGCTCGGCACCGATGCGATTGGGCGCGACATTCTCTCCCGCGTCATTCACGGCTCGCGGCTCTCGCTGCTCATTGGCACGCTTGCCGTCTCGATCGCCTTCCTGTGCGGGGTGGCGCTCGGTCTTGTCGCCGGCTTTTTTCGCGGCATCCCCGAGATCGGTATCATGCGGCTCGTCGACATCATGCTGACCTTGCCCAGCCTGCTGCTCGCCATGGTCGTGGTCGCCATTCTCGGCCCTGGCCTCATCAACGCGATGTTCGCGGTGGCGATCGTGACGCTCCCCGCCTATGTCCGCATCACGCGGGCCGCGGTCATCGCCGAGCGTGCGCGCGACTATGTCGTTGCCGCACGCGTCGCCGGCGCCGGCCGATGGCGGCTCATGTTCTCGACCGTGCTGCCCAATTGCATGGCGCCCCTCATCGTACAGGCGACGCTGGGATTTTCCGCCGCCATTCTCGACGCCGCCTCGCTCGGATTTCTCGGCCTCGGTGCGCAGCCGCCCTTGCCGGAATGGGGCACAATGCTGGCGGATTCGCGCGAATTCGTCCTCCGCGCCTGGTGGGTGGTCACCTTCCCGGGGGTCGCCATCCTCGTCACTGTGCTCGCCTTCAATTTGCTCGGCGATGGCTTGCGCGACGCGCTCGATCCGAAGCTCAAGCGCTAAGGACGCGCTCATGGCTTTCGTCGAGATCGCAGATCTCTCGGTCGAATTCCCGAGTGGCGGCGGCACGCTCCGCGCCGTCAGCCATGCTTCGCTAAAGCTCGAGCCGGGCGAGGTCCTGGGTATCGTCGGCGAGTCCGGCTCGGGCAAGAGCGTCAGCATGCTGGCGCTGATGGGGCTAGTGCCGTTTCCGGGCCGAGTGACGGCCGAGAGGTTGACGTTCGCCGGCCACGACCTTCGCCATCTCACCGCACGCGAGCGGCGGCGCATCGTCGGCAAGGAGATGGCGATGGTCTTCCAGGAGCCGATGAGTAGCCTCAACCCCTGCTTCACTATCGGCTTCCAATTGGGCGAGGCGCTCCGCATCCACGAAGGTCTCGATCGCCGTGCGCGCCGGCGCCGCATCATCGAGCTTTTGGACAAGGTGGGCATTCCCGCGCCGGAATCGCGGCTCCGCGCCTTTCCCCATCAGCTCTCGGGCGGGATGAACCAGCGGGTGATGATCGCCATGGCGATCGCCTGCAATCCCCGCCTTTTGATTGCGGACGAGCCGACCACGGCACTCGATGTCACGATCCAGGCGCAGATTCTCGATCTTCTGCTGAGCCTGCAGCGCGAGCGCGGCATGGCGCTCGTGCTCATCACCCATAACATGGGCGTCGTCGCCGAGACGGCGCATCGCGTCGCGGTGATGTATGCGGGCGAGATCGTCGAGGAACAGCCGGCATCGACACTGTTCGCGCGGCCGCAGCATCCCTATACGGCGGCGCTCCTGGCGGCGCTCCCCGAGCGCAGCGCCGGGCACCGCCGCCTTCCGACCATTCCCGGCGTGGTGCCGGGCGCCTTCGACCGGCCGAGCGGCTGCCTTTTTCACCCGCGCTGTCCCTTCGCCGACGCCCGCTGCCGCGGCGAAGCGCCGGCCTTGCGTCCGGTCGAGGGGTCGCTCGTGCGCTGCCATTACCCGCTCGGGCGCGATGGTCTTGCCCGCTTCGAGCGCCGCGCCGCCGCTGCGTCATGAGCGACGGATCGGTCGAGCCGTTGGTCGTCGCCGACGATCTCCGCCGTCACTACCCGGTGCGGCATGGCCTGTTCGCGAAGCCAGCGACGCTCAGAGCGGTGGACGGCGTTTCCTTCACCCTCGAGGAAGGACGGACACTCGCTGTCGTCGGCGAATCCGGCTGCGGCAAGTCGACGCTGGCGCGCATGGTGACGCTGATCGAGCCTCCGACCTCCGGAGGGCTGCGCATCGCCGGCCATGATGCGGTGAGCCCGCCCGTGGCCGAGCGCCGGCGCTTGCGCCAAGCGGTGCAGATCGTTTTCCAAAATCCCTACGGTTCACTCAATCCGCGCAAGAAGGTGGGCGCAATCCTTGGCGAGCCGATCGTCATCAACACGAGACTTGGCAAGCGCGAGCGAGACCAGGCCGTGCGCGAGATGATGGCCAAGGTGGGTCTGCGGCCCGAGCACTACGACCGCTATCCCCACATGTTTTCGGGCGGACAACGTCAGCGCATCGCCATCGCCCGCGCCCTGATGCTGCGGCCGAAGGTGGTGGTCGCCGACGAGCCGGTCTCGGCGCTCGACGTGTCGATCCGGGCGCAGGTGATCAACCTGCTCGATGACCTGCAGGACGAGCTCGGGCTGACGTACATCTTCATCGCGCACGACCTCGGCGTGGTGCGGCACGTGTCGGACCGGATCGCGGTCATGTACCTGGGCAAGATCGTCGAGATCTCGCCCGCGGAGGA
>DASZAN010000214.1:0-57124 GCA_035945115.1 Allostellaceae bacterium
CGCTGGACGTATACGTCCGGCTCGCGTGCAGAAGGAGTAGTGGTCTATGACGACGACACCAAGATCCACAGCCACCACGATACAGATCCGGCGAGGGGCCAGCACAGCGCTTTCGATCTCGTACGACTACACAGGTTTGGCCATCTCGACGCTGGCGCGGGAGAAGCTGCAGTCACTGATCGACCAAGCTATCACGCAATGGTGGAGTGGGCTAACTCCCTCGATGAAATTCGCATTCAGCGTGCCGGGGTTGAGTTTGAAAATCTCGGCGAGCTGCCTCCGTCTCCCGTAGGAACTACCGATGACCAGCCAGATCGACAGCCACGTTTCACAGTCTATTCAGCAGACGATTTCTCAAGCGGAGCGCCTCTGGAATGGCTTGTGCGTCGCGTGCTGCCTCGCGCTGAACTTGCCGTTGTCTTTGGAGAATCTGGGAGCGGTAAAAGCTTCTTTGCTCTTGACCTCTGCGCGGCAATTACGCGCGGGATTGAGTGGCGCACCAACCGCGTCGCTCGAGGCGGAGTGGTCTACGTTTGCGCAGAAGGCGCACGCGGATTTAAAGCGCGACTCCACGCGTATTCTCATGAACACGAGGTGGCGATGGCTAAACTTCCGGCAGTCATCGCTGACGCGCCTAATCTACTTGAACCTAAAGATGCGGCAGCGCTTACGCAGGCAATCGTCACCTGGGTTCAGCGCCAGGGCAAAGTCGATGTGGTTGTCATTGATACTCTCAGCGCAACGACTCCTGGTGGCAATGAAAACAGCGGCGAGGACATGGGTCTCGTCCTCTCGCACTGCAGATTCATCAGCAAGCAAACCGGCGCCCTTGTCGTCCTCATCCACCACTCCGGTAAGGACTCTACTCGAGGAGCGCGCGGTTGGTCTGGACTTCGAGCGGCTGCAGACGCTGAAATCGAAATCGTCCGCAACGGAGACTACCGAGTCGCCAACGTCACAAAGATGAAGGATGGAACGGATGGGGAGAGTTTCCCTTTCAAGCTCAAGGTCGTCGACCTCGGCTTCGATCCCGACGGCGAGGCGCAGAGCAGCTGTGTTGTCGAGCACGTTGAGGCGCAGCCAGCTGCACCGAGCACAGGTAAGCAGCGGGCCACTGGCCGCCATCAGATCACGATGCTCGAAGTACTTCGGACGGTGGCTCCGTCGGGCACGGTCAACTATGACGACCTGGTTGCAGGCTACGTCGCGAAGATGCCGAAGGGCGATGCTCGCGACAACCGCAAGCGCGACGCCAAGCGCGCACTCGAGGAACTGATCACGAAGAAGCTGGCCTTCATGCACGGGGAGGATCGAGTGTCGCTGACATCGCTTGTGACCTCGGGAGATGAAGGGTGGTTGGGGTGAAAGACGCGACGCGCGAGGAGTTCGAGGCGCTGCTGTCCCGGCCGCCACACGCTGCACGGATGAGCGAGCACGCCGGCTACTTCGTCGAGCGGCTCGACAAGGCCGACAAGAACGCGCTGCTCAGCATGGCGGTCGAGCGGATGTGGGAAACACGCAGCCAGATCCACGAGGCGCAGGACATCCTGAAAACCTGGATCAAGGCCCTCGAATATGCGGCGCGCCGCCGGGCGTATTGGGTGCAATGGTTCAATGTTTACGAACACCGGAAGATCAGCAGCAGCAAACTAGGGAAGCAGTCCTGATGCCCTACTACGAATACGAGTGCCCGATCTGTAAGACGCAGCGCGGCGACATGCGGTGCGTAGCGCAGCGGCACGACGCTCCGCGGTGCCCTCAGTGCGCGGTGAGCGGCAAGCGCGTTGAGATGGTGCTCATTCCGAGTCGGGTGAATGGGTTCGTCAAGAACCCGGCGGCGAAGTCATGAGATACGAGCACATCGAGCTGGACATCAGTACCGAAGCTTGCGATGCGCTTGAGCAGATGATTTCGGCCGATCCCCGGCAAAGCACATATAGCCCGCGCTGCGAAGGCGAGCTACATCTGTTCTTAAATCAACTTCGAGCCCGTCTCCAACGGCGCGATGTCGATCCACACTGTCCACTGAACACCGCGGACACCGCGGATTGGATGGAGTCATGAAGCGTTTACTCGTTCTCCTGTTGCTCCTTGCTTGCGGAGGCGCAACCGCGCTCGAGGGCTACAGCACCCCGCGCGAGGCCGCCGTTGCTGCGCTCACGGCTGCCGCCAGAGTGCCTTACTACGAGTTCGGGAACGTCGTTGTGCGCTTGGTGAACGGACGCTATGACTTCGTTACGCCGCACACGCTTCTCGCTGGGAACCAAAGCCGGATCAACCTCGACCCCGATGCGTATTCCGGTGTGCAGATCGTTGCGACGTACCATACTCACCCCTGCATCAAGGGCTACCTGTCGGATCACTTCAGCCCGCCGGACCTCTCGACTACGCGGGCCGTCGGCAAGCCGGCCTACATCGCTGACCTCTGCACGGGGGACGTGCATGTGTTCGACCCGCGCATCGACACGGTCGCACGGACGGTCATCAACTTCCCGCCGGACACGCCGACCGAGATTCAGGACCTGCTGCGCGGCCAGCTGCAACGCCAGGACTCGCCGGGGCGCATCGTGGGACGTATCCCCGTCACAGGCGCAGTGATCAACGTCGACGCAACGGACGAAGGCCCGAGCACCAACGCACTCCGGCAGGGCTCGCTGCCCCACCGCAAGACCGGGCTCGATCCGCAGGGCCATCTGCCGATCGGGAAGAACCCCCACGGCCCGCTTTGCCCCGGCCAGTACGAGTACCGCGACGGCGACGGGTTCCTCCTCTTCTGCTGGGGCAAGAAGTGAGCGAGGACTGGCGCAGCATGGATGACCTGCCGGAGATACCGGACGAGGAGCGTTATCTCTTCTCCGTTCTTCTGGCGGAGATCCTCTGCCCCGTGCCGGAAGACGAGATGGAGGCTGGATGAAGCCGAAGATCCTCACTTTCGACGTTGAGACCTCGCCGGTTGAGGCGTACGTCTGGGGGCTCTGGGACCAGAACATCCCGATCGACTTCGTCAAGACCGACTGGACGATCTTCTCTTGGGCCGCAAAGTGGCTCGGCAAGCGCGAAGTCATGTTCCAGTCCTCCGGCGGCCGCGGGGCCGACAAGGTGCGCGACGACAAGCCGCTCCTGAAGGGCATACGCGATCTGCTCGATGAGGCGGACATCGTCGTCGCGCAGAACGGCAAACGGTTCGACGTAAGGAAGATCAACGCCCGGCTGATTCAGCACGGCATCGCGCCGCCCTCTCCTTACCGCGTGATCGACACGATGCTGGTCGCGAAGAAGTACTTCGCCTTCACGTCGCAGAAGCTCGCGTGGACCTCGAAGCTCCTGACGGACACGCCGAAGGACGAGCACAAGCGGTTCCCCGGCTTTGAGCTGTGGGCGGAGTGCCTGAAGGACAACCCCGCGGCGTGGGCCGAGATGGAGAAGTACAACAAGCGCGATGTGCGCGCAACCGAGAAGGTCTACCGGAAGCTGCGGCCGTGGATCGACAACCACCCGAACCTCGGGGCGTATGACGAATCGGAGCGGCCGCTCTGCCCGAAGTGCGGCAGCGCCCGCATGACCGTGGGCTCGAAGGCCCGGTGGAGCGTGAAGCAGCAGGGGATCTACAAGCAGTACGTTTGCCGGGACTGCGGCGGGTGGGCGCGCGGGAAGGTCATGCAGCTCCCCCTCGGCAAGCGAAGGAGTTTGCTGGTTCCGATATGAGTCAGACCAAGTTCGGATCTTTCATCGAGGCGTGGGCGAATATCTTCGTTGGTTTCACCATCAACTTCGTGGGGAACTTATGCGTGTGGCCCCTGCTTGGGTTCTCGATGGGCGCGCGCGTCGCATTCATCGGGGGACTGATCTTTACCGCTATCTCACTGGTGCGCCAGTACGTGATACGGCGCTGGTTCAACGGTCTGAGGTTCGGCAACAAATGAGCGAAATCCGCAGCTTCGACACCGGCGCCACCAGGAGTGCCGACAACACCCGACATGACCCGGAGGGGTTCCTCTCGCCGCTCGTGATCGAGCGGTTCTGCGAGTACATGACGAAGCACCGAGTGCAGGCCGACGGCCAGCTCAGGGCGTCGGACAACTGGCAGAAAGGCATGCCGCGGGAGACGTACATGAAGGGGCTCTGGCGGCACTTCTTGCATGCCTGGACCCGCCACCGGGGCTACGTCCCGAACGACAACAAGGCAGCGGTCGACCTCGAGGAAGACCTCTGCGCCATCCTTTTCAACGCAATGGGCTACCTGCACGAGCTGCGGAAAGCAGCCTTAACCGAAGGAGATATTGTAAAGTGAACAAACTTAGCGAAGCCCTGCATCATCTGGGGGTTGCTATTGAGGCCCTTTCGATCGCGGTCAACGATGAGGCCCCCGCAGGGGGTTCTGTCGAGGCGCCCAAGCCGCGCGGCCGCGGACGGCCCCCGAAGTCGCCGGAGGCAGCTCCCGCGGCGCCTGCGCCCGCTCCTGAAGCCGTAGAGGCTGACCCGTTCGCCGCCCCCGTCGCCGCTGCTGCGCCGCCTACTGCGACGCTCGACGAGGTCCGGGCGGCCCTGACGGCTCTTAAGGCGGCCACCAGCCAAGAGATCGCCCTCGGCGTGCTCAAGAGCGCCGGCGGCGCCGACAACCTGACCTCCCTGGCGGCGGCCAAGTACGGCGCGGTCGTGGCGGCGGCCAAGAAGGCCCTACCCCCGGCGGCTTCCGCCGTAGAAAGCGATCCGTTTGCGGTATCGGAAACGCAGGCACCGGCCAAGGCCCTGACGCTCGAGGACGTGAAGGCGGCCGTCGTCGCGGCCCAGAAGCGCACCGGGACGGACATCGTCCAGAAGGTCGTGATGGAGCACGGCGGCCGGGCGGCCAACCCTGAGACCGGCGCCCCGGCTCCGTCGCTCAAGGCGCTGCCGCCCGAGAAGTTCGCAACGGTGATCGCAGCCATTCAGGCGCTGCCGACCACGAAGTGAGGGAGCCATGAAACAGGAACCGTATTGGCCCGGCTACGCGAACATCGCCGCGGTCGTCCAGCAGCTGCAACGCGGCTGGTGGCGGCCGCTCGGCTACGCGCTGAGCGTGTCGTTCGACTGGACCGACAGCCGGCAGGGCTTCACTTTCTGGAACACGGTGTACGAAGGGCTCGTGCTTCCCTGATGCGCGATCCGGAGAAGTACACCTGGCTGCCGCCCGATCGTTCTGACTGGCGCGAGAGGTTGTGGGCGTGGGTGCGCGCCCTCTTCCGATGAGCGAAGTCATTGTCATACCGCCAGGCGCTCACTCCGTCTTAGGCCCCTCCTCTGCCGAGCGCTGGCTGAACTGCCCGGGTAGCGTCTTGCTGCCGGGGCCAGCGCCTCAGACCGAATATGCGGCCGAAGGGACGGCGGCGCACACGCTGTCCGAGTGGGTGCGCAACGGGCGGCCGCTCAGCGAGTTCAAGGGGAAGATCCTGCAGGTCGGCGAGTACCAGTTCAAGGTCGGCAAGAACATGACGGACAGCGTCCAGACGTTCGTCGACTCCGTATCGAAGCTGCCGGGCGCACCGTTAATCGAAGGTCGCGTGGCCTACGAGGAACTGGTGCCTGGCGGCTTTGGGACTCTTGACGATGCGAGGCTCCAAGGAGACACATGCGTAATCACAGACTTCAAGCACGGAAAAGGCGTAGCAGTCGACGCGAAGGACAACGCGCAGTTGAAACTCTACGCTCTTGGGCTGCACTTTACGTATGGGTGGATTGGTCCCTTCACCAAATTCCTACTGCGTATCTCGCAGCCCCGTCTGGCGAGCGCGAGCGAAGAAGAGACTTCGTTAGGGAAACTCCTGCAATGGGGCTGGGATGTAGTGCGGCCTGCTGCCGCCCGCGCGCTCCTGCCGGGCGCAGAAATAAAAGCAGGTAGCTGGTGTAAATTTTGTAAGGCGAAGGAGACCTGTTCCGTGCGCGCGGCCTACAAGGTCTCGTTTGAGCGCTCGCCGGATAGCCCGGACGACGCTTTCATCAATTTAGAGGATTGAACGCTTGAACGTACTGAAGGAGAACGTCGATGTGCCAGAAACACCCGGACTCGCCGCTGCTCAGCAGCGGGAACTGCAAGGCGTGTCACGTGGAAAGAATGTTTGTGTGGTTGCAGGGTGCGAACGCGAAGCCGGTCGCCCCGGAAGCGCCCGCGGAATGTGCAACTTGCACTACTCCCGGTGGCAACGCGGCGCAGCGCTAACGGCTCCCGCGCAAGTTTTGTGCGCGACTAGCGGGCCGTGCCTATTTCCTTCTTGCGAGCATATCGTAAAAGCAAAGGGTTATTGCGGCGGCCACTATTCGCAGTTGCGCCGCGGCCAAGCTTTGCGTGCTCTATACACGGACACACCAAAAGCAATAAGGAAGGTTGAACAGAAGGCCCGGATAAAAGCCCAACGAGCGATTCCCGAAGTTAAAGCACGAGCGAACGAGCGGCGTCGGGCTAAAACTCGTGCTCGATGGGGTCTCCCTCCCGAGGCTTCGTGGGAAGAAGTACTTCGCGCAATCAGGGGACCGGGAGGCACCCCGTACAAAAACCCCAAGGGCTACATGATGATCAACATCAGGTTGCCTAGCGGTCGTCGCACCCAGCGCGGAGAGCATCAAGTAGTGATGGAAAAGCATTTAAACCGCCCATTGTTGAAGGGCGAAGTTGTACATCACAAGAACCGCGTGCGCACGGACAATCGAATTGAGAATTTGGAACTCTGTTATAGGGCGCAACCTCCCGGTGGGCGCGTTACGGACCTTCTGAAATACGCGCGGGAGATTCTTGCGCGTTACAAAGATGAGGAGTGGTTATTGACATGAGTACCAATCGAGATGACTACGAAGCTGCCGTACGTCGTCTAAAAGCGCAGATCGCTGATGATCTTCGGCGTCGAGACAAGGAGGCCCACAACAGCCAGCAGTGGATGAACTTCGACAATATTGCGGTAGCCCACCGGCAAGAGTTAGTGGATACCGCAATGGCTTTTCGCCGAACGTTAGCGGAGGAGATCATCCGAGCATTCATTTAGCCGCACTTGGCGGCACCGGCACCGCAGCGGTCCTGCGAGTTGAGGAGCAATCATGACCGATGACAACCGTTTGAATGCCCGTACGCGAATCCTGAAGAAGGAAGCAACGGAGTCCCTCTGCGGATATTTCCCAAAGCCGCAAGCTGAGTGGATTGTGGATGTGCTGGCTTACTACGTGAGCGAGCAGTTCAAAGTTCGCGCCGAGATTGAACGATCTGACACTTGAGAGGTAACTAGTTTGAACGATACGACACAGACAAAGGCTCCTGCGGAAATTATCGTTATCCCGCGGGCGCGTCTCGCGTTCGCACGCATACACAAGGCCGAAAAGAGCCGGGACGACAAGGGCAACGAAGTGGGGACGGCGAAGTTCAGCTGCACCCTTCTCATTGATCCGAGCAGCGTAGATGGCAAGGAGACCATCGCGAAGATCAAGCAGGCGGCGTTGAAGGCCGTCGTGGCGAAGTGGGGGCCGAAGGAAGGCGGCGGCTGGCCGAAGGCGAATCCCGCGACAGGGATGGGCGGACTCATCATGCCGTTCGGCAACGGGAACGACCTCCCGAAGGTCTACTCGGGCTTCAAGGACATGTTCTACCTGAAGGTCGCCGATACCTCGCGCCCGCTTCTGGGCAACCGCAAGGGCGAGCCGGTGGTCGAGGGTGACTTCCAGTGCCCGTACGCGGGTTGTTACGTGCGGTCGCGCGTCAGCCCCTGGACCTACTTCCCGACGCCCAAGCGCCCGAGAAGCGCCAACGGCGTGAACTTCAACGTCCGCTCGCTGCAGTTCGTCGAGGACGGCGAGGGCTTTGGCGGCGGCGGTTCACGGACGGCCGAGGAGGAGTTCGAGCAGATGGCCGGAGACGCCCCTGAGCAGACGGCCGAGATCGAATTCTGAGGAGAAGCAGTTTGGGGCGGGACTGACACCGCCCTATTTTCCCTATGACTGAAATCTGTCAATCCCACGTAGGCAACGTGGTTCATGGGCGGCGGTACGCACATGTCTAGTGTGGCTCACCTAGACGTGGAAAGTTTTTCTACGTGCGACCTCGGCAGCGCAGGAGCGTATCGTTACGCAGAAGATGCGAGCACCGAGATCCTTTGCATAGGCTATGCTTTCGATGACGGTGATGTACGACAGTGGCTCCCCGGTGAGCCCTTGCCGGAAGACCTCGTAGAGCACATCAAGTCTGGCGGCGAGATACGTGCGCATAACGCCCAGTTTGAGCGCGTCGTCCTCAATGGCGTTGCCGGCCGGAAGATAGGCTTCCCGCAGATCGCGATTGAACAGACGGTATGCACCGCCGTTAAGGCAGCTGCGAACGGTATTCCGCGTGCCCTCGGTGATGCGGCGAAGGCTCTTGGTACATATCCTAAGAGTGACGCGGGCCGCATCGAACTTCTGCAGGTTTGTAAGCCGCGCCGGGCGACTAAGGCTGATCCGAGCACACGCTGGACCCCCGAGAATGCTCCCGAGAAGTTCACGGCGATGTACGCGTACAACCGAGATGATGTTCGCGCAGAGCGGGATCTCGACAACGCACTTCCCGACATTGATCCGAATGAGCAAAGACTCTATGAGTTGGATCAGCGTATAAATTCCCGTGGTTGGAAGGTCGACCTCGAGGCGGTCAGGAACATCCTCTTCGTCGTCGAGCAGTACAAAGCCGCGTTGGAGAAACAATGCTTAGCGCTTACAGCGGATTGGCTTGGAATTGGCTTGAAGCCTACACAGCGCGAGAAGCTCGCGGACTGGGTGCGCGCGCAGGGGTTCGACCGCCTGCCAGATATGACAGCGGAGACGATCAAATGGGTAGTGAAGCGGGACGATGTGCCGGAGAACGTCAAAACCGTTTTACGGATCTATTCTACATACAATGCGAAGAGTGTTTCGAAGCTTCAGGCGATGCTCGATGCTGTGTGTGCGGATGGCCGACTCCGCGGCATGTTTATGTTTTACGGCGCAGCGACGGGACGTTGGTCTTCGTTAATCGTACAGCTGCAAAATATGATGCGGTCGGCGATCAAGGACCCGCAGACGGCGATAGATGCCTTTGCGCAGCGCTCGCTGGATCTCCTTCGCTTCCTTTGGCCGGATGTGGATCCTATGAAGGTTGCGGGGAGTTGCGTTCGCGGCTGCCTCGTTGCTGACGAAGGCAACGATCTTGTCTTCCCTGATTACAGTGGGATCGAGGACCGGGTCAACCTTTGGTTCTTTGATGATGAACAGATGCTTGAGGTGTATCGCGCGTATGACGCGAAGAAAGGGCACCACCCGTACGTTCTGACGGCCTGTCGAACCTTTGGCGTGGCGCCGGAGTCTCAGACGGCGAAGCAGTGGGAAGAAGACCCGCGCCGTCAGATCGGCAAGGTAGTACGTCTTTCGATGGGCTACGAGGGGGGTGTTAGTGCCTTTGGCACTATGGCTGAGACCTATGGCCTGAATCTCGGGGAGATGACGAAGACTGTGCTGCCGCTCCTGCCGCCGGAGGCGCTCGATCACGCCGCCTGGATGGCGAAGAACCACCCGAACAATCAAGTCGAGGGCGACATTGAGACGGCATGCAATGGCCTTAAGTATCTCTATCGCCAGCAGCATCCGCGCATCGTGCAGGGGTGGAAGAACCTGAAGGAAGCGGCCGAGAAAGCGGTTGAGTTCGAGGGCGAGGCGTTCTGGCTGCCGAACAAGAAGATCGCTTTCAAGGTCGAGACGTACAAAGGCCGCAAGTGGCTGTGCATGCGCTTGCCCTCCGGCCGGAAGATCAAGTACTTCAATCCGACGTGGACACCGCCGCGCGAGTCCGAGCGCTGGATCAACAACGAGCTGGTGCCGTACACGATCCCCGGCTTCATGGAGTACTGGGGGATCGACACCTACACCCGCCAGTGGATGAAGCTGCAAACGTATGGCGGCAAGCTCGACGAGAACGCCGATCAGGGTTTCAGCCGGGACCTCCTTTGCAACGCCATGCTCGCGCTCGATGAGGCTGGGTACTCGATCGTGGGATCGGAGCACGACAAAGCAATTCTTGAAGTGCCACAGGCACTATCGAAATCTGTTGACGAGATAAAGCAATTGATGATAAAACAGCCGGCATACGCCGACGGACTGCCTTTGGCGGTCGACGGTAAAGCGGTAAAGAGGTACGGGAAATGAGCAAGCCGACGGGAAAACCGAGGTATCGCTGGGACGGCGCGGAGTGGGTCCTTACGAATTGGCGTTGGCTGTGTTCGAAGGTTCCGCAGAGGTTGAAGCAGCCATGATCGAAGTCAACAAGTCTGAAGATCCGCGTACGTTGAGCGAGAGCTTGGCAGATCCGCGCAAGCGGCCTGATTGGAAGCAGCTCACCCACGAATTCCAGACCGTCCTACTGCTGGGGGCCGTCCTCGACAAGATCGAGGAAGTGCGTTGCTGCACGATTGATGTGGAGAGCGAGCTTCAAGGGCTGCGAGAGGTTGTGAAATATGCGTGACCCGCTGACATCGGATCAGTGCCTCATGTGCACGAACAAACGACATGAGGGACGTTTCGTTGGGGCTTACTGCTTTCCGTGCTGGCAGAGATGGGTGCACTTAGAAACCTGGGTGTGGATGAGGCAGCACTATGGTGTATGACCCGCTGTCCACTGAACAGCGGCTCTACCCGGTAGTGATGCCGTGGCAGTTTCAATACTTCCAGTGCTCGCTATGCCGCGCGCCTCTCCCGAAACCGTGGCCTAACGCCAACGACTTCTGCGACGCTTGCAAGGTGCTTATCTATGGGTGAGCAGCGGACTATCGAACAGCGGGCCGCTGACGAGCTACGCGAAGGCGCAGAAGCCGCCGAAGCTATGGATCGGCTGCGTCAAATGCCGGGGGGTACGCTAGCTATGCGCCAGTATGAAGTCACAGCGACGGTTGGAGACGGCATCCACTCCGGATTCTTCGTCGTGAACGCAGAATCAATCGCAGAGGCAGCTAACCTAGCCATAGCCAAGGCGGAGGCGCAGGCCGGAATGTGGTCTTGCTGGCGTTGTACCGAGATCAAGGAGCGGGCATGAGCGAGCAGCGTTCCTCAAATCAGCGCGACTCATTGTTACAAAGATTGCGCGGGGACAATTGTCACTGTCGTATGGCGACGGAAGCCGCCGACGAGATCGAGCGGCTTACCGTTGAGCTGGACGTGGTGCTGTCAAAGTATACCGGCCTTGAGAACGTTGAAGCGCGGCTGAGGGCGGAGCTAGAGCGTGCGGGCCAAAGACTCACGTCTCTCGCCAAGCAGACGCGATGCCGCTGCCAGTCTACGGCTGGCTGCACCCACCACTGCGAAGCCTGCCGAGCCCTGAAGCACGCTGAAGACATCGCGGTAATGTTGCGGGGCGATATTCCCGCAAGAGCTACTGTCGAGACGACTGCGGAGCAGCTATGAACGTAATCACCATCAGGTCGCAGATTCGAGAGGTCTACAAGCGATGGAAGGATCAGTACGCTGGCGACTATTGGGCGACGGACAAAGAGAAGATGGAGATCCTAGCGAAGCTACGCCAGCTCCCGAAGGACACTGCCACGGCAGATCAGGTCAAAGCGATTATTGGGAATGAAAGCTGGGCCTGTGAGCAGGAGTGCGACGAGTGCGAAAAGCGGTATCCAATGGTTATTGAGTTTGGGGAACGGCGTGAGTGTACCGTGCGGATCTGTCTATCGTGCCTTAAGTCCGCAGTAAGAGCCGCAGTGAACGGGGAAGCGGAGCATGGCTAGACAACCGCAGCTAGTGGGCACCGACGGCAGGCGTCCTCGCACTGATTTGCCCGCATACAGCGGTCGATTGGATGCCAAGGGAAGGTGCTGCGGTCGCAAGCCCCTCAGCTACAAACGAGAGCCGGCGCATCTCTATTGTCCACGTTGTGACCGGGCGTTCGACCCCACGACTGGGAAGCAAGTCGAGAATTGGGCCTTTAGCAAATGCAAGGGTTGCGGGAGTTGGATTAAGGGCGGAGAACTTGCCTGCGGCGAGTGTGTCTGCGAGGAAGAGTCACTGTGAGCGAGGAAGCGGAGCATGGCTAAAGCACCTGAATTTATATTCAGATTCACGGCGGCAGAGGTCGGTCAAATCGAATCCTATATCGAAGCTAGGATGAATGGCCGAGACAGTGGCTGGTACTTCGGTGACAAGAAAGTCTTCGAGGCGCGTGAGCAGCGCATCCTCGACGAACTCGCTTTGAGACTTCCTGTGGGCAAGGACGGTGGTCGGTGAAGGCAACGCGCCTCTACAACAAGGCTCTGGACGCATTCAAACGAGCCCACGCCTACTATTGCGATAACCGGCTAGTCACACATCAGAAGTGGATGGACGGTTGGCAAAGAGGATACGTTGCGGGACGCCGTGACCAAAAGCGAGCCGCTGAGACTCAGGAAGTGAAGCATGAGTGACTGCGTGTGCCGTGCTTGGGTCGAGAATCTGCCGAAGATCAACGGCCCCATTGTTCTGCAACAGATCCGTAGCGGCGGCGCATTCAAGTTTGATGCTGAGCCGTTCCGTTTCTGCCCATGGTGTGGTGCTAATCTGGCTGAACTGGAATCCAGTCTTCGCAAGCAGCGTGGACAATCGCCCGAGCTGGGGCGTTAGCTAAATACCGGCCGAGCCGTGGTGGGATGTCACTAGTGCCTTCTACAACACCCGCGCTAAGCCCTGGTCCCGAGGCGAGCCGTAAGAAGCGAGTATCGGGGCAACAGTTTAGAGACACGGGTTGACTATGAAGTACTTGACCATTTTAGCCGACCCTCCTTGGCCTCAGACTAGCGGGGGCAGGAGGTTGAGAAAACGGGAACCGCCTCTGCGCACGTCTTTACCATACCAAGCTATGTCTATAGAACAAATAAAGTCCCTTCCGATAGGTGAGCTAGCTGAAGAATCCGCGCATCTATGGCTGTGGACGACGAACCAGCATCTTGAGACTGGATTTAGCATCATGGCTGCTTGGGGGTTCAAATATCTATCCCCCATCCACTGGATTAAGCCGAGCGGTCAAGGAAGTTGGTTCATCAATCGCACTCAGACCCTTCTGTTTGGGTACAAGAAAAAGTGCGTTTTCCCTTTGGCTAGGTATCGCCCAAATATCATCTCTACCGGAGATCCTTTGAGACATAGCCAGAAGCCAGAGGCTTCATTCATTTTGATAGAAGCAATTTCTCCGGGTCCGAGATTGGAGCTTTTCGCAAGACAACGGCGTAGAGGCTGGTCGGCATGGGGTAATGAGGTGGAAAGTGACATCAAACTCAGCGCGTGACGCGCACAGCGTGATTGATAACAAGACGCAAGGTCAATGCCTGGGTCCGGTTTGTGACCTCGGGAATATCAACGGGTGCCCAAGGTGGCCAGCTTGTGGTTGCTTTGAAAGGTTCCGGAGAAAGAATACGGCAGAGAGTCAGCCGCACCTACAGGCAAAGCGAAGCGACCCGCTGACAATGGAACAGATTAACACACCACGAATCCCCGGACGCCTCTGGTGCTACTGCGGTCGATACGAAGCCTTCACTAAGGCTGGCCATGAGCCGGCGACTTGCGTTCCGGATGCGCCAAAGTCGAATTTCTGCGTCTGCAAGTTCAGCGAGAATGGCAGACTAATTGAGCCCTGCTACTACCACGGGAA
The DNA here is from genome assembly GCA_035945115.1 of Allostellaceae bacterium. Lineage (GTDB taxonomy): Bacteria > Pseudomonadota > Alphaproteobacteria > ATCC43930 > CGMCC-115725 > DAHUYF01. The sequence continues at coordinate 13,640 of DASZAN010000214.1, forward strand.
AATTATCGCGGAGCGGGACCGACTACGAGCAGAGATCCTCGATGCGCGGCGGCATGGTCGCTTGCCAAGCGCATTCTGGCTCACAGAGCAACCTGACAGCGCAAAATGAAGTCACTTTCTGACCTCACGACTCCGGCAACCGTTACCCGCCGTCTGCTCGAGAAGGACGTACAGAAGCAGTGCGTCGACTGGGCACGCGCAAGAGGGTACTGGGCGAGGAAGTTCAGCTCGCAGAGCCAGCGGAGCGTGCCGGACTATTTGTTTGCCTCCGCGATCCACAATGCGCCGGGGTATAGGACGAAATTCGCTGTCGAGTTTAAAGCCCCCGGCAAGAATGAAACGGAATCCCAGCGAGACGAGATCGACGCCATGCGCCGCGCTGGGTGGGTGGTGTTTGTGTGCGACAGCTTCGAAGTATTCAAACAGCAAGTCGAAGTAGTTGAGAAGGAAGTCGCGGAGTTTGGGTATTGTTGAATCGGGGTGATCTTTATGCGTACCAGCGTCATGCCGTCGACTTCATTAAGGCCAGGCGGAACTGCGCGCTGTGGGTCGACATGGGCCTCGGGAAGACTGTCTCGACGCTCACTGCTTTCGCTGATCTGCGCGACTCTCTCGATGCCCGTCGCGTGCTGGTCATCGCCCCGAAGCGCGTCGCCCGGAAAGTCTGGTCCGATGAAGTGGCGGCCTGGTCGCACCTACGAGGGCTATCCGTATCTCGTATTGTCGGAGACACAGATTCGTGCTTTCAAGCGTTACGGACTCTTGCCGACGTTAGCACAATCGGGCGTGATCGTTGTGCGTGGCTCCACGCTCAGTTTGTACGAGACGGAAAACAGGTAGTCGAGTGGCCTTGGGACGTGGTGGTACTGGACGAGGCGCAATCGTTCGCCTCGCAATCAAGTCAGCGTTGGAAAGCTATCGCCGACTTGAGGCTGAAGAGTCGCTTCCCGCGGATGATCCAGCTAAGCGGGACCCCGATGCCGAACGGGTACATGAAGTTGTGGTCGCAGTTCAGGCTACTGGACAACGGCAAGCGCCTCGGCAAGTACGAGAATGCGATGAAGGAACGGTGGTTCACACCGCCGATCGGGATGTTCACGAAGTGGACTCTCAAGCCGTCGGCCGAGCGCGAAATCCAAGCACGGCTCAAGGACATCGTGCTGACGCTTCGCGAAGAGGATTACCTCGATCTGCCACCGGTGAAGGACAACTTCATACGGTGCGAGCTGTCGCCGGCGGCGATGAGCACGTACAGACGGATGGAGCGCGAGTACATCACCGAGGTCGCCGGGAAGAAGCTGACGGCGGTCAACGCCGGAGTCCTCGACGGGAAGTTGCTGCAGTTAGCTAACGGAGCTGTCTACCATGAAGGCAAGAACTGGGTCCCGTTCCACGACGCCAAGCTCGAAGCGCTCGAAGAGACGCTCGAAGGGATCGCCGGCAAAGCGCTCATCTGTTACGGCTTCAACCACGACAAAGCCCGAATATCTCTGCTCCTTGACAAAGCCGCCGCACGCGATGGCCGTATATGGCGATTGCTTGATTCTGATCGGGACTTCAGTGATTGGGCCGCCGGGCGAATTGATTGGGGACTCCTCCATCCCGCAAGCGCTGGGCATGGGCTTAACGATGTTTATAAGGCGGGGGCAGAAGATCTTGTGTTTTTCGGACTCACCAACAACCTCGAACTCTACGAGCAAGCCCGAGCCCGAGTCACCGGGGGTCATCGGCGGGTGGGCCGCGCCATAAAGATCCATCACATCGTCGCTGACGGGACGCGAGACGATGACTACGTACGACTGATCCAGAAGAAGGCGCTCGACCAGGACAACCTAATGGCCGCTCTGGCGGTCAAGCTCGGACACAGGACGGCAGCATGAAAATCCTCGTTCTCGGCGCGACCGGCATGCTCGGACACCAGCTCGTTAAGAATCTCTCCGGCAAGCACCAGGCGCGGGGCGTAAGCCGCGCCCAGTTCCAAGCATGGGAGATCGACAACGCCAAGCTGCCCTTCGGCGAGTTCGACGTGGTCGTGAACTGCATCGGCATCGTCAAGCAGCGGGGGACCACACCGGAGGAGATGATCGAGGTAAACGCCCTCTTCCCGCATCGGCTTGCGCGGGTATGCCGTGAGGCGAATACGCGGCTTATTCACCTCAGCACCGACTGCGTCTTCTCCGGGCGGCGGGGAAACTACAGCGAGCAGAGCACCCCGGACCCGGACGATCTGTACGGCCGCTCGAAGCTGCTCGGCGAGGTTCAGGACGAGGGCTGTTTGACCATCCGTACGTCCATTATCGGCCGCGAATTGAACCGGCAGCAGGGGCTCGTCGAATGGCTCTTGCGGGCGCCGAGTCCCGTGCGCGGATTTGCGAAACACATTTTTACCGGCATCACGACGATCGAAGCCGCCCGTATTGTAGATCGTATCATCGCCCATTACCCGGACGCAAGCGGGCTCTGGCATGTGGGGGCCGACCCGATCGACAAGTACGCCCTCCTGGGAATGCTCGTACGGCACTACGGCCTAAAGACCGAAGTGCAGTACGACAGTTCCACCGTTTGCGATCGCAGTCTCGATTCGCGGATGTTCCGTGCCGCGTTCTCCTATAAGCCGCCGAGCTGGACCAGCATGATTGCTGAGCTGGCGAAGGAGTGCCCCCTTGCAGCTTAACGCCCACAACGTCGTCCTCGTCACCGGGGGTACTGGCACGTTCGGCCACGCCGTCGTCGAGCGGCTGCTCAAGACCGAGGTCGGCGAGATCCGCGTCTTCAGCCGTGACGAGAAGAAGCAGGAGGACATGCGCCTGGCGCTCAAGGACCCGCGCGTCAAGTACATCATCGGGGATGTGCGGGACTACCAGAGCGTCTACGAGGCAATGGAAGTTGGCATTTTCGGCGTGGACTACGTGTTCCACGCAGCAGCGCTCAAGCAAGTTCCCTCCTGCGAGTTCCATCCGCTCGAGGCGTTCAAGACGAACGTGCTGGGTGCCGAGAACGTCATGCGCGCGGCCATCGAGAAGGACGTGCGGAAGTGCGTGCTGCTGAGCACCGACAAGGCCGTCTACCCCGCAAATGCGATGGGCATGTCGAAGGCCATGATGGAGAAAATCATGGTGGCGAGGAGTCGCAAGGCCGGGAACACGGTGCTATGCGCGACACGGTACGGGAACGTCGTCGGTTCGCGCGGGTCGGTCGTGCCGCTGTTCGTTGAGCAACTTCGGAAGGGGGAGCCGCTGACGGTAACAGAGGGGCTCATGACGCGTTTCGTGATGACCGCGGAAGAGTCAGTCGATCTGGTGTTGTACGCGTTCGAGCATGGGCGGCCGGGCGACATTTTCGTTAAAAAGGCGCCCGCGTGTGATGTAGATGATTTGGTGACTGCGCTCGCCGGTATTTTTCAGTGTGATCCCATAGTTCATACCATCGGCACGCGCCCCGGTGAAAAGAGCTGCGAGTTCCTGGTGTCCCCGGAAGAGATGGGCCGCGCCGAGGATCTTGGAAGGTATTACCGCATCCCGGCGGACGCGGGCGGTATCGTGCCGCTTAAAGAGGGTTATTCGTCTGATATGACAAGAGCGATGGGCGAGATGGAGCTAATTCATTTGCTCAAGCAAATCCCTTGTGTGAAGGAGGCCCTCCGTGCTTAAGGTAATGACGATCGTGGGGACCCGACCGGAGATCATCAAGCTCAGCCGCGTGATCCCCGAGCTGGATAAGCACGCCGAGCACGTCCTGGTGCATACCGGCCAAAATCCCGACTACCAGCTCAACAATGTATTCTTCGATGAACTCGGGATTCGGGAGCCGGACGAGCGGCATGATACCGCGATACGGGGCGGAAAGTCGCCCCCCGAGCTAATCGGAGATTATCTAAGCGTCGTCGATCAGGCGCTGGCGCGGCACGAACCTGACGCCGTTCTCGTGCTCGGTGACACGAACAGCGCCCTCTCCGTCTACGCGGCCAAGCGCCGGCACATCCCTATTTTCCACATGGAGGCGGGCAACCGTTGCTTCGATGAGCGCGTACCCGAGGAAGTGAACCGGCGGATCATCGACCACATCGCCGACATCAACATGCCGTACACGGAGCACGCACGGCGGAACTTGCTGGCGGGAGGAATCGCACCGGATCGGATCATCAAGACCGGGTCGCCGATGCGCGAGGTTTTGGATCACTACATCCCGGCGAGCGTGAACTCGGACGTACTCGAGCGCCTGTCTCTCGTTTCGAGGGATTACTACGTTGTCAGCGCCCACCGAGAAGAGAACATCGACGACGATACCCGGTTTGCCGCCCTCACCGAGATGATCGCGCGTCTTGCGCAAGACGTTCCGGTGGTGTGGTCAATCCATCCCCGTGTGATGAGCAGGCGGCATCACCAATACGGGCCATTCAGCAACGTGATCATGCACAAGCCGTTCGGTTTCCCCGACTACATGAAGCTGCAGATAAATGCGCGCTGCGTGATCTCTGACAGCGGCACGCTGACCGAGGAAGCGGCCATGATGGGTTTCCCGGCCGTGCAGATCCGCCAGGCGCACGAGCGCCCCGAGGGCATGGACGCCGGCGTGATGATCATGTCGGATCTTCGCACGGAGCAAGTGTTGGACGCCGTACGCTTGGCCGCGGAGCAGGACACATCTTCCGTGGTCGTACCCGACTACTGTGATCATCTCGTGGCCCAGAAGGTCGTGCGCATCATTCTCAGCTACACCGACTACGTGCGGAGAGTCGTGTGGAGGTCCTAGCGGCGTTCCTGGTGGGGGTGGCGCTCGGTGCGTGCGGCGCGTACGCTTACTTCGACGCCTGGCGCATGTGGATGAGGGATGAGGCGACGCGCTGGGAGACTGCGCGCACGCAGGAGATCAGGGAGCTACGCGCGCAGGTCGCGCGCCTTATTGGCGCAAACGCAACACCGACCGGCAAGCCTGCGCCCGCGCATTCTGCCTGTCAATCGGCGCAGGCAGATTGCGCGCGTAACCCCACAATTGAGCCGCCGGAGTTGACTTCTAGGAGATTACGGTAAGCCGCTGATTCGGCCCACTTAGTATACATTCTACGAACTAGAGGTATAATGCGCGTGACGGGAGTAGCAAAAAAGACACGCGTAAGTGGCGAAGAACACAGGGGGCGCGCAAGGTCGCAGCATGGGCTGCACCTACGGAATCCCTGCGGAGGCGATTGCAGAACGCTGCGGCGTGGATGTCTCGACTGCGCGCCGGTGGAAGTCCGGGGCGACGCGTGTGCCGTACGCGGCTCAGCTCGTGCTCGAGGCGGACCTCGGGGCGTTTGCGCCGTCCTGGCGAGGCTGGCATATTGACGGGGACGAGCTGGTCAGCCCGGAGGGGTGGAGGATCAAATGCGGGGAGGTTCTGGCCGTGCCGCTGATGCGCCAGCAGATCGCGACCTATCAGGCCGAGTTGCGCAAAGAGCAGGAAGCCGAGTTCGAGGAGCAGCCCTTGCCGGGGTCCTTGCCCTCGTCGGTTGCGCGATGACGAAGCCCGATGCGACGCCCGAGAACCGGATGAGGGATCGCGCGGAGTGCGAGCAGGCCGCCGCGCCGGCGCAGGCGCTCAACGCCTACGTGATCTACCGGGACTGCATGCGCGCCCGCGGGTACCGTTAGTCGTCGATCCAGGTATCGGTAAAGCCGACCGAGCTGAAGACGTAGTCGAAGGTGATGCCGGCCGGAGCGGTCTGGACGCCGGTCATGTTGGCGAGGATCGTTGCCGCGGGCGTGCCACCCGGCACGTCCATGATCCGCTCCACCAGCGCGATCTGCGCGGCGTAGAGCTGCTGCTTGTAGTTCTGCAAGATCCACACGATGCCGCCCGCGCCGAAGCCGTCGGCGTTTCCGGCGGGTGCCGCCGGCGCGTTGTTCACGAGGGTCTGCAAGGCCGAGACGCGGGCCGTGAGCGTCTGCCCCACCGAGTCCCACGTAGGTGCCGTGTACGTGGCGAGGATCGTGGCGGCATTCAGCCAGCCAGTCACCATGTAGTGATCGACGGCCTCGGTCTGCAGCTGGTTCAACTGCTGGACGTACTGCGGGTACATCGCTGCCGCGGGGCTCGTCGCATTGACGAGCGCCTGCACGGTGGCGATCTGCGCATCGAGCGCAGCGCCAGCAACGTCAGCAGTCGGGGCCGTCACTGTCACTTAAACCACTCCGGGGGTCGTTCAACCCATCTCACACCGTGCTCCCGCGCGACCGCTCGGATCGCCGCGGCGGGCCAACCCGCCATCGTCAGAAGGTGAAAATACACACCGCAGAACGTCGGTCCATGGTCGGCCACACGGCTACCCCGTAGATCGTAGACGATCTGATGGGCTGCCTCGTGAAGCGCCGTAGCGGCGTTCTTGCCGCCCTTGTTCCCCGGCCCCGAACCTTGCAGGGAGATCTTCCGCCGCGCCGGGATGCACCACGACATTGACCGCTGCTTGTGCTGAACGACCGTAGGCGGCGCCACCTTGTACGCCTGGCAGGCGGCGCGGATCAGACTGCGGCATTGCGCGAGCGTCGCGTTATTGTAGTTCGCCCACGGGAAGCGGTCCTCGAAGTCGTAGAGCTTCTCCCTCTGCGGGTCCACGGATTCACCGCTTGGTGAGTAGCAGCGTATTAACGAGATCCGCGTGCCGATCGGCCGCGTTTTGATTCACCGCGTCGAGTTTCTTCCCAAGCTCGGCGATCGACACAGTCAGTTCCTGAAAGCGATCTTCGTCCTGCTTGACGTGCTGCCGAAAGACGAACCCCACGACCGTAGCCAACGCGGTTACGATCCCATGGGGAATGTAGTCTACTGCGCTCATGTCCCGTTCATTCCTGGTGTCATCACGCCATCCATCACCGGCACGGTTGCCGCCCGGCGCGCTATCGCTGCGGCCGCCACCGGCGTCGGTACGTCGAGCTGCACTACGAGCTTCTGCCAGAGGGCCTTGCGCTCGGCCGCGCCTTCCATAGCCGGGCCGTTCACACGGCGCGTCGTGTAGTCGAAGTCGCCGGCGTCTGCCGCGGCGTTCAGATCGTTCTGCTTCCAGAAGAACCCGGCCGTGCGAGCCGCGATCGGCTCGCTGGTGATCTGAAGGGGGCGTACCTCGAGGTCGAGCCCTAGCGCCTCCCCCACCCCTTTGTAGTTCCCCCGCCCCGTGAGCTGGATCAGGCCGCCGCCGCGGTACTTGAAGCCATCGCCCGAGGCCGCATTCCCGTTGCCGTTCCGGCCGGCGTAGATGAAGTTCCCGAGCCCTGCCGGGTTCATCACGTACCGCTGCGCGGCGTCATCCGTCGGGAACTCGCGCGGGAATACCGCCCGCAGCTGCGCCGGCGTCCGGTAGCTGAGATCCTCCCGAAGCCGGTTGAAACTTTCCGACTCGAAGCCGCACTGCGCGAGCCACATCGCCAGGCGGTGCGGCGGCCGAAGCTCGAACTCATCGACCACCTGGTCGAACGTCCGGCACCAGAGACCGGGGTTACGGCAGTACGGAAAGACCGCCCGAAGTTGCATCGGCGTGATCATCGCTTCTCCTTACGCTAAGAGTCCGAGGGTCCGCAGGGCCTTGACGATCTGCGGAACGGTGTAGCCATCAAAAGTCGACAACGAGTTGATGGCGGTGCCGGCGTTCTGCACGAACACGGACGATCCGACGAGGGTTGTGGGCTGCGCGATCGCCACTGCCCCGAACCAGCCTACGTTGCCCGTCCATGCGTAGCTCGCCGTTAGATCAATAGGCGGCGCGGCATCCGAGCGCATCCATGTGCTTGCCACACCGTTGACGACCGTTGGCCCGACTTTTGCTGTCGGGTTAGCCGCGTTCGCGCCTCCCGTGCCCACGGTTCCCGTGACCGCGTTCGTGTTCTTGTTGATCGACCACGTAATTCCCCCGCCGTCCGTCAGCGTGACGCCGCGGGCGTTTTTGAAGAAGTTTGCCGTGAGATTAACTGTCACGGGGTTTTACTGCTCTAGCGTCCAGTCGGTTGAATTGCTATTAGCCGCCGAACAGTTGATCGTAAATCCTGTTGTGCTCTTACCTGTCACCCATACAAATCCGGCTGCGTTACCTCCAAGGGATACTTGATAGGTTGCGGTTGGTAAGGTGACTCCTAAAGACACCGCTATAGTCGTAGCTGCTACAAACGTCGCAGTTCCCTTGAGTTTTGTAGAAATGGATGTTCCTATGGATAGGGCCACACCGTTGGTGTTTGTGAGAAGGTAGGTAGACCCGGATTTCAGTGATACTGTGGCAGGAGAAGTATTCATGTCATTGATGACCGACCCCGTCACTGAAAGCGTGGAAGCAGACCAAGACATTCCGGAATCTAGAACAAACCTTCCCCCATATATTTGATCGCCAGTTGCAGACCCAACTCCAAGAAGTTGTATGGCTCCGCTTCCGTGGTTTCTAAAATTTATGTCAGCTCCCCTGAGCACCTGATTATTGTTTACGTTCATGTGCATTATGGGGCCAGGAGAGAGGGGAGAAGCGAAAGCCAAATCTATTTTGAGATTAGTTACGTTATCTCCTATCTGTAGGAATGAATTCCAATTCTCAACGCTACCTCCCAAAATGAAGATGTCGCTTGCTTCATTTAATGCCCCCGTACTTGTTATCAGGAAAGCATCTAACACCGTCCCTATTGACCCGGCGACATTCCCCCAATAGCAATCGATAAAACTAACGGTGTTTACTCCTGACAACCGCGTGGCGTTGTTGACGTTTCCATTCACCGGAACGAATGCACATTGGCGGAATGAATTCTGTGAGCAACTTGGAATAGAAGACAGCGTTCCGTAGGTAGGCGTGTAGGAATACGCGTTGTTGTCTTCCATGAGAAGTGATGTGTCACCATTGATGACCAGTAGGTCATATAGGCCGTGTTCCGCTCCTAAATTGTAAAGTCCTACGGCCCCTAGCCCCGCATTAGCGGCAGAGTTGCTCGCTAGAAAAATACCTACTCGTTGGTAATTGTGGTACTGGCAACTGTTTTGCACAGTCGTGCGTGATTGGAAAATTCCCACCGAGGATCGAGAAGCGTCTGCGGCAAGAGAATATATGTTGAAATCTCTCAGGGTAACCCGGTGGCTTCCTTGGGTTTCTATGACTGCTTGTGTCCCGGTTTTCCCATAGAGGTTAGCCCCTGAAGTTGGCGTGGTATTGTAAATACCCTGACCTTGACTCTCACCCTGCAAGATGACCTGAAATGCTCCAATGTTGGCAAGATTGAGTGGCGCGGTTACTAAATAATTTCCGTTGGCTAGCGTGCAGGTGCCTCCTTTCTGTTTGGCGACGGTAAGCATGTTGTTAAGGGCTGCGGTATCGTCAGTCACCCCATCGCCAACTGCCCCGTATCTCTTGGAGTAAAGGGGTGGGTATACAAAACTAGTGGGCACCACGCCGGCGCTTATCTCTGCTTGGGTTTGCGGTTGAAACAGCCCGGCAATAATGGCCTGTGTAAGCGAACCGACAGAAGTCAGAAGCGCGGGCGTCGGATTGCCATTCGCGTCGAAAGCGAGATACTTGTTAGCGTAGTTCGCTGGTACGAGTGTAGTTGATGGGGTCGGGCTGTTCGTGTTCGGAACCTGCAGGCAGAACCCGATCGACTCGTTGAGCTGCTGCAGCAGGAGATAGATGTTGTTGAACTCCGCGTTGAAAGCGGTCGAGGAGAAGCCCGAGTTCTGCGCGATCTGGGTGAGGCGCGCAATGGCGATATTGCGGAACAGCGTGACGATGTCACCGCTCGTGCGGCCGAGCGTGAACGTCAGGTTGCCGCCCGTGGGGCTCCCCTGCCCCGTCAGCGTGTAGCCACTGTCGGTGGCCTGCGTGACGCCGTTGATGACGACGATGAGATCCGCGTCCTGCGTGATCGGGAACGGATACGGGAAGACCGTCTGCCCCGTTGTCGCGACGTACTGGATGTACGGCGTGACCGCGGGGACGGAACTCAGGGTTGCGGGAACGCTCATGTGTCAGGATCTCACTGGTTGAACTTGAGGCGGTTCTTCTCCGCCTGCCACGCCATCATTCGCTCACGGAACGACTCATTGTTGTCCCAGAGCATCTTACGGCCGGCCCGATCGGCCTCGTGTTGGATACGGGTGAACATGTTCGCGCGCTCGGGAGGAGTTGCCTCCTGGTACACGGGCGATGCGATCAGCTGCGACAGACGCTCACGAAAGGTCTGCGTACCGCCGTTGAAAATCGGCGTCGCGCGCGCGTTGCGCACGTACTCGTAGTACTCCTGCGGCGTCAAGCGCATGCCCATTCCGTCTTGAAGCCCGCTGGCGTTGCCCCCGATCGCAAGCTGCTTGGAGGGCAACGTCAGTGGCACGGTTCGCGTCTGCTCCATGAGCTTTTGCAGCTCGTTCGTTACGTCGTCCTTCTCAGACGGGGACCATTGCATCGGATCGAGCGGGCCAAGGATCGCATTACCGCCGGAGGTCTTGCGCGGCTGACCGAAAAGGTCGAGGCGCGGCATGAGTGTCTTCGAGCCCTTGACGCCGGGAATCGTCGGAAGCTCATCGCGGACCTTGTCCATCAGCGTGAACGCCTGCCGCATGTACGGGTCCTGCTCATTACGCATGAACTTGACGAAGCCGCTGTACGGCACCGATGCCGCAGCCATCTGGTCACGCCACATCGTGAAAGCGCGTGTCGGGTCGTTGTACATCTCGGAGAACTGCGCAGCACCCTGCATGAAGGTCTTGTTGCCGGTGTTCTGGATGATCGACGCCATGATGTGCGCCGTCGCGTCTCCCATTCGCTGATCGGCGGGCATCATCGAGTACGTGTTATCCGAATCGAAGACATACGAGTGCAGCTGCACCGCGTCCGCCACAATGCCCGCCACCGTCGCGATCGGCTCAAACCACATGTACTCGTGCCACTCGTCCTTGCCGGTGAACGGGTTCGGGACCCGGATCGAGTACGGGCGCCGGCCATCCGCCTCCCACGCCAGGCGAGCCTTCGGGTCCTTTGGCGCGTCCCCGGTGATCCGGTCGTGTATCGCCATCCACGCGAGCATGCTGCCGATCGCAGTGCCGGTTGCAATGCGCGCCCGCGCGATGTCGCCTTCCGCACCGCCCGCCATAACCGCATTGCGCATCCGCGCCGAGAAGAACGCGAACGGGGTGCGCTCGACGGTCTGCTTGAAGATGTTCGTCGCCGTGCGCATGAACGGGAAGATGAACCGCGCGGCGGGCACGGCGTTCAGCCACGCCTGGAAGCGCGCGCCGGCCAATGGTTGTCCGGTCACGGGGTCCATCGGCCACGGCGACTGAAACGTCATGCGGTGTGCCCAGTCCTCCGCCGCCTGCTGCATCTCCTCCGTCGGGTTCTGCATGAGCTGCTGGGTGAACGACTCAACGTCTCCCGGCCGTAGGGTCCCGGCCTCGAGACGCTGGCGGACTTCCGTCATCACCGTCTTCGTGAGATACCCGCGGTAGCCGAGCGTCTTCGTGAAGTCGTCGATCGAACCGATGATGCGGCCAGGAATGCCGATGAACGTGTCGATCCCGCGCGCGATGCTGCCGTACCAGGTGTTATTCGCTTCCGGCAGCACACCGAGGATTGTCTGCCGGCCGGTGGCTTCCTCCGAACGCATGATGCCGTCCATCGACTGCCCGGTACGAAGCACACGCCCGGCGACTCGCAGTGCATCCGCACCGCCCGAGATCACCCCGTGGAGGTGCGCCATCGCATCTGACCACTCGGCACCCTCATCCGCCGTCGGGAACCGCCCGATACGCGCAGCCATACGGGTAAGACCGCGCATGCCAGCGCCGGCAAAGAGGTCGAACTGGTTGAGCAACAGATTGACGTTGTTGTTGAACGCGATCTTGAACCATGTCGGCGGCCCCGACAGAATCCCGTTGATATAGATTCGCTGCAGGAGCTGGAACGGCGCCTTGACGAGCGCCCGGTAGGCGAGCGAGCCCTGAAGGATGCTGGCGATGCCGCGCGGTGTGCCGGCGAGCCGGATAGCCTGTGCCTCGGCCGCGAGATCCGGGTTGTTCTGCCTGATGACGTTCGCGACGTGATCAAGCACAGCCGGGTCGAGCCCGACCGGGAGGCCAAGAGCACGCTGGGTACGCCCCGAGCCGGCCTTAACCCCGGCGAGCTGTTCGTATTCGGACAGGAACGCCTGCTTCTGGGCGTAATACTGCGTGATCTCCTCACTGGTGGCCGTGCCGTCGGCGACCTTCCCACCGAGGGCGAAGAGATCGCCGGCGTTCTTGACCTGGATCATGCGGGCAGCCAGAACCACCGGCGGCTGCGCGGTCTGAGACCCGGAAAGCGCCGCCAAGCGCTGCTCGAGCACGTCCCGATTAACGGCCAGGTCCTCCGCCATCGCGGTGAGCTGATGGTCGGTCTGCACGCCGCGGGCTGCTTCAACAGCAGCTTTATTGTCATCCGCGACCTGTAAAATGGCCGCTTTGAGCCCATCCGGTACGGTCATTACGTCCGTGTTCGGCATGTGGGTCATGTCGAGCTTGCCGGAGAAGTCCTTCAGGTTCGCCTGGACGAACCGCTGGGCCTCTGCCTGAACAGGGGTGGGTGCAGGCGGTGCGGTCGGCGGCTCGGCTGGCAGCTGATTGCCCGCGGGCGGCCGCTTGGGGGCCGTACGGGGCTCGACGGCCATCGAGGCCTCTTCAGAGGCCACCAGCGCCCCCGCGGGCGGTGTGGCGTCAGCCGTGGTCTGGGCGGCGCCGGGGGGCGCTGGTGCCTCCCCAGGAAGGCCAGGAGTGGCTGAACCGGGAATTGATATTTGCCCGTCCGATCGGACGGCTACCTGCGGGCCGGGGGCGGTTGCTGTTCCCGCAGCCTCCGGCGGGATAGGGGCCGGGGGTTCGCCGGGATTCAATGAAGGCGCTTGGGTGGCTCCGGGCGGAATCTTAGTAGACGGCGCTTGTACCGACGGCACTGCCGGGGCCGCAGCGCTGGGGGCCGTCTTAGCGGCGCGCGCGGCCAACGCCTGCTCGGCCGGCCGCAGGACCTCGGCCGACTTGGCGGTCTTCAGGGCGGCCGCAAGGGCCTCAGTCAAGCCAAAATCGGGCACCTATTTCTCCTCGGAAAACATCTTGGCTTCGTACCGCGCGCGCAACCCGCGGGCGCCCGCGAGGTTCATGTCCGGCCCGCGGCTGACGATCTCCCCGGTGTCGCGGTCGATGATCAGATGGCCCTTCGGGGCCTGCTGGTCGACCTGCGTCACATCTTTCAGGATCGGCTGTCCGTTACCGTCCGGGTCCACGATGTCGAGGTTCCGCTTCGGGCGGTTCTGTGCCTCGAGGCTCGCGGCACTCTCGCCGGAGGCGTTGTTCTGAACGCCGATGCTGCCGCGCTCTGCCGCAGGGCCGACTTTGATCGACCCGGCAAGATCGCTGACGGTATTGCGGATGCCGTTCTCTACGGCGTACCGGGTGGCCGCAACACCTTGCTTCACCACGATGCCGGCCGCGTGGAGCAACGGCGTCAGGATCAGATTCGCGCCGAGGCCGTCGAGCGCGTTCTTGAAGCGCCCCTGCGCTTCGGTCTCATTCGTCCGATCGGCAAGGTAGTTGATGTACGCGTTCAGGCCATACGGTCCGATCGCCCGCAACGCCGCGCCGATCTTCGTGTCGGTGGTCTCACCAAGCCGGATCAGGTCGGCCGTGCGCATGTCGTGCGGGGCAAGTGCCGTAAGATCCGTCGCAGCCCCCGACACAACGATGTTCGATATGCCGTGCAGGGCACTCAGCGCCTTGCTGTAAGCAGCGAATGGCAGTGCGAGCTGCGCACCCGCCTGGATGACTGGATCGACCCCCGTCGGGTCCTGCACGACCATCGCATCGCGGAAGTCACCGATCGCCTCGCGCGCGTGGTCCCACACGGGCGCCGGCGCATTCGCGGGGTCGTTCGGGTCGGCGGGAGAGCCCGCAGCCTTCGCGGCGTCCATCGCGTTCCCCGCCGCGGTAGCCGCGCCGGCCATCACGTCTTGACCGACATGCCGGGCGGCAGTACCCCACTGCCCTACTTCGTTCAGAACGCTGTCGATGATGCCCGGCGTGACGTGCCCACGATCTTGCGTGCCCACAGTGGCGAGCGTCGGCGGCTGCTTGACGGCCTGCTCCTGTGCCTGACGTGCCTGCGCAGTGGCCGCAGCTTGCTTCGCGTACGCTTGGTTCTGCGCGTCATACTGCGCGGCCAGCCCGTCGACATCGAGAATATTGCCGGCCACGTTACTTCTGCCCCAGGATGGCTTGCTGCGCAGTGATCGAATCGGCTATCTGCTTCAGACGCGTCTCGTACTGCTCTTTATCCATGCTGCCAGGACTCCCCGGCCCGAAGTTCTGAATGAACGTCTGCCGTGACTTCGTGAGCGCGGCGATCTTGTCCACGGCGAGCTGCTTCTGGACGTGCTGCACCGCCTCGATCGCGTGCTGGTTCGCAGTGCTGTCGCGCTTGGCCGGGTCCTCGGCCGACATCAGCCGGAGGTATTCCTGCTGTGCGGCGTCGCGGGCCTTGTTTTCCTCCGGCGACAACATCTCCCGGCTCGTGCCGGGGGCGATCTTCAGATTGAAGTCTATGAGGCTCCGGCCGTTCTTGACCGCCTGCGTGTTCTCCCAGGACGCGAGGCGCTTGGCCTGCTCGCGCACCAAAGTGTTCCGATCCTGAATACTCAAATCGGGATATGTCGCGAGCGCACGCCCATCCATATCGAGGAAATTCGGGTCGTGCATGATGTTGAACAGCTGCTCCGTATTACTATGGGACGGAGCACCTGTAGCATCGTTGAGCAACGCAGCACGCAACGTGCGCGCAACCTCGGGCTTGAGATCCCCCGTGCGCACCGCGCTGTCAAGCCACTTCACAGTGAGAGTGCTCGACAGCAGCCGGCTAGTGCCTTCCTTGTCGCCAGCCTCGAAGCGCAGCTCCTCTTCGGTCTTCCCCTGGCGCTTGGCGTATGCCTCCATCATGTTCTGCTGAAGGACCTTCTGCTTCGCGTTCCCCATGAGCCGGTTGAACTCGTCCTCCGACAAGATCGGCACTTCGTTCGGGTTACTCATGTTGTCGAGGTGCGCCTGCCGGAAGCGCGCAATCAGCCCAACGGGGTCTCCACCGGGGCGGTATAGCTCGCGATCAACCTGCGTCTCGAACACCTGCTCAGTGATTGCTCGGTGGGCGTTGACCTCCATCGCCTGCGCCTCGGCCGGGCTGTACAACCCGTTTGTAACACCGCCGTGAATCATGAGCGACAGCTTCGCCCACTCGTCAGACCCCTCGAGCTGGTCGTGCGGATTTTCCGAACCCTGCAGCGTGGCTACTTTGCTAATGCCACGTTGAATACCTATGTCGTAAATCCGTCGCTGCGTCTGCTTGATTTCCGCAGCCTGATCTCCCGAAATCGCCGCCAACCCCGCCGCGAGCCGCTTGTTGTACAGCTCAGTCAGCATCGGCACCGCCATCGGCGGCGCGTTCTTCAGAACGGCATCTCGAGTTGCGCTGAAGGTAGCGGCGAAGGTGGCGGGGTTATTGTTCGCTTCGACGCGGAGCCGTGCGGCAGCATCATCGGCTTGCGCCTCTGCTTCGATCGCATAGGCGCCGGTGGCGGCGTTGTTGAACGCGCGGCCGTAGGCTGTAAATTGCGCGAGCCCCTGCTTGTACTGGGGGTGGCCCGTGTTGCCGGACGCTGCGCCCGCGAGGGCGCCGACTTGCGTACTTGCCTTGATCCCAACATCACTGCTGATCCCCTCGAACTCTTTGAACAAGCCGCCCAACGCGCGGGCGCGTGCGGCCGCCGCCTCGGCCTCGGTATCCGCCGCGCGGTCGACGCCCGGCGCGTTGACCTCTTCGGCGGCCTGGACTTGCCGGTAGTCGCCGCGCACAGAGCCGCTCGTGGGCGCCGCGCCGGTGCCACCGTTACGAATCGCCGGCGGTATCAGTTCGTCGGCCATCAGCTACTCGCCGGAAGGCCGGAAACAGCCTTCGCCGCGCCGCCCGCAAGATCGCTCGCCGCGCCGAGGTCGCCCGCGGAACGTGAAGCCGAGGCTGCGGAATCAAGCAGCGAAACCTGCGCAGACGCGCCTGCGCGATTCGCCATCAGGTCGTTCTGCGCCTGCGTGATCTGGCGCATGGTGTTCGCGTTGCTGATGCTCGCGCCACCCGCCGCCGCCTGGGCGTTCTGCGAAGCCAAAGACATCAGCATCTTCTGGCGCATGGCGATCTGCTGCTGAGTCGCCTGTTCGCTGGCGATTCGGGCTTTCTGCTTGTCCGCGTTCGATGCGGCCACGCCCTGTTCATGCGCCGAATACGCGGCTACGCCCGCGCTGACTGCCGTAGTAGCGGCCGCAATAAGCGCAATTTCCCCAACGCCCATGTCCATTTATTGTTCTCCCGCCAGTTCCATATCGATGTACATGAGATAAAACGGAAGCGGGTCTACCTGCGTAAACGTCACGGTCTTGTCCACTGTCTGATCCCACACGGACGCATCTTCCAATTCGAGAATGCCGCTATACGGCTCAGGCGGCGTGTCGAAGTTGATTGTGTCGATCGTCGTTGTCGGCATGATCTCGCCGTTGTAAAGAAGCCCGAGGGTGTTCGAGACCTTGATGCGGGCACGCACGATTCGCTTCTTGCGCGCGAGGTTCGACCCCATCGGCCAGCGCACCGTCTGCAGCGGCATCGGCTCGACGGTCGGGTTGAAGTTGAGCCCGATCTCGTACGTCGTCGCTACGTACGGGCGCCCGTCGATCGTCAAGGAGACCGAACCGGCCGACGGAATGACGTTGTCGAGGACGTACCCGTCGGCGATAGCCCGGCAGGACATGCCGTTCAGCCACGCAAGGCCGCTGACCGTGCTCGAAGGCGCCTGCGTCACGGAGCCCGTGCTGCAGTCCATGAACGTGCCTTCGACCGCCTGCTCGAACACGAGCGCCGTCGTGCCGTTCAGACTTCGCTGCACGAGGAAGAAGAGGCTCTGCACGACCGAGGAGACGTTCTGGAACAGCCCCTGCGTTTGCCAGAGCGTCCAGCCCTGGACGTTGGCCTCCTTGCGGGTGTTGTACACGCCGCAAGTGCCGTTCGGCAGCGGGTTCGGGTTCACCGACGAATTGACGTTGGAGTTAACCCCGTTGCATGCAAAGACGAGGTTGATCTCCTCGTTCAGCGATCCGTTCCAGACCCCGAGGTCCTGGACGTTGTAGATGAGGTTCCCGGCGAACGACGACAGCCCGAGGGAGTTGAACTGGTCCTGGGTGTAGTCGAATTGGAAATCGCGAATCGAGTTGAGGTTCCGCTGGACGAAGATGATGTTCCCGTCGATCATCACCGGCTTGATCTTCGCCGTGCCGTACTGCGTCTGGTTCGTCGGAAAGCTCGTCGGCGTGATCGGGCTGCCATTGTCGTTCACGAAGCGGAACTCGCCGCCGGTCGTGAAGACACAAAGCGACCGCGCGGGGAACATCGCGGTGATGGCGTTCAGCGCCACGCCGTTCATCGAGGAGAAGATCGCCTGGTCGTCCAAGCCCTGATCCGTGGCGAAGTTCAGGATGTCGTTGACCCAACTACCGACGATCGTCTCCTGCAGCGACTCGAGGCCGCCGAAGTACATGCGGCCCTGGAAGAACGTCACCGTGCTCGGATAGCCACGGTTCAAGCTCCACGCGGGCTCCTGCCGGGAACTGCCGACCTGAGTCTCGCTGGCAGTAGCGGTGGCGCTCGAGGATAGCGACGTGATCGCGATCGCACCCATCGCCCCGGCGGCCTCGTTCGCGAACGTCAGCGTGTAGCCGAAGGCGCCGTTGCTCGTGCAACTGACGCCCGTGAAGCCGTTGACCACCCAGAGCGCCTGCACTGCGGTGGCGATCGCGTTCGCGGTGTTCTGGTTGTCCCCGAGATACGTGATCGGCCCGGTGGTGTCCGTCTGGATCGTGATCGTGAACGTGTCGCCGACGTTCCAGCTGCTGTTGAACGTCAGCGTCTGCAAATCCGAAGTCGGCGTCGGGCTCAGGATGTCGGCGAAGTCGACCTGCGGGATCGCGGCGAACTGCGCCAGGAACGTCTGGAAATTGTAGTAGGTCTGAAGCGCCGCTCCCGTAGCGAGGGGGGATGACAAGCGGATCAGGAACTGCGGCGCGAAGCCTCCGTGAACCATCATCATCGACTCGGCGCTCGACTGCGCGTCCATCGCGGCTAGATAGGCGCTCGGGTACGGCGCGGCGACGTAGTCGACGATCGCTCCGTTGTTCGTGACGATCGCCGAATGGTCGGAGAACGCCACCATGTACTGCTCGCCGGTCGAGACCTCGAACGGCACGAGACGCCCGGCGGAGACCGTGCCGCTATCCCCCCACAGCACGAAATCGCTGAACGTGACCTCCGAGGTCAGGTTCGTACCGCCGATCTTCGCGACACGCCAGTACCGCGCGGTCGTGTACGTCGGCGGGTACGTCACTCCGGCCGTGCGCCGGTACGTGTAGTTCGCGGTGCTGTCGAGCTGCGGGAAAGCAGTTCCCAACGTGTGCCAGGTCGAATCGTCCGTGCTGTACTGGATCTGGAACTGCGTGCTCGAACCGGAAGCAAGTGTGATCGCGAGGCAGTCGGCGAACAACACGTTCTTCGCCGCCCCAAGGTCGCAATGCACAAGCACGTAAGGGTCAGTCGTGTTCGGAGGCGTTGTGGTTGTGTACTTCTCCGTCTGGACGTTGTTTCCCAACGTGGTTGCGGACGCCGGGCCGTTCGGTTGTGTGTACGTGCCCGCGAGCAGTGTGAGCTTGTTTGGGAGTACGAATTTTTGAACCAGTCCGCGGCGGCGCTGAACCCCGCCCAGGTGGACCATTTCAACGTTGGTCCCCTGTAGCATCGACGAGATGTAGGCGTTGGTGTCGATGCGCCCCTGCGCCCGCGGGTCGAGGACCCCGGACAGGAAATTATTTTGGATACTGTGGGTTTGGATTTCCACAGCGTGTTATCTGACCTGCACGAACGGGTTGTGCTGTAACTGCCGATTCGGGCGCCCCTGCGCGTCGATGAACATCGCACGGCTACGCTGTACTTCGTACTTCATCTTCATGGCCGTAGACGCCGTGTCGCTTTCCGTGATCGGCTTGATGCAATCGCGGGCCAGAGCGTACGTAACTAACAAGCTAAAATAGGACGGCACAGTCGATACATCCGGCTTATACATGTAGTCGAACGTGAGAACAGGCGCGCTCGCGTTAACCGGGCCGGGGTTCGACTTGACGTTCGTGTAGATGATGTTGCCGCCGTACATTTCATACGAGCGGTCAGGCCCCATCCCCCAGAACCCGATCGGAAGAAGCATGTCCGTGGGGAGCTGGAACGCGAACTGAAATTCATTCGGCGGCGTGACGTTGATCTGCGAGAGTTGCGCTTTCTTGCAAGCGAACCGCCAACGATTGCTCTGTAGCTCCGTCTCATACACCATATCAAATAGCGCGGCGCACACAGCCGCGCCGTATCGATTGTCGGTGAGGCTGTTCATCGGCTTTTCGCCGCACAGCACAAGCGCTGCCGAGCAAATCGACAACTTAGTTTGCGTAACAATGGGGGCGGCGGCTGTCATTTCTGCAGATACTCGCGGGCCTTTAGTAGCACTTGGGCACTGTCAGAAAACAGGCCAAGAGCAGTGTTGCAGTTTAAACACAGCAAACCGCGCACTGCGCCGGTACTGTGATCGTGATCGACATGAAAGTACTTGCTGCCGCGTTTACCGCGTGGGTCAGCACTGCCGCATATCGCACAGCTACCGTTTTGAGAGGCCAGTAATGCGCTATACATTTCCTCTGTCAGTCCGTAGGTACGCAAATTGCGACGACGGCGAAGCACCCTAACCCGTTCCGGGTGCCGAGCTTTGTATGCAACCTGATAAACACGAATGCGGTTGACATTTCTTTTCTTCCATTCCCGACTAGCCTCGCGCGCTTTTTCCGGGTTTTGCTCGAGCCATTTCTTTTGCGCAGCGTTCATCGGTATAAGTGCAAAAACGGGCTGGTGGCCCAAGGGCGCGGGTTGCCGTGGAACGTGATCAAACGCGTCTCGGGCGGAACAACGCCGTTCTTACATGTGACTTTCCACGAAGCCACTTGACCGGGCACAACGTCCTGCCAACGATCCGCGGTGTTGAGATAAAACCGCTCCATCAGGAACTGATCCCCCCTGGCATAGACCTTCATGTTGAGCTGCGGCTGCTGGCGCCACATGCTCCACACTTCCTTACGCGCATCGGCTGGGAGATAGATCAACCCGCCGCCCAAACCCTCTTTGAGTTTCTTCCCGTCCCTGTACCAGTCGCGAAGCAATGTCAGCTTCTTCACCGCGAGGATGTCGTCGAGCGGCCCGACGACCACGGTGTCGAGATCCATAAAGAGGAAATCGCCCGGAAACCGTGGGTCAAACAGCGACATCTTCTGCCACCAGCCGGGGTAGTCCTCGAAAGGCCGGATACTTTTGATCCCCGGCACGTTCACATCCGAAAGCACCTCAAATGATGCAAACGGTGCGTACTGCTCGATTTGTCGAGCAAGCGCCTGAACGTGCGCTGGCGTGAACTCGCTCGAGCCGCGCTGAAGCGCATTCAGCGCGCGGGTCTGCAGCACAGTAACTATGCGCATCTGTACTCCGGCAGATGGCCCCACTTCCGGTCGAGCAATTCGTAGTTCACGCCTGGCTTCCCCTTCCATCCGTGTCGCGTGACGTAGTGCCACACAGCACCCGGCACGTACTTGAAATTCGCGCCTGCGGCGTACAGCCGCCAGGTGAAGTCGTTGTCTTCACAGCCGGCGCCGTTGCGATACGCCTCGTCGAAACCACCAGCGCGCTCGAACAGCGCCCGGTGAAACATCGTGCAGAAGTGCAGTTCGCTTCCGGGAGCGATCGGTTTGCGGCCACCCACAGGCGCGCGCGGAGCTTCAGGGCCAGCAACCCATTCGCCGGGGCTTTCCTTCAGCACGAGCCCGCGGCGGTACTGATACGGCGCATTACGCGCGCCGGTCATCACGTAATCGTTCGGCCCGGTGAGCGCCTCGAGCATCGCGTAGAGCACGGGCTCACGGTGCTCGGTCTCCGGGTTCGTCAGCACGATCACGTCGCGCGTCGCCGCCCGCACCGCTCGGTTGATCGGCACACAGGGATTCAGCGCGGCCGTCTTCGCCGGGAGCTTCGTCAGCTTCGCGTTCCGCGGCAGGCGCCCAGGCGGCCGATCCGAGCCGTCGTCGCAGAGCGAGAACTCAATGTCGAGGTCCGGGTAGCACTTCGCGTACGAGGCCAACGAGCGCGCCAGCTCCTCGGGCCGGTTCCAATACGGCATCGCTACACTGATCGCGGGCTTCAAGGGCTAACCGCCATGAACTGCGACGCGCCGAGGGGGTAAGAGATCCGCCAGCCGGCGAAGTCCTCGGGAGTCCAGCCGCTGCGGTGCTTCTGCCAGTGCTCGCCGCCGAGGCCCCAAGCGTCGTGCTCCTGCGCCATGAATCCGGTGGGCGTGAAGACGACGATCTGCTTCGCCTCGAGCCACGGCAGAACCTTGAGCAGCGCCTCGCCCTCGGCGCGCGGCATATGCTCGATCACATCGAGCAGATAGATCGCGTTGATCGAGCCGGGACCCCAAGACTTGATCGTCCCCACGGCAGAGGCTGCTGTCTCGCACCACACCTCGTAGCCCGCGGCTTTCAACCGCTCCGCGTACGGCGGATGGGGCTCCACGCAAATGTGCCGCTTCGGCTTGTACCAGCCCATCGGCCGAAGTCCGGCGCCGATGTCCAGCACCGTGTCGACTTCGATAAGCCCGTCGGGCCGCGGGCAACCGCTCGTTTCGACGCCGGTCATACGAAGTCGTACATCCCGAAACGCCGAAGCAGCGGAACCTTCCACGGTCGCCACGGGCGCCAGCACAGAAGCACGCGCGCCTCCGGCGGCAGGATCATCGAACGATCGAGCCGAAGCGGCCAAGGCTGTCTCCCGCTCCGCGTCAGCCCGAGCCACGCGATGTTGATCACCTGGTTCGGCAGCGCGTCTTCCCAGTGCGAGTCCGCGCTCATCAACGACTTGATGAAGCCGCCATCCCCGAACTGCGTCTTGACCGGGGTGTTCCGGGGGTGCCAGAAGTGCATATGCCCTTCCGGGTTCTTCATCCACTCTTCCCATATCCGCGCGCGAACTTCCTCGGTCATGTACGCGAGCGCGTTCGATTCGCCCTTCTGCGTCGTGTACATGCCGATGCTCAGGATGTCGTCAAGCGAGCCGACGAACACGTTGTCGAGGTCGGACAGAAGGAAGTCGCCCCGGATATCCGGCCGGCACATCTCCATCTTCGACCACCAGTCCGGCCAGTCGTACTTCGCCCGGATGCACTTGACACCCGGCACGTCGACGTTCGACAGACAGACCATCTCGGCGTCCGGCGTGTACCGTGTGAGCTGGCGCTTCAAAGCCAGCACATGCCGAGGCTGGAACTCTTCGCTTGCGCGAAGAACAGTAAGGACTCGCTTCTCCACGCGAGCCCTTACGCGACGAACTGTTTCGACTTGCCGTTCTGGTTGAGCGCCCGCACGCCGGGGATAGCGGTCACATCGACCTGCACGTCCTGCCAGTCATTCGAGCCAAGCGGACTCTTGCGAATCCACGACGGGAGCGCCGCCCCGTTCGCAAGGCTGACAGCAGCACGGACGGTCTCGAGGAAGCCGCGCGGCGCCGAGTTCGGGGGGTTCCCCGAATACGGCTGTGTCGGACTTCCAGCCATGCCTTGCCCGAAGCCCGCACGCTTATACACGCGCATAACTTCGGGGAACTTTGCAGCGCGAGCCAGATTCACCCAGATTGCCATTTCGTTTCCTTCAGGTCATTGTCGAGAGGATGTTGGCGGCGGTAAGCCGACCCACATCCAGGTAGTGCGCAACAAGCTCGCGCTGAGCCTGATCGAGCTGCGCGCTGAGCGCGGGGTAGTGCGCCTTGCCGGACGCGGCGTTGACCGCGGTCTGCAACGAGGACACATGGGACGCCAACTGGCGCCCATCGTTGTCGCGGGGGTTTGCGGTAACTGTCATATCAAAACCTCGGGCGGTGCGCCCAAACAATCACGAGTGAAACCAGACATCGAAAACACCCGGCCCTTGAACTCACCTTCCGCCAGGATCTTCAAGTTGGCCCGGTAGCCCTTGATGATCCGCGTCTCTTGCACTGGCAGCGGCTGGCCGTTCGACTTGAAGAGGCCGTGCGCGTTGCCGAACGAGCCGATCCGGTTGCACATGATGTGCTGCGGAACCTTCGCCTCGCCCTCGAAATACCCTTCCTGGTTCATCGGGCATCCGCAAAGAATCACTTCCGTGGCGCCCAGCAGGAAAGCCAGCTTGGCCGCTTTACTGGCCGACGTAGCGCCTACGCCGATCTCGTGCGGATGCCAGTCGGTGACGCTCGGGAACATGCCGGCCATCATCCCTTTGCGGTGCGGATGACAGCACGCGTGCAACCGCCACGGTGGCGCGTTCGGAAAGACGCGATGCCGCTCACGCGCGAAAAACTCGGCCTTCTCCTCGTGCCCGGCCAATACATGCTCGGCGTTCTCGATCGCCGTACACGCACCGTTCACCAGCATCAGAGATGCGAAAGGCCGGAGGCTCAATGCCCGCGCTACGTCCTCGAAGAGACACGGCGCGCTGCCCACCACGAGCATAGTGCTCATGGCACTACCGCCAAGGTAGATACGCGCTCAGCGTCGCGAAGAAGGCGCGCAGCTTTACGAGGCCGGGGTTCTGCGCAATCTCCTGCTGCGCACGCGCGGCGGCTTCTCTGCCGCGCTGCAGAGAGGCCAGAAGCTTCTCCGTGCGCGTGGCTACTTCGTCGTGGTATCGAACATTCGGCCGCCAATTCACGTTTCGCGACTTGCGCTGAATGCGCTCAGTGACACGCGCGAAGTGCTGGTTGTGCTCACCGAGGCTCATAGGTTGGTGCCCGCGGGCGGCACGTATCCAGGTATCCCGCGCACGTACACCTGAAGCTTGTAGGGCAATACCGGGTTCCAACGCGCCCATTGCTGCGGGGTACGGGCGTTGGCTTCCGTGGTGGCAAGCGCGATCAAGTTCGCCTTGTTCTGCCGGGTGTTCCCGACGTTGAGCGTGCCGCGCTGCAAAGTACGCAGCCGCACCGCCCACTCGATCGGCACCCACTTGACGATCCTCGACGGCGGCCAACTTCCCCCGTTGCCTCCGCCGCCCGAAACGGCGGCCCACGCGCGCCGGAAAAGTGTTACGAGTGACACAGATCAAGCCCCCGCGCCTAAGCAGGACAGAAAGTGCGTGGCAGGCGCGCCGCCGCCAGAAGCCGGAAGCAGCGCAACGATACAGGCCGATGTGGCATTCGTCGCCCCGCCAGCCGCCCAGTTCCAGGTAAGAGTTTTTGCGGTAAGAGAAGCCCCGGAGAGAATCTCGTAAGCCGATCCGCAGCTGATGGACGTGGCGTCGTTCTGGTCTATCTCTATCTGAGTAGTCCCAGACGGAATCGTGATACCGCTCGATGCGAGGCCAGTAGAGATGCTCAAGGCGGCGATGAGTAGATCCCCGCCGTTCGTGATCGCAGCCGCTGTGCTGACTGCAAGGGATGTGACCGCAGCGCCTGCAGCGGCAGTAGCGGCAGTCCCAGAAGTGTCCACAGCTGCGGAGGCGGCAACCCCCGAAAACTCGACTGCCGTGAGTCTCGTTTCCCCGGTCCCACTAGGAAAGTTGGCGGTGAGGGTATAGCTCGCCTTGGCCTTGGCATTGGGGAGTACCCATATCTCGCAGGACCGTCCTCCTGAATTATTGTCCCCTATGCGTGCGGAGGCAGAGCCAGGCCAAGTATTCGCCCCGTTGTCTGTGATCGAGGAGGCGAAGACTGCACTCGCGCCGCCGCTGAAGCTTTCGATTACGGCTACGATGCAATCCCCGGCAGTTACCGCCGAAGTCGTTGCTGCCGTGGTAATGGAATTTGCCGCCGCGGCATCGGCAGTAGCCGAACTCTGTACGAATGCTATCGCCATCAGTCGTAGGCGATGTTGATGTCCACGGTACTCCCTGGACCTGTGCTGCCGGCGCGAGTCGTGGTCACGGCAATAGTGATCGCGGTCGAGAACTTAAGTCCGTTGACGAACTCGAGGTTCGCAGCCCCGCTCGCCGGGATGCCGATGCTCCACTTCGGCGCCGTCGTGCCGAGCGTGACACTCGCGACTGCGGCGTCGAAAATCTGCACGTATGCCATCGACGCGTTCGGGTTGTCGATGTAGTACGCCCCGAGAGTCCCCGCGCTCGTCTTGACCGCCGTAACGGTCGCGGCGATGGAACCCGAGTACGTCGAGGGCCAGCCCTGCCCGCTCACGGGCGAGACGTTTACCTGGCCTACCGCGTTCGTCCCCGCGGCAAGCGCGGGCAGGGACGCAAGGGAGACCGGCTGCGTGTTCTGAAAGAACGCGCCCGTGACTGCGACTGAGTTGTTCGGGCTGACCGCGACAACCAGTGCCTTATCCGCGGCGGCGGCCGCCGTACTCGCCGCCTTGACCGCTACAGGGCCGTTCGTACCATCCGTCAGCTCATGCGGCCACGCGTTCGCAAGCGTGTTGGCCGTGCCCTGGTTGGCGGTTATGGTGCCCGACACAGGCTGCGTGGCCTGCCAGAACGTGCCGGAAACCGGCATCGGATTCCCGGCGGTAACGAGACTCTCGTTCGTTTCCCCGCCCACGTCGAGCTGAACGACCTGCGTCTTCGCCGCGATAGGAACGGAGTCCGCCGAACGGTCGATCGTACGGACTACATCCTGGTTCACCGTGCCGGTGCTGGGGACAACGAGTTGTGTGTTGTCACTCATGACGCGACGGGCTTAACGAAGCCCGGCACGCGCGCCGGGTAGACCTGCAACGCCTGGATCGGCATCGCCG
Source organism: Allostellaceae bacterium (assembly GCA_035945115.1). Classification (GTDB taxonomy): domain Bacteria; phylum Pseudomonadota; class Alphaproteobacteria; order ATCC43930; family CGMCC-115725; genus DAHUYF01. The sequence continues at coordinate 39,535 of DASZAN010000214.1, forward strand.
ACCCGGTCTTCATGTTCGCAGCTGTGCTCCACCGAGCCCACGGCGGACTCGACGGCGTGTTCGCCTGCGCGATCGCCAGTGTGCGCAGATGAAGTCGATTCTGCTGAGTGTTGCCCACGTTCAGCGACCCCTGTTGCAAGCAGTGCAAACGCTCCGCCAGCTCGATCGAGATCCACTTCGTGTAGGAACTCACTCAACCTCCGAAAAAGAAGGCGGGGTGGCAGTCCCCCGCCGGGCCAATTTCAGGCCGAGTTGATGGTCGTGTTCAGCACGGTCGCGCTGAACAAATCCACGACGCCGGTCACCGGCGGAGACGCCAGCAGATTGCGCGTGTTGCTCTTGACCACTGCAAGGCCGGCCGAGCCGGCGAGCCACGGCGAAGAAGCCGTGGTCCAGTAGATCAGATCGCCGACCTTGAGCTTGCCCGCCAGGGCGTTGAAATACCCCGAAGTGCAAACGGTCAGTGCCGTGTCGGTCGACACGTAGGTCCAGATCGTCGGGCAGTTGTCGTTCTCGGGACCCACTCGAGTGAACTGCGTGTTGAAGCTTGAATAAGCCATGATTGATTACCTCTCAGGTTCCGTAGACGTTGACGACTACGACGCCGAGCGCATCAATGATGGCCGAGCCGCCCATGTAGATCGACTGCGACAGCCACGCCCCGTTCTGGGGAATGAAGTCGACGCGCGACTGGGGCTCGATGGCGGTCGCAAGACCGACAGCGGCTTTGTCGTACGCGAAGCACTCTGTCACGTTCGCCGATCCGGCCGGAAGGCCGCCCTCGACGCGGTTTTCGATCACCTTGAAGGTGAAGCCGAACGCCTTCTTGTTGTTCATGTCGGCATCGGTCAGAAGCCGCATCGTCTGGTAGTCCGCACTCGTCACTTCGATTTCGGCCAGAGCCGTCTCGAGCGCGATCGCGTTGATCACCATGTAGTGATCCCCGCCGGACGCCTGCTGCTGCACGAGATACCGTTTGGCGTGGCGGATCTTATCCGCGGTCAGGCCGGTGTTCGTGCCAGCGTACCCGGAAGTCACGGTGCCCGCGGGGCCGCTCACCGCCGCAAGGGCGTTGATGATCAGCTGGTCCTCGGCGCGGCCGATGGCCTTCGCGTTGTCCTTCGCGAGGAAGGTACGCTCGTCGATGTTGGTCTCCGCCTGGTCGAACAGGTCGGTGTAGTCGCCCACACGCCAGTTGGTGAGTGTGGCGAAGATTTTGGTGTGGCTGGTGTCGTTCGGGGTGATCTGCTCGGCAGAAGCGGTCTGCTGATAGGCGACTGAAGCGCCGATCTTACGGAACGCGAACTGCTGACCGACTACTCCGGTCTTCACGCGCACAGAATTGCGGAGCACGCCCTCGCCCTGATAAGCGAGTTTTACTTCCTGGTCAAATGCGGCGATCGCCGCATTAGTTGTGGAAGTATAAGTGCCCCCGAGATGGATACTCATCTTTGGGTTCCTTAGTCAGTAAAGGGAGATAGTTCATCGCGCCGGCTTCCACGGCTTCGCTCGACTCGAGGTCCCATTTCTGGCTCTATCTCGCTTGCAGATTCTCGTTCTGCGACCGGCTGTGCTTGCTGGGTTGCGCTCACGCGCAGGTATCCAGCCGCATTCAGCAAAAGCTGTTCGTTGTCCCCAAATTTCCCGAGGCCAACGTTGCACCCAAAACACAAGAGGCCGCGGACTACACCTGTCTGGTGGTCGTGGTCAACGCGGGCAACTTCGTTCGGAGGGTGCCCCATAAATTCTCTGGTGGTATCGGTCTGCGCAATAAGGCGCAAATCACAAATCACGCAGCGGCCTTTCTGCCGCGCGAACAATTCGTCATAGCGTTCTGGCGTGATACCGTAAAATCTCTTCAAGTTCGCGCGAAGCGCGATCTGGCGAGCGCTGACGGGATTAGCATCCCGCCAACGCTTTTGCTTCGCCCGATTCTGTTCCGGCGTCAGGTACTTCAAATACGCTGCCGCCACTACTTCCCCTTCTTCCGTTTGCTCATCCGACCGGCCTTGCGCATGGCGATCGCAACTGCCTGCTTCTGCGGCCTGCCCGCGGTCATCTCAGTTTTGATGTTGGCCGAGACCACCGCGTTGCTCTTGCCTGACTGAAGGGGCATTACGCCCCCTGCGCCGCGTAGTAGTCGACGTAGCGCTTCTCGATTAGGCGGCGGTAGGCCGGATCAAGATCGACCAGCAGAACGCCCTTGTCGTTGCGCTTGCCGTGGTCCGCCTTGATCGCCGCAAGTGCGTCACCGCCCTGCGCGGCCGGCACATCCATGCCGGGCTTCGGCATGCGGATCTGCGCGGTCTTCGGGATGATCGCCTCGATCACCTTGATCACCGCGTCCGCGTTCGCGCCGGTGGTCGCCGCGCGAAGCATCGCGTAACCCTCACTACCGAGGTTCGCCTTCCCCCAGGAAGCCACCGCGGCAATACGCGAATCCGCGTTCTCGCCGAGGCGCTCTTTGATCGCGCCCATATCGGGCTGCTGTGCCATCTCGTACTGGACCAGCTGGCCGAGAAGCTCGGTGTAGCCCTCCTGACTCAGCTGATTCGTGGCCGCCCACTTCGTGAACGCCTGCGCCATCGGATGATCGGCCTTGAACTCAACACCCTCGGGCGGGTTGAACGCGTAGGTGACTTCGCCCTTCTCGTTCTTCGGCGCGCCCTTAAACGCACCGAAGCGAGACTCGAGGTGTGCGTACGCCTCGGCTTGCGCGGCGACCGTCTTGTACTTGTCGCCTTTGAACCAGCCGGGCTTCTCGCCCTGCCCCATCACGCCATCGGTAAGGAGCCACGTCTTCCCGCCGTTCGGGTCGGCGGCAGCTTCCGCGGCGGCGATCAACGCCTTCGCGGCCGCAATCTTCTCGGCCTCCGTCTGCGGTGCAGCGGGCGCCGCAGCAGGCTCGGCTGGCAGAAGCGAGTCTTCGACCGCGGGAGCCGGTGCAGCAGCCGGGGCTGCGGGCGCCGCGGGAGCGGCTGGTGCTGGGGCGGCTGCAGGAGCTGCGGGCGCCGGCGCGGGCGCCGGTGCGGGAGCTGCCGGTGCGGCCGCAGGTGCCGCGGGAGCGGCTGCGGGTGTCGTCACGGTAGATTCCTCGTAGTAGCCACGGATGCGTTCTGCTGCGCATGCTCAATTTGAGCGTGCAGAGCCTCAACGAACTCTCGTACCGCGTTATGCGCGGCGTACTCCTGCGGCGTCGCGTCAAGCGCCACCACCTTGCGGCGCACCATCTGCGTCCACTGCGCCAGCAGCTCGACCGCGCGCTTATCCGCGGTCGGGCCGGCAAACACCAAATAGCGCTGGGCGAAATTCACGCCCTGCACGAACTGCTCCTGCTTCTGCTTCGTAGCCTCTGGAAACAGGTCTTCCCACTTCTCCTCCGCCATCTACTTCTCCTACTGCGCGGGTACGGGCGCGGGTCCGCCAGGCGGCGCTCCGCCACCAGCACCGGCCGTCTCGCCTTGCGCCTGCGCGGCCGCCATACCGCCCGCGTGTTGCTGCTGATTCGCCTGCATCGCCTGCTGCGCCTTTATCCCGGTCTCGACGAGCTTCTGCTTGTCCTCGTCGGTCATGATCAGGCTCTCGGGGATACCCTTGAGCCGCGCAACGTAGGACGGCAGCTTCTGCAGGTTGAGCCCCGTCCCAACAGCCGCGCCTCCGGCCTGCGGGCCGAGAGGACCGCCGGGGCCGAGGAGCTGCAGCGTTTCCTGCACTGCCAGGATCTCGCTGGCGTTCTGCGTCGTCGCGAAGGGTGACGTGTACTTCACCGTCACGTCCTTGCCGTCGAGCCTGAATTTCGGCATCAGCCCTTTCTTCTGAAGGATGAAGACGCCGCGCTTGACGATCTTGTCGAGCAGCTCCGCCTGGATGCGCGTGTACTCCCCGTTCATTGCCCAGAGGCGGTTGCGGTCAGCAACGCTGATCTCGGTCGCGCTCTTGACGGGACCCTCAGAGGGCTCCGGCCCGAGCATGATGCGGCGCACGCGCTCCTGAAGCTTCTGAACGCGGGTCTCGCTGAGCTGGAAGTTCCCGCCTATCTCAAGCGGGCGCAGCGACGGTGAGTTGTCCGCGTTGCTCGCCACCGGAATGATCGTGTTTGGCGTCAGGCTTGCCGTGTACGGATTCAACACACCGTCGCTCACGCCGGTCATCGGGGGCGCAACGGCGAGGGCCAGGTTGGTCAGCTCGAACTCGACAATGCGGTCGAGCGTGCGCGCGTCCGACAGTGCAAGCAGTACGCGGCCGCGGCCGTATGTCTCGCCCGCAGTCTTCGAGGCGCGCCCCACGATGCGGGGGTTGCTGGGGCCGAACTCGTACCGCCAGATGATCGTCGGGCCATTCTTGTCGATCACGACGCCGTAGAACTTCTTCGTCTCCGGGTCGTAAATCTGCCCCTCAATGAGCGTGACCTTCTTCTCCGGGGACTTCTGAATCGTCTCCTGCGTCATTGCCGGCAGATCGAACATCTCGAGGCCGGGGTAGAGCCGCAGCAGGTTACGCGCTTCCGGGCAGCGCTCCATCCACGTCGTCTCGATTGTCCCGCGAGGACCTTCCTCTAACTCGAGCACCGAAGTCGGAATCGACTCGAACTCGAACGGATTGTCGTGCTCGCCTTCGTTAAAATCGAGTGCCGCCGTTCCGACTTGCAGGTCGAGCGCGGCCTCGCTGATCACCGTGTTGAAGTTCGACGCGTTCAGGTAATGGAAGAACGTCTTCGTCGCCTTCTGCAATCCCTCGAGGATTTTGGGGTTCTCCTCAAGATGCTCGGGTAGGATCGCTGCGCCGGGGGCGAGTTGCACCCATTCAACCCAGCTCGGGAAAAGGAGCGCGCAAAGCGTGTTCGCCGCTGTGTACGTTGCTTCCTGCAACGTCGAATCGAACAGCCGATTGTTCCGGTACTGCCCCTCGGTGTGCCAGGTGAACGTCTCGCGCGAGGGCATCGCGTAGAGATATGCGTCGCGGTAAAGCGCGCGCCACAAATTCTTCTTGGTCTCGGCCGCGGCGCGGCGTTTCAGCAGCGCTTCGGGATTCTCGAGACCGGAGGGGAGGCGGGAAAGTAGCGCCACTTACTTCGCTTTGCGCCGCTTGCTCATCCGGCCGTGGCCGAAGTTCTCGGCGAAGATCGCCATCTTCTCCGCATGGCCGCCAGCGGCCTTGCCCTTGGCGATGTCCGCTGCGGTGATCGGCTCGTCTTCCGACTTCCCGAGCCACCGATGGAACGCGCCCTTCGCAATATGCCCGACTTTCGCCTTCATGGAATCTGCCCTCGTCCGCTACCGCCGCCCCGAACACCGCCGCCAGCTGCGCCGGCGCCCGATGCACCAGTGCCGCCCGCGGGGGTCGCCCCGCTTCCCGTCGTCGATCCCCGGATCAAGTCAATCAGGCTCTGCGGAGCCGTAGCCACCGGCGCCGCGTTCGCGCTGCGCTGCGCGAGACTGGCGGGGCCTGTGCCCCTCGTATCGGTGGTGCCCGGCGTGTTGCCGCGCACTGCACGGGAAAGCGCGGAACCTCTGAATACGCGCGTGCCGAGCATCGAGTTCAAGATCGCCTTACGCTGCGCGTTCTCCTCGAGATTGAGGTTCGCCTGCGTAGTCGCCTGCTGCGTTTCCAGCTGCTGTTGCTGGACAGTTGGACCGCTACTACCGCCTCCGCCGCCCATCTATGATTCCGCCCCGCTGTTGAATGTGCTGGAACAACTGCCAGGGCGTGCGCACACAAAACGCCCGAATGCCAAGAGCGGCTTTGACGACCTCTACGCAAGTGGGCGGCCCGATGTCGAACCAGCTGCGCATACGCTCCAACGGTTGCAAAGTCGTCACCTTCTGCACCGTCGAGTTTGGGCACTTCACCCACGGGGGCCGCGGATCGGTAGAAATTTCAGCGTCCAGAAGTTCAAACGTCGGCAGGATGTTCAACCAGACGACATCCTCGGGACCCGGGCCGAAGTACACCGGCCGCGTTAGCTCGACGTGCCGGAAACCCTGCTTGAGATACTTCGCCCACCAGAACCACGGAGGGCGCGCGTGATACACGAGGTACCATTCGCGAACCTTGCACTCGGAAAAATCAAGCAGACTCGTTTTCGGAGTCGTCTTCGTGACCGCGGATGACTTCGCCACCCCAACTTCCCCCGGAATAATGCAGCGCGGCCAAACCACCTTCCGTCAGATCGATCGCGTCCTGATCGCCGAGCAGATGCTCCCCAAGCAGCCGCAAGTTCGACCCGGAGCAGACCACGAGCACGGGCTTACCGGACTTGACCGCTTCCTTACCGATCTTCGTGAACCACGGCAGGAAGCGGGAAACGAACGTGTTGTACGACTCGCCGCCGAGCGGCGCTCGAGTCGGGTCCGCCACAAGCTTTTGTACCTCGGGGCGCCCGTACCGCTTTTTCGTGCCGGCGAGCACTCCGAGGTTCCATGTCTTCGCGTTGTCGTCGACCACGATCTTCGGGCTCGACAACAGCCCGGACTGCACGAGATCCGCCGTCTCAGTTGTGCGCTTCAGATCCGGCGCATAGATTTTCGCGATCGGCACCGTCTTCAGCGCCTGCTGCGAGCCGATCAACTCGAGCTGACCCTCGTCCGATAGCGGCAGATCGAGCCAACCGTCGGAGCGATGCTGCACGTCGAGCGATGTGCGGCCATGCCGCATGACGTACACCGTGCCGTCGATCTTGCGTGACGGTGTCGGATCGACGAGGCTACTGCCATCGGCTTCGTCAACCAAACTACCAATCATCACGGAATACGCTCCCTGTACGTGGATCGAAAGTTACCTTGCGCCGCGGGCCAAATGCCTCGCCGCGCCAACGTGTTGGATCACCGCGTTCCTCTGCTTCGCGCCGGGGATCATGCGGGGAGGGAGTTATCGCCGGCGCTTTCCCCCACATTTCTTCGCCGGGTTTGCCGTCCGAGTTGATGCGCCCTTCCCCGCCGCCGAGCAGCAGGTACTGAAGCGCATCCGCCACATCGGCGTACGGTGAAACCTTCTCGGGCACCTCCGTGAAGCGCTCCTCACCGGCAAGCTTCAACTTCCGGTAGTGGTACTTCGCAATGCACGCTTCGCGGAGATTCTTGCAATCCGGGTGGATCAGCACGGCAGGCGCGCCGTTGACGTTCCGGCGCATCGTGCCGTCGACGGCCTCGATGCGGGTCGCGACATCGTTCGTGCGCGCGTTCATCACGGACACACCGGGGAACTCGCGCTGGATGATCATGCGCATGTCGAGGTCATCCGCGCCCTTCGCGCGCCCAGCCGGATCACAGGTGATGCGCTGAATCCTGTACTGCGGGATCTTCTCGGCCAGGAAGCGCCGCAACGCGGCCGCGTGCGCCTTCATGCCGATGCCCTGGCCGCAGAACTCGTAGCGCACGCGCCATTGTCCATCGCGCGTCTTCTGGGATACGACCGCCGCGGGGTTGCGCCCCGTGTTGTCGTAACCGATGAGAATCGGGACAACGCCGCCATCCGCGGCCAACTCGAACTGCTGGCAGTGGAAGTTGTCGTCGTACGACACATACACCGGGCGCCCGTCGCGCGACACGCCATACTTGCAGTGGATCAGCGTGTCAACTTCGTGCGCCGGCAACGTGCTCAGCGCTTTGACGTAGTACTCGCGACCGCCCGGCAGGTTCGCGAGGTTCTCCGCCGCGGGGTCCATACCACCCGGCTGGCGGAAGAACGCCCACCCTTCGGGCTTCGACACGACGAAGCGTGAGTGGTATTCGCTGGTCGAACTCCACGGATTAGTGTCCGCGATCCAGCCCCACCACTTGCAGCCGCCCATCGCTCTGTTCGGATACCGGCCGGCTCGAGTCGCAGCCTGCGCGACGACGAGCGGATCAAGGAGCCGCAGCTCGTTGAACCAGAAGCCCGTCACCTCGAGACCCATCAGGTCGGCGACCGCGTCTTCGTCATCGAGCGCCGCGAACACGAACTCGGCGTGGACGCGTGTCTTGTCAGGCAGCGCGAAGTTCCAGACGTGCATCTTTTTCGTGGAGACCCACTGATGCGAGCCCTTGCGGAACTTCGGAAACATCTGGAACCACGACTCCATCGTGTTCCGTTGCAGCTGCGGATGCGTGTTGCGCACGATGCCCCAGCGCGAGTAGCGTACGCCGTCGGGTGCCGGCGGCTGCTCGAACGCATGCCGCTGAAGTCGAAGCTCGCTCGCGACAGTCTTGCCGGAGCCGATCGGCCCCATGATGCAAGCTACGTCCGAGTTGTCGAGATAGTACTTCCCGGCGGTCGGCGCGAGCTTCATTCCGGCACAACCGGGTCGACTTCGACCACTTCGGTCGCGTCTATCACGTTCACCGCTGGCTTCTCGACTTCAACTTGCACGGGCGAGTACACGCCCACGTTCACGTTGACTTCGTCCTTGGACTTGAGGAGGCCCGCGGCCTGCATCAACGTCTCGTTCGCCCGAGCGGCGGCGCCCGCCTCCACTTCCTCGAAGCCCGTCGGCACGCCCTGGTGCAAAATCGGCTTGGGCGTAAGGAGCGTCTCGACTATGTCGTCCTGCCGGGCAAGCAGCCGGTCACGATCAAGTGCGTCGGCTGCGGCGTTCGCGCGCCACACGCGCACCACCATCGCGAAGTCGGGGTTGCGGGAGTAGCTGGTCATCGGCTTCGTGTTCTGGCCGAGGCCGAGTTGTCTGCAGGCGGCCAGCGCGTTGTATCGACAATCGCGCCATGCCTGCAGGAAAATCTTCTGCTTCTCGGTCAGCCTCGCCCAACAACTCTCGACGAGCGCAAGACGGGACTTGTAGTCATCGGGCAGCGTGACGGGCACGGGCAGATGGCCGCCCTCCCCTTCGCGCTCCCCGATGTCCAGCCAGTCATCACTCACTTGCGCCCCTCGAACCCGACTTTCTGAAGCGCGCTGTTGTTCAGCAGCACAACGCCCGCGCGCCCCTGAATGCCGCGCGCCCGGCGGATCTCGAGGAAGCCCTCGTTGATCTCCTTCTCGGTGGGCGCATCCTTACCGCCCATCTGCTGAATCGCGATCCCGACCTGGTTGATCGTGTCTTCCCAGACAGTCTTCGCGAACAGCGGATCGCGCCCGCTCTTGAGCGCAGTTGCCATCGCGCCGAGGACATCGTGGTAGTCGGCCCACGCGCGGTGAATCGCGCACGTCGCGGCCTTCCTGATGTCCTTCCAGTAGTCCTGCCCGATGACGTACTCCTTGGCTTCGTGCCGATACGGGTTGCCGGGAAGCAGCTCGTAGATCTGCACCTCGTCGTACGTACCGAGGTGCTTGTAGTACCCCTTCTCGATGAACATCTGGAACCGTTCCTTGGTTCTCGGGTTCGTCTCTTTGTCGAACGCGCGGTTGTATGGACGATAGGCGAGATACTGCCCGTCGCACGCCATAACACGATCCGTGCCGCGCATGCACGCATCGATGAGGTGCCGAAACGCCGCAGTCGCCTTGCCGGCGTTCGGGTCCTCGATTTCCAGCCATCCGTCATCAGCCGGAGGCGCCGCAGGCGCCGACGGCAATTTTTGCGGGGCGGCTGGCTCTAAGTCGAGCCAGTCACTCATGCGTCAGCCGAAGAAGTGACCGAGCACAACACCGAGCGCGATCACCGCCGCAAGGACCACGGCGACCCGGCCGGGGTTCGCTTCGACGTACGTGAACGTCGACTTGATCTTGGCGACCTCGGCCTTGAAGGCGTTGACCATCTGCGTCTCGCGCGCCTGCGCGGCGGTGATGAAGTCGTCCTTCTCCTGCTTCAGCTTCTCGACCTCGGCCTCATACTGCGTGCCGAGGTCGGCCACGGCGAGCGTGAAGTGCGAACTCATCGCCTGGATCTCGTCGCGGATCGCATTGCGGATCGTCTCGACGTGCTCGTCGGCCGCGCCGATCGCAAGCGCGATGTTGTGCGCCGCGACCGTGCCGATGTCCATCAGCTGCCCGCTGGCGGCGCTCGGCGCCTTCCCGCTCGCGGCCGCCTGCGCGTCCGCTTTCTCTGTGAAGCTCATACGTTTCTCCTGTGAAAAGTCAGGCCGTCTTCCAACACGCGTTCCAGGGCAGCCCGCACGACACATCCGCGTCGGGGCGCCCGATCATGCCGGAGTCGCCCGGCTCCGCCTGCGAGAGATGAATCTCGATCGGCCGGTGGAGCGAGCGGTCGAAGCAGAAACCCGCGGCGAACGCCAGAGCGACGATCAGCGCGAGCAGCAGGTACTGACGCCTCACGGCAAACCGTTCAACGAGTCTCGGTCGCGCTGGCAGGACTGCAGCTCGGCGGAGAGGTCGACGACGCTCCGGGCAAGCCGGTTACCATCCTGCAGTGCTCGGCCAGCGAGTTCGCCGCAGCTGACAAGGCCGCATTCTCCCCCGCCCGCTGCTCCGGGCTCACCGGAGGAACGTGGTACGTCGGGATGGCTCGCGCGATAGGCGTCGAAGTCGCGCACGCGCTGATCAAGAGCGTCGCTAAGAGCATTGGCAGCAGCAATCGCCGCATCGGTTTTCCCCTCGTTCGCCTTAACGTCGGCGGTGTGCCGGTCGGTCTGGGTCTGGATGTCCTTCTTCGCCTGGTCAAGCAGCTTGGTGCTTGACTCCTGAAGCTTCGCCAGCTCCTCCCGTGCGCCGCGGTGCTCAAGGTAGAGCGCGGCGCCCGCAATCAGCAGGAAGGCCAGCACGGCCTCGATCAGCCACGCAGGCACCTTGATGCCGAACAGGCCCTCGATGAGCGCGATCACGAGGCCGGCGCCTCGGTGTCAAGCTTCAAGCGCGCAGCCCCCGCGCCGCCCGCGACGATCACGGTGAACCCGGTGGCCCACTCGGTGTAGCTCACCGCCTGGCCTTTCGCGATGGCCCACGCCGTGAGCCCGAGATACCCCACTACCCCGATGGCGGTGAGGATGCGCACGAAGCACGGTGTGCTCCCGTCACGCTCCGTCCAGAGCCCCTGCCACTGAAGGCCCACGGATCGGCGCTCAGAACGCCTTCAGCACGAAGTGGCCGACGAGCGCCGCAGCAACCGCGGCCACAGCCAGGGCGATCGCGGCGTTCCGTGCCGTGCTCGAGTCGGAAGACACCGGCGGCGCAACCTTCGGGGCCACCTTCGGAGTCTCGACGGGCTTCACGACCTCGGCCGGCTTCACCGGGGCCTTGTCGTTCGGGTCCTTAACCTCGACCGCCTTCTCGGGGGCCGCATCCTTGACCGCGGCGGCCGCGCTCTTGATCTCGGCCTTCGTGTCCTCGACCGCCTTGTCGAGATCCTTCTGCGCGGCGTCGCGCTTGGCCTTCGCGTCTTTGACTGCCTGGTCGGTCATGTCGTGGTCCCTTGGTGGTGAAAACGAAGGCGCACCCGACGCGCCGCCCGCGGAGCGGCGCACGGTCGGGAGAAGGCGGCCGGCGCGGCCCATGAGTGCAGGCAGTCGCGCGCCGGGCGCGCCGATTCGGAAAAGGATTGCGGGTGCCTGCTCGCTCGGGGATCAAACCGAACCGCCCAGCTGTTACCCTGCCCGCACAGGGACTCGCCACAGGCGAGCGGCACCGTCGAAGCAATGCCGGGGGTTGATGCCGTGGAGGTCGAGCGGCGTGTGATGGCCTTTGCAAACTCGACGCACGGCGGTTATGGCTTGCCCTTGGCTCGATTCAACGAGGGGCAGAGGCTGCCGAAAGAGAAAAACGGTTCTCTAGGCTCCCCATTATGGCGATCTTTCGGTAAATCGCGCAAACGTGTGACGTTTAACGTATTGATTTTATAAAAATTTTTGGCCCAAACTCTACGCGTCACTTAGGGCGCGCGGCGCGATTCGATTTCGGGGGGTCGTTTTTGCGGGCTCGCAAGATCGGGAACGTCCGGCGGGATCTCCCTGGAGCCTATCGCGGAGGGTCGCATGGTCGCCAGCTCGCGCTCGAGCGGTCTGGCGATGCCATTGCAAACACATACGCCCGTTTGTACGTGCAATGGGCGCGCCGGCGAGCCCGCGCGGCATTTAACAGTGCGCGCGGGAAAATCGCGCCGCCTATCTGCGCGCGTAATTAACCTCTTTCCTGGCCGTGATCCTGCTCCGTTGCTCCACGCTCCTGCTCCATATAGAGAGATGGAGCAGTTGGAGCAGTGTTCGCAGCGTGCAATTGCTCCATTTGGAGCAGCTTGGAGCAGTTTGGAGCACACGAACTATAATTCATAACACGTTGATACTGCACACGTTTGCACGGTCTCACGCTCGCGCCGTGAAAATGGAGCAGTTTGGAGCACGTAGCGCGTCGCTACCCCCATTAATTCATATCGAGCTAAATCAATCAGTTAACGTGCTCCAACTGAGAATGATTCTCGCTTGGAGCACTGCCTAGGCAACTATCGCTAATTCGCGCCGTGCGCGGCATTTATTTGCGCGTGTTCGGTCGTGCCTTCCCGCCTAGCTCGCACCTCATTACGTCGCATCGAGCCGGCCGGCATAGTGCCACCGGCACTATCGCGCTTTTTCTCTTTCTGCCTATTGCAGACACAAACGGGTAGGCGTATAAGTGCAGATAGTGAAAACGCGCCATCGTGGCGCGGCAGGAGTAAAGAGCCATGTCATTCATGCAAATGCTTATTTACGAGAAAGGCGCCCTTTATGCTGCCGATTGCGGCAAATGCGGCGCAACGCATTACGCGCACGAGTGGACTACCGATGCATTCAATGACGAGCGCGACGCGATGCAGGCCGGGACTCTGCGCTGCAATGAATGCGGGGGGTCGATCGACGCCAGCACGTTTATTACCTGCAAGCGATCTTATGCGGGCCGCTATAGCGCGCCTGGCTATATGGATTGCACCGACTGGCACTACGACGCCAATTTGCGACGGCTCAAAAAAGAGCTGCGCGACATGTATGGCGACGAGGAGTAAAGAGCCATGAACCTCACACGTTTCGACTGTTTCCTGGGTGCGCTCGCCATCGTGGGCGCCCTGTCGTACCTGGTAGCGTGCGCCCGGTTGGTGATGCTGCTTGCGGAGGTGCTGTCATGAGCGCCCGCTACAAGGCCGCACTTACGCTGCGGAACAACGCGCCGGCCGTCTATGGTGTGTACGACACTGCCGACAAATCGCAAGGCTTCAACGGAAAGCTCTTGCGCGAGTACACCCGGCAAGATGATGCGGAATGCGTTGCCGAATGTCTTGAGGACGTGTCTCGCCCCGGTAAGTTCCAAGGTTGCGCGCCTTACGTGCCGATGTACTGGGCGGCATGGCTGAACGGATTCGCGGATCGCGACGACGGGCGCGTTATCGGGTTCGATGTGACGCCCGAGGACAAGGTGCGATTCCCCGAACTGAAGAAACGCCGCACCGTAAAGCTTATCGAGACCGGCGACGGCTTTGTGTGTGAGGTGTAGCCATGATGCTCCTTAACGGGAACACGCAAGAGCGCACGCGCAGCTCCGAGGGGTTCACACTCCTTGATTGCGGTTGCGCGCACACAGACACGCACTGGCATCAGCTGTGCGACCTGCACGGTATGGAGTGGCGAGCGGTGCATGAGGCCGCTTTGTTAGAGCATGCGGCGCGGATCGCTACTGCTTGGATAGAAGAATGACGCGGCGCGACGTTCGAGTACTTGAGGGACTGGCGGAGCTTGCCGCCAGAGTGTTGTTATCCGCGCCTTTCCTGGCAGCTGTCGGCATTGCCGCGCTCGTCGGGATATGGCGCCTAGGATGAGGAGTAAAGAGCCAATGGATACCAAATGGATCTTGATCGTAGGCGACCCCATAGACGGGTTCTTCTACTACGGTCCGTTCGATGACCAGCAGGCCGCCATCGACTATGTCGAAGCTAATCACGATGGCCCGGACTGGTGGACGGTCAAGCTTATGGGCGGCCCGACCGACTTGTGAGACAATCCGCCCGCTAGGGCGACAACTAGGAGTAAAGAGCCATGACACGCAAAGACTATGTTTTGATCGCGGAGGCGCTGAAAGAGGCGCGCGCGGAGATTCGCTCGAAAGAGCCGCCCGAGTGCGTTGCTGCACTGAATGATGGTGTGAGTTATGCGGCGGAAGAACTGGCGTTCTATCTGTATCGCGATAATCAGCGCTTTGACCGCGAGCGGTTTCTGCGTGCGGCGGGGGTGCAGTCATGATTACCTACAAAGTGACACGCCTTTATTTCCGTGACGATTCGCGCCGGTTCCAGCGCACCATTAAGACGCGCCTTGCATGTGCTGCTGCTGGTTTCGGGATCGGAGCAGTGCGCTTGCGCACCGAGCAGCGCGGCCCGTGGTTCGATTCGTATGACCAGGAATAAACCATGACGCGCGCCGTCGCGTATCTGCGCGTCAGTTCCAGGGAGCAGGGACGATCCGGCCTGGGACTCGAGGCGCAGCGCGCCGCCATTGAGGCGTTCTGCGCAGCTGACGGCGAGCTTACTATCTCGGAATGGTTTACCGAGGTAGAGTCCGGCAAACGTGTGTCGGATACACTGTCCCGCCGTCCGCAGCTGGCGGCTGCGCTCGCCCGCGCCAAGGAACTGAACGGCCCGGTAATCGTCGCAAAGCTTGATCGACTGAGCCGTGACGTTCATTTCGTGTCCGGGCTCATGGTCCACGGTATCGAGTTCATAGCGTGCGACCTGGGACGCCAGTCCGATCCTTTCATGCTGCACCTGTTCGCCGCGCTGGCCGAGAAAGAGCGCGCGCTCATCTCTCAGCGCACCACGGCGGCGCTGGCGGCGCTCAAGCGGCGGGGCGCAAGGCTAGGGAGTCCCGCGCCCGCGCGCGGCGGGAAAGTATCCGCGGAGCTGCGCAAGGCCGCGGCGATCGCGCGGGATCGGACCTGGCTCACCGCGGCAGACGGCGGGAGCCTAGCGGACAAAGCGCGCCGGCTGAATGAGCTGGGATACCGCACGATGACGGGGAAGCTTTTCACGCCATCGGCCATATCGCGCATGGTGAAGCGCGCGAAGCCGAAAATCTGAACTTTACCCGGCCGCTCAAAAGTGTGAACTATGTAACATAATTGCGCCAGTAAATCGCGTGTGCTATTCTCCATAGTGTAGGATCTGTATCGCACGAGTTACACGGGAGAACAGCAAAATGACGCACAAGGCATGGACGGCGAGCGAGATACGCGCCCTCGCCCGCCAAACGGTCGACGGCCGCAAGCAGATTGCGACGGCCCGCGGCGCGTATCTGCGTGCCTTGATCGAGACCGCCCAGGCTGAGCTGGCCGGCAAGTCGGACCAGGAAGCCCAGCTCACGGCGATCAAGCACGTACACCGGCAATTTTACCCGGTCGTTCAGGAAGCGACGACCACACCGGACATTGCGCATTCAGATCGGTTGCCGCGGGCTGAGCGGCGCCGGCGCGCGCTCGAGCGCAACCGGCGGGCGAACTTCGCGCGTAGTGCCTACGGCACTATCCGGCGCTGGCTGCGCGCGGAGGGCCATGACCTCATGAAGCTGAACGCGCCCACGGTCACGAAGTCGCAGCTCCTGAACGAAGCGCCGCCCACGCGCAAGCACGCTTTGACGCCCGAGCGCGTACACGCCCGAGCCCGGAAGCTCACCGGCGCTCTGCTCGGCTTTACCCGGCAGCTCGCCAAGATCGACCAGGCGCAGGCGACGAGCATCGCGAACGAAGCGATCGAGGCGCTGGTGAAGTTCCTGGCGTCGCCGGCCAAGGCGACGACCGACGCCCAGGTCGCGGTGAGCGAGCAGCGGCCGCTTCGGATGGGCCAGAAAGTCTTCTGGCTGACGCCCACCGCGTTGCGCAAAACCGCGTAACTGTTAAATCGCCCCTCGATTGACCCCGGCGCCTGTGGCCGGGGTTTTTCTTTGCGCCACTTGCGCGATTTTTCCTTTTTTGTAATAAATGGGGAGCCAAGGCAGCCGGAGTTCACCTCACGTGGCCGATCGAAGTAACTACGCGGACAGGCCCACCACCGATGAAGACTACATGCCGCCCGGGGGATTTCCCCTCAACTTCGGCGCAAGAACATACGACCCGACAGCAGGGGCGGATGACGGGGAAGGATCTCGATCGAATCTGTTTGAAAGCAGCTTAGGCGGCGACTGGTCGTGGAAACCGGCACGCGATAAGGCGCTCGGAGAGTATCTTAGAACCTTCCGAGGCGTGCCGCCGAGCGCCGCAGAACTCTACCGGCACACGATGCACCAGCCAGGATGAGACCTCTCGTCGTCTCATTCGGGGCCGGCGATCTCGCCGTCATCACGCAGCGCAAGTCGCTCGACTGGCCGGTGTTTGCCGAGTGGCTCACCAAAGAGCCGCCCGAGCTTCCCGATAAGGCGGCGCGCGGCTGGTACATCCCGGCTGAGTTCGATGCCGAGCGCAGGCACACCGATCACTTCGTCGCCAGGCACGCGATCACCTTCGACTTCGATCACGTCACGATCGACACATGGGGTGACGTTCTCAACTCCTGGTCCGATACCGCATTCGCGATCTACACCACCTTTTCACACTTGCCCGAGGCGCCGCGCTTCCGCGTAGTCATGCCGCTTTCCCGTCCGGCAGGGTTCGATGAGTTCCAGGCGGTCGCGAGGAAGGTCGCGGCCGATGTTGGCATCGAGCTTGTTGCGCGTGAGTCATTCGTACCCGCGCAAATGATGTTCGCGCCGGCGCGGCGCCTCGGTGGCCTGTTCCATTCGCACGTCAACGCCGGTGACTGGCTGGATGTTGATGCTGTCCTCGCTGAGTACAGCGACTGGACTGATGTCAGCTCATGGCCGCACCGGCGTGACGGCGACCCCGTGCATCTGGCGACGGGCGAGCGGACAGATCCTCGCGACAAACCGGGGATTATCGGCGAGTTCAATCGGGCGTTCACGATCAGCCAGGCCATCGAGCGGTTCGACCTGCCATACCGGAGAGTGCGATGAGAGTGACAGCCGACCAGGCGCTCGAGCAGCTGGCGCGCGTACGCGCTGCACGTATTGCGCGGGCCGTGAAGTCCGCCGGCCAGGAGTACCCGCTTCACCACTATCGGCGCGCTGGTCGGGGCGATGGCGGATGGGCCGCGCGGCGGGCGAGCGAAGCCAAGGCGCTGCGCGGCGTATGATCAAGATCGAGAAGCCGCCGAACTGGGACCAGATCGTTGCGGCGTTTCCGCACGCGGCCACACTGCCCACGATCTTCGCGTACGGCGAAGACATCTACAACCCGCTGAACCTGCGCGTCCCGCAGCCGCTGCTCGCGCACGAGTACCGGCACTGCGCCCGTCAGTTCGCTACCTCCGCGGACGGCTGGTGGACGAAGTACATCGCCGACGATGAGTTCCGTTACACGGAGGAGCTGCTCGGCCACGTCGAGGAGTATCGCACGCAGGCGCAGCTTACCAACGACCGGAACGAGCGCGCGAAGATCGCCACACGCACGGCCTACCGCCTGATCGCTCCGCTCTACAACTACCAGCCGCCGCGCTCGTTCAAGCAAGCGATGCGCGATCTCGAATCGCTACTGTAAGTGCATGGGGCGGGAGAACTCACGCTGGACGTATACGTCCGGCTCGCGTGCAGAAGGAGTAGTGGTCTATGACGACGACACCAAGATCCACAGCCACCACGATACAGATCCGGCGAGGGGCCAGCACAGCGCTTTCGATCTCGTACGACTACACAGGTTTGGC
>DASZAN010000215.1:0-1902 GCA_035945115.1 Allostellaceae bacterium
AAATCCACAAGCCATGCGCCGGCGTCGAGAAACAGTCGAGCATCCGTTCGGCACGATGAAGGCCCGCATGGGGGCGACACACTTCCTCACCAAGACGCTTCCAAAAGTGGCCGCCGAAATGGCCCTCTCGGTCCTGGCCTACAACCTGACACGGGCAGCCGATCCACGATCAATTTCGCTGTGATGCACAAGGGACTTGATCATGTGCTAGGGTCTGCTCGTCGTCCTAGGGGAGGACTAGGTGAGACGGCGTCGCACCATAAATCGTAATCCAGAGAAGACACCGCATCGAAAGCCGCCCAAGGCTGAGCGCAGCACCACATCCAGGACCGCGCGCCGAGCGCGGTCGTCAGCCGCCGATCTGAAAAAGCAACTTGAGCGTCGAACGCGCGAGCTCGAAGAGACGCGGCAGCAACAGGCGGCTTCGTCCGAAGTGCTGCACATCATCAGCACATCGGCGGGCGCCCTTGCACCGGTATTCAAGGCGATCGTAGCGAGCGCGGTCGACCTGTGCGGAGCTCGGTTCGGCGCGGTGTTCCGCATGGAAGGCGATCTGTTGCACCTAGTGACTGACTACAACTTCGAAGCGACTCAGCGCCAACTGCTCGGTGCAATGTATCCGATGGAGCCAAACCGCGGTCACATTTCCGGCCGGGCGATCCTGACCAGCACCACTGTTCAAATTCCGGATATCTTTGCCGACGAGGACTACAAAAGCATTGAAGCGAAGAAGGCCGGCTTTCGCAGCCTGCTCGCAGCGCCGCTCTTACGTGGCGGCCGGGCTATTGGCTCGATCGTAATCTACAGAACCGAACCCGGCGCGTTCACAGCGCGGCAATCGGCGCTGCTGCAAACCTTCGCCACACAAGCCGTCATTGCTATCGAGAACGCGCGGCTCCTCAACGAGTTGCGCCAGCGGACGGAAGAGGTCGTTAAGCTCAATCAGCAGCTAGAACAACGCGTCGCCGATCAAGTTGGCGAGATCGAGCGCATGAGCAGGCTGCGACGCTTCCTCCCGCGGCAGGTCGCCGATCTGATCGTCGCATCCGGATCGGAAAAGCAACTTGAAAGCCACCGACGGGAAATTACAGCGCTTTTCTGCGACTTGCGCGGCTTTACCGGCTTTTCCGAAAGCTCCGACCCCGAAGACGTGATGGCGCTGCTCCGCCAGTATCACGAGATGATTGGCAAGATTATCATTAGGTATAGCGGCACGCTGGAACGCTACGCTGGCGACGGCGTCATGGTCGTGTTCAACGATCCCGTGCCTGTTGACAATCCAGCGTTTCAAGCCGTCCGCATGGCGCTCGATATGCGCACGGAGCTGATGGTGCTGTTCGAAAATTGGCGGCGGCTTGGCCACGAACTCGGCTTCGGTATCGGCATGGCGCACGGATACGCTACGCTCGGGACGATCGGCTTTGAGGGTCGATTCGACTATGCCGCGATAGGTACAGTGGCGAATGTTGCCTCGCGACTGTGCGACGAAGCCAAGCCTGGGCAAATCCTCATTAGTCCGCGCGTCCTGATGGCGGTTGAGGACACGGTCAATGTGGAGCCTGTTGGCGATTTTTCGCTCAAGGGCATCAGCCGTCCGATCGCGGCCTTTAACGTGACCGCGGCAAAACGATTAACGAAAGGCTCGAGAGCCCCAAACGGCGAGCTGACCGAATGAGCTGTCATTTTGTTGCGGTGCCGTTCGTCCGTTTGTGGCACGAATGCGAAGTAGCACCGACGATGCACAGCGTCCGGTGAGCTCAGGAATGTGTTGCAAAACTCTGTTGAGTCGCGTCGCGAACCGTGATTCCGTTGGTTTGAGACGGGCATCAGCGGGGGCGTTGGATGATGGGGCGGCGGAAAGACGAGCAAGGTCAGTTCTTTTATTCCTTCGATCTCGACAAA
>DASZAN010000216.1:0-54284 GCA_035945115.1 Allostellaceae bacterium
ACTTCATCGATTACGTCTACAATGACCGGCGGCTGCACTCAGCCATCGGCTATCTCAGCCCCACCCAGTTCGAGGAGCAACACGCCCGCGCACCGGTCAATTCAGCCGCCTGAAACTGTCCGGCCCCAGGGGCGCACTCCATCGCCATGTCAAAATTGGATCACGTTGCTCCTTTACGAGCGCGAAAGAGTGACGGGGGCAAACTCGGTACGAAACACCGCCAAAAGAGTCGAGCGCGAATGTGGTCCCAGGATCGCTCGCGTCATGTAGTCGGCGCCCTCGAGCTGCGAGGCGAAGCCGAGCGCCCTCGCAAGCCCATCCGTAGTCATTTAGCTGGTCACTAGCCTTTCAATGTCGCCCCGGGAGGAAGCTGAGCGAAACCTCGCGATAACCCGCAGAAGTACGTTTGGCTTCGGCTCAAGCCGGCGCCCCGGCCGACGCCGCATCGAGACGGCTAAGCCGAGTGCTGGGTTGAGGCAAAATCGTCTGCTACTGCGAGGCGCGACATGGGTATTGCTGCTTCCGTGATCTACGCCGTCTCCTGCAGCGAGTGCAGCCACCGGACGCCCAAGAGGATCGCTTGGCTCATCACCCAAGACGCCCTGCCCTGTGAGCAGTGCGGCGAGATCATCGATCTCGGTGAAGGCGAAAACGCGATCGTCATCGAAGAACTCGCCGAACAGTGCGCCATCATCGACGAGAAGATCGCAACCCGCGTCTAAATGGTGAGGCGGGAGGCGTTCGTCACCGCCGCCGCTTAGGCTTCGCCGCCCTTTGCGGGCTCTACCTTGAGAGGCGTCGCCTTGCCGCGAGCGTGACGGAAGCCTGGTTGCGCGAACTCGCCCTCCAACATGCGTCGCAGCTCCTCGCGCGCCCGGTTCAACCGCGAGCGGACAGTGCCGACCGGAACATCGCAGATTCTCGCAGCCTCCTCGTACTTCATCCCTTCAAGCGTGACCAGCAGCAATGTCGTTCGCTGCTCCACGGTTAGGCGGGCGATCGCGTTTTCGAGCTCACGGAGCTCAAGACTGGGCAGCTGTGGCGCTGGCGACGCGAGGTGCACCTTCTCAACGACAATTGTCCGGCCTTGCCTGACGGCACGCCGGATGGAATTGACGTACTGATTGTGCATGATCGTAAAGAGCCAGGCGCGCACATCGCCAGAACGGAAGAGATGAACTTTGTCAAGGCCGCGAACGAGCGTGTCTTGCACGAGGTCGTCGGCGCGATTCTGGTCGCGCAGCAGGGCGCGTGCATAGCGACGCAAGCGGGGAATTTCGGCCTCGATCAGCCGAATGATCTCGTCCATCAAAGTGACCTGGCGGAAGGTTCCGGGACAACCTTAGAGGAAGAAGTATCGCCGATCGTCATTATTCCGCCTCCGGAACATTAATGTGACATCGTTCGCGGAGCTGCAACGAGCAACGACGCGGTTTGACCCCACTGACACATGATCAGAGGAGGACCATGAACCACTAGCTCAGCTTCCGCTTGCTGCCGCCCATCAACTTGAGGTCCTCGGCGTCGCCCCACGAGATATCGATGCAGAGTCGCCATATCCGGATGAACATGTGTGCCTCGAAAATCCCACTCGGTGATGATCTTCCTCTGCGTTCTACGAAGCGACGAGCGGAATCATCCCAATGGAAGAGCGCGGCGACCCTTCGGGTTGTGAGGGTGATCACAGGTCCGTGACCCCCGCCAACGAGACAGCGCGAGGCGGCTGGCATCACCGCATCGCTCACCGGGCATCGCCCACTTTTCTCACCCGAGCACTGCATGGCGAGGATGGATGCAGTAAACTAAAGGCGTATCCACAGAAAATTAAGCGTATCCGGGGTATTCTGCGAAAAGACTCGAGTGCATCTCAGTGGCACGGAAAGCGCAAACGCCAGTGACCGAGACCGCGACTAGGACGATACTCGGTGTCTTGAGTGGCGGGGAGAGAGTCGTTTTAGAGATGGTCGGTCGCGACCTGTGGCTGACCATTGAGGGCGTTCAAATCGCAAGGCGTGGGCGCCTCGGCAGCAAAGGCGTCAAGACCTGGATACCGGTTCATAGAAGGTGGTTGGTCCGGGACACGGACGGGCCACTGGGCATCCAGATCATGCACAATGGGGTCGAGGTCGAGTGGACCTCCCGATTGACGCCCAATCACGACATTTGATATCGGTCACGCTTGGTGCCGAGCAGCCATGCGTGCTCTGTCTCGCCCTGATTGTTCTCGTCTCGACCAGTGCTACCAAAGCGGAGTGCCTGCAAGTGATTGGGCAATGCGGGAGCAGGTAGCTTCGCTCAACCAAACAAGGCCGACGCGGCAATCGCAGGCAGCCGCGAGAGAGCTGCAGAAGCTTGAACGCAATGGCTCGGCTGACGAGATCGATTTGCCGCTGGCGGAGAACAGGGTACGTATCGACGCAATCCTGATTGCTGCCAACTATCGAACCGACGACATCGGTTAGAGACACACGAGACTGGCGGCGTGTCAGCGCCGCCGCCGATCGGCGACAATGCACAGCATTTCGAACATCAGATTCGCGGCCGTGACGCAGGTGATACCCGTCGGGTCGAAGCACGGCGCCACTTCACTGATATCAGCGCCAACCAAATCCTTGCCGCGAAGCGAGCGAATGATGACCTGGACATCTCGGGGCGACAACCCGCCAATCTCTGGGACGCCGGTGCCCGGCGCGTAGACCGGATCCAGGCCGTCGACGTCGAGCGAGAGATAGATCGGGCCGTCGCCCAGCACCTTCTGTACGGTCTCGATGACCTTCGCCCGGCCGAGTTCCTCATACTCGTCCATGGTGATGATGGTGAAGCCCACATCATAGCCGTACTGGATGTCGTCAGTGCCGAACCGGCTGCCGCGCAGGCCGATCTGCAGGACGCGGTTTGGATCGACGAGGCCCTCCTCATGCGCGCGGCGCAGAAACGTCGCGTGATTAACCTTTGTGCCGCACAGGACATCGAGCGTATCGGCGTGAGCGTCGAAATGCAGGACGCCCACCGGTCGGCCCCTCGCCAGCGCGCGGAGGATCGGGAGCGGGATAGTGTGGTCACCGCCCACGGCAATCGGCACGATCTTGAGATCCCGCAGTGTCTCGAAAAAACCCTGAATCGACCCCATCGATTGCTCGAAACTGAGGGGGTTGACCGGCGCGTCGCCGAGGTCCGCCACGTTGCAGATCTCGAAGGGCGAGATGCCGCTCGTCGGATGAAGCCGGCGGATGAGGCGCGAGGCTTCGCGCACGCCCGCCGGACCCTGGCGGGCACCGGAACGGTAGTTGACGCCGAGGTCGAAGGGAACGCCGACGAGGCCAACATCCACCTCACGCGAGGGCTCGACCCGCCGTGTGCGCATGAAAGTGGCAATATCGGCGAACCTGGGGACGATCGCGGCGTCCACCTGCGCGAATTCACGGTTGATTGTCATGTCATGCCTCTCCTTCTTGGCTCGAACCGCGCATGGGCCTTGTGTCCGATTCGATCGCAGCGCCGGCGCACCGAGCGCACATCTATCGTATCGCACGCCAGCCGCGCGCAACATGGCGGTGCGGGCCGCAGGATCGGAACGTCGCTCCAACAATGTCCAGCGTTGCGCTATCTTGTGAGTCTGCGTTCGCCGCAGGCTGCTGCTAGTCGCAAGGAGTTGCCGCAATGAGCGCCGCCAAAATTCGCAAGCTTGTGACCGTGGTGGAAGTAACGAAGACCGAAATGGGACGCGCGGTCGAGCCGCCGACGCGAAAGGCGGCGGCGATTGCGGTCATCGAGAATCCGTTTACCGACCGCGATAGCGACGATCTCTCGCCCTTGATCGATGTCGGCGAGGAGCTGGGCGGCATGCTCGGACGTATGGCGGTCGCGGCGCTCAATGTCGGACCCTCAGCCATTGAGAGCTATGGCAAAGCCGCAATTGTCGGTGAGGGCGGCGAATTGGAGCATGCCGCCGCCATCCTCCACCCCAAGCTCGGAACGCCGTTTCGGTCTGCCGTCGAGACGGGCGCGGCACTCATTCCATCGGCGAAGAAAATGGGCGGGCCAGGCACCGGAATTGACGTGCCGCTCGGCCATAAGGATGCGGCCTTCGTTCGGAGCCACTTCGACGCGATGGAGGTGCGCATCCCCGACGCGCCGCGCCGTGGCGAGATCGTCGTGGCGCTCGTCGTGACCGACAGTGGCCGTCCGCGACCGCGCATCGGTGGCCTGACGAAAGATCGGATCGAAGGCAAGGACGGGCTGCGCTGACGAGGGAGGGAAACGATGGCAACGCTCGGCGCGGACAATCCCAAAGGCAAGCTCGTCATCCGCAATATCGGACTCACTCTCTCGGGAGATCTGCAGAAGCCCATCCTTGATGCTGATACAATTGTCGCCGTGGATGGTTTGATTGTTGCCGTCGGGAAGGAAAAAGAGTGCGACACGGGTGATGCCGATCGCATCATCGACGCTAAAGGTTCGGCGGTCTCACCGGGTCTCATCGACAGCCATGTCCATCCCGTTTTCGGAGACTGGACGCCACGGCAGAGTCAGCTCGGCTGGATCGACAGCTTCCTCAACGGCGGCGTCACCACCATGATCTCTGCCGGTGAAGTGCATCTTCCCGGCCGTCCGCGCGACGTGGTGGGATTGAAAGCGCTCGCCATCACGGCCCAGCGCGCGTTCTCGCTCTTCCGGCCCGGCGGGGTGAAGATCATCGCCGGGGCGCCGGTGATCGAAAAGGAGATGACTGAGGAAGATTTCCGCGATCTCGCCGGTGCCGGCATCAAGACGCTGGGCGAGATCGGTCTTGGGGGCGTCAAAACCGGCGATGAAGCGAAGAAGATGGTGCGATGGGCGCGCGCGAATGGGATTCAGAGCACGATCCACACTGGTGGCCCCTCGATACCCGGCTCCGGCCTCATCGACGCCGACGTCGTCCTCGAGACCGATGCGGACGTGATCGGCCATATCAACGGCGGACACACGGCGCTCCCGCTCGAGCAGATTCGCTGTCTCTGCGAGCGCTGCCATCGCGCCGTTGAGATCGTGCACAACGGCAACGAGCTTGCCGCCTTGCACGCCATGCGAACGACTTTGGAGCTTGGCCAAGCCGAGCGCATCATTCTCGGCACCGATTCGCCCGCCGGCAGCGGCGTTCAGCCGCTCGGTATCCTGCGGATGATCGCGTTTCTCGCGAGCATCGGCAATGTTCCGGCCGAGCAAGCCTTCTGCTTCGCCACAGGCAATACCGCGCGTATTCGTGCCCTCAACTGCGGTATCGTTGCGCCGGGACGTGCCGCCGACTTCGTCCTGATGGATCGCGCGCAGCATTCGGCCGGCCGCGATCTTCTCGACAGCGTTCGCAAAGGCGACCTTCCCGGCATCGGCATGGTCATCATCGACGGGCTCGTGCGCATCGAACGCTCGCGCAACACGCCGCCCGCGACGATCGTGCCGGAGGTCGTCAAGTCCTAGCGAGCGAACTCAGGCGCTGGTGATCACCAAATCCGTCGACTGGATGCGGTGAACGCCAGCTTTTTTCATATCGTCCCACGCCTTGGCAAGCGAACCGTTGGCGTCAATGCCGCGGCAGGCGTCCTCGATGACGTAAGTGTCGAAGCCGTCTTTGCGTGCGTCGACGGCGCTCCAGGCAACGCAGAAGTCGGTGGCGAGGCCGGCGAGGAAGACACGCTTTAGGCCGCGCTCGCGTAGGTAAGCCGCAAGCCCCGTGGGTTTGCGGTCGGCCTCATTGAAAGCGGAATAGCTGTCGACCTTGTCACGGTAGCCTTTGCGGATGATGAGCTCGGCATGGGGGACGTCGAGGCCCCTCACCAGCTCGGCTCCGGCGGTGCCTTGGACGCAATGATCGGGCCACAGCACCTGCGTGCCATAGGGGAGATCGGTCGTCTCGAACGGCTTTTTGCCGGGATGTGAGGACGCGAAGGAAATGTGGTGCGGCGTGTGCCAATCCTGCGTCATCACGACATGCGGGAAGCTGCGAGCGATGCGATTGACCAACGGAACAATCTGATCACCCTCCTTCACAGCGAGCGACCCGCCGGGAACGAAACAGTTCTGCACGTCAATGATGATGAAGACGTCGCGCGCGCCCGGCGTGATCTTGCCGGCCGCATAGGCAAAGCGCATCGGCGTCGCAGCGAAAGCGGCGCCCACGATCATCGCACCGAGAAAGACTCGCCGATCCAGTTGCTGCATATCGCCCTCCCCTTGGACCGATCGCGGGGACCGTTCGGAAAGCCGCAGCCCCCGCATCATTCGGAGTTTCATCTACCAGCCTATCGTACTCTTCCAATCGGGGTAAACGGCAAACCGTCCCGTTGGCTCAAGCGCGGAGATAGGCCTGCTGAACCGCTTCATCGGCAAGCAGCGCCGACATCAGACCGCTGTAGCGGATGCGACCGTTTTCGATGATGGCGGCACGGTCGGCGACGCGCGCCGCGAAACGCAGATTTTGCTCCGACAGCAACACGGTGAGACCTTCGCGCTTCAGACGCCCGATCGTCTCCGCCATCCCTTCGACGACCTTGGGGGCGAGGCCCTCGGAAGGCTCATCGAGCAGTAATAACAGCGGATTGCCCATGAGTGTGCGGGCAATGGTCAGCATCTGTTGCTCGCCGCCACTAATCCGGCTCCCCATGCGCCTGCGCAATTCCGCCAAATTGGGAAAGAGATGAAAGAGTGCGTTGGGCGTCCAATAAGGGGCCCCTGCCCGCCTTGGTTGGCGCCCGACCTCGAGATTCTCCTCAACGGTGAGGTCGCTGAAAATGCGACGCTCCTCAGGCACGTAGCCGATGCCAAGCCGAGCAAGCATGTAAGAGGGCTGCTTCTCTACGGGCACGCCGTCGAAGCGAACCGTGCCGGACGCCGGCGGCACCAGGCCGATGACGGATTTGAGCGTCGTCGATTTGCCGGCACCGTTGCGGCCCAAGAGCGCCAAGACTTCGCCGCGGGCCAATGTGAGATCAATATCGAAGAGGACATGCGCACCGGCGTAGTAGACGTTGAGGCCGGCGATCTCCAGGAGTCGCTGCATTGGTTCGGTCATGCCGCCGCCGTGTCTGCGCCGAGATAGACCTCGCGGACCTGCGGGTCGCTGCGCACCGCGCTCGGGGTTCCGTCGCCGATGATGCTGCCTCGGTTCATGACGATGATGCGATCGGCGTGGCCGAAAACGACATCCATATCATGTTCGGTGAAAAGCATGCTGATTCCGCGGGCCCGCGCGAGTGACGCCGCGAGTGCCATGAGCGACAACCGCTCGCCTGCCGCCATGCCCGCCGTGGGCTCGTCCATGAGGAGCAAACGCGGCGAATTTGCAAGCGCCACCGCAAGCTCAAGCCGTTTCAAGTCGCCATAGGCGAGAACCCCGCACGGGCGGTCCGCCTGCGCTGCCATGCCGACCTGCTCGAGCAATGCCATTGCCTGCTCGCGATAAAGATCGGCCGCACGCGCAAGGAAGGAGAAGAGACGGCGATGGTGGGCGATAAGCCCAAGCTGGACATTCTCGCTCACCGTCATCGAGGCGTAGCTTTGCGCCACCTGAAACGTGCGGCCAACGCCGAGTCGCCAGATCTGCCGTGGTGTAAGACCCGCAATGGCGCGCGAGCCAAGGCGCACGGAACCGGCATCGGGCCGGATCTGACCATTCAGCATGTTGAAGCACGTCGTCTTTCCCGCCCCATTCGGCCCAATCAAAGCGAGGAACTCGCCATCGGCGAGGCTGAAGCTCACGCCGGCGACGGCGCGAACGCCACCATAGGATTTCGCCAAGCCATCGACCGAAAGAAGAGTCATGGTGCTGCTTCCGGTGCGCGGCGCCAGCGCAAAGCGAAGCCAACAACCCCCTCGGGAAATGCCAGGACGAGGCCGATGATGGTGAGGCCCAGCACGAGCCGCCAGAGGTCGGTCAAGCGCGAAATCTGCTCCTGCAGGCCGACATAAAGCAATGCACCGACAAGCGGCCCAGTGATCGTATGGATGCCGCCGAGGAGCACCATCAGCAGAGCGTCGACGGAGCGGGAAACGGCGATATAGGTGGGAAACACGCTACCCTTGGCATAGGCGAAAAGTCCTCCCGCCAAACCGGCGAAGGCAGCTGCGATGGCGAATGCCACCCATCGCACGCGCATCAAATCGATGCCGGTCGCCTCGGCCCTCAGCGGCGCGTCGCGACCGGCGCGAAGCGCGTAGCCAAAAGGCGCGAAGATGATCCGCCGCATCCACCAAATGGCGCCGGCGCTGAGCGCCAGCGCCAGTAAGTAGAATACTCCGCCATTGCGCGCCCACGACGGCGGCCAGACGCCGAGGACGCCATTGTCGCCGCCGGTGAGGTCGGTCCATTGGAAGGCGACGGACCAGACGATCTGGGCCACCGCGAGCGTTAGCATCGCGAGATAGACCCCGGACAAGCGCACGCAGAACCAACCGCAGGCGATCGCGAGCAGCGAGGCCGCTATGGGCGCGAGGGCGATGCCAACAAGCATGGGCACGCTGGCATCGTGTGCGGCGAGTGCCGCGGCATAGGCGCCCAGGCCGAAGAAGGCAGCGTGCCCGAACGAGGCCATTCCGCCCGGTCCCATGATGAAGTGCAGCGACGCAGCGAAGAGCGCGAGGATCATGATTTCCGTCATGACGGTCAGTGTGTATCCGCTGGCGACGAGCGGGAGGAAGACCAATAGAGCGAGTAGCGGCAGCCCATAGCGCCAGGAATTTCGCGGCAAGCTGAACCGTCGATGGACCGCTTCGGCTTGACCCTCTGCGATGGGGCGGCCGAAGAGCCCATGCGGGCGAATGACCAGCACAATCGCCATGACCAGGAAAATGAGGACGAGCGACGCTTTCGGCACCACGACAATGCCAAAGGCTTGAACGACCGCGACGAGAACCGACGCGATGTAGGCGCCCTCGATGCTGCCCAATCCGCCCACCACGACGACCACGAAAGCCTCGACAATGGTGGTGATATCCATCTGCAGATTGGCTGCCTGCCGCGGCAACTGAAGGGCGCCGCCGAGGCCGGCGAGGAACGAGCCGAGGAAGAACACCGCGGTGAAGAGCCAACGCTCGTTGACGCCGAGCGCGGAGACCATGTCACGGTCTTGGGTTGCGGCACGGACCAGCGCACCCCACCGCGTGCGCCGGAATAACAGCCAGAGCGCAGCCAGCACCACCGGACCGATGGCCATGAGGAAAAGGTCATATTGCGGAAAGGCGCGGTCCATAATGTCGACGGCACCCCGCAATCCCGGCGGGCGCGGCGCCAGCAATTCTTCGGCACCCCAAATTTTGAGCGCGGCATCCGCCACGACGAGAACGACGCCGAAGGTGGCGAGCAGCTGAAAAAGCTCCGGCGATCGATAGATGCGCTTCAAGAGGACGATCTCGACAAGCGCGCCCAATACGGCAACCGCGAGCGCGCCGAGCACGATCCCGCCCCAGAACCCGAGCGGCGTGCGCGGCAGCCACGTGATGAAAGAAAAAGCGATATAAGCGCCCATCATGTAGAAAGAGCCGTGCGCAAAGTTGATGATCCGCGTCACGCCGAAAATGATCGACAGGCCGGACGCGATCAGAAACAGCGAGGACGCGCTCGCCAATCCGTTGAGGAATTGAATTAAGACGAAGGTCAAGCGCCTCGCTGCTCCCCGACCCTCGCAACCCGCTCGGAGCCGCCGTTATCGTGCTGGCCGCAGTTTCGCTATCTCAGCGTCGCTCGGCAGGTAGTTCCTGCCGTCGTCATAGCGGAAATCGACCATGACGCCTTTTCCGTCGCGCACCGCCGTCTTGCCAACATAGGCGCCCATCGTCGACTGGTGGTCGACGGCGCGGAAGACGATGCCGCCGAACGGGGTCTCGACGGGAAGGTTTTCCATCGCGGCGATGAGCCGGTCGGTATCGGTGGCGCCGGCCTTGGCGATCGCCGCGGCGATCGTCTTGAAGGTCGAATAACCCACCACCGAACCGAGCCGGGGATAATCGTTGAAGCGCTTCTGGTAAGCGGCGAGAAACGCCTTGTGCGCCGGCGTTTCGATGGCATACCAGGGATAACCCGTGACGATCCAACCTTCTGGCGCCTCGTCCTTGAGCGGATCGAGATATTCGGGCTCGCCGCTCAGCGCGCTCACCACCGCGCGACCCTTGAAGAGGCCGCGCGTCGTGCCCTCGCGCACGAATTTGATGAGGTCGCCACCGAACTCGGCGTTGAAGATCGCCTGCGGCTTCATCTCGATCAGCACTTCGACCGTAGGGCCCGCATCGAGCTTCTGATTGGCCGGCCACTGCTCGCCCACCCATTCGACATCGGGACGCTTCGCCGCGAGCAGCTTCTTGAAATTGGCCACGAACGACGTTCCGTATTCGTAATTGGGCGCGATCGTCGCCCAGCGCTTTGCCGGAAGCTTCGCCGCCTCTTCCGCCAGCATGGCGGCTTGCATGTAGGTGGAGGGACGCAGGCGGAACACGTAACGGCTCCCCTTCTCCCAAACGATGGCGTCGGTCAGCGGTTCGGCGGCGAGGAAGAGCACCTTGTTCTGGTTGGCGAAATCGGCAACCGCGAGACCGACGTTGGAGAGAAAGGTACCGGCAAGCAGCGCCACGTTCTCGTTGCCGACCAGTTCGCTCGCGGTGCGGACGGCATCCTCGGGCTTGCCGCCATCGTCGCGCGAGATCACTTCGAGCTTCCGGCCGAGCACGCCGCCCGCGGCGTTGATCTCTTCGACCGCAAGCTGCCCGCCGTTGCGATAGGGATGAGTGAAGGCGGCGATCGCCGAATAGCTGTTGATCTCGCCGATTTTGATCGACGGCTGCTGTGCCGCGGCAAGCGGCGTGGTGAAGAGACTTGCCACCAGCACGAGAGCGCTCACCCAGCTTTTTGCTCGCATCTTCGTCTCCCCCTCTGCATCAGCCCTTCTCACCGTCGACAACCCCCATCATGTCAGCCTAGAGACGGCACGCAAAGCGTTTGCAACGTCTCGTGCTCACCGCGGGAGCGAAGACGAGGACGGATCGGACCGACCACCCGTACGCGTCCCTTCAGCGCCAGGACGGCGCCAAAAATCTTTTCCTCGCGGACCATGTCGCCGGCTCGGGACGCACCCCGCGCCAGGGCTTCCGTCACAAGATCGTCCGGCAGCGGACCGACACCGGTGGTGACAAGGCGGTCGCCGAGATCACTATTGTCGTCGAGATCGCTGGCGCGGGTGCGGATAATCGCCGGATGCTCCACATTGATGGCATTGGCGATAAGCGTCACGGCCGCATCCGCGCTTGCGCCATCGCGCGCGAGGACCGTCGCCGCATCGGCGATGCCAAGCGAGAAGCTTCGCCCGCGCCAGCCGCTGGTTGCCATGCCACGCACCGGCCAAGCGCTGTCGATGGTCGCCACTCCACTCAAGGCCGGATGCTCAACGTCCGCCACGAGTCCGACATCGAGCGAGGTTCCCGCCGAGAGGTGGAGCGCGATATCGCCGCCATTGTTGACATAGGCCCTATCCAGCGTCCGCCCGTCGAGCATTGCCGCCATTATCTCGTCAGCAACCGCCCCCGCCACCGCCGCCATGGGCGTGATGAACTCGTTCGCGTGCGGCCGGCAGGCATCGAGCATGCGCCGCGCCACCGCGCCGCTAACACCGGGATGGCTGGCATCGACCGGACGTCGCAACGACAGCAACTCGCCGACGAGTTCCTCGAGCAGCGTCCGAAATCGATACCAGGCCTGCCGGTAGGCGCAGACGACCTCTTCGGGCTTGCCGAAGCCTTCAATGATGAGATCGATCGGCCCGTGCTGCAGATGGAGCCGCTTCCCATCGGGAAGAAGACGCACGGTTGCCGCGCTGGGCAC
The DNA here is from genome assembly GCA_035945115.1 of Allostellaceae bacterium. GTDB lineage: Bacteria > Pseudomonadota > Alphaproteobacteria > ATCC43930 > CGMCC-115725 > DAHUYF01. The sequence continues at coordinate 11,843 of DASZAN010000216.1, forward strand.
CGGCTCAGTCCTCTTGATGACCGCCGCCGAGAGAGAGCGGCCAGGGATTGCTCGCGCGCCACGCCTCGCGCTTCACCCGCGGCGAGGCCAGGACGTCCTCGAGGGTTTGCACGCGATCCATATGGCCGCCGAGTGCGGCATAATCGTCGAGGCGCATGGTGAACTCGATCGGCCCGACGATCGCGGGTGTGGGCACGTAGCCGAAGGATCTATCCGGCATGAGCGTCACATCGACCATGAGCGTGATCCCGCCCCCCGGCCAGACATAGACGGGTGCGCCGCCGCAGGTGACACGGACCAAGGCATTGCGTACCGAGTGCGTAAGGTGCACCGGGTTTTCAGTCACCCCTGCTCGCAAGCTCCCGCCCGCACCGGCCATGAAGAGCACCGAAACGAGCGCCGGCTCGCAATTCTCACCGATGCGTTCCACCACCTTGCGGATCGCGTCCGGCATTGGCGCCTTTTCCGGGTGGAGCTGGTCATCGAGGATGAAAAACTCGGCGTCTTCGCCGGTGGTCGACACCATGAGGAGGCGCATCCCCGGATGCGCCGCTTTGGTATCGATACTCTCGATGATCGTCAGGGGATCGGCGATATCCGTCCCGCCCCAGCCGCGTCCAGGTGACGCCACTTGAAAATACCGCCCCGGCGTCGAGCGGCGACCGCGCACGCGGATACCCGCCGGATTCATGCCGAGAAATCGACCAGCCTGGTGCTCGGTCAAGACGCCGGTGATGTGATCGTCGACGACGATGACCTCATCGACGTAGCCGTGCCATTGCTTCGCAAACATGCCGATGGTCGCCGACCCGCAACCGACCCGCATGCGCTCTTCCTGGACGTCGTCAATGACGGGCGCATGGCCGGCCTGAATCGTGAGTCGCGCGCCCCCATCGACGGCAAGCTCCACGGGTGCCTTGTTGCACAGCGCGAGCAGCGTGTCACAAGTGACGACGCCCTCCTTCTTGCTGCCGCCGGTCAAGTGCCGCACGCCGCCCAGCGCCAGCATCTGCGAGCCATACTCGGCCGTGGTGACATGCCCGACGGGCTCGCCCTGAGCCCGCACTGTCGCCTGCTCCGGCCCGATGAAGCGGTCGGTGTCGATCTTCACCTTGATGCCGCAGTAGCTGAAGATGCCTTCGGTAACCACGGTCACGACATCGACACCGCGATGCTGGCTCGACACGATGAAAGGCGCAGGTTTGTAGTCGGGGTACGTCGTGCCGGAGCCGATGCCGGTAACGAACGTCGGCGCGCCCGCAATGAGCGAGCCGTCCCATTCGGGGCTGCTGAGAAAGGGCACGAGAGCACCGCGCTCGTCGATCACCTGCTGCGCCAGCACCATCGGATCGGTTCGTGTCAGAATGCCGGCGACATTGGCGTAGCGATCGCAGGCGCCGGTCTTGCCCGGCCGAATGCGGCAGAGCACCGGACACGCATCGCACACGACCACGTCATCGTGCGGCTTGCCGACAGGTTCTTCGTCAGACATGCGCTTCCACCTTCCCGGCGGCGAGAAGTGCCGCCCGCACCCGATCGGGAGTCGCCGGCACGTGGCGCAAACGCACGCCGGTCGCATCGTGAATGGCATTGAGAATCGCTGGCGCTGTCGGGATCAGCGCCGGCTCGCCGATGCCTTTGGCGCCATAGGGGCCGAGCGGCTCGCCGTCCTCGATGAGAAGACACTTGATCTCGGGCACGTCGCCGATCGTTGGAATAAGATAGTCGTGCAAATTCTCGGTGCGTCCTGGGATATATTCCTCCATCAGCGCCAATCCGATGCCTTGCGCCACGCCGCCATGGATTTGCCCTTCCACTTGGGTCGGATTGATTGCCTTCCCCACATCATGCGCAGCGACGACGCGGAGGACCTTCACCGTCCCGAGGCCGAGATCGACCTCGACGATCGCGAGCTGCGCGGCGAAGGCATAGGTGGCGTAAGGCACACCTTGACCGTTCTCATCGAGCGGTGTGGTTGGGGGATCGAACGTCCCGACGCCAGTGAGCACATCGCCGGTTTCGTTCGATGCCGGCAATCGCGAAAGATCGAGCTCATGACGGGCGCCACGGTCGTGCACGACAACTGCCGTCCGGGCGAACTCGATCGCCGCCGCCTCCCGGGCGCCGACCATTGCCAAAATCTGGCAGCGGAGATCTTGCGCCGCACGCATCACAGCCGCGCCGGAGATGAAGGTCTGGCGCGAGGCGGAGGTCTTGCCCGCATCCGCCGTCCGGTCGGTATCGCCGGCGACGAGGCGCAACGCCGATACCGGCGCGCCCAAGGCGTCGGCGCAAATCTGCATGAGGATCGTGTTCGAGCCTTGGCCGATATCGACGGCGCCGCTGTAGAGGGTCAAGGTACCGTCGCGCGCAAGGCCGACACGCATGGTCGACGGATTCGATATCGAGGTGTTGCCGATCCCATACCACATCGCGGCGAGGCCGGCGCCCCGCCGCAACAATGTATGGCGAAGACGCAGGTTGAAGTCGCGGGTCGTCTCTTTGGCAGAATGCCAATGCGGGTGAAGCGCATCGAGGCACGCGACAAGGCCGACACTCGCCTTGAGCACATGCCCCGTTGCGGTGGGAGAACCCGCACGCAGCGCATTGCGCCGCCGGAATTCGAGCGGGTCGAGCACGAGCTTTTCCGCGAGCTCGTCCATCAGCGTTTCGGTTGCAACCGCCGTCTGCGGCACGCCGAAGCCGCGGAAGGCGCCCGCCGGCGTCTCGTTCGTGTAGATGGCGCGCGCGACGGCACGGACATTGGCCACCAGATAAGGGCCGCTCGCATGCACCGGTACCCGATTGGCCACGGTCGGACCCCATGAGGCGTAGGCACCCGTGTTGAAATCGCCCTCGAAATCGACCGCCACCAACCGACCCTGCCGGTCGGCGGCAAGACGCGCGTGAATCGCGGCGGGATGGCGCTTCGTCGTCGAGGCCATCGATTCGGGTCGCGTGTAAATGCAGCGCACGGGGCGGCGCAAAAGCCATGCCGCCGTGGCGATCAACGGCTGCAAGGAAAGATCGAGCTTGCCGCCGAAGCCGCCGCCGACGGCCGTCGGCACGATCCGCACTTGCTCGGGGCGGATGCCGAGGATGAGCGCAATCTCGTCGCGATCCATGTAGGGTGTCTGGGTGCACGCGACGATCTCGATGCGATCGCCGACGCGGCGAGCGTATCCCGCCTCGGGCTCGATATAGGCATGCTCGACGAAGGATGTCCGGAACGTTCCTTCCACCCCGACCGCCGCAGCCGCGAACGCCGATGCCGCATCACCGCGGTCGACCCGCCCGGTGATCAAGATATTGTCGGGCTTGTCCGCGTGGAGCATCGGTGCGCCGGGAGCAAGCGCCGCGCCCGTACCGGCGACTGCGGGTAGCGGCTCCCAGCAGATCGGTAGCTCGTCATCGTCGATGTGAGTGATCGTGGCGATGTCGCCCACCAGCGCCAACACCGCTTCGCCGCGAAAACGTACATGTCCTTCCGCGAACACCGGTTGATCCTTACCGGTCGGGTAGATGCCGAAACAATTGGCGCCGGGAATGTCGGCGGCGGTGAAGACGCGCACGAGGCCCGGATATTTCGCTTTGAGTGCATCGAACGAGCCGAGAGTGAATCGTGCCCGTGCGTGGGGTGAGCGCACGGCGCGAAGCCAGAGCGCGTCCGCCGGCGCCGTATCGGCGCCGAAACACTCGCTGCCCGTCAGTTTGACGAAGCCATCCACCTTGGCGAGACGCGTGCCGACAGCGGCACCGCTCGGCGGCTCGAGCGAGTGCGTGCCGCTGAGGTCCAGCACCGCGTCGATGATCTTGCGATAGCCGGTGCAGCGGCAGAGCACGCCGCCCAGCGCATCGAGCACCGCGGCTTCATCCGGACGCGGATTGCGAGCGAGCAAATCGCTCGCTGCCATCAGCATCCCTGGTGTGCAGATGCCGCATTGCGCGGCACCGTGTCGGTGAAACGCGAGCTGGAGCCGGTTTAGCTTACCAGTCGTCGCGAGCCCTTCGATTGTGGTGACGACCCGCCCCGATATTTGCGCTGCGGCGATCAGACAGGCGCAGTGCTGTTTTCCGTCGAGGAGGACCGTACACGCGCCGCAATCCCCTGCGTCGCAGCCGGTTTTGGTGCCGGTCAATCCGAGATCAAAGCGCAGGAGCTCGCTCACTCGCCGTGCTGGCGGCGTGTCGATCGTCCGCGCGCAGCCATTGAGCACGAAGGCGATCCTCATCGAGGATTTTCCGTGCGTACCAGTGCATCGAGGAGCCGGCCGACCATGGTTCTCGCCGCATCGAGCCGGTATGAGGCCGTGCCGCGCGCGTCATCGATCGGCGCGAGCCATCGCATATCGTCGGCCACGATGAGACCGCTTAAAGGTCGCGCCACGCTGGCACCAATCAGCCTTCCCTCGAGCGTCGGCAACCGCTGCGCTACGGGCGAGCAGGCGCCGACCGCAATCCGCGCAGCCGCCACACAGCCGTGGTCGATTTCAAGCATCGCTCCGACCATGACGATGGAGATGACGAGGTATTTTCGGGTGCCGAGCTTGGCGAAGCCTGCGCGCGCCGGATAATGCGGCTTCGGTACCAGAATCGCGGTGACGATTTCATCTGGCTCTCGGGCCGTGCGGCGGCTTCCCAGCACGAAATCGCTCAGCGGAAGGACGCGGCGATGATCGCGGCTTCGAAGCTCGACGGAGGCGTTGAGTGACAAAAGTGCGGGAATTCCATCGGCAGCCGGCGAGGCGTTGCAGAGGTTGCCGGCGATCGTGCCGGCATTCTGAATTTGCACACCGCCGACCTCGCGCGCAGCGGATTTAGCACCGTCGAACCAATTCGGCAGCGGGGCCGCCGTCAAATCGCTCCAGGTCGTCGTGGCTCCGACGCGGAAATGATCGTCGCACTCGGAAATTCCCCGGAGGCCCTCGATTTGGCCGATATCGAGAACGTCTCCGCGGAGCGGTTTGCCAACCCGTGCCGGAAACACATCCGTGCCACCCGCCAACACGGTGAAAGGCTGTTCAGCGAGCGCCGCGAGCGCTACTGCAAGCTCAGTCGGGCGCAGGTAGAGACCCATCGCACCCTCGTCTTCTCAGGCTATCCGTGATGTCAGCCTCACTTCCAGACGATCGTATGTGTACGAATATTCTAGCATCGCCCACCCCGGGGCATGTCAAGCCGTGCGAGCGAGACGGGCGAGCAGCCGGAGAAAGAGCTTTTTTTCGCTCTCCATCAGAGGATTGAGCGTCTGCGCCGTGACCCGGACCCCCAAGGGGATAAGCCGCTCAACGAGGTTACGCCCCTGCTGACTGAGCCGGAGCTTTGAGCGCCGGCCATCACCCGGATCGCGCGAGCGCTCGACGAGGCGACGTCGGATGAGACGAGCGATCACGCCCTGGGTCGTCGCCGGATCGGTCGCGATAAGGCGGCCGAGCTCGTTCTGCGACTGCTCACCGACATCGCGCAATTTAACGAGCGCTGCGTATTGTGTCGGCGTGACCCGGTGCGAACCGCCGAGTTCGGCAATGAAAATGCCGGTCGCGCGCTGATGCGCACGGCGCAGCAAATGTCCGATCTGCTGTTCGAGCACATATCCATCGATCGCTCGCTGCCGCACAATCGGACCCCGTCTTCGTCGTGCCACGACTCTCTCCCCAACACGAATATGCGGAGATGGCGAAGACTGCGAGTTCGAGGAGGGTTCTTGCAAGATCCGAATCAGTTATTGCGTGATCGATGATCTTTCGCTTGGCCGCGCGTGCCAAGCAGCGTCAGGTGCCGGACGCAAGCGGGCCGACAAACCCGAGCTTATCCCTGAAATTCAGCGCCGCTTTCGCGTGTTCGTCGGCGGGAGCGGTGCGTCGAGGGGGCCGACACCGTCGAAGGCTGCTTGCTCGAACTCATCGGCGAGTTCGAGAAGGGCTTTTGCAAGGTCCGAATCAGTGGCGGCCTTGGCAAGCCGGCGGCAATAGGAGGCCTTTTCCCGAAGGTTCAGTGATCCCACTGAGGATAGGTCGGAGGCAGGCAAGATCGTTGGTTTCCATCCCGCCGAACGATCGAGCGCCGCTTGCCCTTTCGGGGTCTCAATAAAAGGTGCTTAGCCTCCTCGATGGCGCTCTGATCGTCGGTCCGTCGACTTTATGAAGGATTAATCGATCACGGGAGTGTGTGCAGCACGAACGCGCTGTGATGTACGTCACATCGACCGTCGTGAACGCGTCGCTATTTGATGGGAAGGAGCGCGGGCTGCCGACTATAGTTTTCGGCCTGGGCACAACCGTTGATTGTCACCATATACTTTTATTTGTGAAATTGCGGACTGGGGGTTAGCTTATCTCAGTCGTGCGGTTTCTCGTGCTGACCGGGAGGGGCGCGCCATGGGAACGTCGTTGGTCGGGTCGTTCGGCAGGATCGCGGCAGGTGCCGCGCTCGTCGCCGGGGTGATGGTGCTACCGGCAAATGCGGCGCTCGAGATCGGCAAGACCGTGGTCGTGGTCAAAACGGTCACCGGCCAGGTCGAGCAGCAGGTGCGCCGGCTGGTGATCAATGACGGCGTGCAACAGAACGAGATCATCGCGACGGAGGCTGATGCCGCGTCGGAAATCGTCTTTCTCGATGGCACCAAGATCTCGGTCGGGCCCCGGGCGCGGATCACCCTCGACAAGTTCGTCTATGATCCCGATCCCTCGAAAGGCACGTTCTTTTTGACCGCCAGCCAAGGGGTCTTCCGCTTTATCACCGGCAGCATGGCGCACCAATCCTATCAGATCAAAACACCGAATGGGACGATCGGCGTGCGCGGCACAGAGCTCAACATTATGGTGTGCGAGAAGAACCAGCCGGCGCCCCCACCCGGTGCGACCGATCCGTGTAGTGAGATCAATGGCGACAGCACCACGGTCGAAGTCGTAACAGGGGACGCGGTCTTTACCGACAATCAGACGGGCCTGCAAACGCCCCTCGGCCAAGGCCAGACGCACACGATTTTGGGGCCCGGCGCCGGCGGGAACACGGCTGGTCTTGAGTCGGGTTTTCACGCTGACGTCACCAACATGGATACCCAGCTCACCATCGCGGCGCTCAACGCCATCAGTCCCGCCGCTGGGGGTAGCGGCGACGTCGTGAATTCACCGCTCAATGCCGACCCACCAGGGCAGTCACGGGGCGGGCAACTTGGGGCACCGCTTATACGCACGACGAACACCCCTGGTCACCCTTGACGCTTTCGATACACAGGGCATCTTGAGGCCGTGTGATTTAGTCTTGTAAGGTTTTTGTTAGACGCACTAACCTGCGTCTGCCCAAAACTCGGCGAGCGCCCAGAAAGGCGCTCGCCGCTTCTTTTTCTTGTCTTAAGCCGCAATAACTGGGTCAACGCGATCGGGCCCGCGGCCATGGGGCGTGGCGACGTCGTGAATTCACCGCTCAACGCCGATCCGCCAGGGCAGTCACAGGGTGGGCCGCGGCTGGGGACACAAAGTTCGACGAGACAATGCATAACCCCCGGCAGCCCGGAATGCGGTCGTTCGTAAAAAAACGCGAATTTGCGGGCGATTTAGGCGGTGGAGAAGCGGCAATAGGGGCGCGCAAAAGCGAGGCCCAACCAGCAGGCTGACTCTGCCGGATCCGGCGAGAAGGGCTTGATGGTTACGGTCAGTGACATTGACCCGGGATAATGCATTGGCACGTCTGACATTGATCGTCGGGCTTTTCACCTGTCGGGCACATCTTGGAGCAGGAGGCGGCGATGGCCCGGCTGTTCATCGATGTGACCAGCACTGCTATCGTCGGTGCAGCCACAAGCGCGAGCTTGCCAAATCGCGCGATGAACTGTCGACGATCGTCATCCGCGTCGTCGCCCTTTCGGTTGATCGCCTCTTTGTCGGCCATGCCTTTGCCTCCCACGCCCCGACTTCACAGTCTCGGCGGCACGATCCCCTGCTGCAGAGTAGGAGCCGCGCAACAATCGGGCAACTCAAAAAGGGCTAAGAACCCGACGGGCGCACTACTCGGACTGCTTCATCGGCAGATTTGGTCGATTGCATCCACCGCAGGGGCCAAGGCTGAAAAGCGCAGCTCCCAGCACGACGTTGGCCGCAAGAAGCTCGCCAAATCAGCGAACCTGTCAGCAGAGAGACGCAGAGAAGGGGTGGACGCCTCGCTCACTAGGCGGTGCAAGGCAAGGGATTGGTCGACGCCCCGCAGCTCAACTTCGGTCCCTGAGATGAATCGCGGAAAGATAACCGCTGCTACAGCGTGGCTCTCATCAGCGGGAGCAATCGCCGGCGGAACGAGAAATTTCACTGCTTTGCCGTCGGGACGGAGATGGACGGCCGCCACTTCAAGCTGAGGATACGCGTTCATCAGTGGCGACCAAGACCCTATCTTTAGGCTCACGGGCAACGGCACCCCACGCAAACCGAGAGTCATCCCGTCGACGAGGACGACATCGTCGGCGATGAATTCATAGCCTCGGCTGAGCAACGCGGCGCAAAGCGTCGACTTGCCACTGCCGGCAGGCGCCGCGAGCAACACGCAGCGGCCATTTCGTCGGGCGGCGCTGGCGTGAAAGGCAATGGAATTGGCGCTGCGACGCAACAGCCCGTCGAGCAAGCCATAGATTACGACTGGAACGACTTCGTTCGTGCGAAGACCGCCCGCAACTACTCGCGTACCATCGCGAACCGTCCAACCGGCCTCGTCACGTCGTACGTCAATCGCAAGGTCGGGAGAGCAGGCTGGACCGACCAGGTGCTGCAACGCCGGCTCAAGCAATTGCCGAAGCTCGTCTGGTTCGTAGCGGATGCAAAAATTCATTCCCGCCAACCGTCCGAATAGGCTAGCCGCGGGCGCGCGACCGATTTGCTCCGTTAAACGCGGTTCGTCGGCAGTGGACTGAGAAGTCGTGGCAAGATCTGCGAGCGCGGCAACATCGTTTGCGTCGTCCGACGGGATGAATCCAGCCGCCTTCCAAGTAGCGATATGTTCGTCAATCGTCCGTTTGGCATCGGCCAAATCCATGCCGGTACGTGCGGCGAGATCGGCTGCCAACTCACCGTGATCGACCTCTCCATGCCGGAACCACAAATAGGCCGCCGTACGGTTGAGCGAGAGCATTCGTTGCGTACGTTCGTTGAAGACGGCAACGCTGTCATCGCCCAGGATGGCGGTTTGAATGCCGGAGCGGCCCATCGTTATCGCCAGTCCGCGAGACGTTTGATCAGCTTTCTTTGTTCCGGCGTCATCACGCCGATGATGAAGTTCCGGAGCGACTCGCGTTGGCTTGGGGTGGTGATGGAATTGAACGTCGGAAGCGCTGCGCCTCTCAACGAGCTGAACATAAGGCATCGCTGGTAGTGAAGTGCAGCACGCCAGGTAGGCGTGATGCAGGATGGACGTCGCCACCCGAATAGGCGCTCTGCCATGTAGACATGCGCCTCGAGTTCTCTGCCGAAGCCGCAACTGCGCATCAAGCTGCCGATCTCTTCCCAATCGATCGACGCCTGATGAGCTTGAGAGATTCTGATCAAGTCGTAGAGGGCTTTGAGCGAAATCACTCCGCCGACGAATTCGCCATCCTGCACAGCGGCGTGAACGAGATTATGGATGATGCGATGGTTTGGTGAGGGTATCCAAACACGAGCGGCGTCCGCCTCCAGCATTCGCGCGTCGCCAAACACGTGCTCGGTCGGCAAGAGCGTTGCCTCCTCCCAGACGTGCCAATGCACTTCCACCGTGGCGACCTCCCCTTGTCGGAAAAGCGGCGGGTGGTGGTGCGCCAATTTTTGATCGCCGATCGTCTCGTAACCAAGGCTTTTCAGGATCGTGATGCTTTGGGCCAGATCATGTTCAGGTACGAGCACATCGAGATCGAGCATCATCCGGTCGCCCAAATCTTCCGGTGCAGATTCGAACAGGAATGCAGCGCCCTTCAGCAACACGGATGCGATGCCTGCATGGGATAAGGCATCGACGATTTCGATGGCCTGACGCTTGAGCCGGCTATTGCGGCTCGCATTCAAGCCATAGATCTCTTTCAGAAAATCTCTGGGTGAGGGCGCTAATTCGGTTTCTAGGCCCTTGCGGCAGAGTGATTTCCAGAGAGTCGGAAGGAGAAGATGCCGGTCGGCAATGGGAAGCACCGCCTCCCAATCTGCCGAGGCTAGTGTCTTTGCAAGAAGCGTTCGTGTCTCGTCGTTGTCGCCGAGGCATGAGGCGAGAAGGATGAGGTTGCCTGCACGACCGGGCATTTGCCGATTGTATCCGCGGTTGCTGGCGCCAGCGTAGCCAATTGGGGCTACTTCCGACAATGTGGTGATGCTTGCTCCCCAACATTGGCTATGCGAAGATTTTCAACCCCATCGCATGCAAACGTCATGAGAACTGGCAAGAGCCGGCAGATGGGGAACGGGTGAAACGCTGGTTTCACCCGAAGTGCGGTAGCGTGCCAGAAATCTATGAACCAGAGTGCCAATAGCTGTTGTGTAGTTAAGATATGACGCAATGAAACAGAGTGCGGACCCCCTCGATCGCGTGTTCATAACGCGGAGCCCGTGGGCGCAGGCTCTTCAGCGCCTGCGCCGGATCGCGCTCATCGAGGATGTGACCTTTTGGCTCTTCCTGGCAGGCTTGGCGTGGGTGCCCTTCTGGTATGGCAGTAACGTAATGCTCGCGTGGGGCGTCAACGCCGTTCTATTTCCAGGGCTTGTTGCGCTTTACGAGTTTGCGCTGCTCGTCCGAAGTAAAGCTCATCCGGTCGGGATCCGGACTATCAGCGTACCCACAACTCTCTTTGGAATCGTGCTGATCTGGATCGGGGTTCAGACCCTGACGTGGTCCTCCTCCCCGCTCGCCAATCCGGTTTGGGGAATGGCGTCTGAGGCGTTGGGGCGTCCGCTCGAAGGCAGCATTAGCGTCAATCGGGATTTGACCGTGCTCGCGCTGATGCGATTGATCACGGCGGCGAGCGTGTTTTGGCTGGCACTCCAACTCTGTCGAGACGGGGAGCGGGCCGGCCGATTTATGACGGCGATCGCCGCCATCGGGTGTGCCTATGCTGTTTATGGTCTCATCGCCATAAAAGCGGGCCACGTGCCGTGGCTCGAGATCCCTCGCCAAAACGGCCGAGTGTCCTCGACATTTTTCAATCGGAACCACTTCGCCACCTATGCCGGGCTCACGCTGATCACGGTCGTAGCGCTGACCCAGGAGCTTTATCACCGGGCTCTCGGTGACGTCCCCCGCGGCTGGCGGACCCAGCTGGCGACGCTCATCGATGTCTCCGGCGGACAAGGCGCGGCGCTGGTTACGTCTGCTTTTCTCATCGCGGTCGCCTTTCTGTTGACCGGATCGCGTGGGGGCATCATCGCCGCGGGGTTAGGCCTCATCGTCCTCGGTGTCTTAGCGCATGGCGGAGCTGGCAGACGAAGCCGCCGCTCCCTTGTCGTAACCCTTTTCGCTCTTATCGCCGTGGCTGCCGTCCTTTATGCGTTCGGCGGGTTCTTTGCCGGCAGTCTAGAAGAGCGCGGTGTGTCCGATGTCGGCCGCCTTTCGGTCTTCGGGTTGACCCTGCGATCGATCCTTGACGCACCGCTCGCGGGCTTCGGCTACGGCACCTTCGTCGACGTGTTTCCGATGTATCGCGATCGCTCCCTCAGCGTGCTTGGCATATGGGAGCATACGCATAACACCTATTTAGAAGTCTTCCAGGGATTGGGGGTTCTCTTCGGGGCGATGTTGATTGCCAGCGTCGTCTTGCTTGCCATACGCTGCTTCCGGGGATCGATCCAGCGCCAATCGAACGTGATGGTTCCGCGGATGGCGGCGAGCGCGGCATGTCTCATTGGCATCAATTCGCTCGTGGATTTCGGCCTGGAAATCCAGGCCGTCACCTTGACATTCGCGGCCATGCTGGGCGCCGGCGTCGCTCAGTCGGAAAGTTCGCGTGCAGCACTTTCGGATTGAACTGTGACCGACCGCCAGAGGGCTTCAACAATGCCTGATGATCGACTACCCCCAGAGATTTCCGAAGCCGCCGACGTCCAGCGTGGATTTGATCTGCGCGGGACGCTGAGCTTCGTTTGGCGGCAATGGAAACTGATCGCCGCGATCACCTGTGTCGCTTTGGTTGTCGGTACCGTCTACATGCTGAATGAGACGCCACTCTATACAGCGACGACCGAACTGCTGTTCGATTGGCAACAGCGTAAGGCGCCGGGATCGCTCGATACTGTCTACAGCGATCCGGAAGCCGATATCGCCGCGATCGAGGCGCAAATGGCGGTCATCCAGTCGACGGTTTTCTTGCGCCGCGTGGTCGAACGCGAGCATCTTGCGTTACCGACAGCAATCGCCGCTCGCGCACCCGGGAATGAAAAAACGCCTCTCGCCGAACTTGTCTCCCCGGCGATCGACTACGCCTACTCACTGATACCCACCTCTTGGGCGGAAGTCATCAGGAACGAGGTCGAGCCTCAACCGGTTGAAGGTACATCTATTGCGACGGATGGAAAACCCAGGCCGCTCGATGAGCTTCAAGCGGTGGGCGCGCTCAAAGGAGCGTTGAAAGTTAGCCGCACTCCCAAGCAACGGTACGTGCTGGCGATCTCTGTCACGTCCCCCGATCCTATGCAGGCGGCACGGCTTGCGAACGCTGTCTCCGACGCCTTCTTGGTCGATAAGTTGGATACGCGCTTTGAAGCGGCGAAACGCGCCTCGGCTTGGCTCAGTGATCGCCTCACGGGCTTGCGCGAACAACTCCGCGAGTCTGAAGAGGCCGTCGCCGCGTTTCGAGCCCAACACGGCCTTGTGCAAAGCGGAAGTCTGACCCTCAACCAACAGCAGGTCTCTGAGCTCAACGCCAAACTGATCGATGCCCGAGCTGAACTCGCGCAGAAGAGCGCCCGCGTCAGCCTGCTCAACGCCTTCCTCGCCAAAGGCGCCAATCTTCAGACGATGCCGGACATTGCCGATGCGGGCGACTTACCTAACCTCCGACTTCGAGCAAGTGCGCTCTCGGCAGAAGAGGCGGATCTACTCGCGCGCTTTGGCGAGGCGCATCCGCGCGTCGTCAACATCCGCGCCCAGCGCCGCGACATCGACCGCGCGATCGAGGTGGAGACCCAGCGGCTTTCCGCGCGCATCAAGAACGATTATCAGCTGGCGCAAGCGCGTGTGTCATCGCTCGAGAAGTCCCTGCAACAGGCGACCGGCCAGACGAATCTCGATGACGCGACGGCCATTCGGTTGCGCGAGCTCGAGCGCACGGCGGCGGTCAACAAGAGTCTCTTCGAAGATTATCTGAAACAAGCAAAGCTCACGCATGAGCAGTCGACCTTCGAGCCGCAGGATGTGCGTGTCATCACGCCCGCCCTAGCGCCGGGCGGACCGAGCTATCCGAACACGAATCGGTTCATCCTGTTGAGCCTCTTTGTCGGCCTGTTTACGGGTGTGGCCGGGGCGCTTGCGAAAGAAAAACTCGATTCTGGATTTTCCACGCCGAAACAAGTCGAAGATCTCCTGGGCTTGCCGCTCTTGGCCTCTGTCAACCGGCTGATATCGCGCGAGCGTCGGGTTGACGGTAAGACCGTGCCGATTTATCAGGTTCCGATCGCGAAACCGCTATCGCGCTACGGCGAAAGCATCCGATGGCTGCGGACCGGCATCCATATGACCGATGTCGATCAGCCGCCAAAGGTCGTGCAAATCACCTCGGCGGTGCCGAACGAAGGGAAGACCACAATCGCCCTGTCGATGGCGGCATCTGCCGCTGCTGCCAAAGTCAAAGTATTGCTGATCGACGCCGATCTGCGCCACCCGGCGGCGACGCGAATCTTCGATTTGCAGAAGAAGCCTGGGCTCGTTGACTTGTTGTTGGGGAAAGCCACCGTCCAGGAGGCGATCCAGTTTCAAGAGAAGAGCGGATATTGGGTCTTGGGGGCGGGCAACAAGACGCAGAACCCGACCGATCTTCTGGGCTCGCAGCGCATGAAAGCCATGCTCGAGGCGTTCAAAGGGGCGTATGACCTCGTGGTCCTCGACACTCCACCCATGGGACCGGTGGTCGATCCCTCGATCATCGCTCAGCTTTGCGACAAGGTGGTGCTGGTCGTGCGCTGGGGGTCGACGCCGCGTGCTCTTGTGAAAGACTGCGTCGAGAAACTTCAGGATCGCCGCAAATTTGCGGGGGTCGCATTTAATCTCGTAAATGAGCGCGCTGCCCGGAAATACGACGCCTATACCTTTTCTTATTATGGGAAGCGGTATTACAGCAAGTACTACGGGTCTTAGAGTCCACGACGAATGCGCGTGCTGACGGCGCTTGTCATCATTTCTGTGTGCCTCTTCGCGAGCTTCCGGGGGTGGAATATTGCCCGGTTTGCCCAAGCGCAGGTCGTCTCAAGCCGAAGCGATGTCAATGACCTCCGCCGGTGGGTCGGGGTTCCGGGGGTCACCAGCGCTGCGCTCCAAGCCACGCTGGCGCGCGCAGTCGTTTCCGATGTGGAGGCCGCGCGTCAACGCGCGCAGAATTTGATTGCGCTCCTATCGGCGCGACCTCTTTCCTCGGAAGAGTGGCTGTCGCTTGCCCAGATGCGCTTCATTACAGGGCAGCCCGAGAACGACGTGCAATCAGCTTTGCTGATGTCCTCCGTGACCGGGCCCAACGAAGACTACGTGATGTGGCAACGCGGGCTTTTTGGTTTGCTGATTTGGCAATCGCTAACGGCGGATGCACGGCAGCAGACGATTAGAGATTTTGCCGGAGCACTACAAGGAGTTCCGCTCGGACATAGCGAGCTTAGCGCTGCCAAGTACCTCCTCAGTGCGAAAACAGACGAGGTCCGCTCGGAAATTTCGCGTCTTCTAAAAGGGGAGGGCATCAGCCAGACCGACTTCGGCCGCTTAGGATTGTAGTTGCGACGGTTCCTCGTGGTTCTGCTGGCCCTCGTCGGCGTGGGCGTGATCGGATGGATCGAGCGCAGGCCTTTGCTGCAGTCCATCGCCGACGCGTGGATCGTTTCCGATCAAATTGCACCGGCTGACGTCGTCGCGGTGTTCGGCGGCGGACTGGAAGACAGGCCATTTGCTGCCGCCTACTATTACCGAAAGGGATTGGTCAGGACAGTCCTGCTCTCGAATGTGCATGTGGGTCCTGCCGGACATCTCGGCGCCTTTCCTACGCACGTCGTGGCTGCCAGAGAAATTCTCTCTAAGCTCGGCGTGCCGGAAAGCGCGGTCGAAACTTTTGGCAATGATCTATCGAACACACACGACGAGGTGCTCGCGCTCCGCGCCTGGGCCGAGCACGCCGGCGCGCGAAGCATCATTGTTCCGACGGAAATATTTCCCGCGCGCCGCGTGCGTTGGATGCTCCATCGGGTATTCAGCGAGGACATGACGATCCGCGTCGTCGCACTCGATCCGCTGGAATATCGGCGTGATGATTGGTGGCAGCACGAAGAGGGAATCGTGAGTTTACAAAATGAGATCTTAAAATATCTCTACTATCGGATCCGATACTAAAGAAGCGATTGACGTTACGTCGCATCATTTGATGTTGGATGTCGGATGGGCCGCCTCGCCATAAGTCAACGCGCATAATGTTGAAACACTCAACATTGTTATTCTCTTCCTGGAATTTAGGATGTGCGGCATAAACGGCATTTTCGCCTATCATTCCGCATCTAGCCCGCCGCGCGAAGATGAATTACTAGCGACGCGTGATTACATGCGTGCACGCGGCCCGGATGGGTCGGGCATTTGGTGGAGCGCGGACAGGCGATGCGGACTCGGACATCGACGTCTCACAATCCTCGACCTCTCCGATCGCGCTTCCCAGCCTATGGTGAGTGACGAGGGCCGCTATGTCGTCACGTTCAACGGCGAGATTTTCAATTACAGGACACTGCGCGACGAGCTCGAATCCACGGGAACGCGGTTTCGCACAACATCGGACACCGAAGTCCTTCTCCACCTCTATGCGCGAGACGGGGTGGCGATGGTGCACCGGCTGCGTGGCATGTATGCGTTTGCTATTTGGGATAACGCGCGGCGTGAACTCCTTCTCGCGCGCGACCCTTACGGTATCAAGCCGCTTTACATCGCGAATGACGGCTGGACATTCCGCTTTGCGTCGCAGGTGAAAGCCGTGCTCGCGGGCGGTCGTGTCTCACGCGATCCCGAGCCAGCTGGCATGGTCGGATTCCACCTATTCGGCAGCGTGCCCGAACCATTCACGCTCTATCGCGACGTTCGCTCTCTGCCGGCAGGACATACACAGCGGGTGGATGCCGCAGGCCCACGCGAGCCCAAGTGTTTCGCTAGATTGGCTGAGCCCCTTGCGGCGGGAGCGCAAGACCCGGCACCTGCCGGTGAATTGCACGACCGCGCGCGCGACGCGGTGCTCGACAGCATACGCGCACATTTGCTGGCCGACGTCGAGGTTGGGATATTTCTCTCCGGCGGAGTCGATTCTGGAGCAGTTCTCGGTCTCATGCGCGACGCGAGACAGGACAACGTCCGTGCGATTACCATCGCCTTCGCCGAGTTTCGTGGCACGACGGCGGACGAAGCGCCGCTTGCGGCACGCGTCGCCAATCACTACGGCGCGACGCACATCGTGCGTGAGGTCCGCGAGTCGGAATTCCGCGACGATCTTCCTGCGATCCTCGAGGCCATGGACCAGCCGTCGATCGACGGCGTTAACACCTGGTTTGTCGCTAAAGCCGCCAAGGAGGCAGGGCTCAAAGTTGCGCTTTCGGGGCTCGGTGGAGACGAACTTTTGGCAGGATATTCAAGCTTTGTCGATGTCCCACGCTGGCATCGTCGTTTCGGTCCGCTCGCCGCCATACCCGGGATTGGGCGATTTGCCGCACTATTGATCCGGCACCTTGCGCCAGGTTTCGCGCGTGAACGGCCGAAGGCATTGGCGCTTCTCGAATACGCAAACCGTTGGACGGGGGCATATCTGCTGCGGCGGGGACTCTTCCTTCCAACTGAGCTACCTGAGATTATGGATCCTGGTTTGGTGCGCGAGGGCCTGCATCGTTTGCAACCTTTCCGGCGTCTCGCGCAGAGCTTGGAGCCCGATCCCCGTTCCGATGTCGGGCGCGTCTGTGCCCTCGAATCCGCCAATTACCTGCGCAACCAGTTGTTGCGCGACGCCGACTGGGCGGGCATGGCGCACAGTCTCGAGATCCGCGTGCCGCTCGTCGATTTTACCTTGCTCGGACGCCTAGCCCCCCTTGTGCCGGTGTTCAAGCCGGGCGTGGGGAAGGCTGTACTGGCGAAAGCGCCCACCCATGCACTACCGGACGAAATCCTAGCCAAGAACAAGACCGGTTTCGGCGTGCCTACCGGCGCTTGGATGAATGCGGTCATGCGTGAGAAGACTGAGACAATCCAGCCGCTGCAGCAGTCCGCCGGACTCGTGTCGCGTCGTTGGTCTCGCGCCGTGATGCAGGCCTTCGCGTGAAGCGCGTTGGTCGATTTAAATGCGCCACCAAAATGTGCTCGCCCTCGTGACAGACGCTTATGGCGGACGGGGCGGCATCGCCCAATACAATTGCGATTTTCTCTCCGCGCTCGCTGGGTGCGGGACGGTGTTATCGATCACCGTCATGCCACGCCATGCGCCAGACCCGGCCCTCCCACCGGCAAGGGTGAGACAGGCGCCGCCGCGCCGCGGCCGATTGAGCTTTACGGTGATGGCCCTCGTTACCGCGCTTTCGCGACGTGTCGATCTGGTATTCTGCGGCCATCTCCACCTGGCATTGGTAGCAGCGTCGATCGCATACCTCAAGGGCGCCAAGCTGATCATTCAGATGCACGGGGTCGAAGCATGGCGGCGCCCGTCGCGGCTGCGGTGCGCGGCGATCGAAACCGCCGATCTCGTGCTTTGCGTATCGCGTCACACACGCGCACGCGTCGTAGGATGGGCCGACATCCCGCCCGAACGGGTGATGGTCCTTCCCAACACTATCGAGGACATCTTCAGGCCTAAAGACTCGCTGCTGCGCACGAAATTAGCACCCGAAAGCAAGCGGATGCTGCTGACCGTCGGCCGCATGGATTCGAGCGAGCGATACAAAGGCCATGACCGCGTCATCGCCGCTCTTCCAGCAGTGATCGCAAAGGGCCATGACCTGGTTTACGTCGTGGTCGGCGACGGCGATGACCAGCGACGCCTTCGAAACCTCGCGCGAGAGGTCGGTGTCGCAGAGCGCGTCCGTTTTCTCGGCCGCGTCGGCCCCGAACGCCTCGCCGACCTCTATCGCGCGACCGACCTCTTCGTGATGCCTTCGACGGGTGAAGGCTTCGGCATCGCGTTTCTTGAAGCGCTGGCAAGTGGAACTCCGGCACTCGGTCTTAACGTCGCGGGCGCGGCCGACGCGTTGGGCGATGGTGAACTCGGAACGCTCGTTTCCGAGGATGAGCTTGCCGTCGCAATCGATCGGCTCCTTTCCGCGCCCAGTCGAGATCCGCACGCGTTGTCCGAGTCCGCGCGCGCGAAATTCGGCCGCGATGCGTTCGGCCTGCGCGTGTGCGCGGCGCTCGACAGAATTAGGCCCACTGCGTGAGCGAAGACACAATGCCGACGTCGCGCCATGTGCTCGTTCTCGAAGCCGGTCGGTCCGAACGGCACTATTGGCGAGACATTTGGAACTATCGCGAATTGTTCGCAATTCTCGCATGGCGCGATGTCGCGGTGCGATACAAGCAGACTGTTGTTGGTATCGCGTGGGCGCTTATGAGGCCATTTCTTTTTATGATCGTATTTACCCTCGTATTCGGTCGACTCGCCAAATTGTCGAGCGAGGGCGACGTCCCCTATCCGATCATGGTCTTCGTGGGATTGCTGCCTTGGACTCTGTTTTCGACGATCGTGGCGGAAGGATCGAACTCTTTGGTGAACAACGCGAATCTCATAGGCAAAGTCTACTTTCCTCGTATGATCGTCCCGGCGTCGACTGCCGTTGCGGCCTTGATCGAATTCGCCATAAACCTCATACTATTGATCGGGCTAATGTTCTGGTATGTATTCGCGCCAAGCTGGCGCATTGCACTGCTGCCGGGCTTCCTGGCGATGGCCGTCCTCGCGAGCTTGGGGCCGGCGCTCTTGATCACCGCGCTCAACGTGAAGTACCGGGACTTCCGTTATATCATTCCCTTTATCGCACAGCTCGGCCTCTACATTTCGCCGGTCGGATTTTCAAGCGCTGTCGTGCCGGAAAATTGGCGCTTTTGGTACAGTCTCAACCCAATGGTTGGCGTGATCGATGGGTTCCGCTGGTGCGTATTGGGTGGGGAGAGCCAAATATACTTGCCCGGTTTTTTGGTTAGTATTGCGGTGGTTGGGTTTTTTTGTTGGCTTGGTGTCTCTTATTTCCGACGCACGGAGCGCGGTTTCGCGGATATGATCTGATGGGGGACGATATCGTTATACGCGTAGAGCGACTTGGCAAAAAATATTTGATCGGTCATCGCGCCGATCGCGAGCGTTATGTCGCTTTGCGGGATGTCGTCGCACACGGCGTACTGCGCGTCTGGCGAAAGGCGACAGACCTATCGCGCGGTCGCCCGTTCGTGGATGGCAATACGGTAGAGGAGTTTTGGGCGCTGAAGGATGTGAGCTTTGCGGTGAAGCGTGGCGAGGTGATTGGGATTATCGGCCGCAATGGCGCCGGAAAGAGCACACTGCTCAAAATTCTTTCGCGTATCACAGGGCCGAGCGAAGGCCGCGTCACTATTCACGGACGAGTCGCTAGCTTGCTCGAAGTCGGCACTGGGTTTCATCCTGAGCTGACTGGGCGGGAGAACATCTACCTCAATGGCGCCCTTCTCGGCATGAGTCGCAGCGAAATTAGACGCAAGTTCGACGAAATCGTGGGTTTTTCCGAGATCGAGAAGTTCTTGGATACTCCAGTGAAGCGCTACTCTTCGGGCATGTATCTTCGTCTCGCCTTCGCGGTGGCCGCACATCTTGAGCCAGAGATTTTAATCGTAGACGAAGTACTGGCGGTGGGAGATTCTGAATTTCAGAAAAAGTGCATCGGCAAGATATCCTCGGTAGCAGGAGCCGGCAGAACTGTACTGCTCGTAAGCCATAACCTGCATAGTATCTCATCACTTTGTAGTCGTGGCTTAGTGCTTGCGAGCGGTCAGCTTTTGCTAGACTCCACGATAGATCAAGCGATCAGCGCATACACAACTAACGCAGCTCATAAAACATCATCCACCGCAAATAACGTTCTATATGTCAACACCAAATTTGATCGCACCTCGGATTTTGTCACACGTGTCGAAATGTTCGGCAATGACTTGATGCCAAAAAGGGCCGTGGTTAGTTCTGAAGCGATAATCTTTCGAATTTGGATTAGATGTCGGGAGGCCTTGCCACACGGGTCAGTGATTCTGTCTGTTAGAACTCCATTTGGAGGTACGCTTGCTAAATTCGAAACCGATCCGCGACGACTTCAGCCGATGAATCGTATCGGTGATCATTTCGTCGACTGTCGCATTCATTCGTTCCCGCTGATGCCGGGGCAATATTTAATCAGCGTTGGCCTAGCGCACTACGGTATAGGTTTGATCGATTGGATTCCGGACGCCGCCACGATCGATGTGTATGATGTGGACGGCGAGCCTACTATGAGCGGCTACCCCGAGGGACCACTGATAATACAGCATCAGTGGGACATGTCTTCTCTTCCCGTTTCAAATGAAAGTCTGGAGTCGCGACCGTCGCCTCGTTCGCTGGTGACATAGATATCCCGATGCCAAATCGCTCAGTGCATGCGTAGTCGAATTATAAATTCCTCGGACGCATCGACCACCCTCGTACTAGAGCGTGTACTCATAAACGACAACGGCATTGGCCCGCAGATGTCTCCTGTCAGCCCCAATGCGCACCTGCATAGATGTAACAGCGAAGTCGCAGTTTGAC
The DNA here is from genome assembly GCA_035945115.1 of Allostellaceae bacterium. Taxonomy (GTDB): domain Bacteria; phylum Pseudomonadota; class Alphaproteobacteria; order ATCC43930; family CGMCC-115725; genus DAHUYF01. Next base: position 32,787 of record DASZAN010000216.1, read on the forward strand.
CCAACTCGGTCATTCGCGGTTCGAAACTTTTGCTGCGCACATAGACGAAACCTCAATTCCATGATCGGATGGCCTGAGTTGAAGACCAAAGCTTAGCGTGGTTAGAAAGTTGGGCCTTTTTCACCGGTTGCGGGGCTGGCTGAACCGGCTCTACGCTCATCCTTTCAACCGCGAACGACCGGTGACGGCGCTCGTTCGGCTCGTCCGTTGGCACACGCTCAGGCTTAGCGGGAGAGCGCGCGATCTTGAGTTCTGGGGCACGCGCACAATCCGCTGCTATCCAGACGCCGACGGGTCAATGTGGCTCATCCTTAACGTCGTAATGGACTGGAACGAATTCCATTTTATGCGCCGGTATTTGCGCGCAAACGACACGTTCCTCGACGTTGGCGCGAACCTTGGCATTTATACGCTGTGGGCATCGCAGTTCGTCGACACGCTATCGGGTCATGGGCGCATTGTCGCGGTCGAGCCAGACCCAAAGAACCTGTCACGCCTGCACGAGCAGTTAGCACTGAACGGTCTCGATCGGGTCAAGATTGCGCCCGTCGCACTGTCTGCCAGCGCCGGCACCATCCGTTTCTCACAAGGCAACGACGGGCTAAACCATATTATCCTCGCCGAGCCTACGAGCGAAGGATATATTAAAGTTCCTGCCATCACGCTCGATAGCTATTGCGCCGAGAACAACATCGCGCTGGTCAGCTTCCTGAAGATCGATGTCGAGGGTGCCGAACAGCTCGTATTGGCTGGTGGGCGGCAGATGCTGGCTGAACGGCGGATCGATGTGATCCAGCTTGAGTTCAATGAACAGGTTTATAACCGCGGCCTCTCGGATAGCGCCGTAATGGCGCTGCTCGAGGGCTATGGTTATTCGCTTTATCGCTTCGATGCTGCAGCCAGCACGTTGACTATCGTGCCGCGGATCGACCTTCTTAGCCACGAGAACCTTTTCGCAATCCACGATGTCTCGCAGGTGCGACGGCGCCTAGCCGAAGGGGCGAGCTGATGGTGCAAGCCCATTAAAGCTGCACAGCACGCCATTGTGCGCGCCCACGATGTGATCGAATAGACAGGTTGCTTTGCTGCGATTGCTCACAGCCGATTGTGGCACTTCTGCGACTTTGCTCCCAATTCGTTGCTGGTCCGCATCTATGTGGATTGTGTTGTCAAACTCGGTTTTTCTTGGCGGTCCGGACCGAGAGTTGCGGATTTGCCGCCTCACGCCGGGCTGCCGGGCATAAGTCTAGGCTGGGCAGGCAGATCCCGCAGTTGGCGGGGCGTGCCAGCGAAGTTTGGCCAGTCGCCTCAGGTTCTGCGCCGTCGTGACGTGACTGCTGGAAGCTTTCCGTCGTGGCCAGCGCGCGGACGTGGTCACGTATATCCTCGTGGACATCACGCGTGACCTTGCGCACGACCGCCGTATCATCCAACGCCCCCTGATCCCCGTCTCAAACCAACGGAATCACGGTTCGCGACGCGACTCAACAGAGTTTTGCAACACATTCGTGTGGATTGCGGACATCTGGTAGGGCGCTGTGCCCTGATTGTTTATGAGTACACGCCCTGATGAGACGCCTACCTCTTGCCCCAAAACTAGGTTCTGTATCTGTCGTAATTCCGTGTTTCAACGCGAGCGAAACGATCGGTGAGACAATACAAAGTGCGATTTCACAGGAAGGCGTCGATCTCGATGTACTTGTTATCGACGATGGCTCGACTGACGCTTCGATGGACATCGTCCGTCGGTTCGGATCCGTTACGCGTATTCTGAGTAGGCCACATCGAGGAGTTTCGGCAGCACGCAATCTCGGAATTGCCGAAACCAACAGTGAATGGCTCGTCTTTCTGGATTCGGACGATGTTCTCTTGCCGGAAACACTGAAGAAACGCCTTGATGCCGCAAATGCGACCGGTGCCGACGTGATCATTTGCGACTGGCAGGATATTATTGGTTGGGGTCAAACCATCCCTGATAAGCAGGTAAAATCTCTGGACACGTCCGCGCTCGCAACCGACGGGGAGATCGCGTGCGCCACGCATGTTTGGGCAACGACCGCAGCGGTTATGTATCGCCGTCCAATGGTGGAAAAAATTGGCGGATTCCGGGAAGATCTCCCGGTGATCCAAGATGCGCGATTTCTCTTTGATGCCGCCTACCACGGAGCTCGCTTCGCTTATTCGCCCCACGTCGGCGCATGGTATCGTAGACTTCCCGAGAGCCTGTCACGGCGCGATCCTGCACTATTCTGGCGTGACGTCCTTCTGAACGGAAAGCAAATCGAAACCTTGTGGCGAACGCGTGGTCCGTTATCGCCTAAACAGGTCAATGCGCTCTTCGAGATCTTCGAGAACGCCGCACGAGGGCTTTACGCAGTGGCTCACCCTGAATTCTTCGAGGCAGCAAATCGTCAACGCATGCTTGCGGGACAGTTCAGCCGTCACTCACTCATTTCTCTACTCCTCGCCCGCGTCCTCGGTCTGAATTGGGCGCGCCACCTTCTTCGCGTCGTCGGACGGTAATACGATGATCTCAGTGCTGCAGGCAAGTGCTTGGTATCCACCGAGTCATCTTGGCGGTACTGAGGTATACCTGAGCGGCCTCGTTCGTGAGCTAAGGGTGCTCGGCATCTCATCGCGCATCATAGCGCCATTTGGCCCGAACGAGCCTGATGAGTATGAATTCGATGGAACAAAAGTACGTACCTTTCCTATCAACACTTACCCATCACGTGCCGAACTGCGCGGAGAGATCCCGGACGCCGAGATCGAACGTTTCCGACACCTTCTGGCCGAGGAGAAGGTAGATATCTATCATCAACATTCGTGGACACGCGGCCTAGGAGCCGCACATCTTAGTGTTGCCCGCGAAGCAGGATTCAAAACTGTCCTCACCGTTCACACGCCGAACTACTTGTGTCTACGTGGCACGATGATGCGCTTCGGTCAAGACGCGTGTGACGGGAGGATCGATCCAAGAGTTTGCGGGGCCTGCTGGTCCCAGGGCCACGGTGCGCCGCGATTTATCGCGCGTTCGCTCGGTGCACTTTCTCCCGCCTTGAGCTCTGCGATGGGACGGCTGCCCATGGGCCGGGCAGCAACCGCGTTTTCCGCGCGCGCGCGCGGTGAACTCCGAAAGCAAGAAGTCGCGCGCACAATGGCGGATGCTGACCGGATCGTGGCGGTTTGCAGATGGCTCTTTGAGGCGCTGGTTAGCAACGGTGTTCCGACAGAGAAACTCGTGCTAATCCGTCAAGGCGTTGATTGTGAATTTGTAGACCAGGCGATTCACGCTGCCTCGGGGCGAGCAGAGGCCTCGGATGGCCCGTTTCGTCTACTTTATATCGGTCGCTGGCATCCGGTGAAGGGCGTCCATGTGTTGGTGCGCGCCGTGTCCGGCATTCCGCCTGATATCCCGGTAGCACTTTCTGTGCACGGAGTCGGGAAGGGCGCGGAGGAGCTTGCGTATGCTGCACATATACGCAGCCTTACAGCGGACGACCGTCGGATTACAATCCTTCCGCCACTGCCCCGTGAAACCTTGGCACGACAGTTGGCCGAAGCAGATGCTCTGGTGGTCCCATCACTATGGTTGGAGACTGGGCCCTTAGTTGTGCTTGAGGCCAAAGCCGCTGGTCTCCCCATTATTGGTTCGCGGCTAGGTGGCATAGCCGAGCTCGTCGAGGAGCCGCGCGAGGGACTACTTGTCCCTCCCGGCGATGTGGCGGCCTGGACGAACGCGATCACCGCGATGGCAACTACTCACGCAAGGCGGCCGAGGACCGGACCAGTCAAGGTCCGGACGATGCGCGATGCCGCGAACGAAATGGCGGCACTCTATAGTGCACTTTGCTGCGCAGACGCTCACACGCTTTGACAAGAACGGCCCTCCGCATCGCGCTGACTGTCGATCCCGAGCTTCCAGTGCCGCCGCTTCGCTACGGCGGCATTGAAAGGATTATCGACATGCTGGCCAAGGGACTCGTTGGGCGCGGGCATGAGGTTACAATTTTTGCTCATCCTGATTCTGCGACGGCCGGCCGCCTCGTCGGATGGCCGGGTAGCACGAGCGGCTCAAAGATGCACACCGCGCTCAATGCTGCCACACTCAGCGGCCATGTCCTTACTGGGCGCTTCGACTTGGTGCATAGCTCTTCACGCGTGGCGTACCTCACGCCATTCCTGCCCATGTCGATACCCAAGCTCATGACCTATCACCGCCACATTTCACGTCGCTCTGTGCGGCTGGGTCATAGACTATCGCGAGGCACATTGTGGTTTTCGGCAATCAGCAGGCATCTAATGCGCGGTGTCGCGGATATCGGAACGTGGCGCCTCACCTCTAACGGCGTACCGCTCGAGACATACGACTTCCGTTCGAATCCTGGGCCCGACGCCCCTCTCGTATTTCTTGGTCGGGTCGAAAAGGTCAAGGGCCCGCATCTTGCGATAGCCATAGCTCGCCAGGCGCGGGTGCCACTCGTTATCGCAGGTAACGTTTCGCGCGAACATCGATCATTTTTCGACGCTGAGATCAGGCCGCATGTTGATAGCCGCTGGGTCACATATGTAGGGCCAGTGGACGATATCGCAAAAAACACGCTTCTCGGGTCCGCACGCGCTCTGCTGATGCCCATTTTATGGGAAGAACCTTTTGGCATGGTGATGGTGGAAGCAATGGCGTGCGGAACACCTGTAATTGGATTTGCTCGCGGCGCAGTCCCGGAGATTGTCGAGCACGGCAAGACGGGCTTCATCGGTGAGACGGTTGACGACCTCGTCGTCGCTGTCGATCGACTTCAAGCGATCAGCCGGGCGACATGCCGTGCACGCACGGAGCGGCTGTTTAGCGATAGAGGAATGGTCGACGCGTATGAAAGGGTCTACTTGGAAATGCTTGATCCCACCCTTAGCGATGGACGAGCCTAACCGTTTGCGCGTGGTTGTCAGTTTCCCCGGAAATCTGATAGACGCGCAGCAGGCCGCGCGGGCTTTTCACGAGAGGAGCGCGCTCGCGGCGTTCGTAACGGGACTCGTCCTCAATCAGGGAACCATCAAATGGTTCGGGGCGCCGCTTCCAAAACGTCTCAGGGAACGCCTCACGAAAGAGCTTGCTCGCCGGGCGGTGACTCTAGTGCCGCCAGACGTGGTCGTTTCGCACCCTTGGCTGGATGTGCTACGCACTTCGCTGTCAAGGGTTACCACGAATCCGATCTACGCCGATCTGGCGTGGGACCTCATGTCGCATCGATTCGACCGGCATGTAGCGCAACGACATCTCGATGGAATTCATGCGGTTCACGCGTTCGAATACACAGCAAGGTCAACCTTCGAGCAGGCGAGGCGCAGAGGCATCGCTACAATCTTAGGGATGCCGTCAACCGATAGTAAGGAATTTGATGAGATCAAGAAACGTGAAGAATTGCGGTTCCCGGAACTTCGGACCGAGCATCATCGCTACTTCGCGAGTCGGTTTACTCCTCGCTATGAACGTAGAAGGGCAGAAATCGATCTTGCCGACGTGATCGTCGCGAATTCGGAGGTAACGAAGCGATCTCATGTCCGAAATGGCACGGATCCCGGGAAGATCGTCGTCGTACCGTTGGGCGCACCTCCGCCGATCACGGCGATAACCAAGGCGCCCCCAAACGTCCACGAGCCATTGTCCGTGATCTGGGCAGGAACTCTTAGTGTTAGAAAGGGTGCGCACTATTTTATCAACGCATGGCGCATGCTGCGCGGACGGATCCATGCAAGTGCAGTGGTCTACGGCAGCGTCGATTTGCCAGAACGCATCTTGAGGCCAATTCCAGAGGGGCTTGAGATCATTGGATCGATCCCTCAACAAGACCTTTTCGGGGCGTTCGAAAAAGCCGACGTCTTGGTCTTTCCAACATTGGCGGATGGTTTTGGATTGGTGATCACGGAGGCGTTTTCGCGAGGACTACCGGCCATTACTACAGAAGAAGCCGGTGGAAGCGCTCTTGTCGAACACGGCCGAAACGGATTGATCGTTCCAGCAGCCGACAGCGATGCATTAGTTGAAGCGTTACGATGGTGCCTGGACAACAGAGATGCGCTTTATCAAATGCGGTTCGGTGCGCTCGAAACTGCGAAGCGCTGGCAATGGATAGACTATCGGCGGATGATGGTAGAAAAGGTGAGCCAGGGGCTCTCCAAATCCGGCTGCACGGTAGACTTCGGGCCTGAGATCGGTTCCGAGGTTAGCTGACTTTCGAAAATTCTGAAGCGAGCAGGGTTACGTGAAGCGCCTAATAAACATGCTCCTCGCTTAGACGGCATACAAGTCCGAGGCAACTGTGGGAAAGCCAATGACTTGGTCCGCGCCAGTCGTCGGTTGCTTTGGCACGATCGCCACCATCTAGTGCGCATCTGTATCCTAACGCCAGGCGCGCTCAGCTCAACTCCCCGGGTAGTGAAGGAGGCCCAGGCGCTCTATGATGAGGGAAACGATGTTACCGTTATCGCGACGCGCACCCTTGCGGCCGTGGATTCCCTCGATGAGCCAGTGCTGGCGAAATCGCCATGGCGCGTAAATCGTCTCGACTTGCGATCGAGACGCGTTCGCTGGTTTCACCGCTTTCGTCAGATGACTCATGCGCGCGCGTTTTGGGTTACCGGATGGGCGCGATTCGCCGATTGCGGCGCAAGTGCCTTTACGGGACCTCTGATTTCAGCGGCCAAGCGCATTCCGGCCGATCTCTACATCGCCCACTATCCGGCTGCGCTGCCAGCAGCTGCAATCGCGGCCCGTCAACAAGGCGCGCAGTATGCCTTCGATGCAGAGGATTTTCATCTCGGCGATTGGCCGGACGACCCCGAGCACGAGCCTGAACGCCGCATAACCTACGCCCTTGAGGGCCGCTACCTCCACCGTTGTGCCTACATCACCGCGGCTTCGCCTGGCATTGCCGACGCCTATGTGCGGGCATATGGAGTTGGCCGTCCGACGGTCGTGCTCAACGTCTTTCCGCGGTCACGCGCGCCCAACGCACCCACTCTGGCAGGGACGGTTGTGCCCGGTCCCTCCGTTTATTGGTTTTCGCAAACGATCGGACCGGGTCGGGGCCTCGAATGTGCGGTGCTCGCCATCGGCCGCGCACGGACGCGGCCGCATCTATATTTGCGTGGGTCGCCGGCGTCAGGCTTTCTCGAACGACTGCGAGCGATCGCCATCGAGGCCGGTGTCGTCGACAAGCTGCAAGTTCTACCTCCAGCGCCGCCAGGTGAGATGGAGCACCTAGCCGCGCCCTATGATTTGGGGCTGTCAGGAGAGCCAGGTCACACTCCTAACAATAGAATCGCATTGGGCAACAAGCTCTTTAGCTATATCCTGGCCGGCGTGCCTATCGTCATGTCGGACATTCCCGCGCATAGCGTCTTCGCATCGCAGATGGGCGAGGCGGGAAAATTGTATCGTGTGAACGATGCCGATAGCCTGGCGTCCGCGCTTGATTCCATTCTAGGTGATATGGCTGCTCTCGCCCGCGCTCGTGCGGCAGCGTTTGACCTAGGCCAGACGCGTCTCAATTGGAATGTCGAGAAGACAATCCTTCTAGGTCTTATAAAACAATGCACGCATCAAGTAATGCGCCCTCCACTATGAAGCGCGTAGCGCTCTTCTCGGCGCATTTCCCGCCTAGCAACTTCGCTAGCGTCCATCGTCCGCGGCTATGGGCTCAATATCTGCACGAGTTTGGGTGGAAACCTGTCGTAGTGACGACACATTGGCGGTATTACGAGGAGACTCCCGATTGGGAGCTGTGCGAATTGCTCGACCCAGCTCTGGAGATCGTTCGAACGCCCGCCTTTCCGACGAAGCCTTTGCGTCTGGTAGGAGATATCGGAATCCGTGGTTTGCCCTGGCACCTGACTGCGCTTCGCCGACTCATTCGCAAAGTGAAAATTGACTTCTTACATATCACGGTTCCTTCTTTTTTTTCCGCTATACTCGGCGAGCTGATCTTCAGGAATCAACCAATCGCGTTCGGCATCGATTTTCAAGATCCCTGGGTCCACGAGGCGCCGCAAGCTCGGCGACGATTTACCAAAGCGTGGACATCCTTGAAGATGGGCGAGACACTAGAGCCCTGGGCCGTTCGCCATGCCTCCCTCATCACCGGAATTACAGAGGGGTATTATTCGGGAGTGCTCGAGAGGAATCCGCATCTCCATGCTCAGACAGTCACCGCCGCTATGCCGCTGGGCAATTCTGCTAGGGACTTTGAAATTATAGCCTCCAGACCGCGACCACCCTATCTTTTTGATCCGAATGACGGCGCCTTTCATATGGTTTACGCAGGGGTACTGCTACCAAGAGCGGAAGGAGTCCTTAATCGCCTTTTCGCAGCTCTGGCGCACATGAAGATCGAAAGTCCCGACGTCTTTTCACGTCTACGCATTCATTTCGTTGGCACTGGAAGATCATCCATGGATCCTAAGGGGTACAATATTCTTCCCCGATCGGTACCGTTTGGCTTGCATTCAATCGTAACTGAACATCCGCAACGCGTTTCATACGTCGACGTCCTCTCGCATCTTACCCAAGCTTCGGCAATTTTGATCCTTGGCTCAACAGAGCGGCACTACTCACCGTCCAAGGTTTATCAATCGATCCAGGCGAGACGACCTGTATTCGCGCTTCTCCATGAGGCAAGCACCGCTCTTCAAGTTCTCGATAAGAGCAACGCCGGGGTTGTCGTTCGCTTAAGCGAGACAGCCTTGCCGGAACCGCAGGAGCTTGCTTCCAAGTTGGCATCTTTTGTGCGCAATTCGGAGTACATCCCGGAGCGGATCAACTGGTCCAGTTTCGAAGCTTTCTCGGCACGAGAAAGTGCCCGCAAGTTAGCATTGGCGCTAGATGCTGCCTCTGAACGTTTCAAGTGTCATACGGATTTATGCGACTCGCTGTCGTAGCTTCCCACCCGATTCAGTATTTCGTGCCGCTGTACCGCGAACTCGCGAGGCGCTGCGATCTCACGGTCTTCTTTGCTCACCGGGCGACGGCCGCGGACCAAGCAAAAGCAGGTTTCGGGATCGGTTTCGACTGGGATGCAGATCTTTTTTCAGGATACGTACATGTATGGCTGCGGAATGTCGCTAGGCGACCAGGTTTAGACCAATTTTTCGCGTGTGATACGCCCGAGATCGGATTGCGGTTGACCGAAGGACATTTCGATGCGGTACTAGTACAGGGGTGGCATTTCAAGGCATATCTCCAGGCAATTTTTGCCGCTAAACGGCTGAGATTACCAGTACTTGCGCGCGGCGACAGTCATCTCGATACCCCTCGATCAGCACTCCGGAAGGCCGGAAAGGTAATTGCCTATCCTATGTTTCTGCGGTTGTTCGATGCCGCACTTTATGTGGGCAAGCGTTCCCGTCTCTACTGGGCCCATTACCACTACCCGAAGACCCGCATGTTTTTTTCACCCCACTCCATCGATGCGGAATGGTTTGCCGCCCGCGCGACGGACCAAGCGCGTCGCGAGCTGCGAGCGCAACTCAACATTGCGCCCGACGCGAAAGTGGCACTCTTTGCCGGGAAACTAGTGCCTTATAAGCGCCCCCTCGACCTAATTGCTGCGGCTGGTCGTTCAAAAGGTGAGGGTCACGAAATACAGATCATCGTCGCAGGAACGGGTCCGCTTGAAGCGGAGATGCTCGCGGCCGCTCGTGCACTGAAAGTCTCCATTCACGCATTAGGATTTTGCAATCAGACCAAAATGCCGTGTGCTTATGCTGCAGCAGATGTGTTGGTGTTGCCGTCGGACGCGCGCGAGACCTGGGGTCTCGTTGCGAATGAGGCGCTGGCCTGCGGTCGACCCATCATCCTATCCGATGCGGTTGGAGCTGCACCGGATCTCGCCGTTGATGAGATGGCGGGTCGCGTTTTCCCAGTTGGCGACATCGCCAATCTGGCCGGAGCTCTGCACGCCATTCTCGACTGTCCCCCGAGGCCTGAGGTGATCGCCGCAAAATCCCACGCTTACAGACTCGGAGTGGCGGTGGACGGAATCGAGGCCGCGCTCTCCACGATTAGCACGCGGACGCGAGGCAGAAGAGTAAACTCTTCAACAATTCTCCGTTAGACGTAAGATCGTTCGTTACACGCTTGAGAACGCACCTCTCCTTTCTTCCGCTCTTTGACTGGAAAAATCGGCGCGTTCGCTGGACCAATTTCTTAGAATGGAAAAGCGCCTGACGGTTCACCTCACTTCGTTGCGTGGCGAGAGAAGCGACACGCTCTCGAAAGCATTTCGCATCATCCCCTCACACTGCCAGACACGCTACAGTTTCTCCCGGATTCCTGAAGAAGCGGATATTATATTATATTTGGAGAGCGGCTATTTCGGCATTTCAGATATCAATCTAATTCGCCGACTACTTAAGAACCACCCACGTTCGACGCATTTCATGTTCTCCGAAAGTGATTGGCCCTTTCCGATCATCCCGGGGTGTTACTGCTCTCTAACGCGCGTATACGACTGGGCGCACTCTTGGTCGTACTTACTCCCAGAGACCTGTACTAATTTATCGGACCCTTGTCAGGCGAGATTTTTATATTCCTTTTTGGGTCGCGCGTCGACCCACCCTTTGCGGCGGCAGATTTTGCAGCTTTCCTCCCCCAGCACCCCTTGTTTTGATGTGGATGAAGCAGAAGCGAGGATACCTAACTTCGATCGTGTGAAAAGTTACAACAGGTTGCTGCGCGAGTCGCTATTTGTGCTCTGTCCACGTGGAATTGGTGCATCCAGCGTGCGACTGTTCGAAGCAATGAGAGCCGGGAGGGTTCCCGTCATCATTAGCGATCCGTGGGTCCGCCCGCCTTATGTGCCGTGGGAGCAATGCTCAGTCCGCGTGGCCGAAAAGGATGTTAAATTCATACCAGACATATTAAGCGGCGTGCCAAATCCCGAGGCGATGGGCGCTTGCGCGCAAGAACACTATTTGCACTACTACTCGCAAGAAAATTTCCTCGAACGCCTAGTAGATCACTTAACAGAGAATCCTCAATTTGTCGACGCGTTTAAGCACCTGAAAAGAAGGATCATCTCGACGTTATCGACACGAGAAATTAGAACACTCCTCAGCCAATTGCTGCGGCCGCATCTACGCAGTGCGAGATAACTTCGACCCGCCATTGGAGAGTCCTTGGGGCCGGACAGATGGGCGGCGTTCGGGCGTCTCGAAGCGGGGCTGGCGAGGCGGATCGCTGGGTCGGCAGTGACGAAGCACAGATCGCCGCACTTGAGCGGTGGTCGGCGGAAAAGGCTCTTTTCTAGACCTTCTAGGGCGAGCGCAATGAAGGCGCCGAGAAGCGGGGGTACGTCGGTGAGTAATGATGTCTTGGTAAAAAAACCTAGAGAATCTCGCCCAAACCGGGCCACTTGTGGGATGATGACACCGGTCAATTCAGCCGCATCAAACTCTTTCTCTCGGGAGTGCCTTGATGAAATCCGGACCGTTACCCGCTTCGTACCCTGAGGAATCACCTCGAAAACCGATGCGCTTCGCCTTAGCTAAGACAATAACTGAGCGCCGAGCGCCCGCATTTTATCGTGTCACACGCGGGCTTTATCACACACCGACCCTGGCGTGGCGAAATGCGCTCACCTATTTACTGCCCACGGAAGAACAGATGCTGAGATTGGTAGATCGCTCCTTTGATGAGGTCTTCTTCGTCCAAATCGGAGCCCATGACGGGAAGACTGGTGACCATTTGCGGTCGTTTGTGTTGGAACGAGGATGGAAAGGGGTGTTAGTCGAACCGGTAACGGCGATGTTTCAAAGATTGGTCGAGAACTATGCAGGTGTTCCGGGACTCACGTTTGTTCAAGCGGCGATCGCCAACTATGATGGCGAGGTAAAATTTTGGCGAAGCGTCGAAGACGCGCCGCAGTGGATGGGCGCTCTTGGTTCGCTAAAACGAGAAGTTATCGAACGGCATGTCAAAGAGTTTACGCGATATTTCGCAAGTGATACAGTGCCCTGCCTAACCTTTCATACCTTGATCCGGCAGGCGGGAGTCCGCCGCTTGAACGTCGTCCTCATCGACACAGAGGGATATGACTACGAGATTCTCAGACAAATTGATTTTCCGACACATCGGCCTTCCCTCGTCATGTATGAGCAACGGCATCTCTCACGGGGGGACAAGAGAGCAGCCGTCGATTTGTTGAAGCGCCATGGGTACCGTGTTAAGCGTACGGGCGATGGATTGAATAACGCCGCGATTATGAAGAATTGATGTACTTTCTAACGCGGCTATCTACAGGCGTCATCGTTTATCGCGACGCTCAGCCCAGCTGCACGATACACCGATTTCCCGCTGGCGGTTGCGCTCATCGGCGCGCAACACTCTGAACCCAGAGAGTTCGGGCTGGCCTGCCTTTCATTTGTAAATTTAGCCACTACCTGCAGCAACTATCTGGGTAAAGCTTTGTCGACGAGACGGTTCTGACGCGATGATAGATCTGCTCCTTGGCTGGGCCGCGCTTCTAATTATTCTTGCTGCTTTAGCAATTGGTCGTCCGGGCAGCGGCGGAGCGCTGACCCTGGCTTATTTTATTGGCTTGTCTCTGATCCACGTCCCCGGAGCGTTCATATTCACTGCCTCTGACGTACCTCTCAGCAACCGCGACATTTCGCGCCTAGGCTTTGAGATGACAATCCTAGGCATGACGGCGTTTGTCGCCGGCGCCGTGCTCGCACGCGGGATCTCTCGCGAGCGTGCGATCTTAATGCGTTTTTCGCTACCTGAGCGGTCACGTATCTTCGAACGAGTGGGCCGGCGCGCAATTGCAGCTGGCGCCCTTACCTATTTCATATTCATACCGTTTTCGTTCGCAGTGCCGTCGCTCACTTCTGTGGTCTCGGCGTTTGCGACTTTGTTGATTCTTGGTTTTTGGCTCATGCTGTATGGCGCCAAGGCGGATCAGCGGCGCAATGTCTCGGTCGTTGCAATGCTTCCCTTGCTTCCCCTCACGACCCTGGTTACCGGCGGCTACCTCGGCTACGGCATGAACTGGGTTGTAGGCGTCATTGCGTTTCTCTTTGTGCTCGCCCGACGACGGACCACCTTCTATCTCGTCGCACCGCTGGTCATCTACCTGGGCCTCTCGCTCTTTGTTACCTATATGGGGCAGCGAACGGGCATACGCGACATTGTATGGCGCGAAAACTCGACGCTCGTCGACCGGATCGACCGTGTCTCGACAATTATCACGCAATTTCAGTTGATCGATTTCGAGTCGCAGGCTCACATGGCCGCGATTGATGATCGTCTGAACCAGAATTTTCTCGTTGGTCTTGCAATTGGCCGCCACGAAAGCGGTTGGTCTGATTTTGCATACGGCGCGACGGTCCCAATCTGGGCACTAATTCCGCGCGCGATCTGGCCCGACAAACCGTCGATTGGCGGAGGGTTTGACGTCGTCAGCGACTTCACAGGAATACACTTCGATGAAGGAACAAGCGTCGGTGCGGGCCAGGTACTCGAGTTCTATATTAACTTTGGTGTTCCAGGGTTAGTAATCGGTTTCGGATTGCTCGGGTTCGTCTTGATGCGACTGGATGGCGGGATCATGCGCAGTCTTGCGTCGAGCGACACACGCGGATTGGTGCTTCGGGCTATGCCGGGTCTCACACTGTTGCAGCCAGGTGGAAATCTGCTTGAGATCATCGTTGCAGCGGCCGCTGCGTTCCTAGGGGCTCATCTTATCTTGCTGCTGCGGCTCCTAGATTTTACTTCGAGGTCAGAGCGAGGTAACGCAACGGCTGCGCAATACTCGACAACTGCGCAGGTAAGAGAGCGACCGAAAGCTTAGAAATTGTTAGGTTGGCGTCTTGCAATCTGATGATCCTCGAGGGAATCGGCTTGACGACAGACGGCGCAGCACCAAACAGCATCGACCGGCTTCGTGTCATCCACATCATCGGCGGACTCGACCCAGCATTTGGCGGACCTTCCTACAGCGTGCCGCGTTTATGCGAGGCGCTCGCGGCTGTCGGTACCGAGGCGACGCTGCTCTCGGTTGGCAATGAGGATGCCTTGCGCAAGACATCTGGTCGGGGTTTTTTCGATTATCGCTTTGCATGGGATTACGCTCACACGCCGCTTCTGCGCGGTTTGCGGAGCTCGACGGATTTCTCACGTGCACTTCGCAATCGAGCCGCAAGTGCAAACGTAATTCATAACCACGGTCTTTGGCTGATGCCCAATGTCGAAGCTGGATGGATAGCGGTGCGCTCACGAAGACCGCTTGTCGTTTCGCCGCGTGGCATGTTGAGCCCGGCAGCGCTCAGATTTTCTCGGATGAAAAAGCAAGCGTTTTGGCGAATTTTCCAGGGTGCGCCGATACGCCGAGCTGCATGCATTCATGCAACAAGCGAACAGGAATATCAGGAAATTCGCAGTTTTGGACTTCACAACCCGATCTCGATCATTCCGAATGGTGTAGATGTCCCACCTGTTGTCGAGCGCAGTGGAGAGGCAGGAAACCATCGCGTTGTGCTTGCCCTTGGCCGCATCCATCCAAAAAAGGGCCTCGACCAGCTCGTACGCGCCTGGGCGGAAATTGAACCCGTGCGCCCGGGGTGGCAGCTCAGGATTGTCGGTCCAAGCGAAGCCGGACACAGCGATAAACTGGGGACGCTGGCGGCATCACTGCGGCTAGCGCGCGTGTCGATCGAGGGGCCTGTTTACGGCCACGCAAAGGAAACGGTCTTTCGCGACGCCGATCTGTTCGTGCTTCCGACCATGAACGAGAATTTTGGGCTCACCATTGGTGAGGCCCTCGCCACCGGAATGCCGGCGATCTCGACCAAAGGCGCGCCCTGGCGCAAATTAGAGGTCGAACGCTGCGGCTGGTGGATAGACCATGGGGTCGCGCCCCTAGCTGCAGCTTTGGCAAATGCCACTGCCATGCCGCGCGAGGAACTCCGGGTGATGGGCCTTAGGGGCCGGGCTTGGATGGCGCGGGATTTTTCCTGGGATCGCGTTGCGCGCGATATGATCGACACGTACCGCTGGCTAACGGGGACGGCAGAACCGCCTCCGAGCGTCCGACTCACCTGATCCAAAATGTTGGCCAACGGTGCCACGCGCGTGTTGGACCAGATCACACCGCTCATTATTACTCACAACGAGGCGCCTAACATATGCAGAACACTCGAGAAGCTGCGGTGGGCGCGTAGAATCGTCGTGATCGACAGCGGGAGCACCGACGATACGATCGAGATATTGCGCAACCATCCGAAGGTCGAGGTCATTCACCGTCCTTTCGCAGACTTTGCGAGTCAATGCAATTTTGGACTGGCACACGTAGACAGCCCTTGGGTTCTTTCACTCGATGCCGACTACGAACTTAGTGACGAAATTGCTAAAGAATTTGAATCGCTTTCCTTGAACAGTGGGCCGGCCGGTTATCAAGCCCGGTTCGTCTATCGGATGTTCGGGCGGCCGTTACGTGGGGCACTCTATCCACCACGCATCGTGCTCTATAGAAAGAAAGGCGCCTTCTACCGGAACGAAGGGCACGCTCATCGAGTGGTTCTCGAGGGAGAGATTTTGCCACTCAATGGAGTGATTTACCACGATGATCGCAAGCCGTTATCACGGTGGTTGGCGTCTCAGCAACGGTATGCGAGTGATGAGGCCACCTACTTGCTCAAAGCTCGTTCGGCTACAGTGACACGAACCGACAAGATCCGCCTTATGGCATGGCCCGCCCCAATTGCTGTGTTCTTCTATGCACTTCTTGTAAAGGGGTGCCTCTTCGACGGTTGGCCTGGCTGGGCCTACGTCCTACAGAGAGTGATCGCCGAGGCGTTGATCGCGCTCGAAATTATCAATCGTCGACTGACCAGTCGCACCAAGCCGGGCAACGACACAGGGTGATCATACTCGGTCTCAACGCCTTTCATGGCGATGCTTCCGCGGCGTTGATCCGTGAAGGCAGATTGATTGCCGCAGCGGAGGAGGAACGGTTTTGCCGTGTTAAACATTGGGCTGGGTTCCCCTCACGATCGATTGCCTATTGCGTGCAGGAAGCTGGCATCAGACTGGCGGATATCGACCACGTGGCGGTAAACCAGGACAGCCGCGCCAATCGTTTTCGAAAGATTGCGTATCTGCTGACCCGCGCACCAGATTTCAGGCTCGTACTCAACAGAATCAGAAACCGTCGCAACCGCGAGTATATCCCGAAACTGCTCGCTGAAACTTTTCCTGGCAACAACTTCCGCGGAACATTCCACAACATCGAACACCATCTTGCTCACCTGTCGTCGGCGTTCCACGTATCTCCATTTGAAGAAGCGGTTGTCGCGTCGGTTGACGGCTTCGGCGATTTTGCCAGTGCGGCCTGGGGTATAGGAGAAGGAAATGATATCGCGATTCACGGAAGAGTGCATTTTCCCCACTCGTTAGGAATCTTTTACCAGGCACTTACCCAGTACCTTGGCTTCCCTTTCTATGGTGATGAGTACAAGGTTATGGGTCTCGCGCCCTACGGTGTTCCGTCCCAAATGGGTGCCATGCGCAAGATCGTCCAGCTCCCGAGCAACGGCATCTTCACGCTCGATCTCAGCTATTTTCGACATCATAGAGAGCCTATCGGATATACCTGGGCGGCCGGTGCACCAGAATTTGAAGACCTATTTTCTCCCGCGCTCGAGGAACTGTTGGGGCCGCGCCGCCGGCCCGAAGATCCGTTCGAAGACCGGCACCGAGATATCGCTCGCTCAGTCCAGGCGATGTACGAGGATGCGTTCTTTCACCTGATTCGCCCTCTGCAGGAACAATCCGGATTGACCGACATTGCCCTCGCGGGCGGTTGCGCGATGAATTCCGTTGCTAATGGCAAAATAAGGCGCGTGACGCCCTTCCGGCGTGTCTATGTACAAGCCGCAGCTGGCGACGCCGGTGGTGCGATTGGCGCTGCCTATGCTGTGTGGCACAAATTGGGGGGCACCCGTTGCTTTGTAATGGACCACGCCTATTGGGGACCGCAGTTCTCGCCCACCGAAATTGCCGGTCTGCTCAGTGAGCGTCACGCGGCGATCGAAGCGTCCGGCTGCATGATCGAGAACGTCGACGACGAGGTCGAGCTGTGCCGTCGCACGGCGGCGATGCTCGCCGAAGGCAAAGTAGTTGGATGGTTTCAAGGGCGGATGGAATGGGGTCCCCGCGCGCTCGGCAATCGGTCGATCATTTGCGACCCTCGACGGGTGAATATGAAGGACATTCTAAACGCCAAGATCAAGCGGCGAGAATCATTCCGGCCCTTTGCGCCGTCAGTGCTGGATAGCGCGGTCGCCGAATGGTTCGAAGAGGACGACGCGGTCCCGTTCATGACGCAGGTCTTTCAAGTCCGCGAAGACAAGCGCGCGACAATCCCGGCGGTCACACATGTCGATGGATCGGGAAGGCTGCAAACAGTCTATCGTCAAACGAATCCCAGGTTTTATCGACTGATCGAATCGTTTCGTGATCTCACTGACGTTCCGATGGTGCTGAATACATCGTTCAATGAGAACGAGCCGGTGGTGCAACATCCCCGCGAGGCACTAGATTGTTTTTTGCGAACCGAGATGGACTCCCTTTGCCTCGGCGAGACAATCATCAAGCGGTTACCGGCCTCGTCTCAAAACAAAAGCCGCTGAGGGTTCGCAGCTACACTGCTCTCCGTCATCCACGAATCGGATCCTGCGGTCAGGAACATTATCATTTACTAGAGCCCATCGTCTTTGGTACAAGTCGTTTCGACCAGATCAGTGCTGGTCGCTCAATCGCCATGAAAAATAACCAGGCAAAGGAGATCGATAGAGCCAATGCCAGACATGAGAGGGCAAAATCGTAAACCGCCCCAGAACCGAACTTCATTCCAAGATTGACCACTCGCCCACCGATCGGCACATGAACCAGATAGAGTGAATACGAGATCCGGCCAAAGAACAATAACAGGTTTGTTTGAGCAACTGGGACGTACATGATGACAAGCAGCGAACACACTGCTATTAAGCCAGCTCCTGATGACGATATAAGAGCGACAACAATCGCTGAGAATCCTACCGCCAGCGCCGTCATCTGAAGATCATCTGTTTTGGTGAAGTACCTCATTCCGGCGGTCCCAATTAGAAACAACAGGAAATTAGTATCGGGAACGTCAAAAATTAATGTCGAAATTGTGCATGCGAAGATCGCTCCTATAGCCGTATAAAAAATGTGCCGTTTGATAAGGAAGGCATATGACAGGCCCATCAAAGAGTAGAATACAAATTCATATGCTAGGGTCCAGTATACAGGGCTAAGCCACTCGGATGCGCCCAACGGGACAAGGTAGAAGAGATGCAAAAGGATCTGAAGCAACGTGAAGTGTGGTGCAACTCCTTCGAATCCGGGTGCACGACTTGATAGTTCCCATAATATGATGATTAGTGCGATGCTGACGAGGTATGGCGGTTCCAAACGTATGATTCGTCGGACTAAAAACTGAAAGAAGCCTCGCAATTTATAACCCTGTTGAAACATAGAATACGGGATAACGAATCCGGAGATGACAAAGAATGCTTGGACTCCGAGCCAGCCGTATGCGCCGGAGTAGCGTGTGAGGCCCCAAGGGTATTGGTTCGTTAAATGAAACCACGCCACTGCGACCGCGGCTAATCCACGTAGCATCTCGATCGACGAGATTTTCGAACGCCTGTCGGCTCGCGCCGCATTCTTTCCGATCAATTCTACCCCGCACCACGCCATGGCTTGCGTGATGTAATGTGTGGGTCATCCGGTGTAGCAGATGGCGCAACATGTGGCAACGACTGAGGAAGATGTTCGTTTGCGATAGGTTCCAAACCTCCTGCAATGACACAGCCGTTAGCTGCACTTGCATTTCAAAGAGGCTGGCCAAATGCCATCAATCTGTGACCATCTTCTACGGGCCGCTGGACACGTTCCCCTCCCTCACATTCGCGGTATCGTGTGGTGGCTGGACCGATTGCTGAAGCGACCCCGATCCCGCGACTTCGAAGTTAATTTTGATGGCCTGCGCTATCGCGGCCAGCTAAACGATTTGGTCGATTGGAACCTCTTTTTCTTCGGTAGCTATAGTCCGCAAGAACTTGACTTCTTGGCGACTGCTGCGTGGGTTCTGGGCGGGACGACAAGCGGAGTAACGTATTTTGATGTTGGGGCTAATGTTGGTCAGCACGCGCTGTTCATGTCTCGCCGCGCAGCGCACGTGGTGGCGTTTGAACCGTCCCGGTTGGCGCGAGAGCGGTTCGCAGCGAATATCGCGCTCAATGCTATCCGAAATTTATTGCTGTTCCCGATCGCGCTGGGTGATGTCGACTCGCAAGGCCGGCTCGGGTCGGGCTTTAAGGGCAATTCCGGCTCCAAGTCACTCACTTGGACACTCGCAGAACATAAAGACGAAACGGTTGAAATCCGCCGCGGTGATGATCTCGTTCGTGCAGAAGGGCTGCCACGAGTGGACATTCTAAAGTTAGACGTCGAGGGTTACGAGAAACAGGCGCTGCTCGGACTCCGGAACACCCTGCTCGCGGACCGGCCGGTAATTCTCATGGAACTAGTCGGAAAGAGAGAAAAGAGTGGCTTTCGTAACGAGCCCGAACTGCATGCCAGTCTGTATCCGGAACACGAATTGTTCACGCTCCCTAACTGCCGAAAAGCCAAACTCATCCAGTTCGATTGGAACAGTGAGACGATGGTCTGTCTGCCTCGAGAACGTATCAAAGCGTTTCGTGCGATCTTACCTCACCCGAGGAAGAACAGGCCCGTAGATCAATTCCGTTCGGATACCTAACGGTTTTTACGGCACATAGACCGAGCCATCCTGTTGCGGGCCGAACTCGTCAGCAATTAGTCGAGATTGCTCCGCCTGGGCGCTATTTACGGCGATGTCGTAGCGATGTTCTGCCTCAGCTGGTTTTGAAACAGTTTTATGAGTCATGCCAGGAGGCGTAAATCGTTCCAGCCTCGCGATGCTTCCGGAGATAAGTCCTTGACTTTGGTCGCGCCAGGCGTCGTCGCGATGCCCTCGAAGAAGAGTGAGATTCTGCCCTTGACGGGCATACGTGGCGTCGCCGCGATGTGGGTCGTTATCTTTCACTTATTTGGAACGCTCGCAGCGCGGGTTTGGCTGAACGTGCCTGAGCCTGGAATCGTAACAAATATCGTCCTAGGCGGTTCTACTTTCGCAGTGGACACATTCTTTATTCTTAGTGGCTATATCATGGCAGAAACCTACGGACGGCAGTCGAGGACGATGACCTTTCTTCTGCATCGAGCGGCGAGAGTCCTTCCGTTGCACTTCGTGGTTCTTGGCGCGCTAGCGGCCGGCGTCGGCCTATTGGAATATTTCGAAATCTATCCCGAAGATGAAAGCTTTTTTTCGTGGGACGCACTTCCATACCATGTTGTTCTCGTCAACGTTTGGTTCGGGTTACAGGGATGGAATGGCCCTACTTGGTCCTTGAACTCTGAGTTCGCCGCGTATCTAACATTCCCCGTCCTGCAAGTGATCCGTCGCCGGTTCGGCGAAGCGGAGCTCTTCGGACTCGCGCTGTTGTTCGTCATTTTCGATTTCTCGATGTTGGCGACAGATGGATTTAAGGCCGTCGGGCTTGCGGCGATAGGAAGAGGCTTATTTGGCTTTGGTGCTGGTGCGATGCTGCGGTATTCGACTAACAGGCGACCCTTGCCGCACTGGCTACCGGTGGTCTGTGTTGCCGTGATTGTGTTCATCGCATGTGTCAACGCTTACGAATTCGCGATTTTTCCAACCGCCGCGCTCATTGTTTCACTCGGGGGTACGAGGGAGGGCGTCGTACACAATGTCCTGTCGGCACGAATTTTCGTTTGGCTCGGCCGGATATCCTATTCCGTCTATTTGGTCCACACACCGATCCTACTCGCGGCATCTCAGGTCCTCCGTCGACTAATTGTGCTTCACGAACTTCACATCGGCGTATTGACGTCGGTCGTACTCTATTTGCTGATTTTGTTGGCCATGGCGGAGATGACGTGGCGATATGTTGAAATGCCGGCGCGCCGTGCAATTAGACGCGCATGGGAAGCGCACGATTGCTGAAACCGTGAGACTTCGATGCTTCTATCTAGCGCGAGGTCCTTCCCGAAGAAGCCGTTCGCTCTCGATGAGCGGCTTCCGATCCGCTCAGGCGAGACGACCGTTAACGGCTCTCCTCTTCGAACGCAAACGGAGTCTCACCGGCTATGTACACCCTTGGTCCGCTCGTCTAGCGGCCACAGCCTCATAAGCGGTTCGATCCCCTAACAGGTCATCTGGGCGGGGTATCCTAGTGGATCAAATCTGACACTTCGATTCGCCGTGGGATTCCCCGCGAGGCTCGCCTGTGCGAGTCTGCGGGATGCACAAGCGAAGGAACATTCGATTGAGCGCCACCGATCGTGTCGCCCTTGAAGCGGTGGTGGCG
>DASZAN010000217.1:0-3823 GCA_035945115.1 Allostellaceae bacterium
GGTGCTGAGCATCCGGTCGGAAGGTTATCTTGCCGACGAGTCGCCCGTACGGCTGACGGAAAACTTCTTCTCTGCGGATCTCTATCAATACACCACTGAGGTCCATTGGGGCCCCGACGGACTCGAAAGAAATCCGGCCAGTGTAGCCAAGCGGGAAGGTCGAGTTGCGATGCATTCCAGTGCGCCAAAGAGGAGGTAGGGCCGCATGAAGACATACCGGTTCGGTGTGGCGTTGCTCTTGGCAGTGTGCTGCGTCGCATTTGCGTGTGTCCCGCCGATCAACGCTGAGACCTCAACCATCATTCTCGCGTCGGGTCTCGCGTCGCCGTATGTTCAATACCCCGTCGCGGTCGAGAAGGGCTTCTTTTCGAAGTACGGACTCAAGGCCGAGTTGAGAGTCTTTTCCGGCGGCTTTGGCGCGCTGCAGTCCGTCGGCGCGGGCGCCGCGAGCATGAGCAATGGGGGTGAATGGAGCTTCGTCGGCATGCGGGCGAAGGGCGCCAATATCGTGGTGGTCGGCCGGAACATCGTCAATACGGGCGATCTCGGCGTGGGCGCCGTGAAGGGTATCGATAGCCCGAAGGACCTCGTCGGACGCAGATGCGCCACGATCTTGGGCAGCGCCGGCGATTGGTATGAGCACCGGTACGAGACCGTGTATCACTTGAAGCCCGGAGACATCAAGATCGTTAATCTCGCGGAGCCCGAATGGATCCCGGCGATGATCCGCGGCGACATCGACTGTTTCTTCGGGTGGGAGCCTTGGCTCACCAAGCTGCCGACGCTGGTGTCGGGGGGCCATGTCATTCATCGGAACGGGCAGGACAACGTGTACATCCTTCAAAACCTGGTCGGCTTCAGCAGCGCGTGGGTCAAGCGCGATCCGGCCAGCGCCGTCAAGGCCTTGCGCGCGCTCGGTGATACCATGCATTGGGTCCAGAACAATCGCCACGAGGCGGCCATGATCGCCGCCAAGGCTTTTCAGATGGATCCGGCCCAGTTGGAGCAATTGATGGGGTGCTGCACCTACACGCTGGATTTCCCTCAGCAGGTGACGGATGCCCTGGTCGGGATGGCGGAGTACGCATCCCAAAAGAAACTACTCGGGAAGATGACCGTCAATCAGCTGGTGAACGACCTGCTCGATCCGAAGCTCATGTTGACGGTTGCGCCCGGACTGTGCACAGCGGCTGTGTGCAAGGGCTCTGCGCACCCGTAGGCGGCTTCCTGCCAGGTCAATCGATGGACCCGCATATCCTGTTTCTCGATACCTCGTTCATGTACCCGGGCCGGACCAGGACCCGTGAGTGGGTGCTGCAGCGCTTCAATTTGGCGATCGGGAAGGGCGAGTTTCACGTCCTGCTCGGGCCTTCCGGCTGCGGGAAAACCACCGTGTTGAACCTCGTGGCGGGATTCGAGCATCCGAGCCTGGGAGAAGTGTGGGTGAAAGGCAGGCGCGTCACGGCGCCAGGCGTCGATCGCGTCGTGATTTTTCAAAGCAGCGACTCACTCTATCCTTGGTTGACCGCCCTCCAAAACGCAGAATTTGGTCTTCGGATCGCCGGAATGCCGGGACCGGAGCGCACGCGGCGAGCACTCAACTTCCTCCGCCTGGTTGGACTGGCAGGCCAGGAGCACAAGTTCCCGTGTCAGCTCTCGGGCGGGATGAAACAGCGCGTCCAGCTCGCGAGGGCGCTTGCCGGGAACGCCGACACGTTGCTCATGGACGAGCCGTTCGGTGCGCTCGACGCGCAGACCCGAAGCCTCCTGCAGACAGAGCTTGTGCAACTGTGGCAGCAGACACGGTACACGATGCTCTTTGTCACCCATGACATTTCGGAGGCGATTCTCCTGGCGGACCGGGTGTCTGTCATGACCTCGGGCCCCGGGGCAACGCTCAAGGAAACGATCGATGTGCCGTTAGGGCGGCCGCGCTCTGTTGCCCAGCCTGAGTTCGGAGACATCTACGTCCGCCTGAACCGCTTGCTCGGTAAAGAAGCGGCATGACGCTCGCGAGGCGACGCGATGGTTTCGCGGAGTAGCGCGCAGTCGGAGCCGACCTCCTCGCGGGTTGCGGAGCGCGCGCTCTACTACGCAACCGTGTATGTGCTGCCGTCCGCGATATTGATTGCGTTCTGGGATGCCGCCGCGCGAGTGTACGGACATCCGCAGCTCTTCCCGCCCCCGCTCAGCACGTTCCGGACCTTTGTCGCAGCCGTCCGGGACGGAAGTTTGTGGGCAAACAGCGTCGCCAGCATGGTCCGGATCATGGCGGGGTTCAGCATCGGCAGCGTGTTCGGAGTGCTTATCGGACTCTTAATGGGCATGCTTCCGGCAGTCCGGTATGTGCTCACCCCGTACATTGATTTCCTGCGGTTTGTCTCCGCGCTCGCGTGGATTACGGCATTCATGGTGTGGTTCGGCGTCGGGGAAACGAGCAAGATCTTGCTGCTGATATATGCCACAACCTTTGGCATCGCGGTGAACGTGGCCGAGGGCGTGAGCGCAATCCCGACCGTGAAGCTGCGCGCGGCGGAATGCTTTGGCATTAATCGCCGGCAGATGTTCGTCTGGGTCGTGCTGCCCGCGTGCGTGCCGTTTATTGTGGCGGGCATGCGCCTCGCCCTGCAAAACTCTTTCACCGCCATCATCGCGGCCGAAATGCTGGCCGCGAATCGCGGCCTGGGCTTCCTGATCATGTCCTCGCGGATCTTCCTGCAGACCGATAGAACCTATGTGGCCATCGTTG
Organism: Allostellaceae bacterium; assembly: GCA_035945115.1. GTDB lineage: Bacteria > Pseudomonadota > Alphaproteobacteria > ATCC43930 > CGMCC-115725 > DAHUYF01. The sequence continues at coordinate 2,750 of DASZAN010000217.1, forward strand.
CACTCGGTGTCCTCGGGTTCCTGACCGACTTCCTGCTCATGCGAGCCGCCCGCGGGTTCGCCGGCCGGTATCAGCTGGGCGACTGAGATGAGCCAGATGCCGAGCGTCCACATCTCGGATGGCCACGCGGCGGTGGGGGACCGGCCGGGCGCCGAAGCGCAACCGCTCGGCGAGCGCTGCCTCACGCCGCCGGCGTTGGCAGTGACCTCGATTCTCGCGGGGCTCCTTGTCTGGGAACTGGTTGCCCGGGCATTTTTTCAGCCGTTCACGCTTCCCGCTCCCTCCGCGGTGGCGGCCAAGGCGTTCGAACTGTTGAGGACCGGCAACCTGTTGGGCCATATCGCTGCCAGTTATACGCGAATTTTCACCGGCTTTGTGATCGGAAGCGCCGTGGGGGGGTTGCTTGGCATCGCCATGGGCACCGTTTCTCATATTCGCCGGCTGCTCGAGCCGCTGGTGAATTTTTTTCGCTTCATCCCGCCCATTGCGTGGATAGGACCGGTCCTCATATGGTTCGGCATCGGGGAGGCCAGCAAGGTCTTGCTGATCGTCTACACGACCAGCTTCATGGTGCTGCTGAATGCGCTCGCCGGCATCTCGTCCATCCCCCGGAATCAATTGCGGGCCGCTGAGTGCTTTGGCGCCAGCACATTTCAGGTGTTTTGCTTGATCATGCTGCCTGCCGCGGTGAGGTATCTGCTGACCGGGATGCGCATTGGGCTGATGAATTCGTTCGCGACCATTATTACGGCGGAAATGATCGCGGCGCAAAGCGGACTCGGCTATCTGATTCTTGTGAGCTTCAATTACAGCGCGGTGGACACGATCTTCGTCAGCATTGCGACGCTTGGGGTGCTCGGGCTCGTGACCAGCCAGCTGTTCGACAAGATCTCACGGTTGATTGCCTGGCGATACTACCTTGATGCATGACATCACGTCGAGGACGGGAGGCACGGCCAGTGGCTATCGGTGGGAAAACGCAGACGTCGTCCATCGGCCCCGGCACGACTGATACCTCGCGGCAACTATACGAGGCGGCACGAGAGTACAGTCCTCAGGGGGCCCACGGTGAGG
>DASZAN010000218.1:0-13283 GCA_035945115.1 Allostellaceae bacterium
GAGAATCACGATCCGCCCTAAACTGGAATCGCAAATTGCAAGAAACCGCGGTCCAACCAGCGCTTTCTTGCAAATTCGATTACTTCACCCTTCGCACTTGTCCGCACCAACCAGCAACTTCGGCATTCTTCACGGGCGACTTCTTATTTCTGCCGCCTCGGAAGCGTGCAGATCTGCGGCAACTTGGAACGTTGCGTCGAGTTGATATTCTTAGCGCGGCTTGGCGACCGCTCGCCGAAGCAAATTGCTAGCTTCCTTCGACGATACTTTGAGCGCGGCACCAAATATGATTGCGACCGCATCTGCCAGCTGCTGTATCGTTTCGATTCAAATTGGGGGCGTGCGTTTGAAGATTTTGTGAAGGCAAATGATCACCTGAGAGAGAGCATCTCCTCGTGTTATGCGGTTAGAAACTCCGTGGCACACGGCGGCGCGCAATCACTTGGATATCGGATTTTGCGGCAATACTACGACGCTAGCCGCCAGGTCGTCACAAAACTCGAAGAGGCCGTCCGTAGTCATTGATAAGGCCAAACCGCGATAAGGCTCGCACCCGATCGCCCTGGTTGTCCATTCCCAACGCTCCGGCCTATACAACCCTCGGTTATACATTTAGCTTAGGAGCGAGTTGCGCGTAGAACGCTGATTTTACTAGTGGCGCCCGCTGCCGGACTTGAACCGGCACAGCCTTGTGGGCCAACGGATTTTAAGTCCCTTGCGTCTACCATTCCCCCGGCGGGCGCAGGCGCGCGACGCTAAGCGGGCTCTGCGGTCAATTTGAGTCCGAGGGCGCGGATAACCTTGAGGATGGTGGCGAATTCGGGATTCCCATCGGCGCTAAGCGCCTTATAAAGACTTTCGCGACCGAGCCCGGCTTGCTTGGCGATTTCGGCCATCCCCCGAGCGCGTGCGACGACGCCGACGGCATCGGCGATGAATGCGGCATCGCTCGTCTCCAAGGCTGCCGTGAGATACTCGGCTTGCGCCTCCTCGCTCGCGAGATATTCAGCCGCGTCGAAGGGAAGAGTCTTCCTCTTGGCTTTACGCATCATCGGCTCTCCAGCTCCGCTGCCACTCGTATCGCACGCTCGATGTCTCTCTTCTGCGTCCGCTTATCGCCACCGCCAGCAAGACGATGACCGCCGTTCCCCGTTGGACAAAGTAGACGCGGTATCCCGACCCATAATCGATTCGGAGCTCGCTTATGCCGGAGCCCCACCGGCTTTACGTCACCAAAATTGCCGAAGGCCATTCGCTGAATGCGAGCCGCGATCCGCGCTTTCGCGCGGTCGTCCCGAAGGGACAGCATCCAATCGCGGAACGCGATGGTCTGGCGAATGTCCATCGCTGCGGATTGTATCTTATGGGATACGACAACGCAAGTGCGGAAAGCCGCTTCTCGTCTTATTGGTGCCCGCTGCCGGACTTGAACCGGCACGGCCTTGTGGGCCAAGGGATTTTAAGTCCCTTGCGTCTACCATTCCGCCAAGCGGGCACGGGCGCGCGTTCAGGGCGGGGATGCTAAGCGATGGCGAGGGATGACGCCATATCGTCGCTTGCCGCCGGGAGCCCGAGGAGGGTTCGTTCGGTGTCTTGCCCATGGACGCCGACGGCGGCGGCTCAACGGCGGCGCGCTTTGATCGGGCCGGGGAATTGTCGCTCTGCTTCGTTCGCCAATCGCTCTTCGTGGCGGCGGATGAGCATCGCGCCGGTCACGATCAGAATGAGTGCAATCGCCCCGGACGCGATGCCGATCGGCCCCGAGAGGCGCTTGATCTCCTCCCCCATACCGTAGGCGGCGAGTCCGTAGAGAGCGGACCACGCCGCGGCGCCGGCCACATTGAAGATGATGAAGCGCGACCGTTCCATGCGGTTCACCCCGGCCAGCAACGACGCCAGCGCCCGAAGGATCGGCACAAAGCGCCCAAAGAACACGACCTTGCCGCCATGGTGCCAAAATAGATAGCGGCCAAGCTTGATCCGTCGCTCCGTCAATCCGAGACGGTTCCCGTATCGCACCAGCAGCCGAAACCCGGCCTCCTCGCCAATCCAGAAGCCGACACTCGCGCCGATCACTGCACCGGCAAACCCCGCCACGATGACGAGGGCAATGTTCGTCTCGTGCGTGGAGCCCGCATAGAGCGCCGCGGCAATGAGTGTCGCTTCGCCGGGCAGAGGCAGCCCGATGCTTTCCAGCGCAATGACGACGGCAACGGCCCAATAGCCATAATGCGCGATGAAATGGGAGATATCGCCATGGAACGGCCAATCCATCGGGCGATCCTAGCGAACCTGGTCGGCGTCGGCCGAGGGCACGCGGCGCCTCATCGGTGGTTGCACTCGTAGGCAAACTCGGCCGTGTAGTTCTGCGTCGGGTCGTTGCAGACATCGCCGGGGACCGTCTGAAGGGGCGCACAGGCGCATAGGCCAAAGGCAATGCCCGCCAACAAGAAAGACAGCAAGCGCATGGGACGATGCTATTCCTCGACCGGCGTGCCGCCGAGGTCCTTCACCAGCGCGGTCACTTCCTCGGTGCCGGCGGCAAGCCGCGCGCCGTCGCGGCCGCGGAGGACGAGGCTCGTGCCGAATTCGCCGCGGCGGTAGAAGGGGTAGGAGCCGATGTCGAGATCGGGATATCGGTTCTGAATCTCGCCGAGGCCCTTGGCGATGATGCCTTCCGGCAAGTGGCAGCTCACGGTGCGCGCGAGCATCGGGCGGCCGCCTTTCAAATCGTGCTTCACCGCGTCGAACATCGCCTGCATGACGCGAGGAATGCCGGCCATGACGAAGACATTGCCCATGCGGAAGCCCGGCGCACGCGAGACGGCGTTGACAATGAGCGTGGCGCCTTCGGGCGTGTGCGCCATGCGCAGCCGCGCTTCGTTGAGCTCGCCCGGCTTGTAGTGGCTCAAGAAGATCTTGTGCGCCTCGGGATGAAGCGTCCACGGCACGCCGAAGGCTTGCGCGACACATTCCGAGGTGATGTCGTCGTGCGTCGGGCCGATGCCGCCGGTGGTGAAGAGATAATCGTAGTTGGCGCGGAGCTCGTTCACCACCGCGATGATCACCTCGGCGATGTCGGGAATGACGCGCGCCTCGCGCAAGGTGACGCCGACGGAATTGAGGCCGGTCGCGAGATAGGCCAGGTTCTGATCCTGCGTCCGGCCCGAGAGGATCTCGTTGCCGATGATGAGCACGGCGGCGGTGACGATTTTTTCTTCCGGCGCTTCCGCCATTGCTTCCTCTCTTGCGCTCAGGCCGCGCCGAAGACGCGGGCGAAGATGGTGTCGACGTGCTTCGTGTGATACGCGTCGTCGAAGAGCGCCGCGAGCTCGGCCGGTTTTAGGTATCGCGCGATCTCCGCATCCCCCTGCAAGAGGTCGAGGAAGCGCGCCTTTCCTTCCCACACCGGCATCGCGTTCCGCTGCACCGCGCGATAGGCGTCCTCCCGGCTCATGCCGGCTTGCGTCAGCGCCAAGAGCACGCGCTGCGAATGGACGAGCCCGCCCAGCGCGTCCAAGTTGGCGCGCATGCGCTCGGGATATATGACGAGCTTGTCAACGACATCGGCAAGCCGCGCGAGCGCGAAATCGAGGTGCACGGTCGCGTCCGGCGCGATCGCCCGCTCGACCGAGGAATGGGAGATGTCGCGCTCATGCCAGAGCGCCACGTTCTCGAGCGCGGGAATGACGGCGCTCCGCACCAGGCGGGCAAGGCCGGTCAGGTTCTCGGTCAAGATCGGGTTGCGCTTGTGGGGCATCGCCGAGGAGCCCTTCTGGCCGGGCGCGAAATACTCCTCGGCCTCGCGCACCTCGGTGCGTTGCAAATGACGGATCTCGGTGGCGAGCCGCTCGACCGAGCTGGCGATGACGGCGAGGACCGCGAAGAAGAGCGCGTGGCGGTCGCGCGGGATGACTTGCGTCGAGACCGGCTCGACGGCAAGGCCCATCGCTTTCGCCACATGCGCCTCGATCGCTGGATTTATGTGGGCAAATGTACCAACCGCGCCGGAGATGGCGCAGACGGCGATCTCGTTTTTGGCCCATTCCAGCCGTTTCATGGCGCGGGCGAACTCGGCATAGAAGCCAGCGAGCTTCACGCCGAAGGTGGTGGGCTCGGCATGGATGCCGTGGCTGCGGCCGATGGTGAGGGTCAGCTTGTGCTCGAAGGCGCGGCGCTTCAGCACCTGGAGCAGCCCCTCGAGGTCGCCCAGCAAGATGTCCGCCGCCGTCTTGAGCTGGACCGAGAAAGCGGTGTCGAGCACGTCGCTCGAGGTCAGGCCTTGGTGGAGAAAGCGCGCCTCGGGGCCGACCCGCTCGGCGACATGCGTCGTGAACGCCAGCACGTCGTGCTTGGTCTCGCGCTCGATCGCCTCGATGCGCTCCAGGTCGTACGGCCCCTTGCCCTTCTCCCAGATCGCCGCGGCGGCGCTTTTCGGAATGACGCCCGCCGCCGCCAGGGCGTCCGCGGCATGGGCCTCGATCTCAAACCAGATGGAGAGGCGGTGTTGCGGCGCCCAGACGGCGCTCATCCCGCTCCGGCTGTAGCGTGGAACCATGAAAGGCGCTCGCTCGGGAGAAACCGAGACGAGGCTTAGCCTAGTGCGCCTGCCGGCGCAACGCTAACGCGCCGGCACCTCGCTGACCAGGCGCCACTGGCCGTCGGCGCCGCGGCAGGCGATGCCTTGCACCGGCGCACGACCGCCGCTCAGTGTGGTGTCGGCGGTATAGGGGCGGCACTCCCGGGGATTGGAGCTATTCCCGCCTGCGGTCGCCGCCGGCGTCGTCGGTACCGTGTTGCCGCTCGCCGGCGCGGGCGCGCCGGGGCGTCCCAGGAGACGAATGGGAGGCCCGACGGCCGACGTTGCCGCCGTGGCGGGCGGTGACGTCGGCGCGGGGGCCGCTGGCTCGCGCGACGACGTCGGGGTCGCGCCTTCCTCGAGCGGCGGCAAGTCGCCGGCGTCGACCGGCGGATGCGCCCGCGCCTCGCGCACCGGCGCGCGCGAGTCCTGGGCGGTCGCCGCCGCCGCCGCCGGCCGATCGATCTGCCGCTCCATGAGCTGGCGCACCGGCGTCTCGTCCTGCTGCTGCGCCGTCCGATGCGGCTTCTGGCGAGGCGGCTGTGGGCTGGCCGCCGCCTGGCGCTCAGCTGGCCTATCCGCCGCGGGGTTTGGCAATGGCGCCGGGCTTGGGGCGTTCGCCACGGCGGTGGGCGCCGGCGGCGTCGGTTGCGGCAGCGGCTCAACCTTCGTCAGCGCGGGTGGCGGCGGCGGCGCCGGGGCAAAATTCTTGGCGGTCATCTCGATCGGCGGTTTGGGCGCCGGCAAGGGATCGATGCGCGTCGGGCTCGGCAGTGGCGGCGGCGCTTTGGCGAAGTTCTTGCCCGTAAGGCGGACCGGCGGCGAAGGCGGTGGTGCGGGCTGCGCTGGATCGGCGCTCGCGCCGGCATTTGGCGCTGACTGGGCGATCGGCACTTGCACCTCGGCCGTGGTTGCCGTGTCCGATGCCTGAGGGGAGCCACTCTCTTCGGTGAGCTGCCAAGCGCCGGCGCCCAGACCCGCCACCAGCACGATGGCCGCGGCAACCGCCGCCCACTGGCCGCGCCGCGAGCGGCGATCGTAGAACGGCGCTGCCGGCTCGTCGGCAACGAGGTGAAACGGCTGCTCCGGATCCTCTTCCTCCGCGGCGAACGCAAATGCCCGGGGCCGGCCGCTGATCGCCTGCGCCCGATGGGCCGGACGGGTCATTGACTCCATCGCGAAGGCCGCCTCGGCGTCCTCGTCCTCCTCGACCATTTCCTCGGAATCCGCGGCCGGGGGCGGCACCGCCGCCTCGTCCGGTCCGGCCATCGCCATATCGTCGGGAACGAGCAGGAGCTCGATCACCGCGTCCGCCCAATCCATGTCGGTGATGGAGAGCCGCGGCGCCGCCTCGAATGCTTCTGCCAGGCGCTCGCCCGCTTCGGCGACGGCCGCAGCCGGGACGCTCAAAGCGACGATCGGGAGATCGCCGGCAAAGTACTGGGCGAAGCCCTCGCGCTCGAGCTGCTCGCGCAGGACCGCCACCGCAGCACCCGGCTCGCCGGGCGCGAGGTCGACCAAAGCGAGGCCGATTTCGGGATGAATCAGCACGGCGTCCACCGCGCAAGAGGGCTCGTCGCCGAGCTGCCGTGCGCAGAGCAACGTCCAGTCATCGGGCAATGCCGCCAATGTGCGGATCAACGCCGCCCGCCCCTCATCGCTCGGATCAGGGTTAAGCGGAAACACCTGGGCCATGCCCGGTAAACACGGGTCGGGCGGTTTCGTTCGCCCGCGGGTAGCGTCAGGTCGCCGCGTGTTATTTATGCAACAGAGCGGCGGCGGGCCGCCTGGCGCGTGCCGAGGCTCGGGATCATGCGCGCCAGCACATCGTTGCGCCGTACGAAAAAATGGTGGAGCGCGGCGCCGATATGCATGAGCGCTACGCCGTAGATCGCCCATTGCAGCGCCACATGCACGGCAAGGAACCACTCGCCGGTGGGCTTGTCGGGCGAGACCAGCGCCGGCACCGGCACCAGGCCGAAATAGTGGAGCCCGATGCCGCTATAGGTCACGAAAAGATAGCCGGTAACTGGCATCACCAGGAGGATCGCATAGAGCAGCGCATGAACGCTGCCGCTCGCCCGCACCTCGAAGGGGCGAAGATCACGTGAGGGGGGCGGCGGTCGATGGGTGAGCCGCCAAAGAAGGCGCACCGCGGTGAGGCCGAGCACGGTGAGACCCAGGGATTCGTGGGTGACGAAGAGCGTATCCTGCAGCAGGCCGCGTGGCAGAGAACCCATGACGAGGCCGATGGGAATGATCGTCAAGAGGAGCGCCACGGTGAGCCAGTGAAGGAAGCGCGCCACCGCGCCATAGGATGTTGCCGCCTCCATGGGCTTTCCTTTTCGCCTCGTGGCGCGCCACGCGCACGCCCCCGGCACTCAGACCGCCGTCGCCGCCGCCTTATTCCCCGAGACTCGCGACGGCGCGTTGGCTCTAATAATGCGAGGGGAGACATCCGGCGATGACGATTTGGGTCGAGACCTTCAAGGGCGCGGTGTTGGCCTCGGAATACGACGCCGAGGCCTACATGAACTCGCAGATCTACGTGGCGCGCTTCGACCAGGCGACCTGGTTCCTGCTGCACGCAATCGGCGTCACCCCCGCCAGCATCAAACGCCAGAAGCTCCGCGTCGCCATCGTCCGGCAGAACTACCAGTTCCTCGCCGAACTGCGCGGCGGCGAGCTCGTGGCGGTGAAGAGCGGCTTCGTCGCCGTCGGCGCCAAGTATGTAAGGTTTCTCCATCAGATGTTCGATTGCGTGACGAACCGCCTCATCGCCACCAGCGACTGCACCGCCGTACTGGCGCGGCTCGCGACCGGCAAGAGCATTCCCTTGCCGCCGACCTTTCGCCGCCGCGCCCAGACGCATCTGGTGCAGGTTGCCGATCGCCCGGGCAGGCGCGCGCGGCGCCGAGCGAAAGCGCGGCGCTGACCCAACTCAGCCCAAGAGGCCAAGCGACTTGAAGCTGATGTGCCGGCGGCCGATGATGGAGGTTTGGACGGCTCCCTCCGTGGATCGCGCTCGGCGGTGAGCGCGATCATCGGCCCCCGGCTCACGCACCACTCGGCATGGCCGCTATATCCACGATCTCGACCGATTCCACCTCGTCGGGCTCACCGGTATAGAGCACGAACGCGGTGGTCTCGGTGGCGATCATTGCACTGTGCGGTTGGCCTTCGGGGTTGAGCGAATACCCACCCGGAACGCCGACCGGCTGCCCGGATTTGGTCGCCCGCCCGCCCGCGAGATTGAAGACGTGCTCGTCCGAGCGAGCGATGGCAACGATTTTAATGAGCTTGCCGTCGGGCGGGCTGAAGCGCAGCAGATAGGCAATGCCGCCACCGGTGGAGCGCCGATCGCTCAAGGTCTTCGCCTCGATGATCGGTTTGCCTTCGTAGAACGCGCCATCGCCGAACACCTCTGTCCATGGCTTCCAGGCGATATCGTCGGGATGAGTCCGGATGGTCGGCATGGTCCTCTCCTAAATCGGCGGAAAACGGAAATATTCCGGCGGCGGCTCGTCCGCTCGCGCCGCGGGACCGCGGTCGGGCAGCCGGATCGCCGCCCGTGACAGTCGACTCAGCGCCGCGCTGGTCCGCAAAGACAGATCGACGCAGGGGGGATAGACCCAGCGGTCGAGCGATACGCGAAATGCCGCAAACCACGCCAATATCGGCCTCACTACAATCTCCTTGTCAGCCGATGCCGCGAGTGTAGGCTTCGCCTCCTGACAGCGTTTTGTCAGGAGCGATCGATGCCGCTGCGCCGCGCCGACCGGCTGTTTGATATCCTGCTGATTCTACGCGGTGCCAAAGCCCCGGTAACCGCCGCTGCGATGGCGAACGAACTGGAGGTGACGGTACGCACCGTCTACCGCGACGTCGCGACGTTGCAGGCGCGGCGCATTCCCATCGAGGGTGCCGCCGGGATCGGCTATGTGCTCCGGCGCGGCTTCGACCTGCCGCCTCTGATGTTCACCGAAGACGAAGCCGAGGCGATCGCGGTCGCCGTCCGGATGCTCGCGCGTACCGGTGATCCGGGCTTGCAAAAGGCGGCGGAGGGCGTGCTTCAGAAAGTGACGCAAGTCGTCCCCGACCCACTCCGCGATTATCTGAGCGCAGCACCGGTCTACGTATCGAAGAGCGGCGCGCCGGTGCCGGCGCAACGCGACCTGCCGACGACGATCCGCCATGCGATCCGCGAGGCCCGCAAACTCCGCATCAGCTACGAGGACGAGATAGGACATCGAACGTTGCGAGTGATCCAGCCTTTCGCGGTCGCATACTACGTCGAGGCGACGCTGGTCTGCGCGTGGTGCGAGCTGCGCAACGACATCCGCCATTTCCGCACCGACCGGGTGGTTTCGGCCGAGGTGCTTGACGAGACTTTCAACATCCCGGAGCGGGTAATGACTGCCTGGCTCGCCGAGCGGCAAGACAGCTAGGAGCTCTGAGTAACGGCTGATTTAGGCTCGACTTCATCGTTCGGCGTGCGCTCAGCCCAAGAGCCCCAGCGACTTGAAGCTCGAGTGCCGGCCGCGGCCGATGACGATGTGGTCGTGGAGCGCGATGCCGACGGTGGCGAGCGCGCGGGCGACGCTCCGCGTCACCTCGATATCGGCCTTGGAGGGCGTGGTGTCGCCCGAGGGGTGGTTGTGCACCATGATGATGGCCGACGCGCCGAGCTCGAGCGCGCGCTTCACCACCTCGCGGGGATAGACGGGTGTGTGATCGACGGTGCCGCGCTGCTGCGGCTCATCCAGAATGAGCGCGTTCTTCCTGTCGAGGAAGAGCAGGCGGAACTCCTCGACCGCGGCATAGCCGGCCGCCGCCGTGCAATAGTCGACGAGTGCCTGCCATGACCCGATCACCGGTCGCCCCTCGATCTCCGCGCGGATGAGCCGGCGCGCGGCGGCGCGCACCGCGATGAGCGCAGCGGCCGAGGCCTCGCCCATGCCGGGCACGTCCAAGAGCGCCTCCTTTTCGGCGCCCAGCACCGCGGCGAAGCTGCCGAAGCGCTTCAGGAGCGCCTTGGCGAGGGGCTTCATATCGCCGCGCGGCCGCGCCCCGAAGAGCAGGAATTCGAGGAGCTCATAGTCGGGCAGTGCTTCGGCGCCGGCGGCGAGCAGCCGTTCCCGGAGGCGCTCGCGATGGCCGAGATAGTGCGGTGCCGCGCCGTCCCCCAGCGCTGGAGGCGCGTCCGCCGATGCCGGCGAGCGGGAGGATGTCATGCGACCATGATCACCAATGGTTGTGCGCTCTCAACCCTATCCAAACCCCTTCGAACGCGCCAGTGTGGCCGTGAGTGGCAGCACCCGCAGCGATCAGAAGACATGCGCATCCCTTTGGCCGCGCTTTTCATTCTGCTTACCGCACCGACCGACCTTGCAGCCGCCGAGCCGCTCATTGAAGAGCATGCGTTTCTGACGGTCGAGCTGGACCCGCGACCGACGCGGTTGGAGACCGTTGTCGTGAAGCAAGAGCGGGCGGGACGCCGATCGCCCTCATCACGCATGGAACGCCGCGAGACCGCGAGGAGCGCGCGAAGACCGCCGATACCATGCTACCGCAAGCGCGCGATTTCGCGCATCGCGGCTGGCTCGCTGTCGGCGTGGTGCGGCGTGGCTTCGGCCGCTCGGATGGCGGATTCGTCGAAGGCTATGATTGCCGCGACCCCGATTATGGCCGCGCGCTTCGAACCGCCGCCGCGGATCTCTCGGCGGCGCTTCGTGCCATCTCGGCACGGCCTGACGCCGATCCGTCGCGGGTTATCGGTGCCGGCCCTTCCGTAGGTGGCGCGGCGATGTTGACGCTCGCCGCCGGACGTCCCGCGGGCCTGCTCGCCGTCGTCAACATTTCCGGCGGCACCGGCGCCTACGCGAGCGGCAAGAACTGCAACGAGGACCACCTCATCGACCATTTCACACAGATCGGTGGCGCCGTGCGCATTCCGACAATTTGGTTCTACGCCGCCAATGACAGCTATTTCGCCCCGGTCCTGGTACGCAGGCTTTTCGACGGGTTCAGGGCGGCTGGCGGGGTTGCCGAGCTGCATCCGTTCGGTCCGCTTAAAACAGATGGTCACGAGCTCTGGGGCGCACCGGACGGGCGGAAGCTGTGGCTCTCCGAGCTCGATCGCTTCTTGCGCGCCCACAGCCTGCCGAGCTGGGAGAGAGCGGCGGCGGAGTCGCTGTCCGCGCGTTTGCCACCCGCCGCCGGGCGGGTCCTTGCCGACTATTTAGACGCCGGTTCCGAAAAGGCTTTCGCGGTCGCGCCCTCGGGCTTTGTCGGGTACTGGAGCGGGGCGGACAGCGCCGCTGAGGCGCGTGCGGGCGCGATTCGCGAGTGCCAAAAAGCCGGCGGCGTCAATTGTTCCGTTGCCATGGAGGATTTCGCAGCCGTGCCATCGCACTGAGCTCGCTGGGCTGCCGCGAGTTGCGCTGCGGCTCGCCTGCCCATTAGCGGACAATTAACCATGAGTTAAACGGGTTTTTAATCAATTTCGTGACATCGTTGTGATGGACGAGTCGTCCATGGAGGCCAACGATGTTTGCGGCCCTGACTAAGCTGCGGCCTCAACCCGCAGTCTCTCCCGCGCCCCTTGCGACGCCGGTCGCTCCCATTCGCGCTCAACAGGAAAAGCTCCTGCGTGCTTTCGCGAGCCCGCCGGTGAGCGCCTTTGCCGCGCGGTTTGTCGTGCTCAACCTCGTCGGCGCGGCGCTCGTGCTCGCCGCCTGGGCCGAAGGCCTCGCCTACAAGCCCTATGCCGCCGACAGTTCGGGCATGTGCTGGCTCATCACCGTGCTCTTTCTCTGGGGGCTCGTCTCGGTTGGGCGAAAGGACTGGCAGAGCGTGCGCTGGGCCGGCAACGCGCTCGTCTATCTGGGCATGGTCGGCACCGTGCTCGGCCTCATCATCACCGTGAGCGACCTCTCGGCCGACAAGGGCCAGAGCTTCGAGGATTTCAAGCAGGTCGTCACTGCCATCTACATCGGCTCGGCCACGGCGCTCTACACCAATCTCCTCGCCTGCATCGGCTATCTCTGGCTCGGCACCAACGCGCATCTCCTCGCCCGCCAGGAGGTTTGAGCGATGTGGAGAGGAATGAATGTCTCGTTCCGAGACATGCTCTTCCTCCTGGTCTTTGCCTATCTGGTGATCGGCGCCGTAGCCCTCGCCCATGTGCGCAAGAAGCAGGAAGATGTGAGCGGCGCCACGCCGCCCGGCAGCGTCATCGTCGACATCAAATGGGACGACAAGATCGACGCCGATGTCGATCTCTGGGTGCAGGCACCGGGCGACGTGCCGGTGGGATACTCCAACAAGGCCGGCATGATCTTCAATCTCCTGCGCGACGACCTCGGCCGCTCCGGCGATCCCGTCTCGATGAATTATGAGATCGCCTATGGCCGCGGCCTCTGGCCGGGCGAGTACACCGTGAACGCCCATCTCTACCGCAGCGCCGACGGCCATTTCCCCATTCCGGTCACCGCGAAGGTGTCGGTGCGCGGGCCTGACGGCGAGGTCAACAACATCTTGCGCTCGCAAGTGGAGCTCAATTTCGTCGGCCAGGAGACGACAATCTTCCGCTTCAAGCTCGACGAGCAGGGCCACCTGGTGCAGGGGAGCCTCAACCGCATCCACAAGGATCTGCGTGCGGCTTGGGCGAAAGGAGCGGGCAAATGACCCCCTTCATTCTCGCCTTCGTCTCGCTCGCGTTGGTGCTCGGCATCTACGCCTTCGTGGGCTTGCCGTTCGGCAGCCGCTGGCGGCGGCTTGCGGTGAGCGGCTTCTTCGCCGTCCTGCTCGCGGGCCTGTTCTTCGGCTATTCCGACATGCTGGGCCGACCCAAATCGACGCGGCTCGAGCTGCTGCGCTCGGGCGACAAAGAGGCGAAGGTGCTCGGCTCCTACATGCTCGAAGGCAGCGGCATCTTTCTCTGGCTGCAGCTCCCTGAGGTGAAGGAGCCGCGCTACTACATGCTGCCGTGGGACGAGAAGACGGCACAGGCGCTGCAGAAGGCGATCGAGGAGAACGCGGTGCAGCACGGCGGCGGCGTCGTCATGCAGATTCCCTTCGAGCGCTCATGGGAGAAGCGCGATCCCGTCTTCCACCCCCTGCCGCAGCCGAAGCTGCCGGAAAAGGGCGGCCAGACGCCGCCGGCCACGACCTACTCCGCGCCGGAGCAGCGGGCGTAATCCGGGCTGCTCAGCCTCGCGAGGCGCTGTTCATCTCCCAAGGACATCCGCCGCTGCTGCGATTAGCCGTTGCGTATCGCCTTCTGTTCCGAAGGTGATGCGCAGATAGGGTGCCGTGCGCGGCTGGTTGAAATGTTGCACCAGACCGCATGATCGCGCAGCGCCGCCGCAAATTCCGACCCGCCCCACGGGCCGATCCGCGTGCTCTCCAACTTTCTCGCGAGCCATGAAGCTCACGGGGGCATCGCGACCGGCTCATCAGGGAATTAGCGAAATCGGGCTAGCCTTGATGATGAAGCTTGCGCTTCTCGACTTCTTTGATCCCGGCTTTCGTCAGGAACAAACGCTTACCGTTGTCGTGAACTAGAGTCTGATCCATTCAGGTTGAAGCGTAGCCTGCGTTTCGGAAGTAGTTGGCGCACTCTTGCGGCGAGACGCTGCTGAGGAGGGTTCCGATCTGGCGCCAGGTGTCCTCGACGGTTCGCTTGGCGGCTTTGCGGAGC
>DASZAN010000219.1:0-4718 GCA_035945115.1 Allostellaceae bacterium
GGCACCCCTGTGCCGCGCCCGTATTTAGGCGCCGATTTCGGCTCTTCGACGCGTTTCGAAGATTTTCTCAAAGCTCCCCCACTCCACGTGCGGCCCCACGTTGCCCTGCCTTCCGGCGGAGCGCAAGCGGCATTCTGGGGCATTATGGGGCGACAGGACCGCGCAACCTCGGCTAGCGGGCGGTCCGAAGGCGACGGGGGGACCCCGGTCAGAATGAGAGGACGGACGGGACGAGGCAATATTAGCTATGCGTGATTGTCCGACTTTTTTTACATTTGGGCGCGCAGAACGCTTCAAGGCGTGTGGGCTATTCCGCACCGTTTTGGTACCCAAAGCTGAGGAGTTGGTAGCCGATCCCTATCGTCACGGTGGCACGGACCGATCCGGTGAAGGCGGCTGCGCCACCGTCGCCGGCAAGATCGCCGCGGCGATGGCCGGCGGATCAGGCGGTGCCGGGAAGGATGGCGTGAGGGTGTTGCCGCGCGCTCGGGGTTGATCGGCTAGAGACCGAGCTCTCGGTTTCGCCCGAAGGCCGATCCCAAATGGTCTGGACTCTACGCGCAACACACCGCGGGTCGTGTCCCGCCGAGTGGTGTAGGAGCTGTGGGTAAGTAGCCCGACGCCGCGACCGCCATAGTAGCTCTCGTCGATCTCCAGCAGGCCGTCGAGCGGGTATTCCGGTCGCTCGCTCAGCGTGGCGCAACTTGTGCGCCAGCAGCCAGGCCGTGTCGGAGCGCAGCCCCAGCTCGCGCGCCAGGAACAGCGCCGAACGCCACGTTTGTCCTGCGCCATCAGCCAAGCCGCGGCGAACCATTTGTGCAGCGGCGTGCGGGTGCGGTGAAACACCGTCCCGGCGGTCGCCGAGTGTTGCCGCTCGCAGCCGGCGCACTCGAAAACCCGCGGTCGCGACGCGAGGCGATAGGCCGTCGGCCCGGCGCAGCCCGCGCACACGAAGCCCGCGGGCCAGCGCAACTGCGCCAGCGCCGCGATGCACGCGGCCTCGTCCCGATAGCCGTCTATGAACTCGAGAAAACCGGACATCGCAATCCCCTGCGCCACCCCCATGATCGCTGCAAGATACGCGCGAACATATCAAGAACATATCTACCCACCCTGCCTTAACCGGAGAGGGAGGTTAATTAAACCACCGTGTGATTACCGTCATAGGATGAGGCGGGCAAGGATGGTCTCGGAGTGGGCCGTAATTATGGTTAACAGATTCATTTGTTGTTAACTATGATTTTATTGGAAATAAAAGCAAATTTTACCTATAAAATAAAGTCCTTCATCGAACGAGCGGTTGCACCTTGCCCCTCTCAGAACCGAGGGAACCAGGGGACGAAACGCGTCCCGGAAAGAAGATTCTCGTCGTCGAGGACAACGAGCTTAACAGGAAGCTGCTGACCGACCTTCTGAGCTTTCAAGGTCACGAGATCCTGGAGACCGCCGAGGGGCTTGAGGCCATCAGGATTGCGCATGACGCGCATCCGGATTTGATCCTGCTCGATATCCAACTTCCCGACGTGTCGGGGTTCGACGTGGCCCGCCGCCTCAAAGCCGACGACGCCACCCGGTCAATCCCAATCATCGCGGTCACCGCATTTGCGATGCGCAACGACGAGCAACGGGCCCTGCAAAGCGGCTGCGACACCTACGTGTCGAAGCCGATAAACGTTGCGAACTTCCTCGCGAGGATCGAGAAATGGTTGGGATTATCGAGCTAAGCTAAAATGCGACCGTCCTGATCCGAAAGCAGGAGATGGCGGAGCCGGCGTTCCGGCTGGAGTCCTGAATGTCACCGACACCCGAACCTTTTAGAAGGCGCGTTTTGGTCGTCGAAGATCATCCGTTAAGCATCAAGCTCTTCAGCGTGCTTCTCGAAACTCGTGGCTACGAAGTCTTGCAAGCCGGGACCATCACGGAGGCGGTCAACGTCGCCCAGGCCCATGTGCCCGATCTGATCCTGTTGGACATGCGATTGCCGGATGGCTCGGGTCTCGACGTAATGCAACGGCTGAGGCAGCATGAGCGGACAGAGAACATTCCCATCATCGTCGTGACCGCCTCACCGATCGATAGGGATAGGGCGGACGCCCACGAGGCCGGCTGCAACGCATTTCTGGTGAAGCCGATCATGGTCCACGACTTCCTGCGCACGATCGACCAATTCTTGCGATAATCGATGCACCCAGTCCTCATAGCTAAGCTGATCCTTTTGCTGAGCATCGCTAATGGCGCACCTGTCTTGACGAGAAAGGTGCTCGTGGACCGATTTTCTTGTCCAATCGATGCTCGCTTGGTGTTCTTTGACGGGCGTCGTCTGCTCGGCCGGGCGAAGACAGTTCGAGGGGCCTTGGTTTCGATCGCCTTGACCGCGGCGGCGGCTCCCCTGCTCGGCCTCGGTGCGGCGATCGGCGTTCTCGTGGGCGGCACCGCGATGGTCGGAGATCTGTTATCGAGTTTTGTGAAGCGGCGTCTGAACTTTGCGCCGAGCAGTCAGGCCATCGGCCTCGACCAAATCCCGGAATCCCTCTTTCCTGTGCTGGCGTGTCTCAGGTTTTTGCCGCTGAGGGGCCTCGACATCGTCATAGTCGTGGCGGTGTTTTGTATCGGCTCGATATCTCTGTCGCCCGTCTTTCATCGAATGGGGCTTCGCGACCGGCCTTTTTGACGAAGCGCTGCTAAACGCTTTCCAGCCGATGAAGCGTTATCTCGGGTGCGCAGTTCAGCCGTGCCACGATAATACATGATCCGACTCCGGCAGAGGTATATCCGAGCATGTTGTGGTATTGCCATGCGCCCGATCCCATGCGGCGGGGCAAATTCGAATCGAGCGTTATTGGAATGGAGCCGGGCAGGCAGATTTGCCCACCATGCGTATGCCCGCTCAGCAGAAGGTCAAAACCGGCATGCGCTGCCTGCCGATAGATTTCCGGCGTGTGTGAGAGCAGAATCGAGAAGGCATGATCCGAGATTTCGCAAGCTGCTTTTTGGATGTTATCGACTCGGTAGTGGTGAGCGTCGTCGATCCCGGCGAGATGGATGTGCTCGCCTTGACGCTCGATGCCCTCGCACTCATTGAGCAGCATTCGTATGCCCATGGCTTCCAGGCCGGGAACCATGCGGATCGTGTCGTGATTGCCGAGAACCCCGTAGATGGGTTTCGTGATATGGGATCGGACCTGCGCTAGGCTGTTGAGCGTCAGGTCAAATGGTCCATGTGTTTTTCCACGATAATCGCCGGTCAGCGTGCAGATGTCATAGTCCAACTCTGGCAAGATTTTCGCCAGATTTCGCATCGCGCCTTCGTTCATATCGGCATGCAGGTCACTGATATGCAGGATGGTGAACCCGCTAAACTTCTTTGGAATTCGGGGCGAGCAGACAACGTTTTTACGGACCTGGATATTTTCTGCGTTTCTCCGTGCGCGTCGATGAAGACCCGTCACGCGCAGCGCACCGCGGATCAGCCAGGGGGCGGAATACCAATTTTCGATATGGAAGAAGTTGAGACCACCGCCACCGAATATGCGAACTTCATGCTCGCGCTCGATCCCGAGCCGCTGCTTAGCATGCGTGCGCCCCAACCGGCGCTCCAACTGTTCGGTGATCTCCTGATCCATGCAGGGAAATGCTGTATGGCTCATCGCGGAAGGGAAGGGACACGATCTTAGAGGCAGAATGAAGGCAGTCTAAGGTTGCGGCCGTTAAGATCGCGTCAACAGGGGCCCGAGGGGGCACATACCGGATCCCTGAAACATGATTTGCTGTCCTATCCTAAAACCGGTGATTATTGCGTATTCCGATGATGTCGGCCGGGCATTCCGATTGATGTCGGCCACCTGTTCCGATCGAAGTCGGCCGGCCGTTCCGATTGATGTCGGCCGGGGTGGCGGAGCGCCCGCTGGTCGGATGTGATCTCTCCATAACCGGTTGCGCGCGGTCAAGCGGCGACGGTTTTGGGCGCCTTCTGCTTGCGCAAGCTGTCGCCGCTGAGCTGCAGGCGGTGGGCGTTGTGGATGATGCGGTCGAGGATGGCGTCGGCGAGGGTCGGCTCGCCGATCAGGTCGTGCCAGCGGTCGACCGGGATCTGGCTGGTGATCAGCGTGGCGCCGCGGCCGTAGCGGTCCTCGACGATTTCCAGCATGTCGTAGCGTTGCTCGGGCCCGAGCGGCTCGAGACCCCAATCGTCGAGGGAACAGCGCGCGTTCGAGGCCGCGAGCGGCACGATAATCGACGTCCTCGACCGCTGCCTGGTGGCGCAGCCGGGCATAGCGCAGCCTGGCCCGCAGCCGGCGTTCATAGCGTTCGGTGGCCTCGCGGTCGAGCAAGAGGCCGAGCCATTCGGCATGTGACAGTGCGGCGCTGGTCGGATTTGCCTCCAGCTCGATGAAGGCGCGCGCCATGCCGGCGAGGCCGAGCTGGTGAAGCTGGTCGATGGTGGGATGGGTCAGCATTGTCAATCTCCTAGCCAGTTAATGGTAGTAGTGGGGGCCGCGGATGTTGGGGTGGTCGGGCAACAGCTCGCCCTGCGCCGGCCGGGGCGGCGGGCACCGGTCGAGACCGTGTTTGAGGATCGATTGGATCGAGCCTTAGGAGCGGGTGCCGATGTCGAGACCGCGGTCGCAGGCGGGAGTGTCCGGAACTCTGTGTAAGGCGAGCCGCTTATCATCGTTTTGAGCCTTCAGCGCGCTGAAGGCTCAAAACGATCGCCGAAC
>DASZAN010000220.1:0-22940 GCA_035945115.1 Allostellaceae bacterium
ACTTCATCGATTACGTCTACAATGACCGGCGGCTGCACTCAGCCATCGGCTATCTCAGCCCCACCCAGTTCGAGGAGCAACACGCCCGCGCACCGGTCAATTCAGCCGCCTGAAACTGTCCGGCCCCAGGGGCGCACTCCAGTTGGCGAGTCGCTTTTCGCCTCTGGGCGCGACGCGGCACGCGAGCTCGCAGGGGATCCCCACGCGCCCTTCGACTGGGTGGTGCGCGATCGGCGCTTCCTGTCGTTCCGGGATCCGCGCGGGACCTCGCTCACCGAGATCGTCGACGAAGGGTCGGTCGAGGCCGTCGAGACGGAGCTCGTCGCCTTCCCCGACGACCTGGACGACGAAAACATATTCATCGACCTGCTCGGGCGCACGCTCTGCGCGCAGCTCGAGCCGGAGCTGACCTTCGATCGCGAAAGCCGGGCACTTTACTTCCGCGCGCTTGCCGAGAACACGGGGCGCAGATATCGCTATCGATCCCTCGTGAATGAGACTTCGGCGGAAGTCGTCTCGGTGTGGCGCACGAGAGCCGGCTATATCGGGAGCGTCCGGCACCATGCCTTCACGCCCAGGTTCCAGCGGCTTGGCGATCAGTGGTTCCTGTCCGTCACCCCGACCTTCATCTTCACTCATGACGGCTACCGGCCGCACCACAACGCGAGCGCACTCATCGCGGGCAAGAAGAAGAAAGAGAAGAACGCCGCGATTCGTGGTCAGTTCGTCATGTGGCGTCATCTCTTGATCCGGTCAGGCGACCCGCCCGCCGTGCTTCTCGCCAATGGCCCGAAACGCGCGTCGATTCTCAAGTTCGAGGCTTTGGACCCGATCATCATGCCGCTCGCCGTGCCGGAGGACGCCTGGCGTCAGAACGATCCAAACGCCGCCAAAATGGTCGACGCAGAGGCGCTGTTGTGATGTTCAACCCCAGGGTTTTGCCTGAGCCGCTGCTTGAGTTCGGCAACGGCGGACGCCACCCCGACCCGCGGTTCGGCCTTATGGACCACGGCCCGCTTCAGCCCGTGCCGGGAGACCGCGTGCGCATCGGCGTCATCGGTACCGCGGACACGGCCGACGGCTTCGCTCGGTTCATGGCGCGCTGCAAGACCGGCATCGCGGGCAAGAAGAGTCGGCTGACCAATCTCTACCCGCCGTTTCCGGGGATCGGCAATCTTAATCCCTTCCGATGCACCTTCGAGGTTGACGACGTCGCCCGACGCGTGATTCCGCTGCGCGACATCGAGCGAATCGTCGCCACGCCGAAGCAGCCGGACGCGGTCCGAGCTGCCGCCGAGCTCTTTGCCGACCAGGCCGGCGCTATGCTGGAAGGCTCATCCCGGCCCGACGTGATCGTGACGGCCCTGCCGGTGAATCTCATCTGCAAGGTGGTCAACGCCAGATCGGCGGTGGAAGGAGAGGAAGAAGCCGGCGAGGAGCTGAATTTCCGCGATCTGTTGAAGGCACGCGCGCTGCCGCTCAGCGTCCCGTCCCAGATCGTCTGGCCGACGGCGTGGGACGACAACGCCAGGATACCCCGCAAGCTCAAGGAGACGCTGCGCCAGGTCCAGGACCCGGCGACGCGCGCCTGGAACTTGCTAAACGCCCTCTTTTACAAGGCCGGCAAGGTTCCTTGGCGGCTGCCGCGCGAGGAGGGCGAGTTCAAGGCGAGCTATCTCGGCATTGGCTTTTATCGCGATCTCTCCGGACAGCGCCTGCTGACGAGCACTGCGCAGATGTTCGACGAGCGCGGCCGAGGGCTGATCCTCCGCGGCGCGCGGGCGCAGACCGACAAGAGCGACCGCCACCCCTACCTCGAACGCAACGACGCCTACGACCTGGTGATGAGGTCCGTGCGGGCCTACCGAGCTCATCACGGGCACGCCCCCGCGCGTCTGGTCGTCCTCAAGACGTCCCGGTTCGAGCCAGGCGAGGTCGACGGCATAGGCCAGGCCTGCGACGAAATGCAGATCGATCGTCGGGATCTGGTCTGGGTGTCGGAAAGCCCGCATGTGACGCTGGTCCGCGATGGCGACTATCCGCCACTGCGCGGCAGCTTCATCCAGCTCGGGAAGGACGCGCTCCTATTCACCAGAGGAAGCGTCCCCTACTACGGCACCTACCCCGGCCTCCGCGTTCCGCGGCCGATCCTGCTTCGCCCGCATGCGTGCGACAGCTCGTTACCGGATCTCGCGACAGAGGTGTTGGCGCTCACCAAGATGAACTGGAACACCACGCAATTCGACCAGGCCTTGCCGATCCCGATCCGCGCCGCCCGTCAGGTCGGTCGCGTCTTCAAGCACGTCAGCTTCGGGCAGGCGGAGCAGTCAGACTATCGATTTTATGCCTGAGACTGAATCGATGCTTCACGGGCGCCGTGCCCGATTTCGATCCGCTCGACGCTGCGATGCATGAGTTTCTTTCTGGCACTAGTCGGAAGAAAACCGCGGTCGTGATGACGTCTGCTTTGCTGCGCTCACCGGACGTCGCGCGTGAAACGGCCTACTTCGCATTTGTGCCATAAGCAGAAGTCGCGGGGCGCCGCGTCGGTGTCGCAGCTTCGATCTCGGGATGCTCGAGATCGATCTACGCGCTGCTCCGGAACGGCAGCTATGCTCCTGTCGCCGCGTCACGTTCGCGATCGCTTTGATTTTACCAAGTCGGCCGATGACGCTCCTTCGAGAGATAGTCCGTAACCGACTTCCCGCACGATGCGCTCCTTCAACGGTTGAATGAAGTGAATGCGCGTATTCCGGCGCGTCACTTCCGGAGCCTGCAGGTACAAAGCGGCCAGTTCCCGAGCGCGTGCCACTGCCTTGCCGTTCGGTACTACCTCCGCCACGACGCCCCATTCGTATGCAGTACGTGCCGGCAGCGGTTGTGCATTGAGTAGGAATGCCTCGGCTCGACCTGGTCCAGCCCGATAACTCCATGTTGTAAAGATCCCGTCTCCCGGCGTCACGCCCACGGCAAAGTGGCCGACATCCTGAAATGTCGCACCTTCAGCCGCCACAATGACACTAGCAAGGAGCGCGTAGTCCGAGTGGATATGGGCGCGTCCCTCGATGGCCGCGATCACCGGCACGCGGATGTTCGCAATGTTCTCTAAAGTCTGGCTGCCTTCGTCGTGAATTCTGCTCCAGACGCCCGGATCGGCGACATCTCCGAACGATGACCATTCTACGTCCCCAATGAAATTCCTGCCCGCACCTGTAATGATGACAATCTTGTTCGCTCGGTCTTGTCCGATTCTGTGAAAGGCATCGACAAACTCCGTGTGTGCTTGCGCGTTCATGATGAACGAGCCGCCGTCGCTATGAAACTCAGCAACCAGCACACCTTTATCGTCACGTGACAGTTTCAAATGGCGATACGCAGCAAAGTAGTCAGCGTGAAGCGTTTGCATGGAGTTCTCCCATCGGCTGCAAGAGATCGGTCCCACACCTCAATTCACAATTGATTTTCATCGGGTCTGTTTCCGTCCTCCTCCCCACACTTTGAAGCGACAATTAAGATCGTCGATCGAACGGCCAAGACAAGTCGGCGCAACTCGCAGCCTATGCGCTTTTCCCGACAGCTCATGAAGCGCACGCACGCTCAGACAGGCCGGGCCGACGGCCATTTCCGTGACGTTCCCCGCATCACCGCCAGAGATTGGTCTTCGCGAGATCGATGATCTCGTCGGCCCGCCCATTCATGATCGCCTTCACCATGTAAAGCGAAAAGCCTTTCGCCATCTCGAAGGTGATCGAGGGCGGCATGGCAAGCTCGGTCCGGTTGACGACGGCATCGACGAGAACGGGGCCGTCATGCGTGAGCGCCGCGGCAATGCCGTTGCCGACCTCAGCCGGATCGTCGAGGCGAATGCCGCGAATGCCGACGGCTCCGCCATCGCCGCAAAATCGGGATTGTTCGAGCTCGGTGCCGAAATTGAGAAAGCCGGTCGATTTTTGCTCGAGCTCGATGAAGCCGAGCGCGCCGGCGTTGAAGACGACGACCTTCACCGGCAATTCGAGCTGTCTCAGGCTGATGAAGTCTCCAATCAGCATGGTGAAGCCGCCATCGCCGGAGAGGTGCGCATCACGAACAGCGAAGGGTGGTTCCGAAGATCGGCGGGCGTTTGCGGCGCTCCTGTCGCATCGAGATAGGCTGCGCCCGCGAACAGAAGCCACGGCGCCGGCGCCAAGCGTCGCTGCACCAGGGTCGAATCGGGGAGCGGCTCCGAATGGGCTCTGACCGCGACGTCATAATTCTCGCCGACGATATCGACATTTGCGTCGCTCGCATGCGCAACGACGTCGGGCTTGGGATAGCGGCCAAGAAACTCCGTCACGATATCGCGCATGGCGAACTGCATGGTGGCCATGGCCGCCGTGCAGCGCACGGTACCGCTCGGATCGTCGAGCCGCGGGCGTATGGCGGTCTCCGCCGACTCGGCGTCGCGCAACATCATGACGGCGTGTCGATAAAATTCCGCGCCGGCATCGGTCATCGCGAAATGTCGCGACGTGCGGTTCAAGAGCCTTGCACCAAGCTCGGTCTCAAGCTGCTGGATGCGATGGCTCAGCGTCGATTTCGGCAGGCGAAGCGTCCGGCCGGCGGCGGTAAAGCCGCCACGATCGACCGCCTGCACGAAGTAGAAGAAATCGTTGAGGTCCAGCACTGGCGCACTCCAGCGTCCATAGAATCGGACGCTGAGTTCCAAATTTTGGCGACTTTAAGAACGATGGTCCAGCCGCTAAGTGTTGTCGCAGTCCGCAGCCACAGGAGGCCGTCATGTCCAACCCGACCCGCCCTTACGAGCCGCTCACCGCCGAGAACGCCGCGCTCATCCTCGTCGACCACCAGGTCGGCCTCATGACCGGGGTGCGTGACTATTCGACGGGCGAGCTCAAGCACAATGTGGTGGCATTGGCCAAAGCGGCGAGAGCCCTCAAATTGCCGATCGTCGCCACCACTACCGCGCGCGACAGCATGTGGGGTCCGACCTTTCCCGAGCTCGTCGAGGCGCTGCCGGGCGTGTCGATCATCGATCGGTCGTCGGTCAACGCCTTCCGACGCGAGGGTCACCCAGGCGATCGCCGCGACCCGCCGCAAGAAGCTGATTTTCGCCGGCGTCTCGCTCGAAGTCTGCGCCGCGTTCCCGGCGATGACCGCCATCGGCAAGGGTTTCGACGCCTATGTCGCGGTCGACGCGTCGGGAACCTTCAGCGAGACCAAACGACAGACCGGCCTTTTGCGCATGCTGCAAGCGGGCGTGATCCTCTCCGATTACGCCACCTTGATGGTGGAAATTCTCGGCGACAACGCGCGGCCTGAGGCGGCGGCCGTCTACGGCGCCATGGACATGGCCCGGGCTAAGCTCGTCGGACAGATCGCGCAGGCTTACAGTAAGTAAGCGGTGCGCTGATACCAACGGCGGAGGGAGCTACCAATGCAGCGAGCAAGTGCTACGACCGAGGTGATCCCCATCTCCGGGCTTGCCCATATCGGCATTCGCGTGCACGACCTTGCGCGCGCCGTGCGGTTTTACGAACTGCTCGGCTTCACCAAGACCGCGGGGCCGCTCGGTCCGGAGCCCGTCGCCATCCTCGACCATCCGTCCGGCTTGGAATTGAACCTCATCCTGAATGCGCCCCGCGCGAGCGCGCCGAACGTGCTCATGGATGTGGCCGAGAAGCATCCAGGCATCACGCATGTCGCACTGCTTTGCCCCGACATCATGGCGGCCAAGGCCCGTCTCGAAGCCGCCGGCATACCCCTGAGCGGCGGCCCCGTGCGCTTCAGCGCCCAAGCGCAAGCGATCTTCGTGCGCGACCCCGACCGCAACGTGATCGAGCTGCATCAAAGAGGATAGCTCACGAACAAGACTCTCGCGCTGCGAATCGCGGCTTCGCGGGACGGCGGACCGTGTTGGGCTCGCTTAGGGCAGGGCTACGCGCGATCGATCAGTAGTTCACATGCTGCTACTGCTGTCCTTGGTGATTGCCATTCCGTGGTGTCACGACGGCATTGAATCGAGAAACACATAGAGCGCGGCGATCTTGTCCTCGCGAACGATGATCACGTCGAGGCCCGTGTAATCAGCCTTCTCTCCACGCGGGCCGGACCCCCACGCCAGACGGCCAGCATTGTGGAGCGCCTGCGGCTCGCCGCGGGGCGTGTAGACGAAATGAGGGTGAGTCGCGCGCAGGTCTCCGGCGAACTTGTCCAACGCATCGTGCCCGATGAAAACGCCGGGAGGCACATAGAGGACGCAGTCGTCGGTGTAGAGCGCCTCGATTGCCTTGCGGCGGCGGGCGGCATCCCCTTCGCCGAAAACCTCCTGGAGGTTTCGGTTTAGCAGTTCATGAATGCTGTCCGACATTGCGAATCTCCGTCGTCCGCGACCTAGGCGACCGCGCGCGTGTGAGGCGCGCTCGCCGCAGCGTTGCGCCTGCGCTCAAGCCAGGCATCGACGCTGAAATTACCCGCACCGAACGCCACCACCTGCAGCAGACCACCGACGATGACCACGTTCTTCAAGAAATGAAACATCTGGTTCTGATCAGCGAAGTTGGTGTGGAACGCGAAAGCGGTTGCGAGGGTAAAGATTGCCAGCGCGACGGCGGTCAGACGGGTCTGCACACCGAGCAGCAGCAACAGGCTGCCGCCGACCTCGATCACCACCGCGATTGCGTAAGCCACCAATGGCAACGGTAGGCCGACGGACGCGATGTAGCCTTGAGTGAAGGCAGGGGCGGCGATCTTTCCGACCCCGCTCAGGAGAAAGGGCAGAGCGATGAGCGCGCGCCCGATGACAGCCGGATAGGTCGAATCCCTGAGCATGACGTTGATCCTTTATTCAGATCGAATGTGTTCCGACTACGCCGCCGTCGCTTCCGGCACGCCGGCGATCGCGGCAATCAGCTGGCGAGCTCGGGCGACACCCTGCTCCGCTTCGGGACTGACTTTGAAACCCTCCGCATGGATGAAGGTCACATCGGTAAGCCCGAGGAAGCCGAGCACAGCCCGCAGATAGGGTTCCTGGAAATCGAATACCTTGGCTGGGCTGTCGCCGCTGTAGACGCCACCGCGGGCGGTGACGACGAAGACCTTCTTGCCCTTGAGCAAGCCTTCGGGACCGGCGGCGGTGTAGCGGAAGGTGCGGCCGGCGCGCGCGACATGATCGATCCACGCCTTGAGCGTCGAGGGGATCGAGAAATTGTACATGGGGACGGCCAACACGATGGTGTCCGCCGCCTCGAGCTCCGCGATCAAACGATCCGCGAATTCCACGCTGGCGCGTTGCTCGGCGGTGCGTTGCTCTGCCGGCGTCATCAACGCGCCGAGAGCGCCGAGGCTCAGATGAGGAATGGAGTCCGGCGTCAGAGCACGCTCGACAACGGCGGTGCCGGGATGCGTGCGTTGCCAAGTCTCAACCAATTCACCGGCGAACTGCGTCGATTTCGACTGGTCGCCGAAGAGGCTCGAGGTGACCAAGAGAATTTTGTACATAACACCCTCCCAAAGCCGAACTGATCCATGGCTAGGGATTTAAGCGGCCTCTCCCATCATAGGAATTGGCCAAATTATGATATGATCCATCAGTCAAACTGATGGACCCGTCATGCTCGCCCCCCTCACGCTCGACCAACTTCGCATCCTCATCGCCGTCGCCGAGACCGGCAGTTTCTCGGCCGCGGCGCGCCGGCTTCAGCGCGTCCAGTCGGCGGTGAGTCAGTCGATCCAGGCGCTGGAGGTCACGCTCGGCGTCTCCCTCTTCGATCGCGGCGAGCGCACGCCGAAGCTCAGCGACGCCGGACGCGCGCTCCTCGCCGATGCACGGCAAATCATTTCGAGTGCGGAGAATCTCCGCGCTCATGCCGAGAGCATCGCTTCCGAGGTGGAGCCGGAATTGTCGCTGGTGGTGGACGGGGTCCTGCCCGAGGACGCGCTCCGGGCGAGCCTCAAAGCGTTGAACAACGAATTCCCGCATCTTCCTGTCACGCTTTTCACGGAAGGTCTTGGCGGCGCCGAGCAGCGACTGCGTGACCGCGTGGCGCGGCTTGGCATTTTTTCGCCGCTTCCCACCGGATCCTCGTCCGATCTCATCGGCGAGTTCCTTGCATCCAATCCGATGGTGCCGGTCGTGGCCGCGGACCATCCGTTGGCAGAAGAGTCGAGCCCGCTCGCGCGCGACGTGATCGAGCGCTATGTCCAGCTCGTGCTAACTGACCGCACGCCGCTCAGCGCGGGTATTCAGGGGAACGTCCTCGGTCGCCGTATCTGGCGCTTCGCCGATATGAGCACGCGCCTTCAGTATCTGCTCGACGGCTTCGGCTGGTGCTACATGCCGGCCCATCTGGTCGGCGCGCACATCACGGCCGGACGGTTGCAGCGCCTCGACATCGCCGAACACCGCGGGCGCGAGTTCGCGCTTTCGCTCCACGTCATGCACGAGCGCAGCCGTCCGCCGGGGCGCGCGGGACGCTGGCTCATTACCGAGCTGCGCCGCCAGCTGCCGATCGTTTGCCCGCAGATGCGCGCGTCGCGAGCGTAGTCGCGGATCGGCGTTATGTCCGGGCGACAGCACCGAGCAAATGCCGGCCCGATTGGGACATCACAACGCCCGAACTCAGGGGCGTGGCAGCACGGCCGCAAGGACCTCTTCTATCCGTGCGGCAAAACCTACGCCCAAAGTATCGGTGGGAGCAGTGGCCACGGCAACGAGATGGAAATCTGGCGAACTGACGCCGGTGGCGACCTTGTTATGCGGCAACTGCCGTCAATCGTGGTGCTCGGTAACCTCCTCGCGAAGGCGCCGCTCTTGGCCATGATGTCGCTTATTGGCACAAACGCGAAGTGACTCGGCTTTTTCAGTATGTCCGGTTTGCGTCGCGAACCGGACCTGGATCGAGCACGCTCCTACTTCGCAAAAGTGCCAACAGCCGACAGCGCCTTGCTACTCGATCACCTCGTCAGCGGTAGCGAGCAGCGAGGTTGGGACGTTAGGCATCACGAGCGTCCCTTGTTCATGACCCAGCGCACCGCGTTTAGCCCGAATACGCTCTGCGAGCTGATGACGCAGCTATACCGGCTGGCGGGGATTGAAGTGGTTCACACGAAGCTCGCGCATGCCGGTATTTCTGCGAAGGTCATCATGGCACTAGCTGGACATAAGCAGCTCTCCACGACGCAGAAATATATCGATGTGAATGACGAGATGCTGCGCCCGCGCTGTCGAAGTGATCTGATCTAGCGGAGAACTCACACGACCAACCCAGTCGACAACTACCACTCTGGCGAGACGTTTCACACGGAGTTCGCGGCCGAATGGACAGCTTGCGGCGGGGCTGGTGGGCTACTACTTGACGCAGACCACCGACGACACCTCCGCAGCGTTCGCGTCGCTCCAAGTGGGAACAGAACGGCAGCTTTGGTGCTGGGGACCCGGCGTGCGCTACGTGTGGTCCAACTTCCGGAACTGGAAACACGAGATTTTCGCCACGAACCATACGCAGGGAGACGCATACTAGGTGCGCTTTCTGATCAAGCTCTGAAGCCGCTGCTGCGCCGAGTGGATCGCTGTTGAAGTACTTGATGATTGATCGTTCTAACAAATCCGACCAAGTACGGTTTCACCTGCCTCGTTGCGGATGTATTCGGCCAAATCGGCTTCGCTCGCGTCGGAGCCGCAAAGCCGGGCGATATCCCATCTATCAAGGGAGCAAGGTCCACCTCGCCATCAATCTCAAAACTGCAAAGGCGCTCGGCACTGAGATACCGGTATCGCTCCTCGCTCAAGCCGACGAGGTGATCGAGTGAACAGATGCGGGCTTTTCGGCAGTGCAGTCGGATGGCCGCGCCGGCGTCATTGCTGCGCAGCAATCCTGAATTTTCTTCGTCAGCTCGACCCAGGCCTTTGTTTGTACCAACGCTCCTTCCACGAGGGTTGCTAGGACATTTAATTCCGCTGCAATTACATCTTGTGGCTTGCGGCAGCGAACGAGTTCCTGAAGGGAGCTGGCAAGCCGCTCGTTCGCCGCAAAAAGCGCTTGCACCTGCCGACCATAGGCATCGCTGTAGCTCTTCTGCAGATCGGACGCGCAGGCGTGAAGGCGCTTCATCTGCACATCGATATCGCCGTTCCCATATGAATTTGGAACTCCCCACCAAGTGAACAGGGCATTCAGCCGGTTCAATCCCGTCGTGATGTTACCGTCTTTCGCGGCCACGAGCGCTTGGTGATCGCTATCGTCTTTCGGCATGATCGATGCTCCGGGTTTAGGGTTGGTCTTTTACGCTAGCCGCCAACGTCGCGGGCGCTCGGCCATTGGGATCGTCCGTGCTATCGGGTTGTGCACTCCTACACGACGTGCCCTAAGGTCGGCACGCATCCTTGATGATCTAAAGCCATCGTCCTCGAGTAGGTGCGCTCGTCGGCTGGAGGATGACGTAGGTCCCGCCCGACTCTGAAGACGGCGGCATCGATTAAATCGAGCTACTTTCGGCTATCAGCCTTCTTGTCGCTCTTATCGGGACTGCATGCGTTCTTGTCTCCAGCGCCGCGCGCTTGCTCCTGACATCGCTGCAGTTCGGCCTCAGCAGTGTTCCGTTGGGTTACGGCCGGAAATGGTACCCAGCCGGCGGCCCTGGTCGTCTCGTTCCCGACGCTGAAAGGCAGCCCGACTCCCCCGCCACCGCCGCCGCCGGCAGAATGGGCAAGCGGGCTGCCGAGCGCGAGAAGTGCCGCTGCCGCGGTTGCCATCAACGCCGGTCTGATCGTTGTCTGTGCCATCTGTTGTCGCCTCCGTGTGGTCGACCCATGCCGAATCGCGATGACCGGCTGGGGCTCGTCCCCTTAATGACCATGCAGCCGCGCTCGGCATTCGGACGATGCCGTTCACAGATTCGTGTTGCTGCCGTCAATGCAACGAACTACTGGCGGGCGGCATCCGCGGTCACTGTCCGTTGCAGAGTCCACACCCACAGATCACGGAATAATGCATAACGGAGCGCGGTCATATCGGTGTCAATCCACTGCGTGAGCTGCCGCCAGGCGGCAGTGCTCGCGCCATCGGCACCCTCGCGGAGCCACAGATGAAACGAGAGCCAAGACGTCCAGATGCGGTGAACTCTGCGGGGATGTTCGTCGGAACCGCGCCTCACGGTCTTTTTCGCGACCTCACCCGTGATTGGCAGCGCTGGAGCACGGCGGAACGCCTCGCGGCCGGTTTCCTGTTGGTTGCAGTGATCTCAGCTCTTTCGGTCCCCCTTCTCACTGCGCTCGGTCACCCCTTCGCCTAGCTGGGGATGGATAGGACTCCGATCTGGGTCGAGAAGAAAAGAATCTGGCCCATGACGTTCGCCAGATCTATCAGAACCATCAGCGCCACGATCGACACCTTTTGGTTTCGTCTAAGCCGCCGCACGCAACTGGTGTGGCTCGGCCACTGACCGTTCAGAAGTCGCGGCCGTCATCCAAATCTCTGCGATCTGATGACTGAATCCATGCCTGCGATGCGAGCCACAGGTGACGAAGGCAGATCAGTTCCATTCTCACACGATGGGATTGAGCGAGCCGCCGGCGAGCCTCCTCCTTTGCCTGGGAATCCGGAAGTATTTTCCAGTCCTCCCGCCATTCCTCCAGGTCGCTCTGGCGCTCTCTCACCGCCCTCAAAACGTCAACCCGGGTGACCTCGACGATGCGCTCGGGCTCGTTTTGCAAGATATAGTCGCAGAACGTACTGCTGAAGCGACAGGTGGGCAAGCATGCGGACGGCCGCGATCGGGGTGAGCTGGTCGTCCAGCGATGCCCGGTCCTGGGTGGCCAACTCCGTCGCGGCCCAAGACTCCCACGCTTCATCGACGTCTTGCTTCGTAAGGGTGCGCATCTGGACTGGTCCTGGTGAACACCCCGGCCGGAGCGGATCCGGGCGGCGCTTCCATATTGACCACGGAAGAGCTGCGTTTATTTCCACCGCTCGCGATGCAGCGCGTGACCGCAGTTGCTCGCGTCAAAACAAGCCGTCGAAACGTATCGAATATCCGACGCCGATAACGTAGCTTGGCGCAGCACGGTTGAGGCCGGCGCTGAGATGAAAATCGATCTGCTGTTTTGTCGTGATGCGGTATGCGCCACCGGAATTGAGGAGTTGGCTGGGGCTGCCATGCGACGGGTAATCGCCGACATACTCAATGAATAGGTCGGAGTGAGCGCCGATCTCCTTCTCAATCACGAAGGTGGGCTCAGTCGTAAGAGGGCTCCTTGATCTTTCCGGAAAGAAGAAGGCGGTCAGCATCCCGCTGACGCCCAGCCGTCGCCGAGGTCTCGCGACCAGGGCAGCTGGACATAAGGCTGCACACCTGGGCCGACAACGCGCGGCGTGCCCGTCGGCAACCCAGCTCCCGCGGTCAGGGACAGATCTATCTTGCCCGGCACTGGACCGAGCTGCCATTTGACGGCGGGGACAATATTAGAAAAGCCGGCACTTGCCCGCCCTTGCGTGGGGAGAAAATACGATGGCAAATCGACCAACAGCTCAGCGCAGGGTGTGATGCCGAAGCGCAACCTGCTGTTCGTGCCGTCAAGTACGCGGCTTGCATCCCGGGCGGCGAAGTCGATGCCGTTCTCGCTTTGCAGGCTGCCTGTCGGGACCACGATGCTGGAATTTGTCACATCCGGCCCGATGCGGCGTTGCGCCACTCACTGGCGGAGCAGCTGCAAAAATTGCACGAGGAGTTCTCGGCGGCCCAGGTGGAGACCGGCGCCGAGGCGCTCGATGTGACGAAGCGCGAGCATTTCGATGCGATCGTGCTCGATGTGGGATTGCCGGACATGGACGGGCGCGAGCTCTGCCGCCTGATGCGCCGGGGCGGCGTGCGCGCGCCAATCCTGATGCTGACCGGCGCCAACACCGATGCCGACGCCATCTTGGGACTCGACAGCGGCGCCAACCATGTGGGGCTTTTCTTTGGCAAAGAGGGCAGGGACGAAGCGCTCAAGTCCCGAACCCAAATTCAACTCTAGCGGCCTGATAGCGGATGCGCTGCATCCAATGTTTGAAGCTCCTGAGGTGTCAGTGTCAGTGACAGTGCGACGGCGTTTTCCTTTACGTGTGCCACGGACCCGGATTCCGGAATTGCAATGACGTTACCGCTGCGGATGGTCCAGGCCAGTGCAACAGCGGCTGCGGAGCAAGCGTGTGCTGCGGCAATACGCCCAAGGTTGGAATCACCCAGCACGCTGGCACCGAGGCCGCCAAGCGGCGAATAGGCCATCACCGGCATGCTGTGCCGTTCGCACCACGGCAGTAGGTCGCGTTCAATGCTGCGGCCGCCGAGGTTGTAAGAGACCTGATTGGTCGCGCAGCGATCGCCTTGTGGAATATGGAACAGATATTCCATTTGGGAGACTGTGAAGTTGGACACGCCCCAGGCACGAATCTTGCCAGCCGCGCGTAGACTTTCGAACCCCGCTACGACCTCGGAAAATTCGGCGTTCGGAGTTGGCCAGTGCAGCAAATAGAGATCGAGATGATCAGTACCGAGCCGGGAAAGGCTCGCCTCACAAGCACGTGCTATGGCGTCTCCAGCGACCTCATTGGCTTCCACCTTGGACACTACGAAGGCGCGGTCACGCTGGCCGGCAATCACATGCCTAATCAATTCTTCGGAACGGCCTTCACCGTAATTCCCCGATGTGTCGATCAGCGTCATCCCGAGCGAAAGGCCCGTGCGTAACGCGTCTTCTTCGTCGGCTGCCGGATGTCTTCCTTGCCCAATATTCCCAGAGCCCTGACCGATCGCCGGGACAATGGTGCCGTCGCGAAACTTGACGGTCCGTGCTGTGCCCGTTGCGGCGACAGCAGTCGCTGCATCGAGAGCCAACGCGCCTGACAAAGTCGCCAACGAACCTAGCGCGACGCAACGTTCATTGAACTCACGCCGGCTCAGCAATCTTGTATCGCTACTCTTCACGACACTGTTCCTTTGGATGCATGCTCTATCTGAATCTATCAGCTGAGTTCCACTCGGCTAGCTCACCGCGAAGATTAGGCGCCTCGTCCCCGGCCGTGGAAGCGGGGATGGCCACCCGTTCCTGGCCCGGATGGACAAACGGGTTACGCAGCCCTTTCGCAGGCGGGGTCACTGAAACGTGAAGTAGTGTGAATCATGGGCACCGATGAAGCAATTCTTTGATCAGCGCGCTCGATTCTTTGATCAGCGCCCTGGCGAGCTCATCAGCCATGGACTGCTCCAGCCGAAAAAAGCCGCGGGGTGCGCCCATCCGCTGGGGCTGATGCGGGCTCGCGCCTCGCGAGGTTAGCCGCGGCAGTTGAGATCAGGCCGTCTGCGCGTCGATTGGGATGCTCTGAGTCCCGTCATCCCAAGTGAACTGGCTAAAGGTCCGCTTCTTGCGGTCACGCCTTCGGCTGCTCCTCGCCGCGCAACTTGTCGGCAAGATCGCGCAACACCTTCAGTTCCGGCGCCAGCGGAAGGCGTGCTGCGATCCGCATGAGTTGCGCTCCCTATTGCGAGGTGGTCGAAACTGAGATCGATCGAGAGTTCGGCCTATTCCGCGGCCGCGACGTAATCTTTCAGGCCCCGCAGCGTCCCACCCCAGAGCGGAGC
The DNA here is from genome assembly GCA_035945115.1 of Allostellaceae bacterium. Lineage (GTDB taxonomy): Bacteria > Pseudomonadota > Alphaproteobacteria > ATCC43930 > CGMCC-115725 > DAHUYF01. The sequence goes on from DASZAN010000220.1 coordinate 14,617, forward strand.
AACGCCCTGGTGTGTTCGGCAAGAAATCCGACGCCAGAACGCCTTAAGTGACGAGGTGCATCTTGTTAGAGCCCCTGGCTCATCGGCGCCCCGGTGAGTTTTTCTCGCGCTGATGCGATCTTTCGATCGAAGAGGAGCTGCCTGAGCGGGTCGATGTCGACGGGTCGCCTGCAAGCAGCTTGTTGCGCCCGCCCGCTCGCAGCGTCACGCCTTCGGCCCCTTTTTTTGGATCAAGCGTGACTCATCGTTTTCGATCTGAAGCGTTCTGACTGGACGATAGGTCCGCGAGTTGGAGCGGCCTTGGCTATTCGGTGACGATCCCTCGCGCAAGAGCGCGGTGAGAAGCTTCGGCTGAGTTTATGCTTTCCCACCCGCGGAAGCCGGCGGCGGGCTAACAATCGCGACTTGAGAGATTAGGCGGTTTCGACCATGGCCCGGATGTCACGGTTTTCCAAAACCAGGCTTCCGGGCTCGCCTGTTCTACGGACGGCACCATCCACCATGGCGCGTGCCAAATCATCCGCCCGGATCACCCGTTTCGGAAACAACACTCGAAACGCGGGGTAGATCGCGCGCAACAGGCGGTAGCTGAAATTCGGTTCTTTGCGCGCCTCCACGGGATAGATGTAAGCCGGCCGGAAGATGTAAACGCGGGGAAACCCCGCCGCAAGCAGCGCGTTCTCGGCCTCACCCTTGTAGCGCGCGAAAGCCAGCCGGCTTCTACCGGTCGGGTCCGCACCGCTGCCGCTCAAAAACGAAAAGGCCGCAGCGGGGCTTGAAATGCGCAGAACCCGCGCGAACTCGATCGTGTAGTCGACGGTAACCTTGCGGAGCTCGGTATCCGAAACCGCACCCGTATACGCACCCAGGCAAAAGACCGCTGCGTCCTGGCCCGCAAGCGCGTCCGCGAGCGCAGAGCAGTCCGCGAAATCTCGATGCAGAACCTCTTTCGGCTTGGGGTGCGCGATGCCGAGCGACCTCCGCCCGATCGCTGTCACAGTTCCGACGGCGGCGTGGTCGAGCGCGTAGCGGAGAGCGTACCCGCCGACCATTCCCGTCGCACCGACGATGACAAGACGTGTCTGGTCTCGCGGCGGGGCGTTCATGACAGGGCACCTTCAGTCACGTCACACAGTCCGCAGCGTCTCGAATTCTTCACGACAGGCCGTGCTGAATTCCCGTATAAGGTTGACCGAGCTGCTGTTAATCATCTCCCGCAGCTCAACGAAGCTCTTGTTCGGTTCCGAGTAAGTGTCGACGATCTTTTGTGCGAAGCGTTCGGCTATGTCGACGACCTTGGCCGAAGACAGGATGCGCATCCGGTCAATCTTGGCATAGAGATCGACGAGGCCGGGAATATCCGCTTCTTCGTTCTGGAGCGCATGAACATAGCATCGCGCGGCCGTTTCGATGAATTCCTTGTAGAGGTCTCGCCGGCGCAGCGCCTCCTGCTCAAACCATTGCGCGCGTGCCTGGGTCCGCTGCGTCAACAACGTCGCCAGCACCGAGGTCAGTCCGCCGGTCGCCGCACCCAGCAGCGTCGCAAGAGCGGTAGTGACCGATGCATCCACGTTCACGACAGGGCTCGCTGCTCCAGCCAGCCGACGTAGAGCAGGCGTTCGGCAAAGAGCCAAACGCCGTCGATCTTGGCGAAGGTGTCGAGATAGCGGAGATAGGCCACCATCAAGCGCCGCTTTTCACCATCCAGCGTGAGGTGATGCGCGATGCAATAGGCTTCGCCAGTGGCACGGTCGCTCGTCAGCATGAAAATGGTGCTCTGTCCGACGAAATGCATCGTCGCAGCGTATTGATTCAGGTCGGCGAAAACCGGAGCCAGCGCCTCGCGCGAGCGCAACTCCTGTGAGGGCGTCGGATCTTTGGCGTTCATATACACGACGAAATGAGTGTCGACGGTGAACAGAGCCATCTGGCCTTTCGCATCGTGACGGTCGGCGCAATGCGCGTAGGCCTCGATGAGTTCCCGGATGGCGAGGCGATCCGCGGCTTCCTCGGGGGAGATGGCGACGTGTTTGCTCATCAAGCCTCCAGAATCGCGCGGGTTTCGAGAAACGCCTCGATGCCGTACTGGCCATACTCCCGGCCGACGCCGGAATATTTGAACCCACCCCACGGCGCTTGCGGATCGTCCGTCATGCCGTTGATCACGACGCGGCCGGCCCGCAATTGCGAGGCCACGCGGCGCGCCCGTTGAATGTCGGTCCCGAGAACGGCGGCGTGCAGGCCGTAATTCGAGTCGTTGGCGATCCGGATCGCGTCGTCTTCGGTGTCATAAGTGATGACACTGAGCACGGGACCGAAGATCTCTTCCCGGGCGATCGTCATGTCGTTTGTCACATTGACGAACACCGTGGGCTTCACGAAGTAACCGGCCTCGAAACCTGCGGGACGGCCCTCGCCACCGACGAGCAATTCGGCACCTTCTTGGATCCCTTTGCGGATGTAGGACTGCACGCGCTCATATTGTTTTTGCGACACCATGGGTCCGACGGCGGTCTCGGGATCGGCTGGATTGCCGACCGTAAAGGCGCACATCGTCTCCCGTATGGCCCGCTTCACGGCCTCCAACCGGATCTTCGGCACCAGAAACCGCGTTCCTGCGGCGCAAGCCTGGCCACTGTTCAAAAATGCCATGGTGAGAGCCGCTGGGATCGCCCGGCCGAAGTCGGCGTCATCGAGCAGGATCGTAGGCGACTTGCCGCCAAGCTCCAGCGTGACGCGCTTCATCGTCGCGGCGCTATCGCGCATGATGCTCTCGCCAACGGCAACCGAGCCCGTGAACGAGATTTTGTCCACGTTTGGATTGCGCACGAGCTCCGCGCCGACGACATCCCCCCAACCCGTGACGACGTTGAGAAGCCCCTTCGGCAGCTTGGCCTCATGCAGAGCCTCGATCAGCACTTGAGTCTGCAACGCGCTTAACTCGCTGGGCTTGATCACGACTGTACAGCCCGCGGCAACGGCCGAGGCCAGCTTGAGGCAGATGAACAGCGTGTTCGCATTCCATGCAGTGATCAGGCCGGCCACGCCGACCGGCTCCAAGGTCACGGTCGTCTTGCCCCAGCTGCGGGTCAACGGCATCCCCTGAAGCGCCTGTTCGGCGGCCAGAAACGCGTTGACGCCGGACTGTACGATCAATCCGGCGAACTGCGCGACGCCGCCGTATTCTTGCACCATGGCGGCCGTCAGATCATTGACCCGCGCCGAGGCGGCCCGATGCAGGCGGCGCAAAATCTCCACGCGTTCTTCCTTCGCCGACCGGCCGTAAGTCGTGAAGGCGCGCCTGGCCGCGGCGATTGAGCGCCGCGTATCCTCCTCGTCGGCCAGCGTGACGCGGCCGATCGCTGTGCCTCTCGTCGGGCTGATGATGTCCATGACCTCGCGGCCATGGGATTCAATGAACGCGCCGTCGATGTAGTGCGTCGTGATTGTTGAAGGAATGCTTTTGTTCGCAGTCGCGTTCATCGAGGCTCTCCTTGGATAAAAATTCACCATCGGAGCGAAGCGACGATGACACGCCGGCGAGGCGTCTTTAAGCGACGCATAACCGTCATTCGCCTCGCGCGCAGCCTGATAGCTTGCGCCGGCGTCACTCATGCGTCCAAGACATCTTTAATATCGGACCGATAGCGCTAAGGTATCGATATGGAATTGCGGCACCTGAGATATTTCGTGGCGGTCGGCGAGGACCAGCATTACGGACGCGCGTCGCGTCGATTGGGCGTGGCGCAGCCGGCGCTTTCCCGTCAGATTCAGGATTTGGAGAAGGAAATCGGCTTCAAGCTTTTCGATCGGATGCCGCGCGGCGTGAAGTTGAGTGCGGCCGGGGAGCTGTTCCTGAAGGATGCAAGGCGCATCCTTCAGGATGTCGGCGATGCGACGACGCGCGCCGCGCGCTTGGCGCGCGGCCAGTCAGGCACGCTGCGGGTCGGCTTCGCCGAGAATGTATCCTGGCACGGAGTTGTTCCGGAGTCCTTTCGGCGCTTCCGGGAGCAGCAACCCGGCGTGGATTTGCAACTTCAGCCGGCGGCGAGTCTCGAACAGTTGGAAGCGATACGATCCGGCCGTCTGGATGCTGGGTTCGTCAATTTCATGCCCAAAGTCGATGCGGATTTGGACCAACTTGCCGTCGGCAGGCAGCAGGTCGAGCTGGCCTTGCCCAAAGGACATCCTCTCACACGACTCAAGAAACTCCGCCTGCGCGATCTAACGGATGCGCCGTTTATCTGGTTCCCAAGGCAGGCAGGCCCGGCTTTCTACGACCGATTGATGAACGAATGCTATCGCGGAGGTTTGAAGTCACCCCGCATCATTCAGGAGGGACTCAACGAGGCGACAATCCTTAGTCTCGTCTCGACCGGCTTGGGCGTCGGCTGGGTACTCGGAAGCGCACGCTGGCGGTGTCCTCAAACCATTGCTGTCTTGCCCGTGGTCGACTTGAACATGCCCGTCTCGCTCGCTCTCGCATGGAGACGGGATAATACCTCTCCCTTGCTCGCCCGTTTTATCGATGAGGTGCGGCGCATGCGAGAGGTCCGAGCGGTCAACAAAGGCTGAGGGCTTGGCAGCCTGACCTGTATCGGCTTGGCCGAGAACGATACGCCCTCGAGCCCCGATCCGGGTCCCTCTCCGCTCCGCGCGCGATCACGGTTTTTGCTCCTCAGCATCGCCAGCACGGCGCCGGTGGCGGGGGCCGGAAACGGTATCTGAGCCGCGTCGACATCGGTGATCAGCTTGATGTCACAGGAGCGCGGAACGGTGCCGGCGTCGTCTTTGCGAGGCGACAGCTCTCGGCGGTCTAGTAAGTGTAGAACATCCGTTGGATCTCCTTGGTGTCGGTTGTCTTGGTCAGCGCCAGCATCAACAAGATACGCGCCATGAGGACCCACAAGGCCATAATTTCGGATTCACCGTAAGCGAAAGAGCGCGGGCACTTTGCCGCGCGGCCCATCCGCTCGTCGAGCCACGCAAGAGCTCGTCGGCCCATATTGGACGACGATGATCCCCTGCATATGAGGATGGAGGGAGCAGAAATAACGATAGGTGCCCGGTTTGTCGAAGGTAAAGGCGAACGAGTCGCCGGTGTCGAGCGCCGGCGATTTGAAGAGCTTCGGATCGGTCTCGCTAGTCACGGTGTGCGGATCGTCGTCATCGTTGGTCCATAGCACTCTCGTACCGAACGGCGACAGTCAGCGTCGCCGGCACGAAGGTAAAATTGTCGATCGCCACCTGGCTCGCGGCGGCCGCTACAAGTTTGGCCGCGGTCGGCTCCGCCGCATGGTCCATCGTCGCGTGGTTCGTCGCCTGGACCGGCGGCGCCGGGGCGGAGAGGAGGCGGGGGACGGCGCCGCCGCCCGCGACCAGCGCGGCGGCGGTGGCCATCGCCACGCCGGCCGCGCCAATGAGAATCGAAACTCGAAACATGATAACTCTCCTATCAGCTTGACGGCTCAGGCCTCGAGCCGCGCGTCAGTAATCATCGGGGTGGCCTTGTCCTTCACGAACGCGATCTGGCGTACGCCGAGCAGCGATTTCAGCCGCTCGGTTGGCACCTTCTGCGGACCTGGGCTGGCACCCGGCGTGTCCGGCGCGGCCTGGGGGAAGGCGGTAGACATCGCGGTCTGGAAAGTGATGTTGCCCTCGACCTTTTGGATTACCTGGTGGATGTGCCCGTTCAGCACAGTGACCGAGCCGAAGGGCTTCAGATAGCTAATGGCCTGCGCCGCGTCGTCGGTGCCCCAACCCCAGGCGGCGGAGACCAACCAAAGCGGCATGTGCGCGAGGACGACTATCGGCGTGCTGGCGCTGGCGAAACAGCAGTTCACGTTGCTGCGAGCGTCCGCACCTGCGCTGAAGAAACCGCAACGGACCGCAGTCGTCTCACATGATACCCGATTAAAAACGGACCACGCGCCGTCGGAGTTTCGAGCGGCCATGAGATGATCAAGGTTTCGGCCGATGAGAAGACGGAACCGCTGCTTGAATGGTGCAAGGAGAACCCCTAGCCTCGACTATAGAGATCCTGCTTGAATGTGTAGCGCCGAGGCCCGCCGGAGAGTGCCCGGGGGTACCGGGTGAGCGTCAGGAATAAGTTCCCTTCGAAGCAGGTCTAACTTACGCGGAGAACATGCGAACCGTCAGCGACCGGGCTCGCTTTGAGCGCGAGATCATGCCTCACCTGGATGCGGCGTATAACCTGGCACGCTGGCTCCTTCGAGGTAGCGACGGCGCGGAGGACGTAACGCAGGAGGCGCTGCTGCGCGCCTACAAGTTTTTTGATGGCTTTCATGGCGATAACGCCAAGGCTTGGCTGCTGAGGATCGTGCGGAACAGCTGCTATAGCTGGATCAAGGTCCGACCGAAGATGGAGGCGATGAGCACGGACGAAGAAGGCGAGTTCAACCCGGAGCACGAGCGCGCCCTGGCGGAAGCCGGTCATAGCTTGCCCGCGCCCGACGCTCAGCTCATCGCAACGGCCGACCGCCAGCTGGTTCACGCGGCTCTTGAGCGGCTGCCGCTCGCCTATCGTGAGATCCTGGTTCTGCGCGAGGTTGAGGAGTTGAGCTACAAAGAGATCGCCGCGATCGCCGACCTCCCGATCGGCACGGTGATGTCGCGGCTGTCGCGAGCACGCGAATTGTTGAAGGAGAGCTTCTCGCATGTCAGCAGGTGACGCGATGAAGGGCCTCGATATGCATCGGCGGTTAGACGCCTATATGGATGCCGAATTGAGTATCGAGCACAGCGTCGAATTCGAGCACCATCTCGGTGAATGCCCAAGCTGCCAGGCGGGACTGGCGACGCGGCGCGCGCTCAGCTCGGCCTTGCGCGAAAAGCTCGAGTATCATACGGCGCCTCTATCACTCCATCGCGCGGTGCGGAACGAGCTTGGTCGCGCGGGGGCGACCTCCGTTGCGGTCGTTTCGGCCGCACGGCGGACGCCGCAATGGATGCGGATGGCGGCATCGCTCATACTTGTCGCTGGCTTGAGCTCGGCGCTCACGTATTATGGCGCGTCGCCGGGCGGCGACGTCATTCCGGACGAAGTGTTCGCAAGCCATGTCCGCGCCGTCGAGTCGGAGAACCGCCTCGTCGACGTCGTCTCCTCGGACCAGCACACGGTGAAGCCCTGGCTCGACGCCAGGCTCGACTTCGCAGCGCCGGTGAAAGATCTAGCCAAAGACGGTTTCCCGCTCGTTGGCGGCCGCGTCGACTATATCGACAGCCACACGGTCGCGGCGCTCGTCTATCAGTCACGAAAGCACTTCATCACGCTCTTCGTCTGGCCAAGCGAAGGGCGAGCGAAGTCGATCACTGCCAGCGCACGTCGCGGCGACAATATCTTGCAATGGTCGGACGGAACAATGACCTACTGGGCGATCTCGGATGTCGGTGGGCCGGAGCTGATGAACTTCGTCAAGCGTTTTCAGGCCGTCGGGACGTCGTGAACCTGGCACTCACGGTCGAGGGCCGCCCCTTCTGCAGGGTCGTTCTGACAACCTGACAGGTCCGAGACGCTGCCGGTCAGACAAATCAGCGAGCCCGTCGCCATGCTCCGCGGTGGAGAACGCCCGCGGGCTCGACAAAGCGGGTCGGACGCGCGGCTTCCAGCTATGGATCGCCTTGCCGCCTGCCGGCCGGCGAGCGTTGGCGTTATGAGCCCCGGACGGGCCACACCGTCCTCTGGGTCGCCATCGCGTCGGGCGTCTTGTCGGCTCCTGACGAACTGCGGCTCGGGGATCTCGCGGCGTTCGAGCCTCGAGCGAAGCGGTCGAATTCGAAGCGCAGACCAATACCGAGTTCGTTCTCGGGCTCAGCCGCTCCGTACGAGCACGATCTCGTCCTTAGGTATTACTCGGTCCATACATCGCCTGAGGCGCTTCGCGGTGGCGAGGCGCACATCTAGTCGATCAAGAAGCGCCTCGTTCAAGAAGGCCGCCTGTAGGCACACGGCTCGCCGGGAGCTGGTGCGCAGTGCCAATGTCTGCAATTGGCACAACTCGGAAGAAAGAGCTTCGTCGATTAGGTCCGCTTGCCCACGGTTTGCGGACTCGGAGCCATCGATGCGTCACTTCGCAGAAGTGCCAAAAGGCGACATCGCCCCGCTACTCGATCACCTCGTCGTCGGCGGTCATGAAATCGCGCCGCCTCACCCCCGCGTTCATTCGATCACCTCGTCGGCGCGGGCAAGGAACAACGGGGGAATTTCGAGACCCAGTGCTTTCGCGGTCTTCAGATTGATGATCAATTCGAATTTCGTCGCCTGCTCGATCGGCAGATCGGCGGGCTTGGCGCCTTTTAGAATC
>DASZAN010000221.1:0-97566 GCA_035945115.1 Allostellaceae bacterium
TTTTCATCGGCGTGTTCGTATCGCTTCCTTGTCCCAAGCCTGATAGCGGCACCTATGAGGAGGTGATGGCAGCGGCGGCGAAAAAGCGCGGCCTCAAGATCGGCACGCTCGAAGAGGTGGGCGAGCAATTTGCGGTGATGGCGTCGCTGCCCGATCGCCTCGCCATCGAGGGCATCAAAGAATATGCCGGCCATCCCGAGCGCGCCCAAGCGATCGTCGAGCGCATGATCGCGCTCTACAACGCCGGCAAGTATGACGATCTATACCGCCTCGCGATAGAAGAAGGGCCGAAGAATCCGGCGGACAGCAAGCTCTTCATGGACAAGGTCATCGTCGAGCGCAACCGCCACATGGTCGAACGCATGGGCGGGATTCTCGAGCGCGGCAACGCCCTCATCGTCGTCGGCGCGCTGCATTTCCCCGGCAAGGACGGCATCATCGATTTGCTCCGCCGCCAGCACTACAAGGTGAGCGAGATCGACGCCAGCGGTGGAACGCTCCCCTAACGTTGCCTCTTTCTTACCGTCGCGATGTCGGCGTGACCCAGTATCTCCTCGAAGCCCCGCAGCCCATGCGAAGAGGCCCTTCTCCGGGGTCAAGTGCAAGGCGGCCACAGGACGAATGGTGAGTTCCTACTCAGTCAGAGTAGCTCGTATTGCCCGTGTGTGTGCGGCGCAATGGGCGCCGGCAGGCTGGCACGGCCGCGCGAGCGACGCGTTTGACAGCGAGGCCGTCGCGGCCTATGTTGCCGGCGTCATGACCGGGCCAGCGCACCAGACCCTGAGCGTAATCGTCCCCACCCCGGGGATGTAGGCCGGCGCCCGCCACTCTTTCGCGCCACCGATCCCCGCAGCTCGCGGATGGATCGGCACAATCTCCATCCGCTCACCCGATGGAGAAAAACCATGCGTTTTGGTCTGCTCTGTTCGGCGCAAGCCGACGGGCGCGAACTCGGTTCGCAGACCGGGCAAGGATTCCGCGACTATCTTGAGTTCAACGTCGAGGCGGAGGCCCTCGGCCTCCATTCGAGCTTTCTGGTCGAGCACCATTTCTCGGGCTGGAACCAGGTCTCGGCGACGCTCACGCTGCTCACCTGCCTCGCGATGCGGACGAGCACCCTCCGGATCGGCACGGCGGTCATCACCCTACCCTGGCACAACCCGGTCCTCTTGGCTGAGCAGGCCGCGACGCTCGACCTGATCTCAGACGGCCGGCTCGATTTCGGCGTCGGCAAGGGCTACCGGTACAGCGAGTTCAAAGGCTTCTGCATCCCGCAGGAGGAAGCCGAGGCCCGCTTCGAGGAAGCGCTCGAGGTTATCCTGCACGCGTGGAACACGCGCACGCGCTTCTCCCATCGCGGCCGCCACTGGCGCTTCGAGGACATCGTGGTCGAGCCGCCGACGGCCCAGCGGCCCCATCCGCCGCTATGGCTCGCGGGCGGGAGCGAGGCTTCGATCCGCAAGGCTGCGCAGCGCGGGTTCAATCTCATCCTCGATCAATATGCCGCGCACGAGACGATCGCGGAACGCATCGCGCTCTACCGCCGCGAGCGCGCCGCCGCAGGCGATGCCTTCGATCCGATGCAGGTGGCCGTGGCGCGCCAGCTCTACGTCGCCAGGGACGAGGTTGACAAACAAGGCGCACTGGGTCGGCTCACGGACTCCAACCGGCGCCTGCTCGCGGTATCGCGCCCCCCGGACGGCAACGCCGGATCGCATGTGCTGGCGTACGCCAGCGCGCCCGGCGAGACGGAACGCAATGCGCTGATCGGAACGCCCGACGAGATCCTGCCGGGGCTGGAGGCCCTGAGAGAGGCGGGCGCGGATCACGTGCTGCTGACGATCCTTGGGGGCAGGGAACAGCTCCGCGCCTTCGCCCGCGAGATCATGCCGGCGTTGTCTGGCGTGCCCCCCATCCGAGGTGGTAGGGCCCCTTAGGTGACCAGCCCGGCTCAGCCGAGAGCACACAGCCGAGGGATCCGGTGATGCCGAAGCGCGACGGCTGATCGAAGGTCTGATCCATCATGGCGAAGCGGAAACGCTGCAATTCTACAACGCCAGCGAATATGACGATCTCTACCGCCTCGCGATGGAAGACGGCCCGAAGAATCCGGCGGACAGCAAGCTCTTCATGGACAAGGTCATCGTCGAGCGCAACCGCCGCATGGTCGAACGCATGGGCGGGATGCTCGAGCACGGCAACGCCCTCATCGTCGTCGGCGCGCTGCATTTCCCCGGCAAGGACGGCATCATCGATTTGCTCCGCCGCCAGCGCTACAAGGTGAGCGAGATCGACGCCAGCGGTGGAAAGCTCCCCTAGCTCAGGCGATCGTGCCGCTCACCCCCTCACCCTCCCAGCGCTTCGCGCCAGGCCCCTCCCTCTCCCGCGAGGGGAGAGGGACGAGGACGTCGCCGTGCGTCACCTCTCCCCCTGTGGGAGAGGAACAGGGTGAGAGGGAGCGCCCGCTCGATTAGCCAGCGGATGATGTTCGCGAACGAGGCGCTGCAAGGCCTCGGCCTCCACGTGCATGTTGATTTGCGTCGTGGCGATATCCGCGTGGCCGAGCATGCCTTGGAGGCTGCGCTGCACATGCGGAGAAAGTCGTTTCTACGCTACTACTTAGCGCAGAACGGAAACGCTACCTCCATGATAAGTCATCGTCCTACCGCAGTGTTGCTGCTGGCGCTTCTGACACTTCGCGCCGCGCCCGCCGACGCGAGCGATCCCGTCTGGTTCTATCGGGCCGAAAGCCCGAGGGGAGCTATCACCTATCTTTATCCGTCCGATCATTTGAACGACGCGCGCGTCCGGCGGCCGCCAGAGTGGATCGTCGACCAGCGCAGCAAACTCGTCCTCGAGGTGACGACGGACCAGCTCGAGGCGAATACAGAGATGGCAATGTCCTATATCCTAAGCCCGACGCCAGTCGAACTGCACGCCTACTTCACGGAGTCCGAAATTGACACGATCCGTGCGCGGCTCACTTGTCATGGCGTAGCCCAGATGATCGAGCAACTTCGGCTCTCATTCATTAGCATATTTATTTCGTTCCCTTGTCCCAACTCGTCGGATGAGCCCTATACATATGAAGAGCTGCTGGAGCTTCGCGCCAAAACACATGGAATCGAGGTCGTCGGATTGGAAAGTCCAGACGAGCAACTCACCGCGCTCGCCTCGCTGCCCGACCGAGTCGCCATCGAGTCGATCAAGGAATACGTCGGCGATCCCGCCCACGTCGACGAGCTCGATGAACGCATGATCGCCGCTTACAATGCCGGCAAGTATGACGATCTCTATCGAATGACTATGGACGAAGGTCCAAAGAACCCCGATGACAAGAAGCTCTTCTGGGACAAGATCGTCATCGAGCGCAATCGTCACATGGTCGAGCGACTCGGCGCCATTCTAGAGCAAGGCAACGCGCTCGTCGTGATCGGCGCGGCACATTTTCCGGGTCCGGATGGCATCGTCGACCTGCTGCGCCGCCAGAACTACAAAGTGACAGAGATTGACGTCAGCAGCGGAAACCTCCCCTAGCGCCGCTTCTTCTTTGCCATCGGATGGTGCTTGCTGACCAACCGCTGCAAGCGGTCGGCTTGCACATGCGTGTAGATTTGCGTGGTGGCGATGTCGGCGTGACCTAGCATCTCCTGGAGGCTGCGCAGATCGGCGCCGCCCGCGAGCATGTGGCTGGCGAAGGCGTGGCGCAACACATGCGGCGAGAGTCGTGAGGGATCGAGGCCCGCTTTCACCGCGACGTCCTTGAGGAGCTGCGCCGCGCGCCGGCGCGTCAGATGGCCCTCGGCGCCGCGCGAGGGAAAGAGATAGCGCGAGGTCTCGCCCGGGCGAAGAAAGCTGCCGCGCTGCGCCAGATAGGCGTCGAGCGCGCGCCGCGCCGGCGCGCCGAGCGGCACCAGCCGCTCCTTGCCGCCCTTGCCGCGGACGATGAGAAAGCGCGGATCGCGCACCGCCGCGGCAACGGGCAGGCTCACCAACTCGGAAACCCGGAGCCCCGCGCCATAAAGCAGTTCGAGGAGGCAAACGAAGCGCGCGCCTTCGGCGCCCTCAGAGCGGGAAGCCGCTTCGATGAGCGCTGCCGCCTCGCGCTCGCTGACAAGCTTCGGCAGGGGCCGGCGGGCGCGCGGCGCGTCGAGCGCCGCGGTCGGATCGTCCGCGCGCACGCCCTCAACAACGAGAAAGCGGAAGAATTGGCGGAGCGCCGACAGGCGCCGCGCTTGCGTCGCCGGCGCCAGCGCGCGACGCGCGAGACGCGCGAGATAGCGGCGAAGATCGGCGGTCGTCGCCGCCGCGAGCGGCGTCGCGCCGAGCGCTGCCGCGGCATCACCGAGATCGCGGCGATAGGCGTCATGCGTGAGCTTCGCGGCGCCGCGTTCGGCAGCGAGCATCTCGAGAAAGGCTTCGATATGACGCGAAGCAGGCACCGCGCGATGCTTGCCGCGCTGGCCCACTGCGGCTTCCGTCATATCCCCGCGGCGAGCGCTGCCTCGAGGGCGAGAGCGCGCGCCTCGCTCTCGAGCCCGACCGCCGCGAGCCCGGCGACGGCATCGGCAAGGACGACCGGCTCGAGACTGAGGCGCTCGCCCGAGCGCGCGATGAGGAGTGTCATCAGCACGGTCTCGCCGAGTCGCTTCTTCGCTGCCGCTTGGCGCTGATCGAGCCAGACCGCGGCGCTCGGCCAGACACCGTCATGGGGCTTGTCGGCGAGGCGGCCCCATTCGGCAACCGGGGGGCGTACGTCGAGCCCGATGATGGGCGCAAACACCGCAAGCACCAGCGTGGCCTGATGCGGGTCGCGCTCGGCGAGCGCGGCGATAGCGGTATCAAAGAAGGCGGGAGCGAGCGTACCGCCGTTCGCGAGTTGGCCGAGGAGGGTGAGGGTCGGCGCCGACGCGGGATCGGCGACGGGAAGCCAGGCCGCCGCAGCGTCGGGGCGGCTCGCGGCATAAAGCGCGCGCATCGCCTCGGGCGCAAACGATGCCAGCTCCTCGCCGGGCTGAAGCTCGAGCACGATCGGCGCCAGCGCGCGTGCGGTTACGATGAAGACGCCGCGCTTTCGCGCGTCATCGAGGAGCGCCGCAAGTGCGGCCGTCCGCACTCCCGTCGCGGGATCGCTGCGCGCCACCTGGTAGAGAAGGGCGCGGTCGCGCGGATTGGCCGGCGCCTTCCCCTGTTTGATCGCCTGACCGAGCTCCTCAGGCGTGAAGCTCGCCTTGGCGTAGAGATCGCCCAGCGCTTCAGGCGTGATCGCGCCCAGCGCCGCCGCGCGCTCGGCGGCGGCGAGGCGCTGCAACGCCGGTACGCTCTCATTGGTCGCCCAGGCGCGCAAGCTCGCGGGGTCGGCCTCGCCCAGCGGATCGCGCGGCTGCGTTGCTTTCGCGGCGGCAAGCAAGCTCACTAGCATCGGCGTCGGCTGCGCGAGCTTGTCGAGCTTGAGCGCGCGGCCGCCAACCGCCGCCACCAGCGCATCGAAGGTGGGATCGGCCGGCGCCTTCTGCTCATGCAGCAAACTGATGCCGAGCGCCGCCTTCTCGCGATCGCCGGCGAGCGCCTGACAGGCGATGAGGGCGCGGTCCCACCAGACGCTCTGATACCGCGCGATATTGGTTTGCACGCTGCGGCAGGCATCCTCCCCATCGTTCTTAGCGAAAGCCAGCTCGATGCGGCGCCGCGCCATGCTCTCGTCGCGGAGCGTGGCGGGGAGCGCGTCGATGACGGCGATTGCGCCCTCCACCTCGCCGAGCGCGGCAAGGCGCTCGACGCGGAGGGCGGCGAGGCCCGGTTGATTGGGCGGGTCCTGGCCCGCGGGTGCCGCGGCGTTGCTGAGCAACAAGCGGCGCGACAGATCCTGAAGCACCGGCGAGGTGGTAGGGCCGAGCGCCGGCAGCGCCGCCGCAACGACGCTCCGCGACGTTCCCTGCCACATCGTTGGCGGCAAAGCTTGCGGCGCGCCCAAGGTTCCGACCCAGGCGGGATCGACTGGCGCGAGCGGTGTGGCGTTGATCGACTCGTCGGCGGGCGGCGTCGGAGCGGGGGCTGCCGGCGGATCGGGAACTGCCGGCGCGGTGCCGGGCGGCGGCGGCAAAAGGCGGACGGGACGATTGCCTTGGGCGAGCGCCGGTCCGGCCAGGCCGATCAGGAGGGTGAGCGCGGCGGCGCCGAGCGCCGGGCCGCGCGAGCGGTCATTTCGGCAGCTTCGAATCGGGGATGGCATGTTCGACTTTTGCGGAAGGTGCGGGGATGTCCCAGAACATCAACACGCCGGCACTGCCAAGGATGATCACGGCGAGTACGGCGACGGCGATAAGAGCGTATTTTACCATTTTTCTCGCGAGTCCTGCGCTTCCCCGCGTCGAGAGCGAGGCTCGACCGCGGTTGACGATCGAGCGACGCGATATGCTAGGGTGGGTTCGTGGCTTATTTGCGACATTTTATCGCCGCGGCATGCGCGTTTCAACGCCGGAGCGGCGATTGACCGCGGGCGGACACCAATGACTCCGCCGTTTCGCGCGCTGAAGACAATCGCACTTGTGGGATTGATGGGCGTCGGCAAGACCAGCATCGGCCGACGCCTGGCGCAGCGGCTTGACCTCCCTTTCGTCGATGCCGATGCCGAGATCGAGGCGGCGGCGGGGACCAGCATCGAGGAGATCTTTCAGCGCCACGGCGAAGCGGCATTCCGCGATGGGGAGCGCCGCGTCATGGCGCGCCTTCTCGACGCGCCACCCGGCGTGCTCGCCACCGGCGGCGGCGCCTTTATGGATACGTCGACCCGCGCCCTCCTGCGCAGCCATGCCATCACCGTCTGGCTGCGCGCCGATCTCGAGGTGATGCTCGCGCGCGTTGCCCGCCGCACCAACCGCCCCTTGCTCAAGACCGGCGATCCGCGCGCGGTGCTCGAGCGGCTCGTCGCCGAACGCTATCCGGTCTATGCCGAGGCGGATGTTACGGTGGACAGCATCGACGGCCCCCCCGATGCCACGGTGGAGCGCGTCATCGCCGCACTCGCGTCCCATGGCGATGTCGCGACCGATCCCGCGCGGAGCGCGTCATGAGCTCGACACAGCGGTTGACGGTCGCGCTTGGCGCGCGCAGCTACGACGTCGTGGTCGGCCGGCGACTGCTCGCGGAAGCGGGCGCGCTCATCGCCTCCGCGGTGCGGCAAAAGCGTCTCGTCATCGTCACCGACGAGCACGTGGCAGCGCTTCATCTCGAGCGTTTTCGCGCCGGTCTTGCCGCAGCCGGCATCGCCACCGAGACCATCGTCCTGCCGCCCGGCGAGGAGACCAAGGATTTCGCCCATTTTGCGCAACTTTGCGAAGACGTGCTGTCGCTCGGCATCGAGCGCGCGACGCCCATCGTGGCGCTGGGCGGCGGCGTGGTGGGCGACCTCGCCGGGTTCGCCGCCGCGACGCTGCTGCGAGGCCTCGACTTCGTGCAGGTGCCGACGACGCTCTTGGCGCAAGTGGACAGCGCCATCGGCGGCAAGACGGCGATCGACACGCGCCACGGCAAGAACCTCGTGGGCGCCTTTCACCAGCCAGTGCTCGTGCTCGTGGATGTCGACGTGCTGGAGACGCTGCCACCGCGCGAGCTGCTCGCGGGATATGCCGAGGTGGTGAAGTACGGGCTCATCGGCGACCGCACCTTCTACGACTGGCTCGAAGCGAACGGCGCGGCGCTGCTGGCGGGCGATGCCGCCCTCCGCCAAGAGGCGGCGCTGCGGAGCTGCGCCGCCAAGGCGGCGATCGTCGCTTTGGACGAGCGCGAATCCGGCAAGCGCGCGCTGCTCAATTTCGGTCACAGTTTCGGCCATGCGCTCGAGGCGCTGACCGGATTCGGCAAGAGCCTCCTCCATGGCGAAGCGGTGGCTCTTGGCATGCAGCTCGCCTTCGACCTTTCGGCGCGGCTCGGCTTCTGTCCACCCGCCGCTGCCGAGCGCGTGCGCCGGCATCTGAGCACGATGGGGCTGCCAACGGCGCTCGCGGCAATTCCCACGGCGACCCCCGACGCGCTCATCGCCGCCATGCAAAAGGACAAGAAGGTGAGCGGCGGTCGCCTCACGTTGGTGCTGGCGCGCGACATCGGCGAGGCGTTCTTGTGCCGCGACGTGCTGCCGGCGACGCTCGGCGCCTTCCTCGCCGACGCCGCGCGCGGGAGAAATTCCCTGGAACCGGCGCTGCCTCTTTCTTAAATAAAGGGCGCCTGTCAGCCACCCGCATCCGGGATGCCATGCCGCTCAGCCCCGCCGCGCCGCGCCAGCATATTCACACCCGCACGATCGATTGCCGCGGCTACCGCCGCGACGACGGTTTCTGGGACATCGAAGGCCACATCACGGACGTCAAGACCTATGACTTCGGCAATCACTTTCGCGGCACGATCGCCGCGGGGACGCCAGTGCACGACATGTGGGTGCGGCTCACCCTCGACGACAAGCTCGTGATCCACGCCGTCGAGGCGGTGACGGAGGCAAGCCCTTATCCCATCTGTCCCGCCGCGGCGGCGAATTTCCAGCGCCTTAAGGGTCTCCGCATCTATCCCGGATTCCAGCGCCAGGTGCGAACGCTGTTGGGCGGCACCGAGGGATGCACCCACCTCGTCGAGTTGTTAGTGCCGCTCGCCACCACCGCCTATCAGACGGTCTTTCCCTATCGCGAGCGCCAACGGCGGCAAGCGGCGGCGCCGGCGCCGAGAGCCGCCGACAAGCCCGCGCGCAAGCCGCACCTCATCGACACCTGCCACGCCTTCTCGAGCGAGCGGGAAGTGGTGAAGCACTATTGGCCGGCGTTCTACACCGGAAAGTGATGCGCCGGCCGCTCGCCGTGGCCGGCGAGTCGATGGCCTTCGTCGGTTGCCGCCGCCGAGAAGTAGCGCAGCAGATAAACACAGATGGCGGCGGTGAGGCTCGATTCGCTTCGTTGCGCGTCGATGTCGGTGACGAGGTCGTTGAGGCTCTTGTCTTCGCGGCGACAGATCTCGTGAAGCGCCTCCCACATCGCCCGCTCGAGCCGCATGCTGGTGCGCCGATCCCCCACGGTCACGTTGCGATTGACCAACGTGGACGGCGCCTTTCGCGACCCGTTAACGGCGCGTCGGTCAGAATCGGAACGAGGAACAGTGCGCTGCATCGGGGTATTCTAACTGCGATACAGAGTATTTGCAATCTTTTCGAGAAAAACTAATGAGCCAGCAACTGAGAGTTGCCATCCCCGTCGGCCTACCGGACTTCCGCGTCTTGGGCTTCCTCGGGCGTGAAGGTGGCGAGCGACAAGGCGTGAACCGGGCCGGCGAGCTCCTCGGCCAGGAGGCGATAGACTCGGCGCTGGCGGGCGATGCGGCTTTCCCCGACGAAAGCCGCGGCGACGATCTCGATGCGGAAATGCGTCTCGCCTTCGGGACGCGCCCCGCCGTGACCGGCATGGCGGTGCGACTCGTCGTGAATGACAAGCCGGAGCGGCATGAGACCGGCGGTGAGCTTGGCGCGGATTCGTTCGGCAACGGACATGGCTTGGGCACCGTGAAAGCAGCGTGGGCGCCTGTCAAGCCGCCGCCGCAAGGCAGCCTTGTGGCGCTTGTCAGGCCGATTCCCTCCCCCCATACTTAGCCCAAATGTCCCGCGCGAGCCTCGAAACCCCAACCGGTGCCGCCGCAGGCGCCGCAACCCGGCTCTGCGACCATCCCGGCTGCGCTGCGGGCGGCGAATATCGTGCGCCGCGCTCGCGCTTCGCCCTCG
Organism: Allostellaceae bacterium; assembly: GCA_035945115.1. Lineage (GTDB taxonomy): Bacteria > Pseudomonadota > Alphaproteobacteria > ATCC43930 > CGMCC-115725 > DAHUYF01. The sequence goes on from DASZAN010000221.1 coordinate 9,755, forward strand.
ATACCTTCTTTTGGTTCTGCCTCGACCATGTACGCCTCTACAACGCCCAGTGGAATTACTACGCGGGCATGAGCGCGAATCAGATCGAGGCCGAGATTCGCAACGATACGGTGTGGCAACGCCCCACCTGGCCGATCGGTGGCCGCGCTGGGCTGCGCTTCGGCACTCGCGTCCGCGACTTCGGCCTCTTCGGCTTCGAGGACGAGGAGGCGGGTCATGAACGTCGCGACCGCGCGGCGGCGAAGCGGCCGCTCACCGAGCAGGAACGTGCGCTCGCGGTCTTCGACTTGGCCCTGCCGCTCACGTTGGTGAGCCTCAAGGCGCGCTACAAAGAACTAGTGAAGCGCCATCACCCCGACGCCCATGGCGGGGACAAGGCCGCGGAAGAACGGCTCAAGGTCATCAACCAAGCCTATTCGACCTTGAAGAGCAGCTATTTCCCTTCCGGATGAGGCGCCAGCCGCTATAACCACCCTTCCCTCCCACGACGACAGATATCTTTATGGCTTCGGCACAAAACTCCACCGGCACGATCGACACATCCCCCGATCGCCCGGACATCACCGTCTCCGTGCGTCAGACCTTCGGGCTCGACAGTGACATGCAGGTGCCGGCCTTCAGCCGCGCCAGCGATCATGTGCCGGACGTTGACGAAGCCTATCGCTTCGACCACGACACCACGCTCGCCATCCTCGCTGGCTTCGCCTACAACCGGCGCGTCCTCATCCAGGGCTATCACGGCACCGGCAAGTCGACGCATATCGAGCAGGTGGCGGCGCGCCTCAATTGGCCCTGCATCCGCGTCAATCTCGACAGCCATATCAGCCGCATCGATCTCGTCGGCAAGGACGCGATCGTGCTGCGCGACGGCAAGCAGGTGACGGAGTACCGCGAAGGGCTCCTGCCCTGGGCGCTGCAGCATCCGACCGCGCTCTGCTTCGATGAATACGATGCCGGCCGGCCCGACGTGATGTTCGTCATCCAACGCGTGCTCGAGGTCGAAGGCAAGCTCACGCTCCTCGACCAGAACCGCGTCATCCGCCCGCACCCCGCCTTCCGGCTCTTTGCCACCGCGAACACGGTGGGGCTCGGCGACACCACCGGGCTTTATCACGGCACGCAGCAGATCAACCAAGGCCAGATGGACCGCTGGAACATCGTCGCGACGCTCAACTATCTGCCGCATGAGGCCGAAGTCGAGATCGTGCTCGCGAAGGCGCCGAGCTGGGACAATGAGGAGGGACGGCGCAGCATTCACGCCATGGTGGCGCTTGCCGAGCTCACCCGCTCCGGCTTCATCAACGGCGACATTTCCACCGTGATGTCGCCGCGCACGGTCATCACCTGGGCCGAGAACGCGCGCATCTTCAACGACATCGCGTTCGGCTTCCGCCTTACCTTCCTCAACAAATGCGATGAGATCGAGCGAGCGACGGTGGCGGAATACTACCAGCGCTGCTTCGGCACCGAGCTCAAGGAGACCGGCGTCAAAGCGCAACTCGTGTGAGGGAAAGGGAAGAGTCACCACTGAGACAGTGAGGCAATGAGAAATCCGATGCCCTGGCGCGCAGCGCCAATTTTTCTTTCCTCACTGTCTCACCGCCTCTGTGGTGCTTCTTTTAGTTAGTTATGGCGGAGAACGATACACCGCTCGACATTTTCAAGCGCGCCACCGCGGCGACGGTGCGTGCCATTTCCGAGCGGCCCGACATCACCGTGAGCTATGGCGCCGAGCCGGCGGCAGCCGCCGGAACGCGCGTGCGCCTGCCGCTGCCCGCACGCGAGCTCTCCGCACAAGAGGCCGCACCGGTGCGGGGGGCGGCCGACGCCGCGGCGTTGAAGCTCCGCTATCACGACAGCGCGCTGCATGCCAAGCGGCTGCCCTCGGGCGAGACGGCGCGCGCCATCTTCGAAGGGGTCGAGCAGGCGCGGGTCGAGGCGTTAGGTGCGAGACGCATGGCCGGCGTCGCCGACAATCTCGCGGCGATGCTCGACGAGCGCTACCGCCGCCAGGGCTACGAGCACGTGAGCGACCGCAACAACGCGACGCTCGCCGAGGCGGTACGTCTGCTCGCACGTGAGACGATGACGGGCGCGACGCCGCCGCCGTCGGCACAACGCGTCGTCGAGATGTGGCGGCCTTTCCTCGAAGGCAAGGTCGGCCGCGATCTTCTCGAGCTTGGCCGTCACGTGCGCGACCAGGACGCTTACGGCAAGCTCGCGCGGAAGCTCATCAAAGATCTCGACCTCGATCTCGGTGAAGTCGAGGAAGAGGCACAGCAGGACGAGAGCGACGCCGACGGCGACGACGCCAAGGACAAGGACAGCGACAATGAGGGCGGCGAGGGTGCGGCCGCCGGCGCGCAGGGCGCGCTCGAAGGCGGCGTGCCCGAGCACGAGGAAGATGACGGCCAGCAGGCCGGCGCCGAGGAGGTGGAAGGGGAGCTGATGCCGGGTGCGGGCGACGACGACCCCGGGCGCCCCGGCCGCCCAGGCAATCTGCCGCGCCACGGACAGAACGACGACAGCCACCTCTACCGCGCCTTCACCACGGAATGCGACGAGGTGGTGGAGGCCGAGGCGCTGTGCGATGCCGACGAGTTGACGCGGCTCCGCGGGCTCTTGGATCAGCAGCTGGCGCACCTCCAAAGCGTCATCGGCCGCCTCGCCAATCGCTTGCAGCGCCGACTCTTGGCGAAGCAGACGCGGGCTTGGGAGTTCGATCTCGAGGAAGGCATGCTCGACGCGGCACGCCTTTCGCGCGTCATCACCAACCCCGTCTATCCCCTCTCCTACAAGCGCGAGAAGGAGACGGATTTCCGCGACACTGTGGTGAGCCTGCTCATCGACAATTCCGGCTCGATGCGCGGCCGTCCCATCACGGTGGCGGCGATGAGCGCCGACATCCTCGCGCGCACGCTCGAGCGCTGCGGCGTCAAGGTGGAGATCCTCGGCTTCACCACCCGCGCCTGGAAGGGTGGGCAATCGCGCGAGCGCTGGATCGCCGCCGGCAAGCCGCCCAACCCCGGCCGGCTCAACGATCTCCGCCACATCGTCTACAAGGCCGCCGATGCGCCCTGGCGGCGTGCGCGCAAGAGCCTCGGCCTCATGCTGCGCGAAGGTATTTTGAAGGAGAACATCGACGGCGAGGCGTTGCTCTGGGCACACAACCGCCTCATCGCGCGAAGCGAGCAGCGCCGCATCCTCATGGTCATCTCAGACGGCGCGCCGGTCGACGATTCGACGCTGTCCGTCAACCCCGGCAATTACCTCGAGCGCCATCTCCGCGAGGTGATCGGTTATATCGAGCGGCAATCGCCGGTCGAGCTCACCGCCATCGGCATCGGCCACGATGTGACCCGCTACTATCGCCGTGCCGTCACCATCGTCGATGCCGAGCAATTGGGCGGCACCATGCTGGAAAAGCTCGCCGAGCTCTTCGAAGAGGACGAGCAGCCGCAGGCGCCGCGCCGCCCGACGCGTAAGCGGGCATAAGAATTCGCCTCCGTCAGCTTTCAGCGGTTGGCTATCAACTTATAAAGACGCTCTCTCCCGTCGCCCTGGGCTTGACCGGGCGGTCCACGTGGATGGCCGGGACAAGCCCGGCCATGACGTTCAAGGTGTGATGCAGCAGATCGGCAACGGCTGATCGCTGAGAGCTGATGGCTTAGAGCTCGCTTACGCCACGCCGTGGTCCTTGAACCACTTCTGCATCTTGGCCCAGCCGTCCTTCGCCTGCTCGGGGCGATATGAGGGGCGGTAGTCGGCGTTGAAGCCGTGCGGGGTGTCGGGATATATCACGATCTCGCAGGGCTTGTTGGCCGCCTTGAGCTCGTCGCGCATCTTCTCGATATCGGCGGCGGGAATGCCCTGATCGGCGCCGCCATAAAGGCCCAGCACCGGCACATTGATCTGCTGCACCAGATCGAGCACGCGCTTGGGATGAAGCTCGTCGGTGTTGCCGGCGAGCGGGCCGTACCAGGCGACCGCCGCCTTCACGCTCGGATTGTGCGCGGCATAGAGCCAGGTCTGCCGACCACCCCAGCAGAAGCCGGTCACGGCGAGCCGCGCCGTATCCGCCTTGCCCGTGCCCTTGGCCCAGGCGACCGCCGCGTCGATGTCGGACGCCACCTGCTGATCCGGCACTTTCGAGACCACCTTCTGGATGATCTCCTTGATGTCCGTCATGCCCGATACGTCGCCTTCGCGCGCATAAAGCGCCGGCGCCACGGCGAAGTATCCCATCTTGGCGAGACGGCGGCAGAGATCCTTGATGTGCTCGTGGACGCCGAAGATCTCCTGAATGACGACCACGGTGGCGAAGGGTCCGCCGGCCGCAGGATGCGCGTGATAGGCGGGAATTTGTCCGTCCTTCATCGGCACCTTCGCTTCGCCGGCGGTAAGGCCGTTCGTATCGGTGGTGATCGTCTCCGCGGAAACCGGCTGCACCGCGAGCGCGAAGCCGGCGGTGAGGCTCGTCAGCATGAAGCCGCGGCGAGAGAAATCGGTGATCGGCGTGAGGCTTTTGACTTGTGATTCAAGACCGTCCATGGCGGCACGTCCTCCCCTGGCAAGAAACGTCGGAAGAGAATAACGGCTCTCATCCTTCGCCGCGAGATGCCGCCGGTCACCGTTGCGTGAGCAGGCCGGTGAAGCCGCGCCACGGAACCTGACTTGCAACCATGCCGTTTGCGACCGCCTAATCGTTGCTGCGCAGGGGCGCGGCAGGTGCGCAGGCGGGGGCAAGCTCGACACATTGCTGCGCGCAGCAAGCACCGGCGCGAACCGCTTGGCGAGAATTCGAACCCGGCGCCAACTTCTCGGGGGCGGCGTCGGCTTCCGCGCCATCGCCCGGCCCTTCATCGTGGGATATCTCGATATCGGCTACGGCGCGGAAGGCTCGGCGATCTTCTCGGGGATCAACTATCCGTTCTGAGCGGAATACATATATGCGGCTCTTATAAAACAGGCCGCTCTGCCTGCTCGAATTTATACGCACAGCTCGGCACATTTGACCGTGACGCGGCGAGGGCCGGTGCCGCTCCGCGCGCATCACCTTGGGCACGACGGGTAACTTCCATGTTTCGACATGCCACTGAAGAGCCGATTGAAGACGTACCGACGCAAGAGGAAATTCTCTATGACGTCGGCTCGGTTCTCGCAATCGTTTTAGTGTTTGCTGCCATCATAAGTATGGCATTTGCCGTCGGCAGCGCCGGCTGAATGCTTGTCCATCGATCGGGAAGGACATGAGCGAAACCTTGAGAATGGAGATGTGTGTTCTGGCGGTCGTCGCTACCGGAAGCATCGGCTTTTCGGCCGCGGCATTGGCCGCCGACGAAGCGCCGGCGGCTTGGGCCGACGCGGTGAAATTCTCCGGACACTTAGATGGCGGCATCACCTTCAACCCCGATTCGCCGGCAGACGGCATTAATTTCGGCCACCTCTTCACCGACCGAGCCAATCTGCCTATGCTCAATCAGCTCATGCTGACCGCTGAGCGGTCGCTTGATCCCAAGGCGACTGGCTACGATTTCGGCTTCAAGCTCCAGGGGATGTACGGCACCGACGCGCGGTTTACCCATTCCTTCAATGTCTTCGACCGCTCGATCAACAGCCGCTATCAATTCGACATCGTCGAAGCCAACGGCGTCGCCCATCTCCCGACCCTCACCGAAGGCGGGATTGACGTGAAGGCCGGCATCTTCCCTTCGCCGATGAGTGCCGAGACCATCGATTCCACTGGAAACACGTTTTACTCGCACTCCTACATTTTTAATTTCGGCGTGCCGTTCAAGCACACCGGCATCCTCGCCACCGCGCACGCGACGTCCGTCATCGATCTCTACCTCGGAGTCGACACCGGCGTGAACGCCTTCGTCGGCGAGAAGGGTGACAACAACGATGCGCTCGCGGGCCAATTCGGCTTCGGCCTCAATCTCCTCGAGGGCAATCTCACGGTACAAGCGCTCTCGCATATCGGGCCGGAAAATCCCGAGGGGACGCCCGGCGTGAACGTCAACAGCGCACTCCGCTACATCAACGACATCGTCGTGACCTGGAAGATCACGGATAAACTGACCTCGATCACCGACATCAACTATATCCACGATGACGGCCTCCATGCCTCCGGTGGCGGCGTCGCGCAATATCTGACCTATGCGCTCTCGGACCAATGGACGGTGGGTGGGCGGGCAGAGATTTGGCGCGACGACAACGGCGCCTTCGTCGCCAAATTTCCCGCTAATTTCGATGCGGTGAATGCGGCGCGCGGCTTCCCGAACACCGGCGTTTCCGGCGGCAAGACGACCTTTGGCGAGCTCACGCTCGGCGCCAACTACAAGCCCGGTTTCGCCAAGCCCTTCGACGGCCTCGTCATCCGTCCCGAGTTCCGGGTCGACGACGTGCTCAACGGCACGAAGCCCTTCAACAACGGCACGAGCTCGCATCAGGTGACGATCGCCGCCGATCTTATCCTGCCGTTCTGATAGCGCTGGGGGTGGTCGGAAAAGGGCGGCTTGGCGTCGGCCGAGTCGCCTTTTTTCTTTATGCGGCAGCGAGATCGACGAGTACCTTAGCGAGGAGTCCGGCGGCGTAAAGCGCGAGCGCCTCATCCCAGAAATTGAGGCTCGGGCCATTCGGCCGTTCGCGGAGAAGCGCGGCCCAGGCGAAAGCGAAGAGCGCGCCGAAGAAGCAGAGGAAATGAAATCCGAGGCCTGCTTCGCGCAGTGAGCGGACACCGGCAATGCACGGCCCGGCGGCGAACAGGGCGAAGACGCTGAAGCGTACGCCGAATCCCAAGAGGGCGCGGCGCGAGCGGATGTCAAGTTGGGCGGTCGTACTCGCCATCTTCCGCTCGCCCTCGATCAAAGTTTCGTTGCGCCAGAGGGAATCATCAACGCGGCGCCGCCGCCCGGTCGCCGCAACGTGCCGAAGACAGCGAAGCGGATTGCCGCACGGCGAGTGGTGAACGCCACGTTGCGGCGGCGGGCATCGTCGCGCACCAGCCATCGGCCGTCATCGTCACTCGCCGTCACCGTCGCGCAGCGTCGGTGTGCGATTTTTCGCGGGGCTGCACTGAGGCTTACTTCCGGCTGGTTCATTTCACACCTCATTCGCAGTGCCGTGCCTCCACATGAGATAAAGGGGAAGTGCGGCATATAAATTCGAGCGTCGGCGAACGAGCATTCCATAAGAATTTCGTAGCCACTGCGGCACGTCCGTTCGCTTACTTCCCCTATATTCTTCGAGCCGCCGCGCGCCCTCGAATTGCTATGCGCCGCCGCGCAAATCTTCTCCGTCGCCCATAGCAGGTCCGTTGGGACCGGGACGGAGGTATGAGTAGCAATGAAGGTTGCAATCGCGGAACCGCGGCACATTTCGCACGCGATATGATCGAGCTCGCCGGCGCCGAGCCGAGCCACAGCATTACGGTCATAGGGTGCGACCACATCGAGCTTCTTCTTGAGCTCGCCGCTCGAGGTTTCCGCGACGTGACATGTCGCCGCCCCTTAGGTGGGCCGGCGGGTGAAGAGCCAGCCGACATCGTCGTCGCGCCGGCGATCAGTGAAAAAGAGCTCGCGGAGATGCTGCCGCGGCTCAGCCGCGCGATGCGGCCGGATGGCGCGCTCCTGATCAGCACCGCCGAGCGATCGTTGCCCTTCAGTCAACGCACCTACGATTTTCTGGCGGAACACGGCTTCGCGATCGCTCGCGTGGCGCAGCCGGATAGGCTCTCGGTCCTGTGCTGCCGGAAATACGCGATGTTGCAGGCGCAAGCCGCCTGAAAGGAACTCTCATGACAACCACAGCCCAGCGCCGCGTCGCTGCTCTCGCCGGCTATGTGAGCGCACTGCCGACACCGTTCCGCGGCGAGCGGATCGATCACGAATCGTTCGCCGATCTCTGCGAATGGCAAATCGGGCAGGGCATATCGGGATTCGTCGTCAACGGCACGACCGGCGAAGCGCCGGCGCTGGCGATCGGCGAGCAGCGGCTCTTGATCCGCCTTGCGGTGCAGATCGCCGATGATCGCGTGCCAGTAATCGCCGGCGCAGGCTCGGCCTCGACTGCACATGCCATCGAACTCGCGAAAAGCGCGGCGAGCGCCAGTGCCGATGGCATCCTCGCCACGACGCCCTACTATGTCCGCCCCTCCCAGGAGGGCATCTACCGGCATTTCCGCGCTCTTCACGATGCGGTGGAGCTGCCGATCATCCTTTACGACGTTCCCTCGCGCACGGCTTCGACGATTGCGAAGGACACGCTTTGCCGGCTCGCCGAGCTTTCACGTATCGCCGGATTGAAGGATGCCACGGGGGATCTGAGCCGCATCAAGCTGCTCAGGGAGAAGATCGACCGACGCTTCCGCTGGCTCAGCGGCGATGACGCCACTGCGCTCGATTTCATGGCGCTCGGCGGGCATGGCTGCATCTCCGTTCTCTCGAATGTCGTGCCACGACGCTGCGTCGAGCTCTATCAAGCGCACTCGCGCGGTGATCTCCATCGTGCGCGCGCCGTTGCGAGGGAGCTGGCGCCGCTCACAGCAGCGCTCTTCGCCGAAAGCAATCCGGTGCCGGTGAAATACGCGCTGGGCGTCATGGGCCGCATGGTGGGTGATGTCCGCCTGCCGCTCGCGCCTGCGTCGCAAGGGACGCGCAAAGCGGTCGAGGACGCCTTGGCAAACCTTGGACTGCTGACGCTCCGTGCGCGAAAGGAGCGGGCTCACGATGCGCTGCCTCTATCGCAGTGACTACGGCCCGCCCGATCCCAGTTTCGAGGCCTTCAATGACGGGATCGTGCCGAACGGCGTGACACGTAGCGATGTCGCCGTGCTTGCCACGGCGGAGAACATCGGCCAGTTCGAGGCGATGCAGCGCAAGCTCGCAAAGGGCGAAGCAATCATCTGGTGCGACCAAGGGTACGGCTGGGTGCACGACCCCATGATCGAGGGTTTCTTCGCCCTCAGTGCCGCGCTCGTCGTTCCGCTGGCGCTCTTCCGCTTGATGCGCCGCCTCGGTTTTCTTCGCGCGAGAACGTCCAAGCAACGCCGCTCGCGAGCTGCGTATATGGGATTTAGATAGAACCCGCTTCCGCAACCCGTCGATTTTATATGCGCTGACGCCTTCCTTAGAGCGTGGGGCCACGCTGTCGCCCCACGGCGACAAGCCGGCCTGCGCTTAGAAAAGGCTAGAGTTCAATGCGTCCGTTGCGTCTCGTTCCGCACAACACCTCGATCCGCTTTATGCGCGGCCGGTTCGCGGGACCGCTCGTCTCGGCAATCCTAAGCATCGCTTCGGTGGTCCTCTTCTTTTGGCCTGGCCTCAACTACGGCATCGATTTCCGCGGTGGTGTTGCCATGGAGCTGCGCGTCCCCGTAGGGACTGAGCTCGCGGCGCTGCGGCAAGCATTGCAGCGGCTCGACCTCGGCGAGGTGAAGGTGCAGAGCTTCGGTGCCTCCCGCGGTGTGCGCGTCAGCCTCGACCAGCGCGCCGCAACGGAGATGGCGCGCCAACGCGTGCGAGAGATGCTGTTGGCGCAGTTCCCAGGCACCGAGATTCGCGGCACTGAGGTGATCGGCGCACGCGTGAGTGGCGAGCTCTTCGAGAAAGGCCTGTTGGCCACCGCCGCCGCCCTGCTCTCGGTGCTCGCCTACATCTGGTTCCGCTTCGATTGGCGCTTCGGCGTCGGCGTCGTCGCCACGCTGCTTCTCGACCTCACCAAGACCATCGGCTTTCTCGCGCTGACGCAATTGCCGTTCGACCTCAACTCGGTGGCGGCCATTCTTCTGTTGATCGGCTACTCCGTCACCGACAAGGTCGTGGTCTACGACCGCATCCGTGAAAATCTGCGGCGCCACGCCTCGATGGCGCTTCGCCCACTCATTGACCTCAGCATCAACCAGACGCTGAGCCGGACCGTGGCGACGTCGCTGACGGTGCTGCTCTCGATCATTCCCTTCCTCGTCCTCGGGAGCGAGTCGATCCGCAGCTTCGCTGCGATCATCGTTTTTGGAATCGTCGTCGGCACATCATCCTCGATCTTCATCGCATCACCGATCCTGCTCTTCCTCGGAGAGAAACACCTCGGCAGCCGTGGCGAGGCCGCCGTTGCCGCGCCGGCCGCGGGTGGATGAGGGCGAGCCATGACCGTCGCCACCAGGTCCGACGCGGCACTCGAGAAGCACGAGGGCCTGGCGATCGCTGAAGCGGCGCGCGCCGGTTCCCTCAAGCCATTTGAGCGCGCGCTTGCCGCCCTCTTCCTGGTGACCATTGCAGCCCTTGTCCGCACTGCCTGGCATTACGCCTTCGGATGAGGGCGCGAATCGAATGGGTGAGGCAATCATGTTGACGAATGACAGTTTCTACGTGGCGCTGGAAGAGCGCGAGCGGATGGCGCTCGCCAAGCCGGCGAATCGTGCGCCGGCCAAATGGCGCGATCGTGTCACCGTTGCGCTCTCGTTTGCGGCACTCGGCGCACTGATCCTCGGCCTGCTGGCGCTGCGCCTTTGGCTGAGTTTGCCGAGCTGGGTGCATTTCGCGGATTGAGCGCGAACCCGGCCATGAGCGGCAAAACCGCGATTGACCACGAGCACGAGCTACCGGCCGGCGGCTGGCACGAACTCGTGCGTTTCGGCGTCAAACTCGGCCTGCCGGCCGGGCTGGCAGGCATGCTGGCGCTGGGCAGCGATCGGCCGCTTGTCCTATGGCTCGCGCTCTTTCAGGCCTTCGCCACGGCGACGGCCGTGCTCTCGGCGGCGGTGGCTATCGGCGGAAGCGCCAAAGCGCATGCTGCGCGGCACTGGCGCGAGGCGCTGGGGTTCGCTCTCGCCGCGTTCTTGGCACACCTCGCGCTCGTGGCTTTGCGCTGAGGGCGAGGATTCCCGCCTTTTGTCATCAGGCTTGATCCAGGTCAACGACGGCCGCGCGCGGATCCACCACGAATGGGCGTGCTTGAGAGGGCCAAGACCTGAGCCTGGGCCGGCGGCTTATATGGAATTTATATGGCCGCCGTCGCCTGATCACTCTCGAATTTATATGCGCCAGTCGCGAGCTTACACGTGCAAGAACGATCCCCTTTCCAGGTTTCGCACGCGGCCGTGATCGCTGCGAGCGAACCGCTGACCCAAGAATACCGCGCGTGCACACGCGCGTGAGGCAAACAGGAGTTCAACCCATGTTCGACGCCATCTACCTAGCGATCGGCTTCGGCTTCTTGGCCGCGGCGGTGCTCTACGTCGTCGCTTGCGACCGGCTCTGAGGAGGGACTTCATGATCATCGATTATGGCCTTGGCGCCGCGGTCACGCTCGGCCTTTTGGCCTATCTCGTCTACGCGCTGATCCGCCCCGAGCGGTTCTGAGGAGCGCTTCCCATGACAGCGAATGGCTGGATCCAGATCGCGCTTTATTGCGTGATCGTGACGTTGCTGACGAAACCGTTCGGCGGCTACATGACGCGCATCTTCAACGGCGAGCACACCTTCCTGTCGCCCGTGTTGGGCCCGGTGGAGCGCGCCGTCTACTGGGCCTGCGGCGTCGACGAGAAGCAGGAGCAGCATTGGGTGACCTATGCTGTCGCTATGCTGTTCTTCACCGCCGCAGGCTTCGTGGTGCTTTACGCGTTGCAGCGGCTCCAGGGTGTGCTGCCCTTCAACCCAGCAGGACAGAGCGCGGTCGAGGAGAGCCTCGCCTTCAACACCTCGGTGAGCTTCATCACCAACACCAACTGGCAGTCCTACACACCCGAGACGACGATGAGCTACCTGACGCAAATGGCGGGGCTCACCGTCCACAATTTCGTCTCGGCGGCGACGGGCATCGCGCTCGCCGTGGCGCTGGTGCGGGGCTTCGCGCGCAAGTCGGCGCAGCACATCGGCAATTTCTGGATCGATCTGACGCGCTGCACGCTCTACATCCTCCTCCCCATCTCGATCGTCGTCGGCCTGTTCTTCGTGTGGCAGGGCATGCCGCAGAATCTGAGCGAATACACGGAAGCAACGACGCTCGAAGGCGCGAAGCAGGTGATCGCGCAAGGTCCGGTCGCGTCGCAAGAAGTCATCAAGATGATGGGCACCAATGGCGGCGGCTTCTTCAACGCCAATTCGGCCCATCCTTTTGAGAACCCGAACGCGCTCACCAACCTCGTGCAGATGGTGCTGATCTTCTCGATCGGCGCCGCGCTCACCAATGTCTTCGGCCGCATGGTCGGCAACCAGCGCCAAGGCTGGGCCGTCTTCGCGGTGATGGGCGTGCTGTTCTTGGGCGGCGTGATCATCACCTATGCGGCCGAGGCGCCGGGCAATCCCGCCTTCGCCGCGCTCAACATCGACCAGTCGCAATCGGCGCTGCAGGCGGGCGGCAACATGGAAGGGAAAGAAGTCCGCTTCGGCATCGCCAACTCGGCGCTCTTCACCACTGTCACCACCGATGCCTCCTGCGGCGCCGTCAACACCATGCATGACAGCCTGATGCCGCTCGGCGGCATGGTGCCGATGGTCAACATCATGCTGGGCGAGATCATCTTCGGCGGCGTCGGCTCCGGCCTCTACGGCATGCTGCTCTTCGCCATCCTCGCCGTGTTCATCGCCGGGCTCATGGTGGGACGCACGCCCGAATATCTCGGCAAGAAGATCGAGGCCAAGGACGTGAAGATGGCAATGCTCGCGATCCTCATCCTGCCGCTCTCCATGCTGGGCTTTACCGCCATCGCGACGGTGGTTCCGGACGGCCTCGCCGGTCCCGCCAACGCCGGCCCGCACGGCTTCAGCGAGATCCTCTATGCCTTCGTTTCGGCCACCGGCAACAACGGCAGCGCCTTTGCCGGCATCTCCGCCAACACGCCCTATTACAACACGACCTTGGGCCTCGCCATGTTCATCGGCCGCTTCCTGATGATCGTGCCGATGCTGGCGGTGGCAGGGTCGCTCGCGGCGAAGAAGATCGTGCCGGCTTCGGCCGGCACCTTCCCGACCGACGGCAGCCTCTTCGTCGGCTTGCTCGTCGGCGTGATCCTGATCGTCGGCGGTCTCACCTATTTCCCAGCGGTCGCGCTGGGACCGGTGGTCGAGCACTTCGCCATGACCAGCGGCACACTTTACTGATCTCGAGAGGCATCATTCCCATGGAACTCTCTCACACCCGCAGGCGGATGCCGGTCGCGACCATGACCGATCCCAGGATCGTCGGTCCCGCCATCATCGAGGCTTTCAAGAAGCTCGATCCGCGTGTTATGGTTCGCAATCCCGTGATGTTCACGGTCGAGGTTGTCTCGGCCCTGACGACGCTGCTTCTCATCCGCGACGTCATCAGCGGCACCGGCCATTACGGCTTCGCCTTCCAGATCAATCTCTGGCTCTGGTTCACCGTCCTCTTCGCCAACTTCGCCGAAGCCGTGGCGGAAGGCCGCGGCAAGGCGCAAGCGGCAACCTTGCGCAAGAGCAAGACCGAGACGACGGCCAAGCTGCTCGGTAACGGCAGTTCGACCTGGCGCCAAGTGGCTGCCACCTCGCTCAGGCCAGGCCAAGTCGTGCTCGTCGAGGCCGGCGACATCATCCCGAGCGACGGCGAGGTGATCGAGGGCGTGGCCTCCGTCAACGAAGCGGCGATCACCGGCGAATCGGCGCCGGTCATCCGCGAGAGCGGCGGCGACCGCTCGGCGGTGACCGGCGGCACACAGGTGATCTCCGACTGGATCAAGGTGAAGATCACGGCGGCGCCGGGCTCGACCTTCCTCGACCGCATGATCGCCCTCGTCGAAGGTGCGGAGCGGCAGAAGACGCCCAACGAGATCGCGCTCAACATCCTGCTGGCGGGCATGACGATCATCTTCGTCTTCGCCGTCGCCACCATCCCGAGCTTTGCCTCTTACGCCGGCGGCAGCCTTTCCGTGCTCGTGCTGGTGGCGCTCTTCGTAACGCTAATTCCCACCACCATCGGCGCGCTCTTGTCGGCGATCGGCATCGCCGGCATGGACCGGCTCGTGCGCTTCAATGTGCTCGCCATGTCCGGCCGCGCCGTCGAAGCGGCGGGCGATGTCGACACGCTGCTCCTCGACAAGACCGGCACCATCACGCTCGGCAATCGCCAGGCGACCGAATTCATTCCGCTGCCGGGGATCAACGACCGCGATCTCGCCGACGCGGCACAGCTCGCCTCGCTTTCCGACGAGACGCCGGAAGGCCGCTCGATCGTCGTGCTGGCCAAGGAGAAATACAACATCCGCGGCCGCGACATGGCACCGCTCAATGCGCACTTCATTCCGTTCTCGGCGCAGACGCGGATCAGCGGCATCGATGTCGAGAGCTCCTCGATCCGCAAAGGCGCGGTCGACGCGGTCATCGGCTATGTCCAAGGACTCGCCACTCCCTCGATCGTCGCGAGTACGCGCGGTAGCGCGGCGGTGGCGCGCGCGCTGCCGGCCGATGGCACGGTGCGCGAGCTCAGTACGATCGCCGAGCGCATCGCCAAGCAGGGCGGCACGCCGCTTGCCGTCGCCAAGGACGGCCGATTGCTCGGCGTCATCCGTCTCAAGGACATCGTCAAGGGCGGCATCCGCGAGCGCTTCGCGGCGCTGCGCAAGATGGGCATCCGCACCGTGATGATCACCGGCGACAACCCGCTCACCGCCGCGGCCATCGCCGCCGAATCCGGCGTCGACGATTTCCTGGCGCAAGCGACGCCGGAGACGAAGCTGAAGCTCATCCGCGACGAGCAGGGCAAGGGCAAGCTGGTGGCGATGTGCGGCGACGGCACCAACGACGCACCGGCGCTCGCCCAAGCCGATGTCGGCGTCGCCATGAACACGGGCACCATGGCGGCGCGCGAGGCCGGCAACATGGTCGATCTCGACAGCGATCCCACCAAGCTCATCGAGATCGTCGAGATCGGCAAGCAGTTGCTGATGACGCGCGGTGCTCTCACCACTTTCTCCATCGCCAACGACGTCGCCAAGTACTTCGCCATCATTCCCGCGATGTTCATCGCGCTTTATCCCCAACTCCAGGCGCTCAACGTCATGCACCTCGCGACGCCGCAAAGCGCCATCCTCTCGGCGATCATCTTCAACGCGCTCATCATCATCGCGCTCATTCCGTTGGCGCTGCGGGGCGTGGCCTATCGGCCGCTCGGCGCCGCCAGCATCTTGCGCCGCAATCTTCTCATCTACGGCCTCGGCGGCATCGTCGTGCCGTTCGTCGGCATCAAGCTCATCGACATGTTCGTGTCCGCCGTCGGCCTTGCGTGAGGACTGACCCATGGTAAAGCAAATCCGCCCCGCCATCGTCATGATCATCGCCATGACGATCATCACCGGCCTCATCTATCCCTTGGGCATGACCGGGATCGCACAGCTCGTCTTTCCCTATCAGGCGAATGGCAGCCTGATTGAAAAGGAGGGCAAGGTGATCGGCTCCGCGCTCATCGGCCAGAACTTCGCCGATGAGAAGTATTTCCACGGCCGCCCCTCCGCGACGACGCAGCCCGACCCCAAGGATCCAACCAAGACCGTGCCGGTGCCTTACGCGGCCGACAATTCGGCGGGCTCCAATGCAGGCCCCACCTCGAAGGCGCTCGTCGACCGCGTCAGCGAGGATGGCGGCAAGCTCAAGGCGGAGAACCCATCGATGCCGATCCCGGTTGATCTCGTCACCACCTCGGCGAGCGGGCTCGATCCCGACATCACGCCGGCGGGCGCCCTCTTCCAGGTGCCACGAGTCGCCAAGGCCCGCAGCCTGACCGAGGTGCAGGTGCAAGAGCTCGTCGCCGCCCATGTCGAGGACCGCTTGGTCGGCGTCATCGGCGAGCCGCACGTCAACGTGCTGAAGCTCAACCTCGCGCTCGATGCGCTGGCAGCGCGGAAGTAATGCCAGCAGCGTGCGTCCGAGGAGTCGAAGGTGTAACCTGATGCGGCGATGAGCGAGACGCGATCGGATCGAGCCAACCGACCTTCGCCCGAGGCGTTGCTAAAGGCGGCGGCGCAGGAGACGCGCGGCCGCCTCAAGGTGTTTCTAGGTGCCGCGCCCGGAGTCGGGAAGACTTACGAGATGCTCGCCACCGCGCAGGCGAAGCGAGGCGACGGCATCGATGTCGTCGTCGGGATCGTCGAAACCCACGGCCGCAAGGAAACGGAGGCGCTCCTCACTGGGCTTGACGCGGTTCCGCGGCGGCGCATCGAATACAAAGGCCGCTTTCTCGATGAGATGGATCTCGATGCCATCCTGAAGCGCCGGCCCAAGCTCGTGTTGGTTGACGAGCTCGCGCATACCAACGCCCCCGGCAGCCGCCATCCCAAGCGCTACATGGACGTGGAGGAGCTGCTGGCGGCAGGCATCGACGTCTACACCACGCTCAACATCCAGCATGTCGAGAGCCTCAACGACGTCGTCGCCAAGATCACACGCATCCGCGTGCGCGAGACGGTACCGGATTCGGTGATCGACCGCGCCGACGACGTCGAAGTGGTCGATCTCACCCCGGAAGACCTGATCCAGCGCCTCAAGGAGGGCAAGGTCTATGTGCCGCACCAGGCGGAACGCGCCATCCGCCACTATTTCGCGCCCGGCAATCTGACGGCACTGCGCGAGCTGGCGCTCCGGCGTACGGCGCAGCGGGTCGACGAGCAGATGGTCACGTATATGCGCGCCCACGCGATCCCCGGCCCCTGGGCCGCGAGCGAGCGCGTGCTCGTCTGCGTCAATGAAGATCCGCAGGGTGCGGCGGTCGTGCGCTATGCGCGCCGACTCGCCGATCGCCTGCGCGCGCCGTGGACGGCGATCTATGTGGAGACCTCGCGCTCGCAGCGGCTCGACGACAAGGAGCGCGACCGCGTCGCCGAGTGGCTGCGCCTTGCCGAGCGCTTGGGCGGCGAGCCCGTGACCGTGCCAGGGGCCGATATCGGCAGCGGCATCATCGATTACGCCACGGAAAACAACTGCACCCACATCGTCATCGCCAAGTCGCGGCGCTCGCGTTGGTCGGAGCTGCTCCGAGGCTCCACGACATATCGCCTCATCCGCCGCGCCGGCGACATCAGCGTCCATGTCATCGCCGAGCCGCGCGCAGCGGCGGAGCCGGCCGCAGGTGGCGCGTCGACGGAAGCGGTCGAAACCGCCGCGCCGGGCGAGACCTTCGATCCCTGGCCTTACGCGGGAAGTGTCGCCTTCGTTGCCGCGGCGCTGGGCGTCGGCCTCGTTCTTCAACACATACTCGCCGTCTCGAATATCGCGCTCGTCTTCCTGACGGCGGTTCTGGCGAGCGCGATCGCCTACGGACTTTGGGCCGCGCTCTTCGCCTGTCTCGTCAGCGTGCTTGCCTACAATTTCTTCTTCTTGCCGCCGCTCTACACCTTCACCATCGCCGATCCCGAGAACGTGGTGGCGCTCTTCTTCTTCGCCGTCGTCGCGGTGGTGGCGAGCAATCTCGCCTCGCGCGTGCGGGCACAAGCGGTGACGGCGCAGCAGCGCGCCAAGACGACCGAGGACCTTTACCTCTTCAGCCGCAAGCTCGCCGGTGCCGTCAGTCTCGACGATCTTCTGTGGGCCACCGCCTATCAAATCGCGCTGATGCTCAAGGTCCGCGTCGTGCTGCTGCTGCCCGAGGGTGAGAGCGTCGCCGTGCGCGCGGGCTACCCGCCCGAAGACGAGCTCGATGCCGCCGACATCGCCGCCGCCAAATGGTGCTGGGAGAACAATCGGCCGGCGGGCCGCGGCGCCGACACGCTCCCTGGCGCGCGGCGCCTCTTCCTGCCCATGCGCACCGGCCGCGGCGCCCTCGGCGTCGTCGGCCTCGACAGCGACCATCCGGGTCCGCTGCTGACGCCCGATCAGCGCCGCCTTTTTGACGCGCTCGCGGACCAGGCGGCGCTCGCGATCGAGCGCGTCAACCTCGCGCAAGCGGTGGACGAGGCGCGGCTGGCAGCAGAGAGCGAGCGGCTCCGCTCGGCGCTTCTCACTTCCATATCACATGATCTGCGCACGCCGCTCGCCTCGATTCTGGGATCGGCAACGAGCCTCAGGAACTACCGCAACTCGCTCGACGATGCGGCGCAGGCAGAGCTCATCGGTACCATTCAGGAGGAAGCGGAGCGGCTCAACCGCTTCATCGGCAATCTCCTCGACATGACGCGTCTCGAATCGGGGGCGATCGAGCCGCGTGCCGAGGCGGTCGATCTCGCCGACGTCGTCGGCAGCGCCCTCGGGCGGGCGGGCAAGGTGCTGGCCGCGCATCGGGTCGAGGTCGATCTCGCGCCCGATCTGCCGATGCTGCGGCTCGATCCCGTTCTGCTCGAGCAAGTGTTGTTCAACGTCCTCGACAATGCCGCCAAATACGCGCCCGCTGGAACCGGCGTGCGGCTCGAGGCGCGAGCCGGGCTCAACAGCGTCCTGCTGCGCGTCATGGACCGCGGCGACGGCATTCCGCCCACCGATCTCGAACGCATCTTCGACAAGTTCTATCGCGTTCACGCCGCCGATCGCCAACGCGCTGGCACCGGCCTGGGACTCGCCATCTGCCGCGGCTTCGTCGAGGCGATGGGTGGCACGATCATCGCGGGCAATCGCGATGATGGGCCGGGCGCCGTCTTCACCATCACCCTTCCGGTGTCGGCCGAGGGTACTGCCGAAAGGACCGCTGCATGACGGCGGCGTCGCTCCCCTCGCGTGTTCTCGTCGTCGACGACGAGCCGGCGATCCGCCGCTTCCTTCGCACCAGCCTCGGCGCGCATGGTTATCAGGTCGACGAAGCCGCCGACGGCCACGCCGCGCTCGACCTGCTGCGCCGCAGCCCGCCGGACGTGCTCGTTCTCGATCTGGGATTGCCCGACCTCGACGGCTTCGAGCTGCTGCGGCGGCTTCGCGCAAGCGGGTCCGCGCTTCCCGTCATCGTGCTCTCGAGCCGGGCGGACGAGAAGGGCAAGGTCGAGGCGCTCGATCTCGGCGCCGACGACTACGTGACGAAGCCCTTCGGCATCGACGAGCTCTTGGCCCGCATCCGCGCCGCGCTCCGCCACCGCCTGCAGCAGCAGGGCGAAAAGCCGGTGTTCCGCAGCGGCGATCTCAGCGTCGATCTCGTGCGCCGGATCGTCACCGTCCGCGGCGAGGATATCAAACTATCGCCGCGGGAATATGATCTCCTCCGGCTCCTCGTCGCCCATGCCGGCAAAGTGCTGACGCACAATTTTCTCCTGCGCGAGCTCTGGGGCGCGGAGAGCGACGTTCAGTACCTCCGCATCTACATCCGCGCGCTCAGGCAGAAGATCGAAGCCGATCCCGAGCAACCGCGCCACATCATCACCGAGCAGGGCGTGGGCTATCGCCTGCGCGTCGCCGAGTGACAGTGATGAAGCTTACGGATTTCCTTGAGCGCGAGAGCATCGTTCTCAGCTTGCGCGCGGGCAACAAGGGCGCGGTTATGAACACGCTCGCCAAGCGCGCGGCGACGCGCCTCAAGCTTCCGGTCGAAGCCGTCGCGGCGCCGCTGCTCGCTCGCGAGGCGCTGGGCTCCACCGGAATCGGCCGCGGCATCGCCCTTCCCCATGCGCGGATCACCACTCTCTCCCGCCCCTTCGGTCTCCTTGCGCGCCTCGAGAAACCGGTCGACTTCGCCGCCATCGACGATGAGCCAGTCGACCTCGTTTTCCTCCTGCTAACGCCGGAGAACGCCGGGCGCGAGCACCTCGCCGCGCTCGCCGCCGTCTCGCGCGTGCTGCGCGACGGTGCCGTGGCCCGTCGCCTCCGCGCGGCACGCGACGCCGGCGAGATCTATGCGTGCTTCGAGAACGCCTGACGTCAGTAGTCGAGCTTCCAGTTGAGGCCGATGCCGGTGCCGGTGTCTTGGCCCGTCGTGGTGTCGACGCTGATGTGGCGTGTGACATCGATCTGCACGTCGACGCTGCTCGAGCCCGCACCCAGCCCTTGCGTTACGCCGACATAGACACCATTCGCCACATATTTGCCGGCGCTCACCGCTGTGCCCGTTGGGCTCGTCGCGCCGGCGCCGGCGGGCAGCGGCACGCTGCCGATCCCGGCGGTCGGGAAGGCGCTGGGAATCCCAGCGGGCGTGCCGGTTTGCGGCGCGTTGACGCCGTTGAGCGCGGAGTTGGGATTGCTGTTGGGGCCGCCCAGCGTCAGCCGGTCGAGTCCCAAGCCCTGGCGGATGCGGTCGAGCACGCCGGGATCGCCGCCGGTGGCGAGCGACGCGGCAGCCTGGGCAATCTCAAGCCCCTGCGCTGGGCTCAGCTGGCCGATGCTGCTGCCGAAGAGCACGCGGGCGAGGATCTCGTCCTGCGGCAGCTCCGGCTGCGAGGAAAGCTTGATCGAAGGCTGCGTCGCCGTGCCGGTGATCTGCACGATGGCAGTGACGCCGGTCGAGCTGACGCGCGCCTCGATGTTGATCTCGGGATCGATGCGGTTGCCGCCCAGGAAGGTGATGGTGCCGCGGGCGATCTGCGCGGTCTTGCCGACGAAGTCGTAAGTGCCGCGCACCACTTCGAGCTTGCCTTCGAGCACTGGCGCGGCGCTGGTGCCGCTTGCGGCGATGCGGCCCCGCCATTCGCTATCGAGCCCGCGGCCGCGCACGAACACCTGGCCCGGCAGCTCGACGACGACGTCGAGGGCGACCGCAAGCCGCGGCGCTGGCGCGGTCTTCGCCTCGGGCGTGGCGATCACCTGACCGGTGGCGCTGTCGATGATGGTGACGGGAATCGGCCGCGCGCTTTGCGGCAAGCGCTCCGGCACGCGAATGTCGGCACGCTCGACGCGGAGCCGCGCGGCAAAATGCAGCGCGGTGATGTCGCCCGAAAGCTTGAGCGCGCCGCTCACCGTGGCACTCGCGGCGTCGCTTTGGAGAGCGCGGAATTTCTGCAGCTCGCCGCTGACGTCGAACGCCAACGCGGCGAGATTGACCGCGCCATTGACGCTGAGGCGGCCCTGGGCACCGTCGGTTGCGGCAAAATTCTCCAGCACGAGGCGATCGCGATTGCCGACGAGGTCGAAGGAGATGCCGGCGAGCGTGGTGCCGGTCGCCATCGCTTCGTAGCGGCCGTTCCGTACCGAGAGCTTGCCACTCGCGACAGGCGCGCCCACCGTGCCGGCGACGCTGACATCGATCGTAAAAAGACCGGCGAGCCGGTCCTCGCCAATCGGCAGCAAGTCGACGAGGTTGGCGAGTTCGCCTTCACCTTCAAGGCGGAGCGACAAGCGCCCTGCGGCCGGCACATGCACCGCAAGCCGCGCCGGATCCATGGAGAGCGGCGCCTCGCCCGCGAAACCCAAGGCCGCGTTCTTGGGTCCGGCGAGCCGGCCCTTGAGCGTCACCCGCTCGCCCCGCCATTGCGCGGCGACGACGAGGCCGAGCGGCGGTAGATCGGGCCGTCGCGCCGCAGCGAAGCGGAGTTGTTCGCCATCGATGACAAGCGTCCCCTCCGGCTTCTGCCGCGTGCCCGCAAGGGTAAACTCGGCGCCAAGCGTGCCGGAGATGTCGAACTGGCCGACCGGCGCCGAGAGGCTCGCGACCGGCAGATCGCGCACCAGGAGGTGAAGCGCCAAGCCGCTACCCTTGACCGCGCCGTCGCCACTGACGCGGCCCGCGCCAAACCCGAGATCGAGATCGACGAAGGCGAGATCGCTGCCGCGGCGAGAGAGCAGCAGAGGACGGTGCAACGCGAGCGCGTCAGCGCCCCACTTGGCGATGAGCCGGTTGATCCTGAGCTCCTGTCGTTCCTCGCCCAGGGTCACTGCGGCGGCGGTCGCGAGCGTGAAGCTCTGCACCGCCTTGCCCCGTGCGGTCACATCGCCGGCAAAGCGCCCGGGACGCTCGCTTTTCCCTTGCAGGCGCAGCTCCTCGACACTGGCCTCGCCCATGCTCGCGTGGTCGAGCGCGAGGCTCGCGCGACCGGCAGGATTGGCGAAGAGATCGGTGAGATCGGCGCTGACGCGCAGCCGACGCGCGGCGGCGCCGGCGACGTTGAGATTGCTGCCCTCGAGCGCGAGGCTCGCATTCTGGCCACGGGGCGCGGCAAGCGCGAGCTTGAGGTTGGCGGCGCCGCTGATGTCCTGGCCCAGAAGCTTCGACCAGACAGAAAGGTCTTTTGCATCACCGGCAATGGTGCCCGCGATCCCGTGGTCTTTGAGGCCGACGGTAAGATCGCCGGCGAGCCGCGTCTCCGGCCCCTCGAGGCGAAGCTGTGTCAGACGCAGCGTCTCGCCCGGCACGAGCTCGCCGGCGGCGGCGAGCTTGCCGGCGACGCCTTCACCGCGGAAAGCGAGATCGAGATCGATGATCGGCCGCTTAGGATTGCGGAAGCGAACCGGCCCCTCGACACGGTAGAGCGTTGCCCCGCCGTACTTGACCGCCTCCGCCTCGATGCTCGCCGTTGCGGAGAGCGCATCGATGGGACCTGACGCCTCACCGCTGATGCGGGCACGGCCGGCAACGGCATTGCTCAGCGCGGCGAGCTCGGGAAGCGTGAGGCGATAGCGGGCGGCGATCGCGCCGTCGACGCCGCGTCGTGCCTCACCGGAGAAAGCGAGATGCGCACCCTCGATGGCGATATCCGTGGCGCTCAACGCACCGTCGGCGCTCCGCGCGAGCGTCGCGGCAAGACGCGTGTCGCTGCCGAGCAGGCGCGCGCCGATCGTGTCGCTCGGAGGCTGCTGCAGCGTCCCCGTCAGCGCTCCGTTCACTGCACCTGCCCGATCCGCGCGGACATCCGCATCGAGCGCGAGGCTTCCCGCGAGCGCCGCGCCCGCGAAGCGTCCGAGATCGGCAAGGGCAAGATGCACCTTCCCCGCGATCCCGCCCGCGTCGCCCGCGCCCGCGGCGCTGAGCGTGTTCGCGGCATCGCTAATGGCGAGCTCGCGGAGCTCGATGCGCGGCGCTGCGCGATCGATCTCCGCCCGGAGGCGCCATTTGATCTGATCACCCAAGCCCCCCGGCAGCGGCGCGCCCTCAAGCGTCACCGTGCGGAGGCTGCCATTGCCATCGAGGGCGAGCGGCGTCGCCGCCGCGAGTGGATCACCGCGGCTCACAAGATTCAGCACCGCTTCGACGGTTTTCACGCTGGCGGTGCCAGTACCGAGCCCATCGCTTTGGAGCGAGAGCCGGGCCTCGGTTGCCGCCGGCGGGCCGGCGATGGATAGCATTGCCGTGAGCGAGCCGCGCATGTCCGTCCCCGCGAGCGGCGACAACGGCGCGAGATCGGGCAGCGTCAGGCGCGCCTCGCCGTTCATCCCGTGGCTTTGCGGGTCGAAGCGGCCATGCGCGGTGAGAGCAAAGGCCGCCGTGGCGAGCGCCGCCTCGTCGATCGCGATCGTCTTATCGTCGAGGCCGACTGCGAGCGAGAACATGCCCCCTGCAGCGAGCGGCCGCCATTGCGCCGGCAGTGCGGCCGCGATCTCCACCGCGCCAGTGGCGTTGACACGTCGTCCGCTGTCAGTGAGGCGGAAATCGGCGTCGATATGGGCGGCATCGCCGGCACGCGCGCGCAGCGCGCCGCGCCAGTCGTCGAGCGGCCCCGCTCCCTCGAGGTTGAGCACGAGCGGCAGCGGCTCGGTGCTGCCGGTCAGGTCGGCGAGGATGCGTCCAGTCGGTTCGCTTGCCGCCGCGTTGAGCTCAAGCTGCGGCGGCGTGCCTGCGAGCGCCGCATGCAGCCGCACCTCGCCCGGTATCCCGTCGATGCGGTGGAGGTCGAGATCGGCGGTGGCGCGGTTGGCGAGGAGCGAGGCGCTCGCCGCAAGCGCGAGACTGACGGGTTGGCCCACCATCGCCGGGCCGAGCTCGAGCCGATCGACGCGCAATTCGTCGAGCCGAAGCGCAAGCGGCGGGTGAAGAAGGCTCTCGAGATTGGTGCTGCCGCCGCCCTGGCTCGGGCGCTCGAGACGGACGCGCTCAGCCGCCAAGCGGTTGATGGTGAGCGTACCCTTGAGCAGATCGCCGGGCGCGATCACAAGCGCGCCGTTCTCGACGAGCGCGCGGGGGCCTTGATCGTCGAGCATCTCGATGCGCGCAATGGTCATGTTGAACGGCACGACGCCGCCAATGTCGGTGATCACCGCGCGCTCGCCGTTGCTCGACATCGCCTGGCTCAGAGCGCCGGCGAGCCAGCTCTTGCCGGATCCGGTCTGCAGCCCGGAGAAAGCGAGTGCGAGCAGCAGCAAGACGGCCCGGAGACCGCCGCCGGCGACCTTCAGCGCCGTCCGCACGAAGCTCATCACCACTTACTCCCAAGACTCAGAACGCCTGACCGATGCTGACGTACACCTCGATCGGCTTGTCGCCGGGACGGTGCGTGAAGGGGGTGGCGAGGTCGAGGCGGACGGGGCCGACCACCGTATAGTAGCGCACGCCCATGCCGGCGCCCCAAAAGAGGCTGGCGCTGTTGGGAAGGCTCGTCGGATAGACGTTGCCGCCTTCGATGAAGGGGGCAATGCCGATGGTGTCGGTGATGCGGTAGCGGAACTCGGCGCCGAGCTCCAGGCTGGATATCCCACCCACGGGGATCCCGGCATCGTTGATGGGACCGGCGTGCTGATAGGCATAGCCACGCACCGAGCCGGCGCCGCCGGCATAGAGCCGCTTGTCGGGCGGCAGCGCATCGCGGCTCGCACCGACGATCGAGCCGAGCGCGCCGAAACCCGCGAGCAGGAGGCGGCCGGTGTCGTCGAGCCGCTGATAATGGCGGAGCTCGATCCGCGACGTGAGGAAATCGAGGCTTGGTCCGGAAATCGAATGATAGGGAACGAGGGTCAACGTCTGGCGCGAGCCGATGGTCGGATCCAAGAGATCGTCGGTTGTATTATGGCGCAGCACCAAGGGGAGGCCCACGAGCGAATAGTCCTCGCTGCCGATGATCGAGTGCGAGACGTTCGCATGTTCGAAATCAATTCCCCCGTCCATCGTCAGCGACGGCACGATCGGCCGCTCGATACCGAGGAAGATTTGCTCGCGCCGCGCGTCATAGGCGTCGGTCTTCTGCTGCAAGAGGGCGGCGTTGGCGAGCCCGTCCTGGTTGCGCTCGATGAAGTCGGGCGTGCGAAAAGCGAGCGCGAGCACGAGCTGGCGTTCCGCGGCGCCCGCGGTGACGCGCAGATTCTCGCCGCCACCGAAGAGGTTGCGGTGTTCCCAAAATGCTTGCGCGCCGAAGCCAAGATTTGTGTTGTAGGCAATACCGGCGCCGATCGAGCGCGGCGGCCCTTCGGTGAGGGTCACCGTCATCGCCACCTCACCCTTCTCATCGGGCGCATCGGCGTGGCTGATGCGCACGGCGCTGAAGAGCGAGGTCTTCACCAGGTCCTGACGCGTCGTCTCCACCGCGCGCACATCGTAGGGCTCGCCTTCCTTCCAGGCGATGCGGCGGGCGACGAAATCGCGATCGACGCGCTCCAGACCGGTGAGGTCGAGCGGGCCGAAT
Source organism: Allostellaceae bacterium (assembly GCA_035945115.1). Lineage (GTDB taxonomy): Bacteria > Pseudomonadota > Alphaproteobacteria > ATCC43930 > CGMCC-115725 > DAHUYF01. The sequence continues at coordinate 35,157 of DASZAN010000221.1, forward strand.
TTCGCAACTGGGCCGGGCTCGACGGTATAGGCGACGCGCATCGTGTGCGTAGCGATGTCGATTACCGCCTTGCGATCGGTCACCTTGGCGAAGGGACGCGCCGTGTGGCCGTATTGTTCAAGGATGCGCTGCTCGGCGGCGACGACCGGCTGCGAGCGGGCGGGACCGTCGATCTCGAGTCCGAACGCGCCAAGACCGAGCTTCTCGAGGTCCGGCAACGGCCCGCCGTCCGGAGTGCGAAAATCGACGCTCGCCAAATGGAAGAGCGGTCCGGGTTCGACCGTCACCTTGACCGTCGCCTTCTCGCCCTCCGCTTCGATCGCGTAGGAGAGCTTCGCCGTCCAATATCCGGCCGCCTGCATCACCTCATTCAACCGCGGCAGATCGTCTTCGACGCGCCGGCGCAGCGCCGCATCGCTCGGCGGCGGACGATCCTCGAGCGCCACCAACTGCGAGGCGTCCTTGAGCGATTGTGAGAGCGTCTTGTCTTTGAGGTCCTTGAGCTCGATCTCGGTCTCGTAGCGGATCTCGGCGCGCGCCGGCGTCGCTAGCGTCACCGCCGCTAGAGTGGCAAGCGCGAGATGAAGAAAAACCGACGCGCGCATCGCCAGCCAAACGCCGGAAGCGATCGGCCGTTCCCGCGCGGCGCGCAAGCCGGCTACTTCGTGCCGTAGAGCCGGTCGCCGGCGTCGCCGAGCCCGGGGACGATATAGGCGTTGGCGTCGAGGTGGTCGTCAAGCGCCGCGGCGAAGACGGGTACCTGCGGGTGCGCCGCGGCGAATGCCGCCATGCCTTCAGGTGCCACGACGAGGGCCATGAAGCGGATGCTCGTATCCTCGACGCCATGACGGTTCAGCACGTCGACGGCGTGGATCGCCGAGTATCCCGTCGCCAACATGGGGTCGACGACGATGAAGATGCGGCCTTCGGGCGCCGGCAACTTGACGAGATACTGCACCGGGCGCTTGGTGTCGTGATCACGGTAGAGCCCGATATGGCCGGTGCGCGCCGTCGGCACCAACTCGTGCAACCCCTCGGCCATGACGATGCCGGCGCGCAGCACGGCGACGATCGCCACCTTCTTGCCGGCGATGACCGGCGCCTCCATCCGGGCAAGCGGCGTTTCGATGTTGGCGGTGGTGAGCTTGAGCTCGCGCGTGATCTCGTAGCCCATGAGCAGCGCGATCTCGCGAAGCAGCGCGCGGAATGCCATGGTCGGCGTCGTTCGATCCCGCATCAAGGTGAGCTTGTGCTGAATCAGCGGATGATCGATGACGTGGAGCGAGGGAAAGCGGTGATCGACGGCCATGCGCCCAAGCTTGACTCAAAGGTGGGGCGCTGGGAAGGCAACGCCTTTCAACCCGGTCCGAGCAAGAATCACAGGGAGGCAGTGAGGCAGTGAGGCAGCGAGAGGAAAAAATGGCGCGCTTCGCGCGCCGAGAGGCTTTTTCTCCCTGTCTCACTGCCTACCTGTCATTCTTTCGACGTGCCGTTTGACCGTACCAAGCGCGCCTGCCAAGCTGTGCGCAAAAATCAGGAGGGGGACATGAAAAAATTGATCTTGGCGGCTGCTGCACTCACGCTCTTTTCCGGTTCGGCTGGCGCCGCCGACGCGCCCAAAGATCCGCCGATCTTCACCATCGGCGCCATCCTGGCGATGACGGGGCAGTCGAACTTCATCGGCCAGCAGATGAGTCAGGGCATCAAGCAGGCGGTCGACGAGATCAACGCGAAGGGCGGCGTCGACGGCATCAAGCTCGAAGCGGCGATCGAGGACCACAAGGGCGGCGGCGGTCAGGATGGCGTCGCGGCAATGAACCGCCTCATCTCGATCCAGCATGTGCAGGCGGTGCTCACCTCCTTCTCGGCGCCGACCATCGCCATCGCGCCCATTGCCGATCAACAGCACGTGCTGTTGGTGAATGGCGGCGCGGTGAGCGCGAAGCTCGTGGGCTTGAGCCCTTATCTCTTCAGCAGCCGCTCGCTCGCCACCGATCTGAGCCGCGTCGCCATCGCTCATGCGCGCGAGATCGGCGCCAAGAAGCTCGGGCAGATGCAGTGGCAGAACGATGTTGGCGACAACATCGTCAAGCTCGCCGACCAGATCTGGCGCGAAGGCGGCGGCTCGATCGTCGCCACCGAAGCGGTGGCGCAAGGCGCCACCAACATGGACACGCAAATTGCGAAGCTGCGCGCCGCCAATCCCGACGTCATCGCGCTTTGGATGTTCACGCCCGAGACCGGCCTTGCCCTGAAGCGCATCCGCGATTTCGGCATGAAGCAGCCGATCATCGGCGTCGAATACACCGACAACGACGCCAATATCGCGGGGCCCGCCGCCGAGAGCTACTATTTCGCCAACGACTATTTCGCGCCCTCGGATGACAATCCCTGGTCGAAGCAGTTCGCCGCCGATTACAAGAAGCGCTACAACGCCGATCCCGACATCTACTCGGCGAACTACTACGAAGGCACCTATGTCATCGCCGAATGCATCAAGCGCGCCCGCGCCAAAGGCGGCGACTATTGGAACGGCACGGCGCTCAGGGACGCGCTTCTCGCCGATCCGAAATTCGCCAGCGTCTATGGCGGGCAGATGCTGTTCCAGCCCAACGGCGTCGCCTTGAAGCGCACCGCGCTCTTCACCGTCGAGAACGGCAAGCGCAAATTCGTCAAATTCCTCGAGGCGACGCAGTAGTCCGAGCTCTCCGCGCCGCGCCCCGCGATGGACCTCGTCGCGCAGCTGCTCGTCAACGGTCTCATCAACGGCAGCCACTATGCGCTGCTGGGTCTCGGATTCGGCCTCATCTTCGGGCCGACGCGCGTCACGCATTTCGCCTTCGGTCCGCTTTACGCGCTCTCGGCCTACGCCGCCTGGGCCGCGGCCGTGCCGCTCGCCTTGCCGCTGCCGCTGGCGGCGCTCGTCGGCGTCATCGCCGGCGCTGCCGCCGGTGTCGCGGCCTACCGCTTTCTCTATCGCCCCTTCGAGCGACGCGGCAGCTCGAGTCTCGTCATCCTCATCGCCTCGCTCGGTCTCTTCATCGTGCTCGAGAACGCCATCGGCATCGTCTTCGGCAGCGACACCAAAGTGGTGCCGAGCTTCAACGCCGATGTGATCTTGGTGGGCGATGTCGTCTTCACCTCGGTGCAGGCGATGCAGGTGCTGGCGCTCGTGGTGCTGGGCTTGGCGTTGGCGCTTTTTCTCAAGAAGAGCGACTACGGCAAGGCCGTCATGGCGATGACAGACAATGCCGAGATGGCGCGCATCATCGGCATCGACACCGTGAAGGTAGCGACGCTCGCCTTCGCGCTCGGCTCGGCCGTCGCCGCCGTTCCGGCGGTGCTGCTGCTGCTCAAGGAAGGAGCAACGCCTTATATGGGCTTTGCCGCCGTGTTCATGGGCTTCGTCGCCGTGGTGGTGGGTGGCATCGGCTCGCTGCGCGGCGCGGTCATCGGCGGTTACGCGCTGGGCCTCGTCGAGAATCTTGGTACGTGGCAGATTCCGACGGAGTGGCAGAGCACGATCGCTTTCATCGTGCTGTTTCTCGTGCTGCTCTTTCGGCCTCGCGGCTTCTTCGGCCGAGGCGTCGGCTGATGGATTATCTCCTGCATATTTTCGTCATGGTATCGCTCTATGTGATCCTCGCCGTCTCCTTCAATCTGCTGATCGGCTTCGCCGGGCTCTTCGCGCTCTCGGAAGCGGCGTTCTTTGGCGTCGGCTCCTACACCACTGCCATCCTCGCCACCAAGCTCGGGCTTGTGTTTCCGCTGCCCCTTCTCGCCGGCGTGGCGTTGACGGCAGCACTCGGGCTGTTGGTCGCTTTGCCGGCGCTGCGCATCAGCGGCGACCATCTCGTCATCGTCACCTTGGCGTTGCAGATCATCGTCATCGCCGTGATGGTGAATTGGCGCTCGGTGACGGGCGGCACGGACGGGATTTCCGGCATCCCCAAGATCGCGCTTTGGGGAACACCGCTCGACACGCCCCAGCGTTTCCTGCCCGTGGCGCTCGCGGGTGCCCTCATCTGTCTCGCCATCGGCTGTCGGCTCGCCGCCTCTCCCTTCGCCCGCGCGCTCCGCGCCATGCGCGAGGACGAGACCGCAGTGCAAGCAGCGGGCAAGAACGTGGTGGCGATGAAGCTTACCGTCTTCGCCGTTTCCGCGGCGCTCGCTGCCGTCGCGGGCGGGCTCTACGCGCATTACATCAGCTATGTCAGCGCCGAGACCTTCACGCTCGACGTCACCATCTACGTTCTCGCCATGGTGATCCTGGGCGGCACCGGCAACCTCTGGGGCTCGGTGCTCGGCGCGGCGCTTCTGACCGCGTTGCCGGAGCTCCTGAAGTTCCTGACCTTGCCGCCGGACATCGCCGACAAGAGTCGGCAGATTCTCTACGGCATCGCGCTCATCACAATGCTGCTGCTCCGGCCGCAAGGCCTGCTGGGCGAGAGCCGAACACGGCGCGGCCGCGTCGTCGCACCGGCGAGCGATGGCGACTTTACCGCCGGCGCACCCGCCGATGCAGCGGTGACCGTGGAAGGGCGCGGTCTCGCACGCCGCTTCGGCGGCATCGTCGCCGTTGCGAGCCTCGACATCGCGCTGCGCCGCGGCCGCATCATCGGCCTCATCGGCCCCAATGGCGCCGGCAAGACCACGGCTTTCAACCTGCTCACGGGGTTTCTCCGGCCCAATGCCGGCGAGGTGCGGCTCAAGGGTGCGTCGATCGCCGGATTGAAGCCGCATCAGATCGTGCGCCGCGGCATGGCGCGCTCGTTTCAGGACCTGAAGCTCTTCGCGCGCATGAGCGTGCTCGACAACGTCATGGTGGCGCTGCCGAAGCAGAAAGGCGACAACCTGTTTTACGTATATTTGGCACCCTGGCGCGTCGCCGCGGAAGAGCGCGCCAACCATGCGCGGGCGCTCGCCATCCTCGATTTCGTCGGGCTCCATGAGAAGGCGGGCGAGCTCGCGGAGAATCTCTCCTACGCCGAGGAGAAGCTCCTCGTCATTGCCCGCCTCGTCGCCACCGGCGCCGAGGTGCTGCTCTTTGACGAGCCGCTCTCCGGCCTCGCGCCCAACACGCTCGAGGCCATCTTCCCGATCATCAAGCGCTTGGCAGCGGCGGGCAAGACCATCTGCATCATCGAGCACAATCTCGACGTCATCCGCGGTCTTTGCGATGCCGCGGTTTTCCTCGACGAGGGCCGGAAGCTCGCCGAGGACGCGCCCGAGCGGCTCATCGCCGATCCCGCGCTCGCCGCGCGGTATTTCGGATGAGCGCCCCCTTGCTCGAAGCGAGCGGAATCGTCGCCGGCTACGGCAAGAAGGAGATCGTTCGCGGCATCGATCTGGCCGTCGCCGAGCGCGAGGTGCTGCTGGTGCTCGGGCACAACGGCGCCGGCAAGACCACCTTGATGCGTGCGCTCTTCGGCCTCGTTCCGCCGCAGGCGGGCCGCGTGCGGTTTTTGGGCCGCGACATCACCGCCCGCGCACCTGCCGAGAACGTTGCGGCGGGACTTGCCTTCATCCCGCAAGGACACGGCATCTTCCCGACGCTCAGCGTCGCTGACAATCTCGAGCTCGGCGCCTTCGCGCTCGCCGCACGTGCGAGCCTCGGCGAACGGCTCGACACCGTCTTCGCCCTCTTCCCAGTGCTCGCGGAACGGCGCGGGCAGCGCGGCGGCACGCTCTCGGGCGGCCAGCAGCAGATGCTCGCCATCGGCATGGCGCTGATGCATGCGCCCAAAATGATGATCCTCGACGAGCCTTCGATCGGCCTCGCGCCCAATCTCGTCGACCGCGTCATGGCGGCGATCCGCACCATTAACGAACGCTTCGGCACGACCATCCTCATGGTTGAGCAGAATGTGCGCTATAGCTTGCCGATCGCCCATCGCGTCGCCGTGCTCAAGACCGGCATCAAGATCTATGACGGCCCGCCCGAGCCGCTCCACGACCGCGTCGCCTTGATGCAGCTTTTCTGAAAGGGAGGATAGAAATGAGCGAGAATCCGCGCTGGAAGCGCCGCCCGCCCGGCTCCACTTGGGGCGATTTCGGTCCCGACGACGAGCTCGGTCGGCTCAATCTCATCACGCCCAAGAAGGTGCTGCAGGGTATCGCCGAGGTGAAGGAGGGCCGCAGCTTCTGTCTCTCGCTGCCGCTCGACTATCCCGGCGGGAACAAGCTCAATCCGCGCCGCCATCCGCCGGAGCTGCGGCCGACGGTCCGCGGCGGGCTCCCCAACTTCAACTATCCGATCGGCCGTGAGGACCCGAGGCATACCGACATCGTCAGCGACGATGTGGTGGTGCTGACGCTCCAGTATTCGACGCAGTGGGACAGCCTCTCCCACGTCGGGCAGATGTTCGATGTCGACGGCGACGGCAAGCCGGAGATGGTCTATTACAACGGCTTCCGCGCCAACGAGCACGTCATGGGTCCCATGGACCACAGCACCGGCAAGCAGCTGTCGGGCCACCGTGGTGCGCTCAAGCTCGGCGTCGAGAACATGGCGGCGAAGGCGATCCAGGGCCGCGCCGTCATGATCGATCTCGAAGCACATTACGGCCGCGCACACAAAATCGTGGGCTTCGAGGACCTCATGGACGTGCTCAAGAGGGACAAGGTCGAGGTGGAGGAAGGCGACATGGTGTGCCTCCGCACCGGCTTCGCCCAGATGATCCTCGACATGAAGAAGGATCCCGATGAGAAAGTGCTGCACGGCGCCTGCGCCGCGCTCGACGGGCGCGACGAGCGGCTCCTCAATTGGGTGACGAAGAGCGGCCTTTCCGCGCTCATCGCCGACAATTACGCGGTGGAAGCATTCCCGTCTCGACCTTGCGAGGCCGATCACTGCGCAGCGCTGCCCTTGCACGAACACTGCCTCTTCAAGCTCGGCGTCAATTTGGGCGAGATCTGGTATCTCTCGGAGCTGGCCGATTATCTCCGCGCCAAGAAGCGCAATCGGTTTCTCCTCACCGCCCCGCCGCTGCGGTTGCCGGGCGCGGTCGGCTCACCGGCGACACCTGTGGCGACGGTGTGAGAAAAGACGCGGTGCGGACGTTGCGCGCGTAGCGCCACGCCGGAACGAACGCCGCGCAAAGGCGCTCTCCCGAATAATTCAGCGCCGCTGCGTCGCCAGCGTTCCACCACCGCGGCGAGAAAATCCGTATTGTCGATGTCGCGCTGCCAGGCGGATGAGAAGCTGGCCGTGCCGCCCAGCGGGCGGTTTGCCTCGGGCAGCGGGTCGAAGCAAATGCGTACCGGAACCGCGATGCCCTCGCCGAGAGCGATTGCCTCCGCGTTGCGCAGCGAGGGCAAGAACCCGAGGAGACCGGCAGCTGATTCCGACAACGCGCCCCGCACATACTCCTGGTCGCTCGGATGGCTCATGCGCAGCGCGAAAATGGTGTTGCATTGCGAAAGCACGGTCGACGCGAGTTCGGATGGACGCTGGCTCACCAAGCACAGCGATACGCCATATTTGCGTCCCTCTTTGGCGAGGCGCGACAGCGCCCGCTTGGTCGGCTCGAAACCGCGCGACGCGTCAGTGGGGCAATAACGATGCGCCTCCTCGCAAACCAAGAGGATCGGGCAGGAGCGTTCGCTCCACAGCGCGAAATCGAACGTCATCCGGCAGAGCACGGAGACCACGACGTTGAGCACCTCGGAAGGGATCGAGGACAAATCGATGATCGTCGCGGGCTTGCCGGCGGCGGGGATGCGGAAGAGGCGCGACAGGATCTGAACCATGTTGTCGCGCACGGTGAGGCCGGGGAACATGAAGGCGTAGCGGGCGTCCGCCTGAAGCACGCCCAGGCGTGTCTTGAGCCGAAGAAACGGCCGCGGGTCGCGTCCCTTGTCGAGGCGGCCAGCGGCTTCGTCGAGCATGCGCATGAGGCCGCCCATACGATAAGCCACCGGCGTGTCGACCGTCAGCGCTTCCGCCCGCTCGGGGTTCGAGATCTGTGAGCGCCGCGCGGTGAGGATGAACTCGCTCAGGATCGCGCTTTCGACGGCGCGGTCTTTGCTATCGGCAAGAACGACCTCTTCGATCTCCTCGAAGTTGAAGAGCCAGTACGGCAAATCGAGGTTTCCCGGTGCCAACACCTCGGCCATCCCGTCGAGAGCCGGGGCGTACTCACCATGCATGTCGAGTAGCACCGCATGGCCATGCGGGTGCCGCGAAAGGATGGAGCGCAGAATCAGCGCCACCGCGCAAGACTTGCCCGTTCCGGTGTTACCGAGGATCGCGAAGTGCTTGCCCAAAAGGTCGTCGGTGACGATATACGCGGGAATCGACGGATCTTGGTGGACGGAGCCGATCCGGACGGCCGACACGCTCGGAGATTGGAACACGACAGCGAGGTCATTCGCCGTCGCGGCGAGGACGTTGTCGCCGAGCGCCGGCGAGCCTGAAACCCCACGCCGGAACCGTGCAGCGGTACCCTGTGCGTTAGGCATTTCGCCAATGAGCTCGAGCTCGACGAGCTTGTACTCGCCATCGGAGGGTTCCTGAGCGGGCAGCGGAATGTCGAGGGCGGTGACGACGCCAAAGACGGTTGTGTGGCTCGTCCGCGTCTTCACCAAGGCGCCGAGCTGAAGTCGGAACTCATCGGCGACGTCCTCGAGGAGCATCATCACCTGCGATCCGGAGATGCTGACGATGCGACCGAGCTTGCGATCCGTGGCGATAGCTACTCCATCCATGATGCCGTCTCCTCTCTCGCGCGCCTGCCGGTCATGTGCCGATGGGGGCCACGCGTCCAGCGTGGCTCACGCCCGGCTCAGGATCGATGACGCGCTCCGCCGGCAGACTGACAGTTACCGTGGTGCCGACGCCAAGCCTGCTCTCGATGGTGAGCGAGCCGCCATGCAACTCGACGAGCCCTTTGGTGAGCGGGAGTCCCAGCCCGGTGCCTTCGTACTTGCGGCTCACCTTGCTGTTCAACTGGGTGAAGGGCACCAGGATCTTCGGTAGGTCTTCAGCGGCGATGCCAATGCCGTTGTCGGCGATCTCGATGACGAAGGCATGCGCACTGCGTGCCGTTGCCACGCGCACGTGGCCTCCGGCCGGCGTGAACTTCACCGCATTCGACAGAAGGTTGGGCAAGATTTGCTTAAACTTGAGTTCGTCGACATGCAGCTCGGGGAGCCCACCCGCGATGTCGCGCTCGAGCGTCATCTGCTTCTCCTCGGTTCGGCCGCGGATCATCGCCAGCGCGGAGTCGAGCAGTGCGGCGAGGTCGACCTTGGCCTCGGAGAGCTCGAGCTTGCCCGCCTCGATCTTCGCGAGGTCGAGAATGTCGTTGACGAGGCCCAGCAGATGCCAACCAGCTCGGTTGATGTCTTTGACGTAGCCGGCGAGTTTGTCGCTCGGCGATCCTGCCGGTGCGCTCAGCAGCATGTCGGAAAAGCCGATGATCGCGTTGAGCGGCGTCCGTAACTCGTGACTCATGTGCGCGAGGAACTCGCTCTTCGCCTGGTCGGCGGCCTGCGCACTCCACATCGCCCCGCGCGCGAGGCGCGCATGATCGATCTCGTGTTGCGCCCGCTGCGCCGCTACGTAGGCACGCCGCTGCTGTGCAAGACTGAGAAGCCTCGTTCTGTAGCGGCGCAAGAGCGAGTTTCCTCGCGGTATGACGATTCCGTCCACGACCGTCGCCCCACTCGCAGATCAGCTGCGTGCTTTCCGGGCAGATGATTGAAAACATTGATTGCGAACCGATTAACCTCGCGTCGCCTGGGGCTGGCGAGGTGAAGAGCGGCGAGAAGACACCGCGCTGACCTGAGCGAGTACATCTCCCACGTTCCTCGATACGGCCGACCGCACCTTATTCGTGTGCCCGTCGGCGCTGTGCACGGCAACTCGCGATATGGCCCTGTTTCGCCTGGAAGCGGCAAAATTTTTCCCGCGCGACAAATCGAAATGAGCGATGGTTCTGCATCGCGCGTTTGCGCACGACTGCAAGTGAGGCAAGAAGCATGTCAACCCGGCTGAAAATTCCCGCGTTCGATCCAGGATCGCTGCCTCTCAAAGAAGGGAGCTCGTATCCAGAAGCCTTTCGCGCCGCCGTCCAAGGGCGGCGCTGGCGCGCGCTCGGGGATGCCATCGGCCTCACGCAGTTCGGCGTCAACCTGGTCGAGCTGGCGCCGAGAAGCTGGTCCTCGCAGCGTCATTGGCATACCCACGAAGACGAATTGATCTTCGTGCTCGAAGGCGAGCTCGTGCTCATCACCGATGAGGGCGAGCAAACGATGACGGCCGGCTCAGCTGCCGGTTTCCCGGCGGCAAAAGAAAACGGCCACCACCTCGTCAATCGCAGCGGCAAGCCCGCGCGCTTCCTCGCCATCGGCAGCCGCTCGCGCGCCGATTCCTGCCACTACCCGGACGTCGACCTAGTCGAGCGGCAGGATGCGAGCGGCTATTACTACACGCACAAGGACGGCACGCGGTATTGACCAGTGCTATCGCCTCGACACCCGATAAGTCGAGGTTATGTGAGCGCAAGGCTCGGGCTCGCCATCGGAGGTCAGTCAGCATTCCAAGTAGTAGAGACGGCTGCCGCGGCGGACGATGCGGGCTTCGGCGATAAGGTCAGAGGCCCGCGCCGGTCGAAGAAAGGTGATGTTGAGATTGGCCATGACCGGAATCACGTCGGCGCCCAAAGCCGTCATCACGCAGCAGTACATCGCGGTGTCGGCAAACCCCATCACCGTCGGGCCCGAGAACACCCGCCCGCTGCCGTCCTGCCATGGCTCAGCGCCCATGAACTCCAAGCGGTAAGGCAGGCGCGCGCGAATCGAGTCCTTGCCCACTCGCTCGACAATCTCGCCATGATGGTCGATCGGCGGCAAATTTTTGATGATCATGCGCTCGGCTTCCTTCGCGGAGAGAGCCGGTGCGCTACCGTCGTGTTTCGTTTGGTCGTCCATAGAAGGTTCACCGCTATTCCGTCTTCACCTCGAGCGCGCGGAGGAGCCACGGCATGATGACGCGCTTGAAGATGACGGGATCCGTCCAGCCTTTGGCTTCGCGGCCCATGTGGCCGCCGGCGGGATTGATCCAGGCGTCCTTGGGCGTCTCGCCGGTGTGAAGCAAGAGATCGATGTCGGCCATCGGCACTTGCGTGTCCTTGACGCCGGCCACCACCAGCATCGGCGCCATGGGCTTGCCGATGATACCTTGCGTCACGAGCGACGCCTTGGCGCGCGCGCCCCGCAGTTGGTCGAGCGTGGTGACGCCGGGATAGATCGACATGCCTGCGGGCACGTAGTCGAAGAGATATTCCTTGTTGGTGAGCGCGTGCTCGAGCATCGCGGCGCTGAAGGTCTCGTGGATGGGCGGCGACTGCGCCACCACGGCGCGGAGGCGCGGCCGCTCGCTGACGGCGAGGATTGTCGACCAATAGCCACCGAAGCTTCCGCCATAGACGGCGACGCGGTTCTTGTCGAGGGCGGGATGCGCGAGCGCGGCATCGAGCAGGCGCGACAGCATGCGCTCGGCGCCCGGCTCGATCTTGATCGGCGCCTCGCCGGTGCCGGGCATGTCGACGCCGACATAGCCCACGCCATGAGCGAGCATCGGCTGGAAGCGCTCCGCCATATCCTCCTTGCGGCTGTCGAGGCCGGAGATCGCCAACACCAGCGCCGCCGATGCGGCGCCTTTCGGCATTTGACGATATGCCGTGATCTCGCGGCCCTCGAAGGGAACGCGCATCACCTCAAGCGGCGGATCGAGCAGCTCGCCGTGTTTGCGGAACGCGGCAAGCGCCTTTTCATAGGCCTGTTGCTTGCCCGGCGAATTCGGCACGGGCCAGCGGGCAAAGGAGTAATAGCGCCAAGCCTGCAGGTAATCCTTGTCGGCTTCAGCCGGCGCGCTCGCCTGCTCCGCCTCGGCCTTTTTCATATAGCGCTCGCCGATGGCGCTCCACGCCGCCGCCCATTCGTCGCGATCGAGGCTATGGATATCGCCGAGCGCCTCGCGCACGTCCTCGGGCTTCAAGCCGATCAGCGGATAGGCGTTGCGGTCGGCGCGCGCCTGCGCCTCCGCTTTCAGCTCTTCGAGCGTTCGCTGCGGCGGCAGCTCCTCCGCCGCGGCCATGGTCGCACACATCATACTCGCAGCCAGGAGCACGAGCGCCACCGCCGTGAGCTTTATCATGTCCTTCCTCCCGAGACTTTTCCGCATGATGCCACTTGCCGCAGAAAATTCGCAATCTCGCCGCGTCCGGTTCAGCGCGTGGTAAGGCCACAAAGAAAGGACCTCATCCTGAGCTCGTCGAAGGATGCGAGTACGGGAATGCAACCACGCGGGCGCGATCGCGCCGCTTTCACTGCAGGAGCGCCTTGCGTCCTTCGACAAGCTCAGGATAAGAACCGTTCTTCACGGCCCTTGAAGCCTGGCACGCTAGGCGAACTCGCCGCTAACCCCGCCCGCGCCGTTCAACGAGCGCGTCGACGATGGTGATGCCGCGGCCCGTCGCGGACACCATCACGGGGTTGAGGTCGATGGAGGCGATCTCTGCCTTGCCCGCGGCGATGATCGCGCCGAGCTTGAGCGCCGCCGCCGCCAACGCGTCGATGTCGAGCGGAGGCTCGCCGCGGACGCCTTTGAAGAGCGGCGCAATGCGCAAGCCGGTGAGCGCCGCTCTCACCTCGTCAAGCGAGAAGGGTGGCAGCAGCAGCGCGACGTCGGGGAGCGCCTCGATGTATTTGCCGCCGTCGCCGACCATGACGACCGGCCCGAAGGTGGGATCGACGCGCGCGCCCAGCACAAATTCGCGCGCGCCTTCGGCCATGACGGCGACGATGATGCCGTCGGGCGCGGTACCGATCTCCTCGAGCTTCGCCATCTGCGCGGCAAACGCGCCCACCACCGCCTCTTCTGACACGAGGTTGAGGGCGACGAGGCCCAGCTCCGATTTATGCGGCACGTCGGTGGAGCAGGCTTTGACGGCGACCGGGCTGCCGAGCTCGCGAAAAGCGATGCGCGCCTCGCTTTCGCTGCGACAGAGTCGATGCTCGACCACGGGAAGGCCATGCGCGCGGACGAGCGCGAGGCTCTCGGCTTCATTGAGGAAGCGTCCAGAGCCGGGCGGCGCCGCGACGGCGAGCGGCGACAGTGGCGGCGGCAGTGGCCGGCGCATCAGCTGGGTGTGGCGCGCGAGCTGATCGAGGGCCAGCATGGCATCGGTCTCGCTCGCGAAGGTCGGGACGCCCACGGCGCGGAAACGTTGCGCCACGCTCGCTTGCGGCGCCGCCACCGCGACCGGCTTGCCGGTCGCCGCCGCGAAAGCGGCGGTGTCGCGCGCGAAGGTCTCGACATCGTAGCCTTGTCCGGCGACGGGGATGGCGATCAAGAAGGCATCGGCCGCGGGATCTTTGGCGACGATCGGCAGGATGGCGCTGAAGAGGCGGTTGTTGGACAGGAGCGCCGCGGTGATGTCGATGGGATTGGCGGTGGTGGCGAAGCCGGGCAGCACCGCCGCGAGCTCGCGTCGCGTCTCGTTGGCGAGCACCGCGAGCGGCATGTCGAGCTCGACAGCAAGGTCGGCGGCCATGACGCAGCTCCCGCCGGAATTGCTGATGACGACGAGTCGCCGTCCCGACGGCCGCCATCCCCGCAAGTACATCTCGGCGGCGCTTACCAAGCCCATCATGTCGCGCGCGCGCCAGATGCCGTGCTGGCGCAGGAAGGCATCGACGACGCGGTCCTCGTTGGCGAGCGCGCCAGTATGCGATTTGGCGGCGCGCTGGCCTTGCTGAGTGCGGCCGGTCTTGAGCGCCACCACCGGCACGTCCCGCGCGCGGGCGCGTTCGGCCACCGCCGCCAGCATCCCGGGATCGGGAACGGCTTCGAGATAGAGCAGCATGAGGCGCACCGTCGGATCATCGATCACGACGCACGCGAACTCGGCGAGGCTGACATCGCCGCCGTTGCCGGTGGCATGCGCGTGACGGACGCCGATGCCGCGCTCGCGCAGCAGCCCGTAGGGCACACCGCTCATGGCGCCGCTTTGGCTGACGATGGCGACGGGGCCGTCGGCGGGTGCTGCCTCGAGAAACATGGTCGAGAAGCTCGCCACCACGCCGGTGCCGAAATTGACGAGACCTTGCGAATTGGGACCGATGAGGCGCATGCCATGGGCGCGCGCCGTCGCCACCATCGCCTTCTCCGCCGCCTCGCCTTCTCTGCCGGTCTCGGCGAAACCCGAGGCCATGCAGATCGCGACCTTGACGCCGCGCTTGGCGCAGGCCTCGACCGCCGCCATCGCTGTCTCGGCCGCCACCATGATGAGCGCGAGATCGGGCGCTTCGGGCAAGCTCGCGAGATCGGGATAAGCCTTGACGCCCTGAACCTCGGCGCGGTTGGGATTGATGGGGTAGATGCGGCCTTGATAGCCGAAACGGCGCAAGTAAAGGAGCGGGCGGCCGCCGATCTTGTCGGGATTCTCGGAAGCGCCGATGAGCGCGATCGAGCGAGGCGCAAGCGCGAAGCGAAGTTGGTCCGTCGCGCTCATGGCGATCCCTCCCTGTCGCGGCTGAAATAGGGCAGCGCGCGCTCGCCGTGCGTGCGGAAGCTCACGCGCACACGCTCGCCGATCGCCAGTCCCGGAGCACCATGCGCCATCATGCGAAAACCCTCGTCGAGATCGACGAGGAGAATATCGTAGGGAACGAGCGCAGCGAAATCGGCCGTCGGTGCGCGGGCGACGCGCGTTGCCGCATAGACGGCGCCGCAGCCCTTCGCCACGGCCCACACCGGTGCCCCGCCGCAGCCGGCGCAGAACGGGCGCGGATAGAATTGCACGCGGCCGCAGGCGGCGCAGCGCTGATAGCGGAGCTCGCCTTGCGCGCAGCCCTCCCAGAAGAATTGCGCAAGCGGATCGGTCATCGTCACTCCCGCCGCAGCACCAGACTCACATGCGAGGACATGACGCCGCCATCGCCGTGAATGAAGGCAAGATCCGGCTCACGCAGCTGACGCACACCCGCCTCGCCGCGCAGCTGGCGGCAAGCCTCGACGATATGGGCGAGGCCGCCGGCGACGCCGCTGTGGCCGAAGGAGAGGAGCCCGCCATGGGTATTGAGCGGCCATCGCCCGTCGCGCGCGAAGACGCCATCGCGCGCCATCGCGGCGGCTCGGCCGCGCGGTGCGAATCCGGTCTCCTCGAGCAGCGCCAGAAGCGTGATCGTGAAGGAATCATAGATGGCAAGCACATCGACCTCGTCGTGGGTCGCACGCGCTTCGCCGAGCGCGCGCTCGGCGCAGTCGGCAAGGTCGAAATCGGCGAGATCCGCCGCGGCGCTCACATGCTGGTGCGGATGCACCTGTGCCGCACCGGCGATGCGCACGCGCACATCCGGCGCTTCCGATCTCACCAGCACGGCGGCGGCTCCATCCGAGACCGGGCAGCAATCGAGAAGCTTCAAGGGCGTGGCGATCGGCCGCGAGGAGAGCACGTCCTCGATGGTGATGGGCTTCCTGAGGTGTGCGCCCGGATGCAGCGCGGCGTGACGCCGCATCAGCACGGCGAATTCGGCGAGATCGCGCTCGCTCACGCCGTGGAGATGCGTGTAGCGGGAGGCAAAGAGCGCGTAATAGGCGGGAATGGTCGGGCCGAAAGGAACTTCGTAATCGTGATGACCCACTTGCGCGAGCATGGCGACGGCGTTGTCGCGGCCCTGTCCGGTCAAACGATTGTCGCCGGCGACGACAAGCACGTGCCGGCACTGCCCGATCGCGACCAGCCGATGCGCCAGCATCACCATAAGCCCGCCGGTGGCGCCGCCCGCTTGCAGCGCATGGGCGTAGCGGGGGCGGAGCCCGAAATATTCGGCAAAGAGGGTCGCCAGCATGAGATGCGGCAAGGTGCCGGAATAGCCGCAGAGGAGGCCGTCGACGGCCTCGCGCGGGAGACCCGCTTGGGCAAGCGCCGCTGCGCCGGCCGTGGCCATGAGCGAGAGCGGTGTCTCGCCGTCGAGGCGACCGTAGGGGGTGTCGCCGACCCCAGCGATCCAGGACGCGCCGCTCACGGTTGGCGCAGCATCGCCTCGATGCACTCCTGGACGGCGAGCCCTTCGCGGAAGCTCGGCAGCGCATGCGGTTTGCCGGCGAGCATGGCGTCGAGCGCGTCGAGTTGCGCCATGTAGGAGCGCTCGCGCACCGAGCCTTCACCGAAATCGACCTCGAGCCAGCCGCCGTTGATGCGGCGCTTCAGACTGTACCAATCGTGCAGCTCGAACGCGCCGTTGGCCGCCGTGAGGACCCAGCGGTTCATGTCCTCGATCGCGCCCCCCACATGGCCGCGAAGGCTCACCGGGACTTTGCCGGCCGTGAGCCGCGCCGCGATCGCCTGTTCGGCCGAGATGCCGTCCGCTGGATAGCCGACGCGGCACTCCTCGATCACTATCGGCCCCAGCAGCCGCTGGGTCAAAAAGATGAAGTGCGAGAGCACCTCGCGGACGAATCCTCCTTCCTCGCGCCGGCCAAGCCAGGCCGCCGGGGCCTGCCAGGCGCGCGGCCAGCGGGTGAAGGCGACCTCGATGTCGAGGCGCTGCACTGAGCCGAGCTCGCCCGATTTGAGTCCAGTGGCGATGGCGCGCACCGCGGGTGCCGAAGCGAAGGGGAAATTGATGGCGGCGCGGCGCTGCTCGACTTCGACCCGCGCAACCGCGGCGCGGCAGACTTCGAGGTCGATCGCCAACGGCTTCTCGCAGAAAACCGCTTTCCTGGCGGAAAAAGCTGCGGCGGCATAGGCGAGGTGGACGCTGGGCGGGGCCGCGATATAGAGGCAGCCAACCCGCTCATCGGCGATGAGGTCGGCGGCATCGCGGGCAAAGCGCGCGTTGGGCGCGAGCGCCCGCAGCTTCTCCGCGGCGGCGGGCGTCGGATCCCACGCCGCCGCCACAGCGAAAGCCGGGTGCTTACCCATGTTGCGCAGCATGCGCTCGCCCATCACACCGAGGCCGATGATGCCGATGCCGTGCGCCATTGCCGGCTGTCCTTTTCTTTGGTCCCGTCGCGGCGTGGAGGTTTAGGGGGCGAGGGCAATGGAGGCAACCACGCGGTGCGGGCGCGGCCATGCAAGTTATCCCCGATATCCACACAGATTCGCACGACCTGCCACAATCTTGATCCGAGGCGACGAAACATGTGCGTGCTTCTATGCAGAGAAGATTGACCGACGCTCACACACCTCTTGATCGTCGATCGTTTTTGCTCCAGGGTTCAATTCGAGGAACGCTGCTCGCGCCAAGAAGCGACGCCAGTCGCCAGCCGGCGGGGGAAGCACCGAGGGAGGGTTCATGACGCTAAGGTCGCACCTTATCGGCGATCCGCTTGCGCGTGCAGGTGTCGCCTTAGGTCAACTGGCCACCGACGATGCGGTGGTGGAGCTGCCAAGACATCGCGAGAGGGGGCCAGACTCAGGTCGGGTCGCGGCCATCATCGCCGGGCAGTCGCTCGGGGAATTCGACCTCCATTATGACCGGGATGAGCGCGTCCTCTGGTGCTATTTCGATTTCAGCGGCCGACCTTGCTTCACGCCCGAGGTGCTCGAAGAGGCGCAGCGGGTTCAGGGCTTGTTGCGCACTCTTTCGACCGAGCACGAGGCGACGGAACCGCCCGTCCGATATCTCGTGCTCGGCTCACGCGTCCGCGGCCTCTGGAACGCCGGTGGTGACCTCGCACTCTTCGCCGAGCTCATCCGCCGCGGCGATCGCGACGGCCTTCGGCGCTATGCCCGCACCTGCTGCGAGGTCGGCTTCACCAACAACACGCTCCATGATCTGCCGATCATCAGCATCGCCCTCGTCCAGGGCGAGGCGCTGGGTGGCGGCTTCGAGGCGGTGCTGTCGAGCAATGTCATCATCGCCGAGCGCAGAGCGCGCTTCGGCCTGCCGGAGATCCTGTTCAATCTCTTCCCCGGCATGGGTGCGGTCTCGTTCCTGTCGCGGCGGATCGCACCGGGCCTTGCCGAGCGCATGATCCTGAGCGGCGAGATTTACACTGCCGAGCAGCTTTATGAGCAAGGCGTGATCGATGTGCTCGCCGCCGACGGCGCCGGCGTCGACGCGGTCTATTCCTATATCGGCCGGGGCGGCAAGCGGCACGGCGCCCATGTGGCCGTGCGCCAAGCTCAGCGCATCGTCAACCCCGTGCGCCTCGAGGAGCTCACGGGAATTGCCGATCTCTGGGTCGAGGCGGCGCTCAAGCTCAGCGATGCCGACATCCGCAAGATGTTGCGCCTTGCGGCGGCGCAAGACCGTCGCCGCACCCGCGAGCGCGAGCCGCACCAGGTACCGGCGGAATAACCGGATCTTCCTTTTTCAATGGCGCTTGCGCTACGCGTGGCTCTGCTCGCGCACCATGCGGCTCAGCGTCGATTCGAGCTTGCTGAACTCGCCCTGAAGCTTCTCGATATAGCTGGCACCGTTCTGGCGCAAATCCTTGCCAGTGATGTCGCGCAAGCCGGTGAGCGCCTGGCAGAGACGCGCCGCCCCCACATTGGCGGCGCCACTGCGGAGTGAGTGCGTCAGCTCCTTGAAGGCGCGAAGATCGCCCTCGGCGACCGCTTGGCGGAGATGCTCGAGAAGCCGGCGGCCGTCGTTGCAGAAAGTCTCGACCACGTCGCCCAGGAAGTCGCTACTGCCGCCGAGCATGCGCAGCGCCTCGATCGTCGCCTCGTCGACGACGGCGCCGGCATCAGCGAAGTAGCGGGGATGGGCCGAGATCGGCGTCACCACCGGCGAGGCGAGCGTGGCATTGCCGGGGTTGGCGACGCGCGCATAGGTCTCGTCGATGGCGGCCAAAAGCTGCGCCGCCTCGACGGGCTTGGTCAGGACGGCGTCCATGCCGGCTTCGCGGCATTGCCGCTCGGTCTCGCTCGTGGCATCGGCGGTGAGCGCGATGATCGGCAGTCGCGCCTCACCCAGATGCTCCATGCGGTAGAGCTTCGTCACCTCGTAACCGCTCATTTCCGGCATGTTGATGTCCATCAGCACGAGGTCGAAGCGGTCGCGGTCGAGCACAGCGAGTGCCGCTTCGCCGTCGTTGACGGTGGCGACGCCGTGGCCGGCCAATTCAAGAACGCGGCGCACGATCTTGCGGTTGGCGCTGTTGTCCTCGGCGATGAGAATCTTGAGGCGGCGTGCCGGGGCAGGCAGCGGCGGCAGCGCCGGCGGGGTCGCGGCGGATTGCGTCGGCGTCACGGCCTCGATCGAGGCGCGCTCGCCCGGTTCGAGCGGCCGGACGTCGCTGGCGATTGCCGCGAGGAGCGCGCTTGCAAGCGCGGCGTCCCCGAGCGGCGCCTCGAGGATCGCCGCCAACTGCGCCGCGCCAAGTCCGGCGATCGAATCGCCGCCGCCCGCCGGCGCGATGAATAGCACGAGCGGTCTGCGCGGCTCCGTGTTCGCCAGCCGATGGGCGAGGCTGAGGCCGGCGAGCGGGTCGACGCGGCCGTCGATCACCATCACGGGACGGGCGCCCGCCGGAGCACCCTCGGCGACATATTGCTGCGCCGCTTCTTCCTCGGCGAACCAATGCGGCACGCCGCGCCAGAAGCGGAGGCGAAGCTGCAGCGCTTCCGCGAGCTCCTTGTCCCCTGTGACGAGCGCCACCTCGCGGCCGGCGAGATCGGGCGGTCGGCTCGCGCCCGCGGCATCGAAGTGGAGCGGCAGCTGGACCGCGAAGGTGCTGCCCTTGCCGGCCTCGCTCTCGAGCGAGATGGCGCCGCCCATCAGCTCCGCGAGCTGCTTGGCAATGGCAAGCCCGAGGCCGGTGCCGCCATAACGGCGGGTCACCGTCCCATCCGCCTGGGTGAACACTTCGAAAATCTTCTCGCGCGCCTCGGGCGGAATGCCGATGCCTTCGTCGCGCACGGAAAGGCACAGATGAACGATATCGCCCGCCCTTTCGGTCATTCGCGCGGCCACGTCGATCCGTCCTTCTGGTGTGAACTTGATCGCATTGGCGACGAGGTTGATCACGATCTGCCGCAGCTGAAGCGGGAGACCGCGATAGGCATGCGGCAAGCGTGGGTCGATGCGAAGCGCGAGCGCGAGACCTTTGGCGTCCGCCTGCGGCCGCAGCATCGCCACCGCGCCGCCCAACACCTCGTGGAGGACAAAGCTCTCCACCTCGGGCTGCAGTTTGCCCGCCTCGATCTTGGAGAAATCGAGGATGTCGTTGATAAGGCCGAGCAGCGTGCGGGCCGAGAGTTGCATCGTCGCCAGCATGTCGCGCTGCTCGGCCTCGAGCGTCGTGCGCGCGAAGAGCGAGCCCATGCCGATCATGCTGTTGAGCGGCGTGCGCAGCTCGTGGCTCATGATGGCGAGGAAACGGCTTTTGGCCGCGTTCGCCGCCTCGGCCTGCGCCTTGGCGGCGGTGAGCGAGCGGATGAGCGTGCTCGCGTAGGCCGGCAGCAGGACTAGCGCCGCCATCAGCCCGGCCGACATCGCCGCCCGCTCCTGCCAGTAGGGCGTGGTCGCTACCACTGTGGCGAAGCCGACAATGCTCAGCACCGCCGATGCCGCAAGCGGCTTCAACCCGAAGCGGAAGCCGAAGCCGAACGTGCTCCAGAGATAGATGGAGAACCAGGGGGCGGTGAGGCCGCCGCCGATATGGAGGAACGCCGAGATGAAAGCGACGTCGTTGAGCATGGCGGCCGTGCGCCGCGCGATCGACGGAAGGGGTCGCGTCATGAGGTCGATCAACAGCAGCCAGGCGCAGAGCAAGCCCGAAATGTCGATCGCCAAAAGCGGCAAGAGCTGCTCGCGCGCCAAGCCGTAGACCGCGAGGCCGGCAAGATAGGTGAGGACAAAGCCGATGAAGAACAGGCGAATGATCACCTGTTGCGGCTCGCTGCCGGCCTGCTCGACGAGCTCCCGGCTGATCCGGCCGGGGCCGCGCAGCACCCAGACGACGACCGCGCCGGCTGGGCCCAGAATGGCCATGGCAAGCCATAGTGTCGACAGCAGCGGCGACAGCGGGGGGATCTCCGAGGTCGCGAGCAAGATCGAGAGCGCCAACGGCACGGCCACGGCGTAAAGCGCAAGCGCCACCGCGACGGCCCGCGCCTTGCGCTGAGCCGGTGCGCCGGCGGCGCCGCTCGCCTTTTGTCGCTCGTTCATCGGGCGGTCTGCCGACCTCTCCCCCACGCCACCCGGACTGCTCGCATAAACCCTCAGGCGTGCCCGCCGAAATGGCTCGCCCGTCCTTGCATACTGCCGATGATGCCAGAAAAAATCTACAGCTAGATGGTACTAGGCCGCGGGCGACGAGATATTGAATGGATCTGGTCGCAAAACGATGCCGTTCCTCAAGTGTTTCTAGTACCTTCGGACAACATCACCCTCTCCCGCGGCAGCCACACCGTCACCGTCGTGCCGGCCCCCTTCTCGCTCGCGATGTCGAGCCGGCCACCATGCAGGTCGACAAGGCCGATAGCGAGTGGCAGGCCGAGACCGGTGCCGGGGTGCTTGCGGTTCCAGGTGCTGGCGACCTGGCCGAAGCGGGTGATCGCGGTGGCGACCTCGTTGCCATCCATACCGATGCCGCGATCGACCACATCGATATAGAGGCCGTCGCTCTCGAGGCGGCCGCGCACCAGCACGCGACCCCCGGCATGGCTGAACTTGATGGCGTTGGTGATGAGGTTTAGAACGATCTGCTTCAGCTTGAGCGCGTCGGCGCGCACCAGCGGCAGGTCCGACGGAATCTCGTGGTCGATGCCTACCTCGAGCGCGCGCGCCCGTTCGACAACGAGGTGGAGAATGTCGCGCACCATTTGGCCGATCTCGACCTCTTCCTCCTCGAGCTCGACCTTGCCAGCTTCGAGCTTCGAAACGTCGAGGATGTCGCTGATGATGCCAAGGAGATGATGCGCGCTGGACGCGATGTCGCGGGCATAGCCGGCGTAGCGCGCGCTGCCGAGCGGCCCCAGCACCTCGTCTGCCATGACTTGCGAGAAGCCGATGATGGCGTTCAACGGCGTGCGCAGCTCGTGGCTCATATTGGCGAGGAATTCGGTCTTGCTGCGGCTCGCGAGCTCCGCCTCTTCCTTGGCAGCGAGCAGCGCCAGCTCCGCTTCTTTGCGGTCGGAGATGTCGAGCGAGGCGGTGACGACCAGCGACGGCCGCCCATCGTGGTCGTTGAGCAGCGCTTTCGTCGTCAGCAGCACGCGGCTTTCGCCGCTGGGTAGGACGAGCGCTTCCTCAAAGGAGCCCGGGGGGTCGATGCCGACGACGATGCGGCGGTCGCGCTCCATCGCCGCGCGCGTTTCGGGCGCGTCCTTCACCGCCACCGGCGTCAAGCCCACGATCGAAGCGACGGGCTGGCCGATGTGACGCGCATAGAAGTCGTTGATGAAGACGTAGCGTCCCTCGCGGTCGGTGGCGCTCACCAGCACCGGCACCGCGTCGATGACGCGCATCAAGAGCTCGTGGCTGTGCCGGAGCGCATCCTTGTGGCGCTGCTCCTCAACGAGAATCTGCTCCTCGAGCGAGGATGCACGCTCCTTCAGCAAAAGTTGCTGGCGTCGGAGCATCAGCAGGTTGCGCGAGCGCACGCGGAACTCGTGATGGTCGACGGGGCTGAGCAGGAAGTCGGTGGCGCCCGCCTCGAGCGCCTGATAGCGCAAATCGCGGTCCTCATAGGCGGTGATCACCATCACCGGCACATCGACGCAGGATTGGAGCGAGCGGAAGCGGCGGATGAACTCGGCGCCATCCATGTCCGGCATCTTGAAATCGGTGATGACGAGATCCGGTGGCTGTGCCTGGGCCTGATCGAGGGCGCGCTGCGGGTGATCGAAGGTCTGCACGTCCACACGACTGTCGAGCGACGCCGCGAGCCGCTCGAGAATCTTAAGGTTGGTGATGCGATCGTCGATGATCGCGATGGTCTGGCGTCTCACGCGCTGTTCCAGCCCCGCAGTCCCCCGATCCGGCCGGCCAGGAGTATCGGCGGGATGGGGGCGCGCGGCAAGTCGCTGTTGTCGGTCATTCATGCGAATTGCTCACGATGGATGCGGCGACGGCCCTCGCCTCGCCCCGGTGTTGTCGCCGCCGGCGCCGGTAGGCGGACCGGTCGGGCAAATTTGCGCCAATTTGTCGAAATGCTAGGCCGCAAGCGTCAACCTCGCTTCTCCCACGCCGGCGAAATGCACGACGACGTTCGCCGGTGCCGGCAATGTGATCAATCCGGTATGCGTGCCCGTGGTGACGATGTCGCCGGCTGCGAGGCCGCGGCCGCGCCGGGCGCAGTGATTGGCGAGCCAGGCGAGCAAACGCCGCGGATGGCCCGCGGCATTGCCGCCGATGGCGCGTACCCTCTCCGCGCCATCAACGTCGAGGGAGACGGGCTGTCGGAGAAAATCGATTTGCCGCCAATCGGGAACGGCCGCGCCGCGGCAGAAGCCATAATTCGCGAGGTTGTCGGCGAGCAAGGCGAGCTTGTCTGCCGCCTGCGGATCGGCAAAGCGCGACTGCACCAACTCGATCGCCGGGTGGAGGGTATCGATCGCGTCCCACACCTCGTCCTCGCCATATGCTTGGCCGCGTGGCGGGAGCGCGCGGGCGAAACGGAAGGCAAGCTCGCCCTCGATGCCGACCGAGACGCCGGCCGGCAATTCCCAGCGCGCCGGGCTCGGGCGCGTGCCCGCGGCGAGCAACGGCGCGGCGCTCGGCTCCGCGGTGGGGCTGCTCGCGCCCACCTTCCAACCGCCGACCGCGCCCAGCGCCGCAACCACGGCGGCTTGCACGGCGTACGCCTCTTCTTCGCTCGCTGGCACGAACGACCTCGATAGCCGCCCGAGTTGCTCCCGCTTGCGGCGAGCGTGCAGCAATGTGTCCGCGAGCGCCTTCACCCGATCGGTCATCGCTGCGCCGCGGCGCGCGCCGGCGCTGCCATCATATTGCCGGCGAGATAGCTCATGGCGGCGTCGACGCCGCCGCGGCGATGCGGCACGCCGGCGAGCACGAGGCCCATCTCGACGCCGCCCAAGGTGCCGATCAGCATGAGCTCGTTGAACCAGCCGAGATGGCCGATGCGGAACACCTTGCCCGCGAGCTTGCCGAGTCCGGTGCCGAGCGACATGTCGAAGCGGTCGAGCACGACGCGGCGCACCGCATCGGCGTCGTGTCCACTCGGCAGCAGCACGGCGGTCAGCGAATTGGAATGCGCCTTGGCATCGAGCGAGAGGAGCTCCAGCTCCCAGGCCTGAACCGCGCGCCGCGTCGCTTCGGCCAAGCGCGCATGGCGAGCGACGACATTATCGAGCCCTTCCTCCTCGAGCATGAGGATCGCTTCGCGCAGTCCGAAGAGCAGGTTGGTGGCGGGGGTGAACGGGAAGAAGCCGGTCTCGGCGGCCGCCAACATCGGCTGCCAATCCCAATAGGCGCGCGGCAGCTTTGCTTGCTTGCTGGCGGCAAGCGCCTTGGCCGAGAGCGCGTTGAAGCTGAGGCCGGGCGGGAGCATCAAGCCCTTTTGCGAGCCGCCGACGGTAACGTCGACGCCCCAGGCCTCGTGGCGGTACGCGATCGAGGCGAGCGAGGAGATGGTGTCGACCAGCAGCAGCGCGGGATGGCGGGTGCGATTGATCGCGGCGCGGACCGCCGGAACGTCGCTGGTGACGGCGGTCGAGGTCTCGTTATGCACGACCATCACCGCTTTGATCGTGTGCGCCTTGTCAGCGCCGAGCCGCGTCTCCACTTCCACGGGATCGACGGGATGGCGCCAATCCGTCGGCACGAATTCCACCGCGAGGCCGAGGCGCTTTGCCATGGCGTGCCAGAGCGTTGCGAAATGGCCCGTCTCGAAGGCGAGCACCCGGTCGCCCGGCGAGAGCGTGTTGACCAGCGCCGCTTCCCAGGCGCCGGTCCCCGATGATGGAAAGATGACGACGGGACCGGTCGTCTGAAACACGCGTTTCATCCCGGCGACGACCGCCTTGCCAAGCTCGGCGAATTCCGGACCGCGATGATCGATGGTTGGCTGGTCGATCGCGCGCAGGACCCGGTCCGGGACGTTGGTCGGTCCCGGAATCTGCAGGAAATGCCTGCCCGTCTTAACCATGATCGCGCTCCTTGCCGGGAGGAGCGCGACTTTGCCTGGAAAGACACCTCATCCGCAAGCGCGCACTTGCCTCATGGGGTGAAGCGAAGCAGCCGAGCGCACCATCGCTAAACAGCGCGCGCCGGCGCAACGGGCGCGCCACCCTCGATCGAGCGCTCGGGCCGCATCCAAAAGGACAGCACTGCCCCTGCGAGCAATAGCAGGATGGAGCCTGCGAAGGGCAAGTTCCAATTCCCGGTGGCGTCGATGATGATCCCGAAGAGCCAGGGCGAGGCAATAGCGGCGATGGCGGAGCCGGTGTTCATGATGCCGCTCGCCGTGCCGGAATGCTGTGGCGCGATGTCCATGGGCACCGACCAGATCGGGCCGATGGTGAGCTCGAGACAGAAGAAGGCGGCGCCGAGGCAGAGCGCGAGCGTGCCGATCTCGGTCACGAAAAAGATCGGTGCGAGACAGAGGAGCGAGCCGAGGAAACTGCCGATGATGACGTTCCGCCGCGCCGTCGCCAAATTGCCGGTGAGCTTGAACGCCCAATCGCTCACCACGCCGCCCATGGTGTCGCCGATGACGCCCGCGAACAGTACCGCCGAAGAGAAGAGCGCGGAGCGCTTCAAATCGAGATTGTGGCTGTGCTGCAGGTAAAGCGGGATCCAGCTCAGATATAGCCAGAGCGTCCAGCCGTAGCAGAAATAGACGATCGTCGTCGGCAGCATGCGCGGCACGAGCCGGCGCCAGGGCACCGCCGCCTCGCGCCGGCCGCCGCGATAGGCCGGCAGGGTCGCCAATTCACGCTCGCTGATCCCGGGATGCTCTCCGGGGTTGTTGCGGAAATAGGCAATCCAGACCACCGCCCAGGCGAAGCTCGCAACGCCGAGGGCAACAAAGGAGGCGCGCCACGAGTAAAGCGCGATGAGACCCGCGACGATCGGCGGCGCCAGCGCATTGCCGGCGCGGGCGAAAGAGTGGGTGATGCCCTGGGCGAAGCCGCGCCGGCCGGCGCGCGTCCAGCTCGACATGGCGCGCGTCGCCGTCGGGAAGGTGGCGCCCTCGCCGAGGCCGAGCGCGACGCGGGCGAGGATGAGACCCCAAAATCCGTTGGCAAGTCCGGTCAAGAGCGTGGCACTCGACCAGACCAAGCCACAAACGCCCAGCGTGAGGCGCGGTCCGAAGCGGTCGCCGATCCAGCCGCCGATGATCTGGAAAGCGGCATAGCTCCAGCCGAAGGCGGCGAAGATCGCGCCGTAATCGGCATTGCTCAAATGAAGCTCGCCCTTGAAGACGATCGCCGCCGTCGAGATGTTGACGCGATCGATATAAGTGATGGCATACATGAGGCAGAGCAGCAGCAGCACGATGCTGGTCGCCCAATAACCCGATTTGCGCATGACCTTCCCGCGGCTTTTCTCGCCGCGCCAAACTGCATAATGAGCGCTGGTGTCGCAAGTCACGTCCGCTGCTGCAAAACTTGCCCATGCGGCCGACCCTGGAAATGCGCGCACCGGTCGCTCTAATTTCGTTCTTCAGGAGGCATCATGGCAATCGAGGTCGGCGATTCCAGATTGGCGGAGCGGCTGCGCAAGAATGTGC
This sequence comes from Allostellaceae bacterium, assembly GCA_035945115.1. Classification (GTDB taxonomy): domain Bacteria; phylum Pseudomonadota; class Alphaproteobacteria; order ATCC43930; family CGMCC-115725; genus DAHUYF01. The sequence goes on from DASZAN010000221.1 coordinate 61,822, forward strand.
GCGGCGCGGTGTTGTTCGATGCGGGAAGCCGCGGCCGCTACAGCACCGACGCCTCGATCTACCAGATCGAGCCGGTCGGCATCGTCGTGCCGCGCGACAAGGCGGACGTCACCACCGCCATTGCCATTGCGCGCGAGGAGGGCGTGCCGGTGTTGCCGCGCGGCGGCGGCACCTCGCAATGTGGTCAGACCGTGGGCCGCGCGCTGGTCATCGATTGCAGCAAGCATCTGAACGGCGTCGTCGCCGTCGACGTCGAGAACCGCCGCGCGCTGGTCGAGCCCGGCGTCGTTCTCGAGCGCCTCAACAAATCCCTTAGAGCCAAGGGCCTCTTCTTTCCCGTCGACGTCTCGACCGGCGATCGCGCCACCATCGGCGGCATGACCGCAAACAACAGCTGCGGCGCGCGCAGCCTTCGCTACGGCAACATGGTGCACAATGTCCGCGCCGTCGATGCGCTCTTGAGCGACGGGACCCAAGTGCGCATGGGCGAGGTCTCCGGCAATTTCGACGACGGCGCCATGCCCGAGCGCTATCGCGATCTCGTCCGCTCCATGCGCGCGCTCCATCGCCGCGAGAAGGACGAGATCGAGCGGCGCTTCCCGAAGCTCTTGCGCCGCGTCGGCGGCTACAACATCGACATGATCGACGACGCCGGCCACAACATGGCGCATCTCTTGGTCGGCTCGGAGGGAACGCTCGCCTTCTTCAACGCCATCGAGCTCGCGCTTCAGCCGATCCCACCACATCGCGTCCTCGGCATCTGCCATTTCCCGGGCTTCTATCAGGCGATGGCCGCCACCCAATCGATCGTGGCGCTCGGGCCGAGCGCGGTCGAGCTTGTCGACCGAACCATGATCGAGCTCTCCCGGGACATTCCCATGTTCCGCGCCGCCGTCGATCGCTTCGTCAAGGGCGAACCCGCGGCGCTGCTCCTCGTCGAATTCGCCGGCGAGGACGCCGCCGACAATCGCCGGCGCCTCAAACAGCTCGTCGAACTCATGGGCGATTTGGGATTCCCCGGCGCCGTCGTCGAGGCGACCGACGCCGCCTTCCAGCAAGCGGTCTGGGACGTGCGCAAGGAAGGCCTCAACATCATGATGTCGATGAAGGGCGAGGGGAAACCCATCTCCTTCATCGAAGATTGCGCTGTCTCGCTCGACAACCTCGCCGATTATACGGCGCGGCTCACCGCTGTCTTCGAGAAGCACGGCACCTACGGCACGTGGTACGCGCATGCCTCGGTGGGCTGTCTCCATGTGCGGCCGGTGCTCAACCTCAAGCAGGAGATCGACGTCAAGAAGATGCGCGCCATCGCCGAGGAGGCGTTCGCCATGGTGCGCGAGTACAAAGGCTCGCATTCGGGCGAGCATGGCGACGGCCTAGTGCGCTCGGAATTCCACGAGGCGATGTTTGGGGAACGCCTCTCCCGCGCCTTCGAAGAGGTGAAGGACCGCTTCGATCCCGCGGGCGTGATGAATCCCGGCAAGATCGTGCGGCCGCCCAAGATGGACGATCGTTCGCTCTTCCGCTTCAAGCCCGGCTACCGCACCGAGGCGATCGACACCGCGTTCGATTGGCGCGCCTGGGGCGGCTTCGGCGGCGCGGTCGAGATGTGCAACAACAACGGTGCCTGCCGCAAGGCCGATCCCGGCGTGATGTGCCCCTCCTATCGCGCCACCGGCGACGAGCAGCATCTGACGCGCGGCCGTGCGAACACGCTGAGGCTCGCCTTGAGCGGCCAGCTCGGACCCGATGCTTTCGCCTCGGACGAGATGCGCGAGACCATGTCGCTTTGCGTCTCATGCAAGGGCTGCAAGCGCGAGTGTCCCACCGGCGTCGACATGGCGCGGATGAAGATCGAGTTCCTCCGCCATTACCGGAAGCGTCACGCGCTCTCGCCGCGCGAGCGGCTCGTGGCATATTTGCCGCGCTACGCGCCCGTCGCCTCGCGGGTTGCACCGTTGCTCAATCTTCGCAACCGCGTGCCGGGATTGCGGACGCTCGGCGAAACGCTCTTAGGCTTCAGCGCCCGGCGGTCGCTGCCGCGTTGGCATGGCTCACCCTATCGCGATCCGCCCATCTCGCACGATCCGGTGCTGCCCGAGGCGGTGCTGTTCGTCGACACATTCAATCGCTGGTTCGAGCCCGAGAACGCGCGCGCGGCCGAGCGCGTGTTGCGTCGCGGCGGCTATACCGTCCACGGCGCCACGGCCAAAGGCGAGCGGCCGCTCTGCTGCGGCCGCACCTTTCTCGCCGTCGGCCTCGTCGACGAGGCGAAGGCAGAGGCACGGCGCCTCGTCGCTGCGATGAAACCCTTCATCGAGCGCGGCGCACCGATCGTCGGGCTTGAGCCGTCATGCCTCCTCACCGTGCGCGACGAGATGCCCGCGCTGTTGCCGGGCGAGGACACCGCGGCGCTGGCCGCGCGCGCCAAACTCTTCGAGGAATTCATCGCGGAGGAGAGTGCCGCCGGCCGCTTCAAACTCGAGGCGAAGCCGCGTGCCGGCAAGGCGCTCATCCACGGCCATTGCCATCAGAAGGCCTTCAACCTGATGGGCACGAGCCTTGCCACGTTGAAGCTGGTGCCGGGCCTCGACGTCGAGACCTTCGACTCCACCTGCTGCGGCATGGCCGGCGCCTTCGGCTACGAAGCCGAGCATCACGACATGTCGCTGCGGATCGGGGAGCTCGGCGTGCTCCCGAAGATGCGCGCCGCGCCGCCCGACACGCTGCTCGTCGCCGCCGGGACCAGCTGCCGCCACCAGATCGCCGACGGCGCCGGCCGCGCGGCGCTCCACCCCGCGCGCGTTCTCGACGAAGCAACTAATTGAGCGGCGGCAGCTCCGGCTTCGCGCCGTCGGGGAGCGGATAGCCGTCGACGTTCAGCACCATCGACACCGTATGGTAATACCCGATGAGCCCGATGAGATCGACGACACCGCGCTCGCCGAATTTCTCCTTGACCGCGTTAAAGGTGGCGTCGCTCACGTGTTTCGTATCAATGAGCTCGCGGGCGAAGGTGTAGATCGCTTCTTCGTCCTTCTCCATCTTGGCTGGGCGCCGCCCGGCAGCGATGTCGTCGCAGATGGCGGGCGGCAAGCCCGCCTTCAACGCGAGCGCGTGGTGCGCATACCACTCGTACTGCGCCGTCCAGGCGCGCGCGGTGACGAGAATGGCGAGCTCGTTGAGCCGCGGCGGGAGCGAGGTCTTGAAGCGCACATACTCACCAACCTTCTGTAGGCGGTCGCCCAGATCGGGACTGCGCAGCAACACATTGAAGGGGCCGTTGAGGCCACCGCGCGGTCCAGCGACGACCGCTTCCGCCATCGCCCTCTGCTCGGGCGTCATCTCCGCCTCGGAGAGCGGCTTGAAGCGGCCGCCACGCAGCGGTGGCAATTGCGTCGCTGCCATGGCACCGGCACCGGCGAGCGAGGCGATCACGGCGATGGCGAAGAGCTTGCGATTCATCACGGACTTCCTCCCAAATTTGTTCCGATGAGCTGCACGATGGCTCGTCTATCCTTCGACAGGCTCATGACGAGGAAGATCGAGTCGGGCATCTTCCAGAGCCACAAAGAACGGTCCTCATCCTGAGCGTGTCGAAGGCGCACGATCGAACTTCACGAATTATTTTAACGGCAAGATCCGGATAGAGCCAATCGCAGCAGCTTCACATTCTCCTGCGATGAGCGAAAAGCGGCACGCCCATCAGCAGCAGGGCGCGATGAGCGCGGCCGATTGGGGATTGCTCGTAGCGCTCGGCACGATCTGGGGCGGCTCTTATTTTTTCGCCAAGGTGGCGCTCGCGGAATTGCCGCCGCTCACCATCGTGCTGGGGCGGGTCGGCTTCGCCGCGTTGGCACTCGGCGCGGTGCTCCCGTTCCTCGGACAAGGGCTGCCGCGGGACCACCAAAGCTGGCGCGCCTTCGCGGTCATGGCCGCGCTCAACAACGTCGTGCCGATGTCGTTGCTGGTGTGGGGCCAAAGCCACATCGCGAGCGGGCTTGCCTCGATCTTGAACGCAACGACGCCCTTCTTCACCGTCATCGTCGCGCATTTCCTGACATCCGACGAGCGGCTGACGCTGGCCAAACTTCTGGGGGTGGCCTTGGGCCTTACCGGCGCGGTGGTGATCGTCGGCCCCGATGTGGCGCAGGGCTTCGGCCGCGATGTCTGGGGCGAGCTCGCCTGCCTTGGCGCGCCGATCTCCTATGCGTTCGCTGGGATCTACGGCCGCCGCTTCAAGCGCATGGGCCTCACGCCGCTCGCCACCGCCACGGGCCAAGTGGTGGCGGCGACGCTTTTGCTGCTGCCGCTCGTGCTCGCTGTCGATCATCCATGGTCGCTCGCCTTGCCGAGCGCCCGCACATGGGGCGCAGTGCTGGGAATCGCCCTCGTTTGCACCGCCGTCGCCTATATCCTCTATTTCCGCATTCTCGCCTCGGCGGGCGCCACCAACCTGCTGCTCGTCACCTTTCTCATTCCCGTGAGCGCCATCCTGTTGGGCGCGCTCTTCTTGGACGAGCGTTTAGCGCCGCGCCATTTCCTCGGCATGGCGCTCATCGGCCTCGCGCTCGCGGTCATGGACGGACGTTTGGCTGCGATGCTCAATCGCGGGCGTGCCGCCCCTTCACGCCTCCAGTCCGACTAAGCTTCGCGCGAACGCTTCCGCCTCGAATGGCCGGAGATCGTCGGCTTTCTCGCCGATGCCGATGTAGTGGACGGGAATGCCGTATTTCTCGGCGAGCGAGACGAGGACGCCGCCCTTGGCCGTACCGTCGAGCTTGGTCATGACGATGCCGGTGACGCCGATCATGTCGCGGAAGGTCTCGGCTTGCGCGTGCGCATTCTGGCCGATGGTGGCGTCGAGCACGAGCAGCACCGCATGCGGCAGCTTGGCGTCGATCTTCTTCAGCACGCGCACGATCTTCTGCAGCTCCGCCATGAGGTCAGCCTTGTTGTGAAGCCGCCCGGCGGTATCGATGAGAAGCACGTCGGCACCGCGCCGCCGCGCTTCCTCGCAGGCATCGAAGGCGAGCCCCGCCGCATCCGCGCCGGGCTCGCGCGCCACCACCGGCGCGTCGCTACGCTCGCCCCAGATCTTGAGCTGCTCCACGGCAGCGGCGCGGAAGGTGTCGCCGGCACCCAACACCACGGTCTTGCCTTCCTCGCGAAACAGCTTCGCGAGCTTGCCGATGGTGGTGGTCTTGCCGCTGCCATTGACGCCGACGACAAGGATCACCATGGGTTTTGCCGCAGGATCGAGGCGCAGCGGCCGATCGACGAGCGAGAGCGATTTCATCACCTCTTCCGCCAGCGCCGCGCGAATCTCCTCGGGCGCCACTTCCTGGTTGAAGCGCGTGCGGCGAAGCCGCTCGGTCACCTCCTCGGCGATGCCGGTGCCCATATCGGCGGCAATGAGGAGCTCCTCGAGCTCGGCCAGTGTCTCGTTGTCGAGACGGCGACGATTGAAAATTCCAGAGATGCCGTCGCTGAGCTTTGCCGACGAGCGCGAGAGCCCCACCTTGAGGCGCGAGAACCAGCCGCCGCGCTCACTCATGCGGCCTCGCCGATCAGCATATCCGCGGTGGCGCTGGTGATCCGCACTTGGACGATATCGCCGGCGATTGGGGCGACGAGACCATCGCCCTTCCCTTTCCCGCAATGCGGGGGGCTCATCCGCACTGGCGCGTAATGCTCGCTATGGCCAAAGCCGTCGCGCTCCACCAGCACCGACGACGTGCTGCCGACGCGCGCGCGGAGCGAGCGTGCGAGCGCCGCGGCACCTTTCTCACGCAAACGCGCCGCCCGCTCGCGGACGACCGTGCCCGGCACTTGCGGCATGCGCGCGGCCGGTGTGCCGGGCCGGGCGCTGAAGGGAAAGACGTGGAGATAGTCGAGCCCCGCCCCGTCGATGAGGGCAAGCGTGTTCTCGAACATCCCTGCGCTTTCCGTGGGGAAGCCGGCGATGAGATCGGCGCCCAAGGCGATGCCCGGCCGCAACTCGCGCGCGCGCCGGCAAGCCGCAAGCGCTGAGGCGCGGCTATGGCGGCGCTTCATGCGCTTCAGAATCAAATCGTCACCTGCTTGCAGCGAGAGATGGAGATGCGGCATCAAGCGGGGCTCGTCTGCCACCAAACGCCAGAGATCGTCCTCGATCTCATCGGGATCAAGCGAGGACAGCCGGAGCCGCTGAAGGTCCGGCACCAGCGCGAGGAGCCGCCGCGCGAGCTGGCCGAGCCTCGGCTTTCCCGGCAAATCGGCGCCGAAGGCCGCGATGTCGACGCCGGTCAGCACGATCTCACGGTAACCGCGCTCGACGAAATGGCGCGCTTGCGCGACGATGTCGCCGATCGGCACGGAGCGGTTGTTGCCCCGTCCCAACGGAATGACGCAGAAGGTGCAGCGGTGGTCGCAGCCTTGCTGCACCTGGAGGAAGGCGCGGGCGCGGCCTTCGAAGCCGTCGACGAGATGGGCCGCAGTCTCTTTGACGGCGAGGATGTCTTGAACGAGAAGGCGCGGGGTCGCGGCATAGCTGTCGCGCCGAAGCTTCTCCTCGTTGCCCAACACCTGATCCACTTCGGCCATGGCGGCATAGCGCTCGGGCGTGATTTGCGCGGCGCACCCGGTGACGATGAGACGTGCGCGGGGCCGTTCGCGCCGCGCGCGGCGGATCGCCTGGCGCGCCTGCCGCTCCGCCTCGGATGTCACCGCACAGGTGTTGACGATGACGGCATCACCGAGACCCGCGGACGTCGCTTCAGCGCGAATCACCTCCGACTCGAAGGCGTTGAGCCGGCATCCGAAGGTGATGACGTCGAGCGCCACGGGCCTCAGCCCGGAAGGAGCGAGGGATCAAGCGTGCCGGTGAAGCTCACCGCCACCGCTCCCGCCATGATGACATGGCCGTCCTCGCGCCACTCGATCTCGAGGGTGCCGCCATCGGCAATCACCTCGGCCTTGCGCGCAGCGAGGCCGCGGCGGTGGGCGGCGACGAGCGCCGCGCAGGCGCCGCTGCCGCAGGCGATGGTGACGCCGACGCCGCGCTCCCATACGCGAAAGCGCAGCCGTGTCGGCGAGAACACCTGGACGACCCCGACATTGGCGCGGTCTGGAAAGAGCGGATCGAGCTCGAGCTTGGGCCCGAGCCCAGCGAGATCGATCGCCTCGGCATCAGCGACGAAGAATGTGGCGTGCGGATTGCCCATGTTGGTCGCGACCCCGTCGCGGAGCGGCCCGAGGGCGAGGGGCAGGTGGAGCGTGTCGCACTCTCGCGCCAGCGGAATGTCGCGCCAGCCGAATCGTGCTTGACCCATGTCGACGCTGACGTGCTTCTCGTCGCCGGCGTGGGTCTCAAGCAACCCCGCCACCGTCTCGACGACGATGCGCTCCCTTCCCTTCTCGCGCGCCAGCAGATAGGCGATGCAGCGCGTGCCATTGCCGCAGGCCTCCGCCTCGCTGCCGTCGGTGTTGAGAATGCGCAGGAAGACATCGGCCTCGGCGCGGCGCGGCGGCTCGAGCACGAGCAGCTGATCGAAGCCAACGCCACGGTGGCGATCGCCGATCGCCCGCGCCGACGCCGCGCTCACGGCAGGCGCGCCGCCGCGCGCATCGACCACGACGAAATCGTTGCCGAGGCCGTGCATCTTGATGAAAGGAAAGCCGCGCATGGCGCGGTATATAAGGCCCATCCCGCTGGGTGTCCACCCGCTCAGGGCAAGGATGCAGTGATCCGACCGAGGTTCCCTGAGGTTCGCTGCGGAAAGGCTCGGCTACCCGCTCGACGAGATCTCCTGGAGTGAGGCGGCTTCCTTCCCCTGCGCGGCATCAGGGGGCAGCACCCGTTTGCTTGGCAAATGCACGCGCACCGTCGTGCCGATGCCGACCTTGCTCTCGATCTCGAGCGCGCCGTCATGCAGTTCGACGAGCATCTTGGCGAGCGGAAGTCCCAGTCCGGTCCCTTCCGACCTCCGATTGAAAGCGTTGTCGAGCTGGCGGAAGGGCGAGAGTGCGATGGGAATATCCTCGGGCTTCATGCCGATGCCGGTATCGGCGATCGAGATGATCAAGCCTCCATCGGTCGTCCGCCTGGTGTCGATCGTCACTCTGCCGCCGGTGCCGCCGGCGGCCGTGAACTTGACCGCATTCGACAACAGATTGAGCACGATCTGCTTCAGCCGAAGCTCGTCGCCGAAGACCAGCGGAATATCGTCGGCGGCGACCTCATTGATTCTGACGAGGCTTTCGCGCGCGCGCTCTGCCACGAGGCGATGGCAGCCGCTGATGAGCTGCGCCACATCGACCGCTCGCTCGTGCAACTTCAACTGGCCGACCTCGATCTTCGACAGGTCCAGCACGTCGTTGATGAGCGTGAGGAGATGGGTGCCAGCCTTGTGAATGTCCTTGGCATATTCGCGATAACGCGGATCGACAGGCCCCATGAGGGCCTGGGAAATGACCTCGGAAAAGCCGATGATGGCGTTCAATGGCGTGCGCAGCTCGTGGCTGACGGTCGCGAGGATTTGCGATTTCGTGCGACTGGCCGCCTCGGCCGCGTCCTTCGCGTGCTTGAGCGCGTCCTCCCCCTCGATCTGCGCCGTGATGTCCCGTCCGGTGCCGCGGTAGCCGAGAAAGACGCCGGCGGCATCCAACATCGGCTCGCCGCTGATGCTGAAAGAACGCCGCCGACCGTGTTTGTCCGCGCACTCCAGGCGGAAGTCATGAAAAGCCTGCCGTTCCGCCAGGAGCTTGCGATGAGCGGCCCAGCACTCGGCGCTGGTCGCGTCCCCAGGAAGTTCCCACGGCAAGGTGCCGACATACCGCTTCCGGCGCTCATCGGAGAAATAGGTAAAGCGCAGGTCAACACCTTGTTCCCAGAACCAATCGGATGAGACCATGGCAAAGGCGCGAAAGCGCGCCTCGCTCCGCCGGAGGGCCTCATGACTCTGCCGCAGCCGATTGGCGTAGTCCCGCAGCCGATTGCGCTGGATGGCGAGAACGAGGCACAGCAGGGCGAGACCCAGTGCTGCGGCGAAAAGGGCGGCCGCCGTGGCGGATTGGGACAAGAGCACCCAACCAACCACCGCGAGCCCTGTCGACAAGGCCAAGCCCGCGATCAGCGTTCTGTTGCTTGTCGTCGGCAACTCTGTCTGAGGGGATACCAATTCCATCTACGGCCCCGGCTCGGCATTGCCGCCTTTTCGGCGGTTAATGGGATTGGTAAACGGGATAGAACGGGTTGGCAAAATACGCACGATTACGTGTGCAGATTTAGCAGAAGAAGGATAATAATGGCTTAAGCGGCGCTGGTTGGACTGGGAGGACTTTCGTGACACCTTTGACGAGCGAAGAATTTTCAACGATTCAGCGGTTCTGCGAATTGATGTCGGACAAGCTCGCTCGGCTGAACATGAACGTGTTCATCGAGAGCGATTTTCGTGAGTTCGTGCGTCTCAGGCGCGAAATCGCGGCCGGAGCCTTTCTGCCCTCGACCTGGGACCCAACATCCTGCGACCTGTCCTTCCACAATGCATTCTGGCTGCGGGCCGTCGACCATCGCGGCCGCACCGTGGCAACGATGGCACAGCGGGTTTTCGACACCGACTCCTTTCTCGATGAGATCCGTTCCTTACGCCTCTGGCGCTCCAGCGGCCGCAGCGGCGCGCCGGGGGTCTTCGGAGCGATCGACTGTCCAACCGCGCCATCGCTTTCCGGACGCGTCGGCCACTCCGGCGGGCTTTGGATCGATCCCTCGTTCCGCAAGAAGAACGTTTCCGGTTACCTCGACCATCTGAGCCGGGCATTGCTGCTCAAGAATTATTGGTTCGACCACATTACTGCGGTGATTTTCGAGAAGCTGGCGGCCAAGGGGATCGCCACGCGGCAATATGGTTGGCCCCGCATCACCGGGCACTTTGAATTCGACTTGCTGCTCGGTGGCGAGCTGTTTCCTATCGTCTTTTGCGACATGTCCCGCGCCGAGGTGCTCGGGCGCATCGATCAGTGGCTGCTCTTCCCCGAGGCAGACTCATACGAGGAGCTGGAGAAGGTCGGGGAACTTCTGGTGGATTGACGAGACGATCAACTGGTTGACGTTGCGACCGTCCTCGGCAAAGGGCAGGACGAGGCGGGCGTAGCTGTGGCGTTTGTCGTCGATCCTAGCGGCAATCTCATGATAGAGCGGCGCACCGATCTCTCGCGCCGTCCGATAGTCCTGTGCCAGCATTTCGCGGTAGGGCAAGGACGGATAGTCGCCGACACGGTGCCGCGACATGTCCGTGCCAAGGGGAATCTCCGATCCGAACAGTCTGACGAAATAGTCGTCCGGATCGTCGGCCGTGACATCGACGACGCACGTCATTCCCAGCACCGGCCGAAGGCGCTGGATATCGAAATCGCCGCGTTTCGGCAGCAAACCCTCGGGGCGCAAGGATTCCCAATAGCGATAGAGCGACATCAAGATATCGCTCTTGGGCGCATCCGGCTCCCAAAGTGACACGCGGCGCCGGAAGACCTTGTCGCGCGTGAGGAGAAGCGGTTGCTCGAGTGGCATTCTACCGACCGATGAGGTCCCGTCCATTGCGCGGCCAGTACTGCCAGAGGGCCCGTTTATTTGACGTTAATCGTCTTCGAAAAACCGCTCCCGCCGCCATTTGGTAAATGCTACCGGTTCGCCGCGGGTTCCTCCCCGCCGCGACGGCCTGCCATGAGTCAACGCATGCAAGCGCCATGACGGGTCTGGCTCGCACTGCTCGTGGGCTGTCGAAACCGCGCTTTTGTTGTTGATGTCAGAGGCCGGCCAGTATAGTGCGGGACCACTACCAAAGCAGCCCCGCCAAGGGGACGAAGCGGAGGGGGCCGGATGCGGGCGAAGCTGGAGAGGACGACAGCGGCATCGTCGCGTGCACGAAACCGGCGAGCGGCTAGCCGTTTCTCACTGAAAGGTCGCGGGCAGCCGCTGTGAACGCCGCCTTTTCCGCCTTCATCAGTATCGCCTTCCATGGCCTCGCTTACGCGATGGTGCTCTATCTCATTTCGGTGGGGCTGTCCGTCACCATGGGCCTGATGGGCTTCGTCAATCTGGCGCACGGCGTCTTCGCCGCGGCCGGCGGGTACGTGATGACGCGGCTGATGGCCGCCTATGGCCTACCGTTTCCGCTCGCGGTCGCCGCCGCGTTCATCGCTGTGGCGGCGGGCGGCGTGGTGCTGGAGCGCCTCCTCTATCGCCGGCTCTATGGCGCCGACGATCTGGCGCAAGTGCTTATGTCCGTGGGTCTCATCTTCATGTCGATCGCCACGGCCAAATATCTCTGGGGCCCGCTGGCGCAGCCGATGGCGCCGCCACCCTACCTCTCGGGCCAGCTCGATCTCGGCTTCCGCAGCTTCCCCACCTACCGCACCTTCCTCATCGCCGCGGGCGCGGTGCTCGTGACATTGCTCTGGCTCGGGCTCGAGCGCACCCGCTTCGGCGCGCGCGTCCGCGCCGCCGTCGACAACCGCCGCATGGCGCAATCGGTTGGAATCAATACCGCGGCGCTGTTCACAGCCACCTTCGCGCTGGGGAGCGGCCTTGCCGGCCTGGGCGGCGCGCTCGGTGCCGAGATCCTCGCCGTCGATCCCGGCTATGCCCTGGAGCATCTCATTTACTTCCTCATCGTCGTCGCCGTCGGTGGCTTGGGCAGCATCAAGGGACCGTTCTTCGCCGCGCTGCTGCTCGGCGTCGCCGACACCGGCTTCAAGTACTTGCTGCCGGAATTCGGCGCCTTCTTCATCTATGCCTTGACGCTCGCCATCCTGCTGTGGCGGCCGCAAGGGCTCTTCGGCCGCGCATGAGTGCGGCACTCGACACGTCGCCCGCGCCGACGGCGGTAGAGGCACTGGCGCGGCGCCACCGCTTGCGGCCGCTCGAGGCGCTGCCTTGGTTGGCGGCGGCCGCCACGTATTTCCTCTTTCCCGATTATCTGCCGCTTGGCGCGCAAATCCTCATCAACGTCCTCTTTGCGCTATCGGTCGATCTCATCCTGGGCTATGCGGGGATCGCGACCTTAGGCCAAGCCGCGTTCTTCGGCACCGGCGCCTATACCGCGGGCCTGCTCGCCGTTTATGGTTGGGGCGAGCCGATAACAGGACTGATCATAGCGGGCCTCGTCGCGGGAATCATCGGCTTCTTGAGCGGCGCCGTCATCCTGCGCACGCGCAGCCTGACGCTTCTGATGCTGACGCTGATGATCGCGGTGATGCTGCAGGAAGCCGCCAACAAGGCGGGCAGTATCACCGGCGGCGCCGACGGCCTTCAGGGCATGAATGTGTGGCGAGTGCTGGGCCTCTTCCGCTTCGATCTGTTCGGCCGCACCGCCTATCTTTATTGCCTGGCGCTTCTCTTCCTTGGCTGGCTCGCGGCGCGGCGGCTCGTGCACTCGCCGTTCGGCCGTTCGCTCACCGGGATTCGCGAGAACGAGGCGCGCATGCACGCGATCGGGTCGCCGGTGTTCCGCCGCCGCCTCGTCATCTACACCATCTCGGCGGCAATGGCCGGCATCGCCGGTGCGCTTCTGGCGCAGACGACGCAGTTCGTGGCGCTCGAAGTGCTGAGCTTCGAGCGCTCGGGCTCGGTCCTCATCATGCTCATTATCGGCGGCGTCGGCCGGCTTTATGGCGCCTTCATCGGCGTGCCGCTCTACATGATCGCGCAAGACCGCTTCGCCCAGGCGGATCCGGTGTACTGGGATTTCTGGATCGGCTTGCTGCTCATCATCGTAGTGCTCTTCGCGCGCAGCGGCGTGCTCGGTCTATTGGAGCAGCTGTTGCGCCGCATCGGCTGGCTCAGATGAGTGCCGCGCTCGAGACGCAAGGTCTCTGCAAGAGCTTCGGCGCGCTCACCGTGGCCAATGGCATCGACTTCCGCCTGGAGCGCGGCGCGCGCCATGCGCTGATCGGCCCCAACGGCGCGGGGAAAACCACCTTCGTCAACCTCGTCACCGGCGCGCTCCGCCCCAGTGCCGGACGCATCCTGCTCGACGATAGCGACGTCACGGCCTTGCCTCAGGCGCAGCGCGTCAAGCGCGGCTTGGCGCGTACCTTCCAGATCAACACGCTCTTCCGCGGATTGAGCGTGCTCGAGAATGTCTGCCTCGCCATCGGCGAGCGGCTCGGCGTCGCCGGCGACATGCATCGGCCAGCGGGCTCCAACCGCGCACTCATGGACGAGGCCTATGGCGCGCTCGACGCGCTGGGACTTGCCGAGGATGCGCTCCGTCCCACGCGCGAACTCGCCTATGGTCGCCAGCGCCTCGTCGAGCTTGCCGTGGCGCTTGCGCTCAAGCCCACGGTACTGCTTCTTGACGAGCCCGCCGCGGGCGTCCCTTCGGCCGAAAGCAATGTTATCGTCGACATCATCGAGAGCCTGCCCGCCGACATCGCGCTCCTCATCATCGAGCACGACATGGACCTCGTCTTTCGCCTCGCCAAGCGCATCACCGTTCTGGTGCAAGGCGAGATTCTCGTCGAGGGCACGCCGCCGGAGATCGCCGCCGATCCCCGTGTGCGCGAGGTCTATCTCGGCGAGGGAGCGCACCGATGAGCGCCGGACGCGGCATTTCCCTCAACAATATCCGCGCCGGTTACGGCGAAACCGTAGTGCTCGGCGGCGTCTCGCTCGTTTTGCCGGAGCGCGGCACGCTCGCGCTCCTGGGACGCAACGGCGTCGGCAAAACGACATTGCTCGCCACCGTCATGGGCCACACCACCCTCCATGGCGGCCGCATCACGCTTGATGGCGCGGAGGTAAGCCGGGCCCCGCCCTATCGCCGCGCGCGGCTCGGGATCGGTTGGGTCCCGCAGGAGCGCGAGATCTTTCGCTCGCTCACCGTGGATGAAAACCTACTGGTAGCAGAACGGCCTGGCCGCTGGACCGTGGAGCGGGTTTACGATCTCTTCCCGTCATTGGCGGCGCGGCGGCGCAACTACGGCAACGAACTTTCGGGCGGCGAGCAGCAGATGCTCTCGATCGGCCGCGCGCTCATGGGCAATCCGAGCGTGCTCCTGATGGACGAGCCGCTCGAGGGCTTGGCGCCGGTGGTCGTCGAGGTCGTGCTCGCCAGCATCGAACGCCTGAAGCGCGAGGATGAGCTCGCCATCCTCCTTGTCGAACAGCACGCGCGACTGGCGCTTGCCGCCACCGAACGGGTGATCGTGCTCGACCGAGGAGCGATCGTTCATGAGGGCGAGAGCCGCGCGCTGCTCGAGTCGCCAGAGCGCCTTGCGGCGCTTGTTGGCGTCGAGCGACGACGGGGATCATTGCTCACTTGAGAAGCGAGCGGGCGAGGCATCTGCCATCGCCGCGTGCGTCTTAGCTACCCGCGTCCCCGCGGTGGCCGAGCTTGGCGATGAGCCGGAGGATATCCGCCTGCAGCTGCGGATCGCGAATGCCGTAATAGCCGCGGATCAACGACATGACCTCCCGCCGGTCGAAGGTCTCGCTCACCTCCGGTGCTACTTCCTGGGCGAGATTGTCAGCGACAAGCCCGTCAGGGTAGCCCTCGAAGAAATAGGCCGGCGAGACCTGCAGCACTTGCGAGACGTCGTAGAGCCGACTCGCGGAGATGCGGATGTCGCCCGACTCGTACTTTTGCACTGCCTGGAAAGAGACGCCGATCTTGTTCGCGAGCGCACCTTGGCTCAGGCCGAGCTGAATTCGCCGCAGCCGCATGCGGCCCCCCACATAAGTATCGATCGGATGCGGCTCGTTTTCCTGCTTCTGTGGCATCATAGCACTCTGCAACCTCCAGGTGATGGGACAAGCGCAAGAGATACCGCCCAGGCAGCCGTGAGACGGTGCAGCGCGACAACGCTCCCCTCCCCATTGCATCCTAAGCGGACGGCCAATAAATCGCAAAGAATTTATCGGCTTGTGATCGGACTATACCTGAGCGCACCATGGCTTTTTTAAGCCATTGAGGAAATTCGTATTTCTACGTACTATTCTATTGCTCGTAGTCACGTACCAACACCATTGCCATGCGCGTTTCCGCAACACTGCCTTGCGTGGCTGAAAACAGAGCCCGAGAGGGCCACACCCAAATGGAGTAGACCATGCGGGCCATGATCCTCAGCCGGGCTGGTGCGCCGCTGCAACTGTCGGATACTGTCGATCTCGAAGAACCGCAACTCGGAGAAGTAATTATCAGAGTCCACGCCTGTGGGGTGTGCCGCACCGATTTGCACATTACCGATGGCGAGCTCGACCGCCCGAAGCTGCCCCTCATTCTCGGCCACGAGATCGTCGGGACCGTCTGCGGGGTGGGTAGCGCTGTGACCGCCCTCAAGCTCGGCGATCGGATCGGCATTCCCTGGCTCGGATGGACGTGCGGCGCGTGCGACTATTGCCGCACCGGGCGGGAAAATCTCTGCGAGAGCGCGCGCTTCACCGGCTACCAGATCGATGGCGGCTATGCCGAGATGGCACGTGCCGACGCGCGCTTCTGCTTTCGCTTGCCCCCCGCCTTTGGCGATGTCGATGCCGCGCCCCTCCTCTGCGCGGGGCTCATCGGCTATCGGGCGCTGAAGCTCGTTGGCGATGCCGACCGCGTCGGGCTTTATGGCTTCGGCGCCGCCGCCCACATCGCGGTTCAGGTGGCACGCCACCGCGGCCAGCGAGTCTATGCATTCACCAAGCCGGGCGATCGCGTCGGCCAGGACTTCGCCCGCGCCCTCGGCGCCGAATGGGCAGGCGGCTCGGACGAGCTCTCGCCCGTACCGCTTGACGGAGCACTCATCTTTGCGCCGGTGGGCGCCTTGGTCCCTGCCGCGCTCGCCGCCACGGCCAAAGGCGGCACGGTCGTGTGCGCCGGGATCCATATGAGCGACATTCCGAGTTTTCCCTATCGGCTCCTTTGGCACGAGCGCATCGTGCGCTCGGTTGCCAATCTGACGCGAGAGGATGGAGAAGAGTTCTTGGCACTCGCCGCCGCCGTGCCGGTGCGGACGACGACGGAGGCATTCCCTTTGGCGGAGGCCAATGAGGCGCTCTACCGGTTGCGCACCGGCGCGATCGAAGGCGCGGCCGTGCTCGTTCCTTAGCCTACGCGATCGCCTCAGTGCGGGGCGAGGCGGCGCGTCCAATCGCGCAGCGCGACGAGGAGCTGCGCGATGAGGTCGCGGGTCGTCTGATCGGTGAGACGCCCCTGGGCGTCGAATTTGTTCTGAGCCTGAGCGATCAACACTTCCGGCTTGTTGATCGGCAGCATGTTGAGGAAGACGCAGGATTGGCGCAGATGATACTGCGCGCGCGACGTGCCCCAGAGCCCGGAGGTCGCTCCCATGATGGCGACCGGCTTGCCGTTGAACGGCTGGTCCGGCGGGCGCGAGGCCCAGTCGATCGCGTTCTTGAGCACGCCCGGCATGGAATAATTGTATTCGGGAGTGACGAAGAGGAGCGCGTCGGCACCGGCAATCGCCTCGCGTAGTTTTTGCACGGGCGAGGGGAAACCGGCCTGACGTACATCCTCGTTATAAAGGGGAATCTCGGCGATATCGGCGGCGGTGAGCGCCATGCCGTCCGGCAATAGCTCGCTGGCGGCGCGCAGCGCCGCACCATTGTAGGAGCCTTTGCGCAAGCTGCCGCAAATGCCCAGCACCTTCACAACACGTGTATCGGCCATGGCGCTCCCCTATCGCGTAAATGACGGTGAGATAGGGGGGTTCGCGCCGAGCGACAAGCGGTGTTAGCGGCGGCCGACCAGATAGCGGGCGAGCGCCTGCTGCTCCGGCGGCGCAAAGCGCAGGCCGAGCTTGCTGCGCCGCCACAAGATATCGTCGGCGCTTCTTGCCCACTCCTCATTGACGAGCCAATCGACTTCCCGCACCGCGAGCCCCGCACCGAAATCCTCGCCGAGATCCTCGCGGCGATGCGCGCCGGCGAGAAGGTCGCGCACCAAGCTGCCGTAATTCCCGGCGAGGCGAACCGCGGTCGCACGATCGAGCCAAGGATGCTCCGCGACCAGCATCGCCGCAAGCGCTGGTGCGCCGCCTTCCGGGAGGTCGCCGCCGGGCAGCCGCGCGGATGCCGTCCACGGCCGGCCCATTGCTGGGAAATAGCCGCGCAGCTTCTCGAGCGCATGCTCGGCGAGCCGCCGGTGGGTGGTGATCTTGCCGCCGAAGACCGAGAGGATCGGCGCTCCCTCGCCATCGAGGTCGAGGAGATAGTCGCGCGTCACGGCCGCGGCATTGGCGGCATGATCGTCGTGGAGCGGCCGCACGCCGGCGTAGGTCCAGATGACCTGCCGCCGCTCGAGCGGGCGCGCGAACCAGCTTGAGACCGCGCGGCAGAGATAATCGACCTCCTCGGCGTTGGTCGCGACTTGCGCGGGGTCGCCGGCGTAGGAGACATCTGTCGTGCCGATAAGGGTGAACGCCTCGGCGAACGGAAGAACAAAGATCACCCGCCGGTCGTCGTTCTGCAGGAGATAGGCGTGCTCGCCCTCGTAGAGCCGCGGCACGACGATATGGCTTCCCTTGACCAGGCGAAGCTCGGCATGGCGATGCTCCAACCCCGAGCGTCGCAGCACGTCCTTGACCCAAGGACCGCCGGCATTGACGAGGACCCGCGCGCTCACCGGCGTGTGCCGTCCCGCGGCATCGGCCAGCGTCGCTCGCCAAAGGCCATCCTCGCGCCGAGCGGCGATAAGCGCGGTGTGCGTTAAAATCGTGGCGCCTCGCTGCTTCGCGTCGCGTGCCGCAAGGATGACGAGCCGCGCATCATCGACCCAGCAATCGGAATAGATGAACGCGGTGCGCACGCCTTGACGCAGCGGCGCGCCGAAGGGATGGTGCGCGGCGTCGATCGTCTCCGTGGCCGGCAGCTCGCGCCGCCCACCGAGGTGATCGTAGAGAAAGAGCCCCGCTCTGATCATCCAGCGCGGACGCGAGCGGCGATCATGCGGCAGCACGAAGCGCAGCGGCCGGATGATGTGCCGCGCGCTGGCGAGCAGCACCTCGCGCTCGCGCAACGCCTCACGCACGAGGCGAAACTCGCCATATTCGAGATAGCGCAAGCCGCCGTGGATGAGTTTGCTCGAGGCGGACGAGGTGGCGCCAGCGAGATCGCCTTTTTCACAGAGGAGCACGGAGAGGCCGCGACCCGCAGCATCGCGCGCAATGCCGACGCCATTGATGCCGCCACCGACGATCAGAAGATCGACCGCAGCGGGCGACGGGGAAGAGAGAGCCGGCATTGGGCTACCCCGACGCGCGGCGCACCCGCTCGCGGTGAGCGATATAGACGCCGCTCGCGACGATCAGCGCAGCGCCACTCCAGGTCCATGTCGTCGGCAGCGCATCGAAAATCAAATAGCCGAGAAGCGTCGACCAGACGATCTGACTGTAGGTGAATGGTGCCAACAGCGAGGCGGCGCCGCGTATGAGGCCGGCGATCAAAAAGTATTGGCCTCCGGCGTGGAGCCCTCCCATCGCGACGATCAGCATCCAATCGGCGCCGCTCGCCGGTCGCCAGACGAATGGGAGCGCCACGCTGCTGAGCGCGAGGCCGACGACCGTTGAGTAGAGTAGCGTCGTCAGCGGCTTGTCGTGATGGCCCATGCGCCGAGTGACGACCATGCTGAGCGCCCAGCACGCCGCGGAGAGCAGCGGCAGGAGGGCGGCGGCATCAAATGCGCCACTGCCGGGACGGATGACGATGAGGACGCCGATAAACCCTGCCGCCACCGCCGACCAGCGGCGAATGCCGACCTGCTCGCCAAGAATCGGAATGGACAGCGCCGTGACCACCAGCGGCGAAGCGAAGGCAATCGCCGACGCATCGGCGAGCGGCAGAAAGGCCAAGCCGGCGATGAAAAGCACCGCAGAGGCGAAGAGGCAGATGCCGCGCACAGCTTGCAGCGCCGGCCGCGCCGCCACCAGGCTCAGCGGATCGCGGTGGACCAGCGGCGCGAGGAGCGCGAGGATCACGAGATAGCGACCCCAGACGATTTCGATCGCATCGAGTCGCGCCGCCAATATCTTCGAAAGCGCGTCCATGATGCTGAAGAGCGCGACGGACAAGAGCACCAGCCCGATCGCCGGCAGCATGCTTTCAGCACGCGGCGTCAGCCTACTTTCGGCCGACGCTGCTGGCGTTGCGGAGGCGTTGTCCATGAGATGACCGGGGCGGCGACCGATCCAGCTTCTTACGCGCCGCGCCTCGGCAATGCAATCGCGTCTTCCCAATCGTCGCGACGATTGAGCCAAATCAAGGACGAACCATTGCCGTCTCGATAGCGTCGCCCATTTCTATTAAGCGGCCACGGAGGATGCCATGGGCCTGAAGGATCTCCTGGTGCATGTCGACGGAACGCGCGGCCATGAAGCACGGCTGCGGATCGCCGCCGAGCTGGCGCGGCGCAACGAGGCGCACCTCACCGGTCTCTTCGTTATCGAACCCGTTAACTTTGCCGGTTTCTTCTCGCCGGGCGGCGCGGACCTCGCGCAAGCCGAGGCCCTCCATGCCATTCAAGAGCAGCATGAACGCGCGCGCCGGGCTTTAGCAGAGCGGCTTGGCGCAACCTTCCGCGTACGGATCGATGATGCCGGCGTCCTTGGCGAATGGCGCGTGACCCACGGCGATCCCGGCGAGCGCGTCATTTTGCACGGACGCTACGCGGACCTAGTCATCCTCGGCCAAAGCGATCCTGATGCGCCCGCCCTCGGCTCAGCCGTGCCGGAAGCGGTGCTGCTAGGCAGCGGGCGTCCCGTCCTGGTCGTGCCCTATATAGGTGCCGATCGACCGATCGGCCACCGCGTGCTGGTGGCGTGGAACGCTTCGCGTGAAGCGGCGAGGGCGGCCAATGACGCGGTGCCACTCGTCGCACCGGGCGGAAGGGTGACGGTGCTCGCGATCAATCCCGCGCGCGGCATCGCCGGCGACGGCGATTTGCCAGCTGCCGACATGGCGCATCATTTGGCGCGGCACGGGATCACGGCCGAGGCAGCCCATACGGTGGCCGATGATGTCGCCGTCGGCGACCTCATCTTGTCGCGTGCAGCCGATCTGGGCGCCGATCTCATCGTCATGGGCGGCTATGGCCATTCGCGGGCGCGCGAATTCGTGCTGGGCGGCGCCACGCGCGCCTTGCTCCGTCATATGACGGTCCCGGTGCTGTTCTCGCATTGAGGGCGGCAGGACTGCCGTCGTTCAGAGTCTCGCGGCGATACGTTCGTGCGTCGCCATCGGTCCGCGTTCGTCCTCGGGGACGAGGAAGCCGAAGACTTCGCGGAAGCCGTCCCGGCCACGCTCCGTGATGGTGAGCGCGCGGCTGTCGCGCTTCCGCTTCACCCAACCGAGATCGAAGCAACGGCTCGCAAGTCCGGCGCCCACCGCGCCCGCCAGGTGTGGCCGCCGCTCCGTCCAATCAAGGCATGGCCGGCAATAGACGCGGCGCCGCCGCCGCAGCTCGTCGAAATCGAGACCGAAGCGGGAGAGGAATATGACGCCGGTCTCGGTCACCTCGCCGCCATCCTCGTCGAGCGCAACATGCCCGTGCGCACACAAGCCGTCGGTCAATCCGACGCCGAGTCGACCAGCAAAATGGTCGTAGCAGGTGCGGGCGAAGCGCAGCGCGGCATCGAACCTTCCGGCCGGCCGATAGCGCGGCGGCGCATTGGCCGCCACCGCCATGATGCTCTCGATCATGCGCCCGACGAGTGGGGTCGCCATCCGGTAATAGCGGTGCCGGCCTTGCTTGGCGACCACGAGCAACCTCGCCTCGCTGAGCTTGGCGAGATGGCCGCTTGCGGTCTGCGGTGACACGCCTGCGGCATAGGCGAGTTCTCCCGCGGTCAGCACGCGTCCGTCGGCAAGCGCCGACAGCATATTGGCACGAGCAGGGTCGCCCACGAGGGCGGCGATCTCCGCCAGTCTCGGATCTTCACTCATCGGTCTAATGTAAGCGCCCGAGGCCGAAAAACACAGGCACCGACGTTTCGCTGCCGGCCGTAGCGTCCGCGCCCGGTTCTCTCACCAGCGGCGGATCGGTCCGGTATCGACGTGAACGAAATCGGATTGCGGATAGTAGCCGACGCCGCCGCTCCGCAGCGACAGGGCGGCGGCCCGCACGTGCCTGAGGCGGCGACCTGGCACGCGAATGTCGATCGCCCGTCCCTGCAGATGGAAGCTCGCTTGCGCCACGCCATCGCTGAGGCGCGCCAGCATGGCGTTGGTTTGCGGCGAGCGATAGCCGGAGATGACGTGAAACGGCTCGCGCGTCTCGAGGCGTGCATGCAACTCGGTCAGCAGGTCGAGAAGCGAGGGATCGATGGGATGCGTCTCGTCGGTGCGGAAGTCGCGCAGCAGCCAGTTGATGTGGCGCATGGCATCGGGCAGATAGCGGCCGTCGGCCCAATAGACCGTGCTCAGCTTCTCGCCGGTGTGAAGGTTTTGAAAAGCGAGCGCCCGCGGCTGCATGATCCGGCGCGCCGCAGTCGCCGGAAAAGAAAGACCTGTCAATACAATAGCGCCGGCGAAGCCAAGAACCTGGCGTCGCCCGATTCCCTCGAGCCTCCGCATCATCCCCCCGGCCGCGCCCTCCCCCGAGTGCCGCGTCCCACCTCACCAATAGACCATCGCCTGCGGCACGATGCAACCGATCATCCGCGGCAAAGCTTAGAAATCGGTTACGCGGTTGTGCTTGCCGGGTTATTCCGTGACCGCGCCCGCCGACGCGTTGCCCGGCGCCGCCGCCGGGACCACGACCGCCGTGCCGGCACGGACCATCGGCACGGCCACTGCGGCGGGAGGCGGCGATGCAAGCCATTCCTCCGCATCGCGCTTGGCCATGGCCGCAGCAAGCCGGAGGTCGCGGCCATAGATGTCGTCGCGGAATTCGACGCCACCGTCATCATCAACGAAGGCCGTCCAGTAGATGAGATAGACCGGCAGCGTGCGCGGCAGCGAGACGCGCTGGGTTGTGCCGAGCCCAATCGCGCCGTCGATCTCCTCTTCCGTCGTGAAACCAGTCTTGCCGGCGAGGACATAGAGCGCGAGTTGGCGCGGCTCCTCAAGCCGCACGCAGCCATGGCTCAAGGTGCGCACGACGCGGCTGAACAGCGGATGAGTCGATGTATCGTGGAGATACACGTCATAGAGGTTCGGAAGCTCGAACTTGATGCGGCCGAGCGCGTTGTCGGCACCCGGAAGCTGCTGCATGGCCGATGCCCGCGGGCGCCCCAGCCAAACATAGTGGTTGCGCTCGAGGTAGCGTGGATCTTGGCGCAAATGCGGAAGAATTTCCTTCTTCACGATCGATGCGGGGACGTTCCACGGCGGATTGAACAGAACCGCGTTCATATAGGCGCGAAGGACCGGCGTCGGGTGATTTTCCGCGCCGACGATGGCCCGCATGCCGAATGCGGTTTCGCCATGATCGACCACGGTGAGCCACGCCGCCGGGACGTTCACCTCGATGCGGGTCGCGGGCCAGCGCTGCGGCGATTCGCGCCAGCGCTCGAGATTCACCTTGATCTGCTCGACGCGGACCGATGCCGGCCGGTTGAGCGCTTCGAGCGTGGACGGCCCCACGCGCCCGTCCACGCCGATGCCTTGGCGCGCTTGAAAGCGCTTCACCGCGTCCTCCACCGCTTCGTCGAAATCGCGCGAAGGGATGGGGTCATCGAGATAGCCCTCGATGGCGAGCCGCCGGCGCAGCTTGATGATGGCAGGACCGCTGTCGCCGAGTTTGAGCTTGCCAACATTGGGCACGGTGGGCCAGCCGCCGGCCGCAGCCAGGGCTTCGTACTGCGCGAGCGCCGCTTGGAGCCGCACGTAACGGGGCTCGTCCGGCGCCAAGGCGTGCAGCACCTCAGCGACGTCGCTGACCGCGGCTCGCTCGAGCGCCGCCGCGGCATCGAAGTCGGGCCGATGGAGTGCCCAATCCTCCTCGATCTCGCCGGCGCTGACGCGGCCATGCGCCAAAGCACCGGCATAGCGAAGGAACGCATCGGTGAGCACAACCTCGCGCTCGCTTTCGCCCACATCCGGTATGGCGAAGGCGCGGGGATCGAGCCCGTGGGCCGGCGCCTCGGCGAGCGCCGCACGGAGGGCCGCCTCTCGCTCGGGCGAGCCTACCCAAATCGGCGCGAAATCCCGGGTCTCATAGATCCGGGCAAGCGCGGGTCGATCGAGCGGACGCCCGGCAAGGCGCAGCACGACCTCGCCGCTCAGCAAGCTGCGGAGGTCGTCAGCTACACCCTCCGCCCGTGCCATCGACGCGCACATGATGAGTGCACCGATGACGACCAGCATTTTTATGAATGATCGGAAGGGGCGCATGGGCGAGCGAGTATAGCGCGTTCGCCGCGACGATACGCCAGGGCGAATTAACGAAACGTGTTCGCCGTCTTGGCTGCAGCCAGCTAGCCCCAGACCTCGCGAGCGGTTTCGACGATGAGGCGGAGCTTCGCCTTCTCTTCCTCGACGGTGAGGGCGTTGCCCTCGACCGTCGAGGAGAAGCCACATTGCGGGCTCAAGCACAATTGCTCGAGCGGCACGTATTTGGCGGCTTCGTCGATGCGGCGCTTCAGATCGTCCTTCTTTTCGAGTGCCCCCTTCTTCGTTGTGACCAAGCCCAACACGACCATCTTTCCCTTGGGAACGAAGCGCAGCGGCTCGAAGCCGCCGGAACGCGCGTCGTCGTATTCGAGGAAGAAGCCGTCGACTTGGAGCTCACCGAAGAGTGCTTCGGCGACATGGTCGTAGCCGCCGGATGCCACCCAGGAGGAGCGGAAATTACCGCGGCACATATGCGTGCAGATCGTCATGCCCTTGGGCTTGTTCTTGAGCGCCGCATTGATGAGACGGATGTAGACGCGGTGCTGATCCTCGCCGCGGCCGCCGAGCTTCGTCACGTAGTCGCGCTGCTTTGGATCGTTGAGGTAAGCGAGGCTGGTGTCGTCGAGCTGAAGATAGGTGCAGCCGAGCTTCGCGAGCGCGGCGATCTCATCGGCATAGACATCTGCCAAATCCGTCCAGAACCGATCGAGGTCGGGATAGACGTGCTCGTCGATCGCGGCGCGTCCGCCGCGGTAGTGCATCATGCTGGGCGAGGGAATCGTGAGCTTGGGCGTGCGCTTCGTCGCCGCTTTCAAGAACGCGAAATCTTCGGCGAAGATCGGCTCATCGAGCTTGAGTTTGCCCGTCACCCTGAGCGCCGCCGGCGTGAATTCGATCACGCCTTGCTCGTTCTGGAACTGCACCTTGAGCTGATCCTGCACCTTGGCGGCGCCGCCGATGCGATAGAGAAAATCCATATGCCAAGAGGCGCGGCGGAACTCGCCGTCGGTGACGCCTTTGAGCCCGATCTCCTCCTGCATCCGCACGACCTCGCGGATCGCCTCGTCCTCGATGCGGTGCAGCTCAGCGGCATCAATCTTACCGGCCTTTTGATTCTCGCGCGCCAGCAACAGGTTCTTAGGCCGGAGCAGGCTACCGACGTGATCGGCACGAAAAGGGGGTGATGTCCGCTCGCTCATGGGGCTCTCCTCCGGGAAACGGTCCTTAGCGGTGGACGAGAAAACCGCCGCTCCCTGTGCAATTGAAAGTGCCGCTCCGCACCTTCGCAAGCCACGCCGTGGTACGGCGCACGCCGCCGAATGTAAAGAAGTGGAGACCGACGATGCCGAGCGCGCGGCTTTGTGCGGCGCCTGCCAGCACCGTCACGAGCACCCCGGGATCGGCCTCGACCAAGAGGCGCGCGAAGGAAGCGTGCCCGGCCGTGAGCGCACGCAGCGAATTGCCAATGCCGCAGCGGACGGCGAACTTCGCCAGTGTTGCGATGCTGGCGGGACCCGCGAGACCAATGCGCACGGGGATGTCGACGCCCGCGAGGCGGAGCGCCTTGACCCAGGCAATGATCGGTGCCGCGTCAAAACCGAATTGCGTCAGTACACCGGGCTCAAGGCCTCGCTCGCGGATGGCGCGGTACTTCATCGCCAGCGCCTCGGCAAGGTTGGCGCGCGACACCCGCGGATGGCCTTCCGGATATCCGGCGATGTCGATGCGGCGGATGCCATACTTTTCGAAAAGCCCGGTGTTGAGGAGTTCAAGACTGGTGGCGAAAGGACCAATGGGACGCTCGATGTCGCCAGCGATGACGAGCGCCCGGTCGATGCCGGCCTCGCCCGCCATGCGCGCGAGATAGTCGTTGAGCTGCGTGAAGCTCGCAAGCGTGCGAGCGGCGATGTGCGGCACCGGCGCGAAACCAGCGCGCTTCAGCCGCGTCGCCGCGGCGAGAATGCCGTGATGCGTGTCGGTGGGCGCAAAAGCGATGTAGACGGTGCTGCCAGGACGAGCCGCCTCGCGCAAGGGCTCCCCCGCCAGCGGATCCCGCGCGGAGAGCTCGAAAGAGGCGCCGTCGGCGAGCTCGATGACCGCCTGCCGCAGCTCGTCCTCGGTAGGGATCGCAGCCATGGAAGCGCCACGCGCCATCGCCTCACCCGGAATCGCGCTTGCGCGAGATCACATAAGATTCATCCCAGAACCAGAGGCCGCCATACTTGCGCAGCACGTCCTTGGTGGCTTCGAGATAGGCACCGCCGCTGATCGCTTCCGAAAGGCGCTGGTCCTCGATCTGCGCCACGTAAATGGCGGCATTCCAGGCGGCAAAGAGCGTCGACGTGCCGATGCTGTCGCTGATCTCGCTCGGCAGCGTGTGCATCTCGTAGCGGAAGAGCGAGCGTGCATCGGCATAGGCGCTGAAATTGAGATCGCGGCCGGCGCTTCCTAGCTCCGCTTTGGTGGCGCGCAGGATCTGGTGGCGATCGGTGGTGAAGGGCTCCTCGCCGGGCCAGATCTTCTGGATGATCTCGAGACCGGGATCGCGGCCGTGCGAGTGAATGGCGATGAGGCGGCCGCCGGCACCGAGCGCGCGCGCCAGCGGCGCGATCACCTTCTTCGCCTTGAATTCGACGGGTGCGCGCGCGCGGTAAGGCTGGGACGCGATCACGAGATCGAAATCGGCGCGCGTCGCGCCGCGCCGCGGTCGCAGCTGATCGAGGAGGAATTTGTGGTCCTCGCGATAGATGACGAGCACCACAGGCTTCTCGTAAAGCGGGTTGCCGGTGACCGGACTCGACTTCGCCCGCCAGTTCTCGGCGAGAAAGGGGTGAAGCGCGGTGATCTGCTCCTCGAATTCGTGCGCGGTGTTGCCGATAAGATTGAGCTCGTGCCACACCAGGCTGGTCGCCGCGGTCACCGAATTGGGCGTGAGCCACGGCGCCTCGGAATAATACATGTTGGTCATGATGAGCACGGTCGCGGGATGCTCGAACAGGCGATCGGGCATCTTGTCGAGCGCGAGGCGAACATCCTCGAGGCTGATCTCCTTGCCGACGACGTAGAAGGGCATGGTGGGAAAACGCGTGTGCATGGCGCGCATGGTGCGGGCAAGCACGCCGCCGTCGCCGACGCCGGCATCGAAGAGCCGCACCGCCGGCGGCCGCGGATGGATGTTGGCGAGCTCCATGGCGACGCGCTGCGCCACCACTTGCTTCTCGCTGCAGGTGGTGACGAAGAGCAGGTACTTTTGTCGATTGTCGTAGAAGCGGAAGTTCTTGGCCGCCGATTGCGCCTCCGGCAACAGCGTTCCACTCGGTGCGGACGACATCGCGACCACGGCGCCGTTCGTGCTCGGCAGAGCGCCCCGTCGCCCGCGCAGCCCGTCCCGGTTCTGATCAATGAAGCCGCGGACACGCTCCGCGGTGTCCGTGGTGATGCGCCCGCCGAAGCGGAGCCGGCTCACCAGCTTGCCGTCGTTGACCGCCAGGCGACCGAAGGTCGACTCCGCCATGCCGACGCGGCGGCAATAGCCGGAGATCTCCCGCAACAGCGCTTCGTTGTCCACCGTTTCCTCGATGAACCGTTCTTCTAGGCGGTTCTATTGCACGGCGGTTCCGGGCCGAGGTCAACCACAATCATGCCCACTGACAAAGTGGGCACCGTAGTGGGATATATCCCATTCGATGGGCTGAACTAGGCGGATTTGGCGCGGCGGGCTTCGTGGACCTGCAGATTGGCGAGTGCCACGCGGAGGACCGGCACGACAAGCCCGTGCTTCTCCGCGCGGCGGACGAGATCGCCGATGATGTGCTCGCCCTCGGTGGCGCCGCCGGCGACGAGGTCGCGCATCATCGAGGCGGTGAAGGTCGAGCCCTTGGTTGTCAGCATCTTGCGGATGCGCTCGACGGCCGCCGGTGACGGCGGATGGCCTTCGGCAGCGGCGACGCGTTCGCATTCGGCGAAGCTTGCGAGCATCAGCCATTCGCCCGTGGCAGCCGCCATGACTTCGCCGATATTGGCACGCGTGAGCGTGGTCGCCGTCGCCAGCGAGGCCAGCATGACGAACTTCTCCCACATCGCCTGGACGATGTCGTCGCTGATGTTGGCGTTGACCTTGGCGGCGGTGAGAACTTTGGCGATCGCCTCACAGCGGGCCGAGCGCTCGCCCGAAAGCTCGCCCAGTGTGAGCCACTCCATCGGCCCCGCGTGAACCACCTCGCCCGAGGGATTCAAGGTGGCACCGATGCCGCAGGCGCCGCCCAGCACGCGCGCCGCGCCGAAGCGCTGGGTCAGCACCGCCATGTGGTTGATGCCGTTGAGGAGCGGCAGCACTGCGCTGTGCGGACCCATGGCCGGCGCGATCGCCGCGACGGCGCTGTCAAGGTCGTAGGCCTTGCACGAGAGGAGAACGAGATCGAATGGTTTGCGAAGCTCGCTCGCGAGGACCGTCTTGACGCGGCGTTCGACGTCGCCCAAGGGGCTGCGCACAACGAGACCACGCTCGGCCAATTGCTGCGCTCGCCGCGCCCGAACGAGGAAGGTGACATCAGCGCCGCTTTCGGCAAGACGGCCGCCGTAATAGCCGCCGATCGCGCCGGCGCCCAGCACCAGAGTCCGCATTTAAAGTTCCTCGCTCCTTGGATTCGGCCGACTCAGCGTTCCGCTTCGAGCCTCTCGACGAGGCTCGGCAGCACGCGGAGGTCGTAGCCTTTGATCGCGGCCTGCGCGACGAGTTTCAGCGGGCTCTCACGACTGAAGAGCGCGCGCGACGCCGCCCACATGAGATAGCAGCGTGTGCCGCTGCGGCAGTGGGCGAGGACGGGCGTCGGACTGCGCAGCAGCAGCTTCTCGAATTCGGCGACTTGCGCGCGGGTGATCGCATTGGTGGTCACCGGCAGATAGCGGTAGTCGATGCCGTGCTTCTTCGCTTCGGCTTCAGCTTCCGCCGCGGTGAGCTGTCCCGGCTCTTCATTGTCCGGACGATTGTTGATGATCGTCGCCACGCCGGACTTGGCCAACGCAGCGATGTCGTCCTTGGTGATCTGTCCCGCGACGCTCAAAAAATCGGTGATCTGCGTCGTCTGCATCGTCCCTCTCCGTCTTTCGGCAGAGCGGCCTTATAGCACGCAGCGACCGCTGGCGCACGACGGCGAGAGATGTCAGAGATCGAGGACGAGCTTGGCGCCGCGGGCGCGCGAGACGCAGATGCACATCGACTTGCCGGCGGCCTTTTCGCTGTCGGTGAGATAGTAGTCGCGATGGAGCGGCTCACCGGCGAGCACTTCCGTAACGCACACACCGCATTCGCCGCGCCGGCAGTCCGAGAGCGGCTCTTCGCCCACCTCGAGCAGCGTCTCGAGAATGGTTTTGCCGGCGGCAACTCGGACGCTGCGGCCGGAGCGCGCCAGCACTACCTCGAACGCCTGGTCGCCCGCTTCCGCCTTTGCCGGCGTGAAAAGCTCGAAATGGACTTGGTCGCGCGGCCATTGCGACCGCTGGCAGCGCGTCAACACCGCATCGATCATGCCCCTGGGACCGCACACATAGACGTGACGGCCCGGCATCGGCGCGGCGAGGAGCGCGCCAACATCGAGACCGCGCGCCGGATCGCCCCCATCGAAATAGAAGCGCGCGCGGTCGCCAGCGAGCGCCGCGATCTCCTCGCGGTAGACCATCGTTTCCGGCGAGCGCGCACAGTAATGAAGGGCAAAAGGCTGCCCGGAGGCGGCAAGCACACGCGCCATCGCGAGAATGGGTGTGATCCCGATGCCGCCCGCGATGAGCCAATGCTCGCGCGCCTCGCCGGCGAGGGGGAAGTCATTCCGCGGCGCGCTCGCGGCGAGCCGGTCTCCAATCTGCACACGCTCGTGCATGAAGGCGGAGCCGCCACTCCCCTGCGGCTCACGGAGCACGGCGATTTCGTAGCGATCGCGCCCGATGGGCGAATTCACCAGCGAATAGGAGCGGCTACCGGGCGCCCCATTGGGCAAGGTCACGGCGACATCGATATGCGCCCCGGCGGTGAAGGGCGGCAACGCACCGCCATCCCGCCCACGGAGCTCGAAGCGCTTGATCGCCGGGGTCAGGGCGCGGATATCGCTGACGACGAGCTCGAGATCGCTCATTGCGCGAGCCGGCCCATGGCGGGCTTCCCGCCATCGGGACCGGTCATGGCATAGCCGCCATCGACCGGCAGATCGACGCCAGTGATGAAGGAGGCATCGGACGAGCAGAGATAGAGCACGGCGCGCGCTACTTCCTCGGGATTGCCCACGCGGCCCAGCGGATGGTAGTCGGCGGCGATGCGGTCGGTCTTGGCGCGATCGCCGCCGCTCGCGCGCTCGATGGGCGCCGACCAGGTCCAACCCGGCGAGACCGCGTTGACGCGAATTCCGTCGGCCGCGAGCGTCATTGCCTCATTCTTGGTGAGCTGGAGAATGGCGGCCTTGGCGGCGGGATAAAGCGCCCGCCCCGCCTGGCCGAACTTGCCCGCGATGCTGCTGAAGTTCACCACCGCGCCGCCACCGCGCTTCTTCATCTCCGGAACGACCGCGCGCACCAGCAGGGCACCGCTCACGAGATTGAGATTGAGCGCCTCCAGCCATTCGGTGCGGGTCGAGTCCAACCCTTTGTCGAGATAGGTCACCGCGCCGTTGACGAGGAAATCGATACCGCCGAACGCCGTCACCGCGGCGGCGACGCAGGCGGCAATCTCGTCATCGCGGGTGACGTCGGTGCGTTGAAAGCGCACACGCGCGCCGAGCGACGCAGCCAAGACACGGCCCGGCTCCTCGGCGATGTCGGCGATGAGCACGTTGACGCCCGCGCCATGGAACACGCGCACCACGGCGGCGCCAATGCTGGTCGCGCCGCCGCTCACGATCGCGGTCTTGCCGGCGATTCCGTTCATGACACGGCGAACCCAGCAACGATCGCGTCAACCGTGCTGATCTCCGCGAGCAGCGCCATGGCCTTGAGGCTTGCCTCATGCATTTCGGCGGTCGACGAGGAGCAGGCGTCGGCGGCGACGGTGACGCGATAGCCCATATCCGCGGCATGGCGCACCGTGCTTTCGACAACGTAGGTGGTGGAGATGCCGGCAATGACGAGACGTTCCGGTCGGAATCCCCGCACGATATCGGCGAGCGGCGAGCCGTAGAAGGCATTGTTGCGCTGATGGGTGACGACGAATTCCCTGGGATCCGGGCCCAGGCCCTCGTAAAATTCCGCTCCCCAGCTCCCTTCCACCGTGGCACCCGACGCCTTCACCCGCCGCCAGATCTCGGCATTCTCGGCGACATCCGCGTGGTCGGGACGGAAGGCGATCCGAACCGAGATCACCGGCACCTGACGGGCGCGTGCGCCAGAGAGAAGGCGCCGCGCCGCGGCAATGACCGCGGCGCGTGCCGGACTTGCCTCGGCAATGCCGACGCGGATCTTACCTTCGGGGTGCACCGTCTCGTTCTGGTAGTGGAGCGCCAGGAGGACGGTCGGTGCGTGGCGGCGGTTCGAGGGAATGGTGATCTCCGCGCCAGGGCTAAAGGAACAACTGCACCACTTCCATCGGCGCATCGCAATTGATGAGGTCGATACGCTTCATCGCAATTTTCCAATCTGCGCCATCGCGGCGGAGCCAATGGCGCACCGTGCCGCCAAAGAGGCGCTGATCCTCCTTGCGGTATTCGAGGATGTGGACGCTCGAGCGCACCACCAGATCAGCTTTGGGATTGAGTCCGCCGTCGCTGCCCTTGCCGTTTTCGGGATCGAGCATGACGTTGCCCACGACATGGCTCATGCGCGTCGGGAAGTCCTGGCTGAAGGCGCGCGGGTGGGTGACGCGGATGATGCGCATCTCAAGCCGCATGCGGTCTTCGGCGTAAAGCGAGACGGTGTTGACGGGATCCTTTTGTCCCATCACCGAGGGAACCCAGTAGAAGCAATCATCGGTGTAGAGGGCGAGCCACTCCTGCCAGCGCTTCTCATCGAGAAGCAGTGCTTCGCGATAGAGCAATTGCTCGAGCGCACGAAGGTCGAGCCCGCTTGCCGCTTCCGTCTTGCCTATGGTGAGTGTCATCTCACGCCTCCGCCGCCATATAGCGCACCCAGGTCTGGTACTGGTTGCGCATGGGAAGCTCGCTGGTGCCCACGGCGCTCACCCATTCCTTGTTGTCGTGCCGGTCGCGGCGGGCATCGCGCGCGAGGCTCACCCAATCGCTCGCTTGCGCTACCAGCCCCTCCTGAACGCGGTTGTAGGCTTCGTGGTCGTCGGGCATGACGATCGAGCTCGGCGAGTTCACCACATTCGAATAAATGAGCGTGTGCTTGTAGAACTCGTCGGGCGCACCCTTCAGCCTAAATGCGTAGACGTCCATCTGCGTGCGGTCGACGGCGAGCGGCCGGATGTGGCGAAGCTGCTGATAGCCCGATTGGATCGAGACATTGGGATAGAAGATCGTGTTGTGGCGGTCGACGGCGAGGATTTCCTCGGTCCGCGCCTTGCCGTAGGCCTTCTCCATCGCCGCCATGTATTCCATGAAGACGGGATCGGTGCGGCGAGGCGGGAAGATGCCGCCCATGAAGCTATGCCCGTTGGGATGCGCCTGCAGCACGAGCTTCTGCCAGAACTCGTAGGGAAAGCCGTTGTTGCGGGTGAAGCGCACGGGCAGCGGATCGGGCGCGCCTTCCGGCAAATGCTCCTTCGCCCAGATCTTGCCGGCTTCGACCGAGGACTCATGCACCACCATCGGATGCATGGTGTCGTTGAGGTTCTCGAGGAAGATCTTCCAGTTGGCGCGGAAGACGACACGGAAGCAGCCGCCCACCACCTCGAGCCAGCCTTCGGGCGAACGGTCGACCATGTCGTCGATCGACGAGCGCGCGTCGCCCAAATACTCGGCGAGGCTCGGCCCGGACTCGGTGAGGCTCGCGAAGACGAAGCCGCGATAATTTTCGACGCGCGGCACCCGCATCATGCCGTAGCGCGGGTCTTTCATGTCAAAGGTCGTGCCCTCGTACCCGCTGCGCAGCGGCACGGCCAACAGCGAGCCGTCGGTGCGATAGGTCCAGCCGTGATAGCAGCAGCGGAAGAATTTCACGTTGCCTTCGCGGTCGCCCACCACCTTGGCGCCGCGATGGCCGCAACGATTGTAGAGGACATGGATGTTGCCGTCGGTGTGCCGCGACACGACCACCGGCTGGCGGCCGATCGTCGTCGCGACATAGTCGCCGGGATTCTTCACCTGGCTTTCATGCGCTACCCAAATCCAGGCGCGAGTGAAGATGCGCTCCATCTCGAGATCGAAGAGGGCGGGATCGACGTAGATGTTGCGATGGACGCGATCGGGCTCGATGAGCGCGCGGATCGCGGCGGCGTCATACTGCGCCATGGCTTCCTCCGAGAGCGGCCGCGCCAACGCGGCGCGATATCATTTACTATGTGCATTTGCACTTTTCTCATGCTAGGGTCCGGTCGATGCTGGGTCAACAGCAAAGACAGGCCAGGACGGCGTGGAAAATCGAGCGTTGGGAGGTGCCGCGCGAAGGAGAACGGCGAAGCTATCGACGCCAGAATTCCGCCTCGACGATCATATCTTCTTCCTCTTCACCCAGATCTTCGGGCGTCGCAATCGGCAGCTCGCGGCGAAGCTGAAGCCGCTCGCCATTACCGTCCCGCAATGGCGCATTCTCGCTGTGCTGAACGAACGCGCGGGCTCAACCATGAACGAGCTTGCCGATCTCACCACGGTTGATCGCACGACGCTCACCCGCACGCTCGACCGCATGGTGCGCGCGGATCTGGTGACGCGGCGGAGCAATGCGCATGATGGACGCAGCATTCGGCTCTATCTCACGGCCGCCGGCGAGGCGGCATTTCGCCGCGTCTTGCCACGCGTACTCGAGCAGAACGAGCGGGCCGTGCGCGGCTTCAGCGCCGCCGAGCTTGCCGAGCTCCGCGCCAAGCTCCACCACATGATCCGCAATCTCGATCCCGATTAGGATCGGCGCGGGTAAACGAAGAATTCCTTCAGCTCGCTGCGGCGCTTTCCGCCCAGCGCTTCATCAGCGTGTTCGAGGGCAAGGTCTCGTCCACCACTTTCTTCGCGGTCTCGCCGCCCGCCGCCGGCACCAGCTTCGGGTCGAGCAAGCCGATT
This sequence comes from Allostellaceae bacterium, assembly GCA_035945115.1. Taxonomy (GTDB): domain Bacteria; phylum Pseudomonadota; class Alphaproteobacteria; order ATCC43930; family CGMCC-115725; genus DAHUYF01. The sequence goes on from DASZAN010000221.1 coordinate 95,293, forward strand.
TGCACGAGCACGGACGCCTGATCCCAATAGATGTGCTCGTGATAGAGCTTGTCGCCGCGGAAGTTGATGATCGCCACCAGCGGCACCTCGACATATTTGCCGGTCGGCTTCACCCCCGGCAGCATCCAGTCGATCTCGCGGTCATGGGTAAAGCAGAAGATCATCTCGTCGACGACGCGGTCTGAACCGATCGTGCGCGAGATCGGGATGAGGCGGGTATCGGCAGGGTTCGAATTGACGAAGTGGTTCTTGTAGAAGCGGTGCAGCTCCTTGTACCCCACGCCGCCGGTCATCGTCGGGACGTGGTTGACATAGGGCTGCGGCACCATCGTCGCCATCGTCGCGTCGACATCGCGCGTGGCGAACTCGTAGTAACAATGCATGTCCCAGAGCGCGCTCAAATTATAGGTGGGCCCGAGAACCTTGCGGAACAGCGCGATCGAGCGCGAATGCGCCATCATCGCTGCGGGCTTGTCGAAATTGGCGCCGCCCTTGCGTGAAAACGCGTGGTCGACCCCGGGATAGACGTAGATCTCGATCTCCGGCCGTTCCGCGAAGGTCTTCTTGATCGCATCGACCACTTCGGGTGGCGTGTACTTGTCCTTCTCGGCGATGTGCAAGACCATCGGGCATCTGATCTTCCCCGCCTCCCTCAGCACCTTCTCGATGCCGACGCCGTAGTATGAGACGGCGCAATCGACGCCGTGCCGCGCCGCGCTCAAATAGGCGAGGAGGCCACCCAAGCAGAAGCCGATGGCGCCGATCTTGCCCTTGCATTCCGGCAGCCCTTTGAGCGCCGCGATGGTGGCGCCAATGTCCTCGACGGATTTGTCGACATCGAATTTCTCGCGATAAGCAAACGCCTTTTGCCGGTCCGCATCGGTAAATCCCAGCTCGATCCCCGGCTCGATCCGCCAGAAGAGATCGGGTGCGAGCACCACGTAGCCTTCCTCGGCGTAGTAGTCGGCAACGCTGCGGATATAGGCATTGATGCCGAAAATCTCCTGCAGCAGAACGATGCCGGGGCCGCTGCCCTTCGCGGGCGTGGCGAGATACGCCTTGAAACTGCCGCCGTCCTTTGCCTTCACCGTGATGTAACGACCGGCCATCGCCGCCTCCCTTTACTGCCGTTGCTTGAGGCTAAGATCGCCGGCAGCGGCGAGTCAATTGAGACGCTCCGCCAGCGCGAACACCTCCTGCGGCTCGCGCACGCCGCGCAGCCGATGGGGCCCGGTCGAGCGCAGTCGGTTGCTCAGACTCGGTGCGGCGCGGACGAAGGATTGCGAAATCAGCAAGGGCTCGCCGAGCTCTTTGCAGAGGCTCTCGAGCCGCGTCGCCTCGTTGACGGCGGGGCCGATGACGGTGAAATCGACACGATCGGCGGTGCCGATATTGCCGTAGGTGACGTCACCGGCGTGGAGCGCCATGTCGAGGACGAGCGGCGGGTGCCCCGCGGCAACCTCGGCGGCGTTGAGCGCCGCCACTCGCACCATGATGTCGCGCGCCGCATCGAGTGCGGATGCTGCCACGGTCGTAAGCTCGGCACCGGGCTTCGGCAGAAACACGACAAGAGCGCCGTCACCGAGGAACTTCAGAATTTCGCCACCCGCCGCGCGCACCGGCTCGCCCAAACAATCGAAGACGCCGTTGAGACGCCGCGTCACTTCTTCCGGCGGCGTCCCCTCGGCGAAATCGGTAAAGCCGCGGAGATCGGCATAAAGAATAGCGGCGGCGACACGGCTCACCGAGCCGCGCTGCACTTGCCCGGCGATGACGCGATCGGCGGCATCACCACCGAGATAGGCGGCGAGAAGGTCGCGCATGACGCCCGGCAAGGCGCTACCCTTGACCGCAAGTGCCAGCGTTCCCGAGAGCTCCTCGATCGCCGCCAGCTGCGCACCGCTCCAGCCGCCGGCGCTTGCCGTCGCCCAAGAAAGCACGGCGCCGAGCTGTCCCCCCTGCGAAGATGCCGCGCGAGCGCCGAAACCGTGCAGCAGGGCCAGCCACTCGGTGTGACCCAACTCGCGGAATTCGCGCAGCACGGGATAGTCCAGCACGGCATCGTCGCCGGTCAGGCGGCGATGCAAGCGCCGCGTCCCAGTCTCGATCATGTGGCGGAACGGGCTCTCCCGCCACAGTGGCGTCGCCATCGTCTCGTGAGGAAAGTCGTTGACGTCTTTAATAGCGCCGTCGCGCCAAGTGAGGTTCGTCGCGCGACGTTGCGGATGAAGCCCGCCGATCGACAGGAATCCGCGCGCGATCGGTATCCCCGCG
>DASZAN010000222.1:0-4265 GCA_035945115.1 Allostellaceae bacterium
ACTTCATCGATTACGTCTACAATGACCGGCGGCTGCACTCAGCCATCGGCTATCTCAGCCCCACCCAGTTCGAGGAGCAACACGCCCGCGCACCGGTCAATTCAGCCGCCTGAAACTGTCCGGCCCCAGGGGCGCACTCCAAATGGGAGGACAACACGATGGTCGCAAGACAGCGCAGTGCGGAAGAGTGGGTGACCGAGCTGGACAGCATTATCAACCAGTACCGCAATGGAGAGCCAAGAGCCGCTCCGATGACCCGCAAACAGGCGATCGAGCTCGGCTTCTCAGAAGGCGATGCGGTTCGCTATCTAGACCGGAACCGCTCCAAGCCTGCCGTTTCGTGGAAGTAGGTCGCGCAGATCTGCAGGGCGCGGGTTTCAAGCGAGTGCGCGAGGGAGAACCAAAGGCACGAGCCGTCCCTTTGGAAGGCGCGCGGGATAGTCGAACGGGGAGGTAGACCCATGACCGCAACGAACTCGACGCCGAATGCTGAGCTAAGTGCGCGCCTCCGGAAGGCGGTGCACGATCATTGGAGCTTGTTCCTCGTTGAGGGGATCATTTTGACCGTGCTAGGCCTGGCTGCAATCATCGTGCCGCCGCTTGGTGGCCTCTTTGTTACCGTTTTCCTTGGCTGGCTATTCTCATCGCGGGAGTCATTGGGCTCATTGCGACTTTCAGAGCGCGACAGGCGCCTGGGTTTGGATGGTCTCTGCTTTCAGCAATCGTCGCCGTGATCGCTGGCGAGGTACTGCTGTGGAATCCGCTTCAGGGTCTCGTGACGCTGACCTATGTACTGACCGCGTTCTTCATCGTGGACGGCATTTTAATGATCGCACTCGCCATCACTCATCGCCGTCAGTGTCGGGGAAATGGGAATGGATGATGGTGAACGGCGTGGTCGATTTGATTTTGGCCGCAATCATTCTCTCTGGCTTGCCAGGAACGCTCGCATGGGCGCTCGGGCTGATCGTGGGCATTGACATGCTTTTTGGTGGCTCATCGCTTATCGCGATGGCATTAGAGGCTAGGAAAGCCGTCGTTAGCTGATCACTCAGTGTCGCGCCTCTGTTGGCGGCTCGCCGAGTTCGCCGCCACCCGCTCACGCTCCAGCCTCGCCATCAAAGCGAGACGACAACGAGAAAATCAAAAATGCGTGACACGTTTTTCAAGATCGTCTCGACTCACGAATAAGGGAAGCGCAATATTTCCATCGGCGCTGGTTTTGTGCATCGGCAGGCCAGCGACTGAGAGACTGTCTTTCCTGATTAGAAGAGAAGGCTGTGCTCCCCGCCGGTCATAGGGGAAGTGCAATGCCAGGAGTCGAAGAGGAGATTGCTCATCTCCGAGAGAAAGCCGCCCAATTTGTGGCGCTTGCCAAGCAACACCTGGACAACGTCCGGGTCCGACAAAGACTGATGACCGTCGCCGCCGACCTCTATACCAAGGCGGCGGAATTGAAGGAGAGGCTGAAACGGGGCGCGGCTTAGCGGCTATTTCTTCCGCTCCATCTTCTCGACGTGCCATGGCGTCTTTCCCGGTAGATCGGCAAAGTGCTCGTATGCCTTGGCTACCTCCAGCAATAGCCGACGCTTCTCGGGGGCCTTCGTCCCCTCGGCTTCCTGACGGGCTTCCTTGGCCCTATCGCGATATAGCTGCTCGGTCACCATGGCAAATAAGCATAAGGGTTGCTCGTCCTTACTGCCACTTTTAACCGCCTCAGCAGGTTAGCCCGCGGGCGCGACCGCCGAGATCAATCGGCGTCGCGGGTCTCTGTTAGGTATCTGTTAACCAAACTGGGCTTATTTGGAATGCGCTGGCTTGCTGGAAGCCAGCCGAACCGAGGTCGGGGCTCGCACATCACCTAGGGCTGCTTTGTGCGAGCCCTTTCCGCCTCATTCATTCGCGCAAGCGAACGCGCGTCGAGGGGGCCAATAGGAGTAATAAATCGCCAGCTTGCCGCTATCCGCGCCAAGCACCGCCGGGCGCATGAAGCGGTAAATTTGCCGCGCTGTGACCAAGCGCTCCAGCGCGTCATGAATGTCTTCACCTGAGACCCGTTCGCCATAGTGTGCGCGCAAATCTGGCAGCCCCAAGCCTGCCCATCCGGCGTATCTGATCAGTTCCTCCAACTCTTGTTCGACCTGGGCAGGCGGGATGCCGCCGCGCACAATGAGACTCGGCATCGCATGTACTCCTCCGCTATCAGCGATGGGAGCTACATACGTCATGAAGACAGCCGCTGTTGTTCGCAGGCTATTTGCAGGTCGCGGTCGACATCACGAACTCGGGTGCGCTCGCGCTCAATCCTGTCACAATTTTGTTATCCACCCTTTGGGGGATAACTCTGTGGACGACATGGACTTAGTTCGAAGGAAGTATAGGAGAAATCTCGCTGCCCAAAAATTCAGCACTTTCTGCTACGCCAGCCGCGCGCGAATTAATCGGCTGATTCAACATAGATTTTTCGCCCGCCCGCCTGTCGTTGTTTTGGATAGATTCTAAGTCGGCATTTTGCGCTTGCGTGTGGCGGCGATGTCGCAGTCCGTTGTGGAAGACGGTCAGATGGGCGAATTGCCACATGCATCGCCGCGAGAACAACGCCGCTGACAGCCCCGATAAGCACACAGAACGCGGTGGTTATCTCGCGGTTACATTGGTGAGAAGATTGAAGCGGTGCCGTGGCAGCCGGAACGCGAAGTCCATTTCGCTGTCCCTGGTCATATGGAGCGACCTGGTCATATGGAGCGACCTGCAAAAATCCGAATGGCCGCGAAACTGCTACGGCAGGGCTGCACCTCGCATTGCCCGCATCCGAGCACTGACTTCCGCAAGAAACCGAGATAACGTTGCCGCAGGCACCCGGAATGCCATCGCAAGATCGGTAACCTCGATGGTCTCGCGGTCCAGATCGAAGAGCGACGTGCTGGCGGAACAAGTGATGGCAGCGGATCAGGTCAAAGCGGGAAGATGTTGAGCAGCTAATGGCCGAAAAGAAACGCCTCCGAGAGGATGTGGAGGCATCAGACTCTTAGCGCCAATCTGATCCATTCCTCTGGGGCGCTGTTGATGCCGGTGGCTGACATCGATGTCGTCGTTGCTGAAGGACCAGCCAGAGCGAGATGAGCGCATCAATTGACTGACGCTGCGTGCTCTGGCGAGCGTGTTGATGCAATCGATCTCATTAGCCGACTCGCTGCGTTCGAGCTTCTGTAGCTCTCGCGCCGCCGCTTGCGACTGTGCTGTTGGCTTCGCCTGATTTTGTGTATCCACCTGCTCGCGCAGTTGCCCCAAATCTTCGAGGCAATCCGCTCTCGCCGCGCCCATCGCGCCGATCAGGAAGACGACTGTGAGAAATGCAGCACGCATGGTCACCTGCGCCGCAGATTATTAGTTGGTGTGGTTAAACACGCGTCTTTTCACTAATGCCATACGCTACTAGACGGTTCGGCGTTCCCGGTCACCATGATTTGGCCACTATTGCGATTTGATTGTGCTGGGCGGTTACGGCTGGGCTTCACGACCCTGGCGTTTGCGTGAGAGGCGACCATTGTATCGGAAGCGCTCTTGCATCGAAACCTCCTCGTTAGTTGCGCGTGGCGTTTGCACAGCCGCGCTCCTCTGAAAGGATCAAATGAGCAAGTGATGCCCAGGACAACGATTGGCGGCGCTCTTCGTTGCCGAGGCCTCCCGGCGCTACTCTTCGGGTGAGGTGCTCGCACAGGCCCTTTCGAAGCGCCAGGAGCACGGCCCGATGAGCGCGCGATGACTAAGATACGCCCGATGTCCGATCTCCACCTTGAGTTCGGGCCGCTCAGCCTCGAGCCGGCCGGGGAAGACGTGATCGCACTGGCCGGCGATATCGGCATCTTCACTGATGGCGTCGGGTGGGCTGACGAGGTCGCGCGATCATTGGACGTGCCCGTTGTGATGATCGCCGGCAACCATGAGTTCTACCGGAATCGCGAGCACCGCAACCATTCGGTGGTCAGTACTTTTGACGCTCTTTCGGAAGCCGCGCGCAAGACCGCGGGCCGCGTGATGTTCCTCGAACGCGGGACCGCCAAGATTGCTGGTGTGCGCTTCATCGGTGCGACGCTTTGGACAGATTTCAACCTATTTGGATCGCCGGTCCTGGCAAAGCACAGAGCGGTCGAAGCAATGAACGACTATCGCGCAATCGCCTTCTCTCCGCGCGAGGATTTCACCCCCGATGTTGCAGCGCGCGAGCACGCCAAGGCGATCGGCTACATCTCCGAAGCCTTGCA
>DASZAN010000223.1:0-3027 GCA_035945115.1 Allostellaceae bacterium
CGCATTGTCACTTTCGAGGCCTGCTCAGGCTTCACTCGCGTTACGGCCCGCCGGATCGCTCAGCCGCCCAAGGCGACCTTTGTCACGAGGCTCCAGCCCTTCCGGTCACCCGGACGAGCCGCTCGTCAGCTACCAGATCAAGCGACAACTCTCTGGATGGATTCCTCCTCCACTGGTGATTCGCGCCTTCGGGGCGCACTGCCAACAGCCGACATCGGCTTGCTACTCGATCACCTCGTTGGCGGGCGAGCAGGGTGGGTGGCACTGTGAGACCAAGTGCCTTCGCGGTCTTGAGGTTGATCGCCAGCTCGAACTTCGTCGGCAGTTGGATCGGAAGCTCTCCCGGTTTCTCGCCCTTGAGGATGCGGTCGATATACCCTGCCCCGAGCCGGAACGTTTCAACGGTATCGGTACCGTAAAAGATCAGGCCGCCGGATTCTGCGAAATTATTGCCGTAGAGCGCCGGTACACCGTAGCGTGCCACCAGTGTAATGATCAGTTCTCGATTTGCCACGTTGAACGCGTCGAGCATCACCATGATACTGCCACCTGGTGCGTGCCTGTGCTGCCACAACGCCCTCGATCTCCTCCTTGGCGCGAACCGGAGCGATACTTGTTTCGATGGCGAAGGACGATGCGGCCGCTTCGATGGAGGGCAGGTAAAATCCGAGCGGTGACGCTGTGGCCGGGTTGAGCAGTAGCGCCACGCGCGCGGTGCGCGGCGCTATCTCCTTCAGCAGCTCCACCCATTTACCGCCCATCGTGGCTTCGACATATGTGAAGCCGGTGATGTTGCCGCCCGGATGTGTGAGGCTCGCGCCAAGACCGCTGCCAATCGGATCGGCCACGGTTACGAATACGATCGGAATTGTTTTCGTCTCGCGGGCAATCGCTCTGGCGACGGGAGTAGTCTGAGCGAGGATCGCGTCCGGCCGCAAATCGACCAGTTCTTTTGCCAACGCTGCGATCCTGTTCTCGTCGCCCGCACCCCACCGCAGTTCGATCCGGAGATTGCCACCTTCCTTCCAACCCAGGCTCGCAAGAGCAGTCCGAAACTCCGCAACCTGCGACCCCGAAAATCGATCGCTCTCGGCAAGACCCATCAGCACGCCGATCAGCCGCGCCGGACCGGCGGGCTGCGCGCCCACCGCGATCGGCCACGCGGCGGCGCCGCCTATGACGGAGATGAATTCGCGCCTTTTCACTCAATGACCTCATCCGCACGCGCCAGAACAGATTGGGGGATCGTGAGCCCGAGCGCCTTGGCGGTCTTGAGGTTAATCACCAGCTCGAACCGTGTCGCTTGCTCCATCGGCAGCTCACTCGGTCTGGTGCCGTCGAGAATCTTCGCGATCTGCTCTCCGGCCGAGGCTCCCATCTCGCGGAGGCTGGCCCCGTATGACATGAGGCCGCCGGCGTCGACGAACTCGCGGAACGTGAACATCGTGGGCAAGCGATTCGTCACTGCGAACTCCGCGATCTGCTTCCGCCCCGCTATGAGGATCGGGTCGGGGTAGACGAACAACGCGTCGGGGTGCTCCTTCGCGACCGCGCCCAAGGCGGTCCTAAGATCGGACTCGCCCCAGGTCGGCAGGCGGTCCGCGGCCTGCACGTCGGTGACGTGGAGCTCGATCCCCAGGCGCGGAGCAGCGTCCTGCGTCAGTTCGAGCCCGGGCGGGGCGTCGTCAGGGTCGGACAGGAAGACCACCCGGACCGCGCTCGGGACCGCCTCTTTGAGCAACTCGAGCCTCTTCGGGCTCAGCTCCGTGGTCATGCAGGTCACTCCGGTAAGGTTGCCGTCTGGTCGCGCGAGCCGAGCGACGTGCTCGAACGGGTCGCAAGAGTGGATCACCAGCGGCGTCTCCTTCACCGCATCGCTGACGATCCGGCTCGCCTTCGTGCCGCCAATGAAGATGACGTCGACCTGGAGGCGCACTAACTCCACTGCAAGTTCCGCCAATCGCTCGTATCCTCCGAACCGCGTTTCGATGACGAGGTTCTTTCCCTCAATGTAACCGTGGTCGGCTAGCCGCTGCACAAGCGCGCGGCCCATCGCGCCCGATGGAAACGACGGCTGCGGAGCATTAGGCGGGAGAAGATGGGCGGGAGGACAGCCACCACGCCCACTCGATGTACCTTTCCAGGGTTCTGCGCCCAGCCCTCTCTGGCGGCGACCGGCGCGACGAAGATGCCGAGAGTCAGGATCGCGATGAGCCACCTTGCCTTGCGCCCCATGATTGGTCTCCTTTCCTGCGCCGCGCGCTACATTAGTGATAGACCCTCGCCTTCTGCTGCGCCTGCGCGCGCCGCATTGTGGTAGAGACGACAAGGCCAGCGATGAAATCGCGCCGCTTCATGTGTCCCCCTCTCGCCTGCTGTGGCGGAAGGTAGCGGCGCTCAATCTCGGTTATCCTACCCGGTTAGGATGAGGCCAAGTGTGCGAAACATCACAGCACCTGGCCCCCTCGAGGTTCAGCCGCTCACGATCACATCAATCGGGTGGAAGCTGATCATCAACTTGAAACAGCAAAGGCGCTCGGCATCGAGATACCGGGATCGCTCCTCACCCGCGCCGACGAGGTGATTGAATAACCGACTGACTTCCGGTTGTGGCACGAAGGCGAAGAACGATGTCGTTCAACCCATGTCTGCTTCAGTGACGAAAGCAGTCGTCGTGGGATATCGCGATCGGTTGCGACTGAGATCACGTAGACGCGACACCCTTCGAGCGCGCGGAATTTGTTGCTTTCTCGGCGGCTGGTGTCATCGGGTGGAAAGACCCGATCCCAGGAGCGCGTTTGACCGCGCGGAGGAACAAGCATAGCCTTTCATTGATCGACGGAGGACGTCGCGAGGGAAGTGAGCAGGGCGCGCGATCGCGAGGACTTGACGCGGGTAGGACCGGGTACCGTGATGGGTGAGTTCATGCGGCAATATTGGATTCCGGCTGCATTGTCCTCGGAACTTTCTGTCGACGGCGCTCCGATGCGGCTCCTGCTGCTCGGGGAGCGGTTAATCGCCTTCCGC
>DASZAN010000224.1:0-2703 GCA_035945115.1 Allostellaceae bacterium
GCGGAAGGCGATTAACCGCTCCCCGAGCAGCAGGAGCCGCATCGGAGCGCCGTCGACAGAAAGTTCCGAGGACAATGCAGCCGGAATCCAATATTGCCGCATGAACTCACCCATCACGGTACCCGGTCCTACCCGCGTCAACTCCTCGCGATCGCGCGCCCTGCTCACGCTCGCCTCCCTCGCGACTGTCCTCCGTCGATCAATGAAAGGCTATGCTTGTTCCTCCGCGCGGTCAAACGCGCTCCTGGGATTGGGTCTTTCCACCCGATGACGCCAGCCACCGAGGAAGCAACAAATTCCGCGCGCTCGAAGGGTGTCGCGTCTACGATGATCTCAGTCGCCACCGATCGCGACATCCCACGACGACTGCTTTCGTCACTGAAGCAGACATGGGTTGAACGACATCGTTCTTCGCCTTCGTGCCACAACCGGAAGTCAGTCGGTTATTCAATCACCTCGTCGGCGCTGGCGAGGAGCGATGCCGGTATCTCGAGGCCGAGCGCCTTCGCCGTCTTGAGATTGATGACCAGCTCGAATGTGCTCGATTGGATGACGGGCAAATCGGCAGGTTTGGTGCCCTTGAGAATCTCGCCGGCATAACGCCCCGCCTGCCGATATGCCTCCGCAAGACTCGGTCCGTAACTCATGAGGCCACCGGCCGCGGCATACTCACGCAAATCGTACATGACCGGCACACCGGACTGCGCGGCCAGCGCGACGATGCGGGTACGCTCGCTGGTGAGGAATGGATCGGAGGCGATGATCAGTGCGTCGGCGTGCGCGTGGGCGACAGCGGCAAAGGCAGCATCGAAATCTCGCTCGGCACCAGCTGCGACCACGGTCGCTTCCAGTCCCATCGTCTTTGCCGCGTCCTCGAGGTCTCGCGTCTGTAGGGCGATGTCAGTCGTATTCGGATTGGCCAAGATTGCGACGCGTGTCGCCTTTGGTGCCAGCTCATGCAAAAGCTGCAAGCGCTTCGACGCGAGAGCGACATTGAGAATGCTAACGCCGGTGATGTTCGCACCCGGACGCGACAGGCTCGCGACGAGTCCGATCTTCACCGGATCGGACTCTCCGCCGATGAAGACTGTCGGGATGCTCGATGTTGCCCCTTTTGCCGCAAGCGCGGTGACAAAGCCGCCCGCTGCGATGATCACTGTGACGTTGCTGCGGACCAAATCCGCCACCAGCGCCGGAAGACGATCATATCGGCCCTCCGCCCAACGGTATTCGATCTCAACATCGCGGCCTGGCCGATATCCGGCCTTCTCCAACCCTCTGAGGAGCGCGGCAACTTGCGGTGCGGACTCATCTGCCGACCGGCTGCTGACGAAGCCGACGACGGGTGACGCCTGCCCTTGCGCGCTCGCTACGACTGGCCAGAGGACCGCCGCACCAAGAAGCGTGATCAACCTCCGGCGCTTCACTCGATCACCTCGTCGGCGCGGCGAGGAGCGACGGCGGCACGGTTATGCCGATTGCCTTCGCGGCCTTGAGGTTGATCACCAACTCGAATTTGGTCGGCGCTTGGACCGGCAGATCGGCAGGCTTGGTGCCCCTGAGGATGCTGTCGATGTACCCGGCCGCTTGGCGGAACTGTTCGGCGTAATCCGTGCCGTAAGCGATCAGGCCGCCCGATTGCGCAAAATACGTGGCAAAATAGATCGCCGGGACGCCGTAGCGGGCCGCCAGCGCACTGGTCAGGTCACGATTTGTGTTGTTGAAAGCGCCCGGCATCACGATAAGGCCTCCCACGGGATCACGCGCTTGCGCGGCGATAACGCCTTCAATCTCATCCTTTGCGTGAACCGTGGCGACGCTCACCTGGATGTCCAAAGACGATGCGGCGGTTTGAATGGAAGGGAGGAAGAATTCAAGCGACGGCCCGGTTGGGTTATAGAGGAGCGCCACGCGCCCGATACCCGGCGCAATCTCCTTCAACAGCTGTACCCATTTGCCGCCCAGCGCGGCATTCTCAACGGTGAAGCCCGTGATGTTGCCGCCGGGATGCGCGAGGTTCGCGGCGAAGCCACTGCTGATCGGATCGGATACGGTCACGAACACGATCGGAATGGTCCGCGTCTCGTGGGAAAGGGCACCGATCACGGGCGTCGTCTGACCGAGGATCGCGTCGGGCTGCCGGTCGACCACCTCTTTTGCCAACGTCTTGATCCGATCGCGATCGCGATCATAGCCGCCCCAGCGAAGCTCAATGCGGAGATTGCCGCCTTCCGTCCACCCGAGCTTTTGGAGCGCATCCCGGAAAGCCGCGACCATGGACTGCGCGGTCGCATCCGTCTCCGCAAAGCCCATGAGCACGCCGACCAACCGGGTTCTCTCCGGCTGCTGCGCCCCCGCCGTCAACGGCCATGCAAGCGTGCCGCCAAGCACCGCAATGAAATCGCGCCGCCTCATGTCGCCCTCAATCGCCCGGCTGCGGCGGGACTCGGACCGTGCCCCAAGACCCTATTCTATCAGACTACGGAGGGGGCCGTGTGCGAAACGTCACAGCTACTCCCTCTTTCCAGCTTCTGGCTCTCGCCACCACTGCCGCTAATTGCGATGTCTGAAATGGGTGTGCGCCGTGACAAGGCGGCGCTTTTCAGTGGGTGCGAGGCCCACCCGGCAACCGCTCCAGCCGGAAGCAGCCGGAGCAGCTATGGAGGTGACGAAGTAGCTGAAGCCTTCGGAAAGCGTGTCACG
>DASZAN010000225.1:0-75399 GCA_035945115.1 Allostellaceae bacterium
CATGGCGAGGGACCTACACCCGATCCCATCCCGAACTCGGCCGTCAAACCCCTCCGCGCCCATGGTACTGCGGCTCAAGCCGCGGAAGAGTAGGTCGCCGCCAGGCCAAGTAAACACCAGACACCCAAACTCACAACACACCCACTCCCTCTTCACGCTCGTCTTCTCTTTCTTGCCGACGATCGCCCGGTTACTTCTTCTTCGACTTCTTGTTGGTGAAGCGCGCGTTGCCGCTCGACCGCTTCCTCGCGCTTGGGCTTCTCGTCGGCATGCCGCCAGTGCTCGATATGGGCGACAGATGCGGACGGTTATCTGTGGCGGTTGAGGCGCCGCTCGAGGCGGCTTGCCTGGAGCGACATGGCGAAGCAGCAGACGAAGAAAAGCGCCATGGCGAAGACGTAGCCTTCCTTGTAATAGCCGAGCCAGGCGGTGTCCTTGGAGGCGGCGACGACGGCGCTCAGGAGATCGAAGAGACCGATGAACTGCACCAGCGTCGTGTCTTTGAAGAGATCCATCGAGGTGTTGATGATCGAGGGAAAGGCGAAGCGAAGCGCCTGCGGCAGCTCGATGAGGATGCGCACTTGCCACCAGCGCAGCCCGATCGACTGCGCTGCCTCGATTTGCCCGGTGGGGACGCCTTGCAGGCCGCCGCGGATCGCCTCGGCCATGTAGGCGGATTCGAAGAGGCTGAAGGCGACGATGAAGCGGATCAGCCGGTCGACGCTGGCACCCTCTGGAAGAAAGAGCGGCACGAGTGTCGCCGAGGTGATGACGACGATGAGCAGTGGCATGCCGCGCCAGAGCTCGATGTAGCCTACCGAAAACGTGCGGACCGCCGGGAGAACCGAGCGCCGCCCGAGCGCCAGCAGAATGCCGAGGAGCAGCGAGGCTTCGACGGCGAGGAACGAGATCACCACGTTCAACATGAGCCCGCCCCAGAGCGTGGTGTCGACCTCGCGCAAGCCCATGACGCCGCCGACCAGCAGGACGCCGCCAAGGACCGGAAAGACCGTGAGCAGCAGCAAGACGAAAACCCCACGCCGCCACATGCGCTCGCGCACCACCGGAAAACCGAAGAGCACAAGGAGCGCCAAGGCAAGATGCACGCGCCAGCGTTCGGCGTCGGGATAATGGCCGTAGAAGAAGGTCGGAAGCCGGACCTTGATGAAGGTCCAGCAAGCGCCGTCGCCGATGCAGGCGGCCCGCGTACTGCCGGAGATCGTCGCGTCGGCGATGACCCAGTGATAAAGCGGCGAAAGCGACAAACCGAAGATCGCCAGCACCGCCAGCGTCAGCACGGTGTTGCCGATCGAGCTGAAAAGATTGCGCCGGAGCCAATCGAGGACGCCTCGCGCAGGATGGGCGGCCCGCTCCACATCGACACCGCCGCGGCGCCCCCGCGCGCCGCCTCGCAACCGGGTTTCGCTGCTGAGGTCCATGGGTCGCTCAGCGCTCCACCAGCGCGGCGCGCCGGTTGTACCAATTCATGAAGGCGGAGGTGACGAGATTGATGGCGAGAAAGATCATGCCGACGATGAAAAGCGTCTCGACATAGCGGTCAGAGTGCTGCATCACCGTGCCGAGAATCATCTGGAAGAGTTCGGGGAAGGCGATGAAGGCGCCGAGCGAGCTCGTCTTGATGATATTGAGATATTGGCTGGTGAGCGGCGGCACCATGATGCGGAGCGCCTGCGGCAAGGTGACGAGGAACAGCCGCGGTGCATAGGAAAGCCCGAGACTCTGCGCCGCCTCATTCTGTCCCTTCGGCACCGCTTCGATCGCGCCGCGCACGATCTCGCCGATAAAGGCCGCGCCATAGAGGGAAAGGCCGAGCCAGAGCGCCACAAGCTCGGGCGGCACGACCACGCCGCCAACGATGTTGAATCCCTTGAGTGCCGGGAAATCGAGGCGCTCGACCGCAGTGAAGCCAAGTCCGATTGCCACCGGCACGAGGAGCAGCGCGTAACCGCCGATCGGCCGCCGGGCAAGCTTGCGGCGCCACAGGAAGGGAATGGCTGCGAGCAAGGCAAGCGCGAGCCATGGCAACCAGCCCATGCCTTCGTCGACGATGAACGCCGGGAGATAAAGTCCGCGATTGCTGAGGAGCGCGCCGGCACCGAGTGCGATGCTCTGGCGCGGCGGTGGCAGCTGCACCGTCGCCACATAGATGAAGACAATTTGCACCAGCTGCGGCGTGTTGCGGATCACTTCGATGTAGGCGAGCGATAGATTGCGCACGAGCCAGTTGCGCGAGAGCCGCATGATGCCGATCAGCAAGCCGAGGATGCTCCCGGTGACGATCGCCAACGCCGAAACCAAGAGCGTGTTGAGAAGCGCCACCAAGATGACGCGGCCGTAGCTGTCGGATTCACTCCAGGAAATGAGATGGAAGGGAATATCGAAATTGGCCGGCCAGGCGAGAAATCCGAAATCGAAGGAGACATGGCGGCGCGCGAAATTCTGATGCGCCAGAAGGAAGAGCGCCGACGCGGCGGCCACGAGCAGCGCCAAGACGACCCACTGGCCGATGACCGCGCCGCGCGACGGCCGCCTTTCCATCAGATCTCGATCCGGCTCGCCCCCTCACCCTCCCGCCATGGCTGGCGCCGCGCGTCCCCTCTCCCCGACGGGGAGAGGGACAGGGTGAGGGGGGAGCCTTTCACCGAACCGTACGTCCAGGCTTCAATACCACGACGCCGGGATCATGAGGCCGCCGTTGAGCCAGAGATTGTTGAGGCCGCGCGGCAGGCCCAGGCCCTTCGAGCCGAAATACTGGTCGTAGACCTCACCGTAATTGCCCTCCGCCTTGACGATGCGATAGGCCCATTCGTTGTCGAGGCCGAGGCCCTTGCCGAGATCACCCTCGAGACCGAGGAACTTGCGTACCTGCGGGTCTTTGGACGATTTCTTGATGTCGTCGATGTTGGCCTTGGTGATGCCGAGCACTTCGGCTTCGAGCATCGCCTCATGCGTCCATTTCACGATCGCCGTCCAGAGATCGTCGCCGTAGCGGGTGAAGGATCCCAGCGGTTGCCGTGAAATGACCTCCGGCAGGAAGATCCAATCATCGGGCTTCTTCATCGTCGAGCGCGCCGCGGCGACGCTGCCGCCATCATCGGTGTAGCCGTCGCAGCGTCCGGCTTCGGCGGCGGCGAAGGCTTCCTCCGGCTTGTCGAAAAGCAGCGTGTTGATCTTGATGTTGTTGGCGCGGTTGAAGTCGGCGATGTTGGTCTCGAGCGTGGTGCCGGTCAACAGACAAATCGTGGCGCCGTTCAGATCCTTCGCGTGGGCGACGCCGAGGCTCTTTTTCACCATGAAGGTCTGGCCGGTGTAGAAGTTGACCGCCGGCTCCATGAGACCGAGCGCGCTGTTGCGCAAGAGCGTGTGCTCGGAATCGCGAATGAGCATGTCGATCTCACCCGATTGGAGCACGCTGAACCGCACTTTCGAGGTGGTGCCGATATACTTCACCTTTTCCGCATCGCCCAGCACCGCCGCCGCGACCGCGCGACAATAGGCGACGTCGAGCCCTTGCCACTTGCCCGACGCGTCCTGGAAGGCATAGCCGGGAATGCCGGTGTCAACGCCGCAGACGAGCTGGCCGCGCTTCTTCACGGCATCGAGCGTCGGACTCTTGATCTCCGTTTGCGCATTCGCACTCGCAGCCAGTCCGGCCGCAACGATCGCCCCCACGGCCGCTCTCGCAATGTACCGCAACATCTGAACCTCCCTGGGTCTTCGCCCCCTGATTGACATCTGTCGGTACGCGGCTGCCGCCAGGCTGGCGCGCAAGCCATGCCCCGAGAATGGCCATTGAAGCACGAAGCACCGAGGAATGCACTGCCGCCAGCGGTGACTCAGGAATGCGCGGGGAGCCCTGCAATGGCGGCGTCGAGCGCGTCCCCCAAGCGGGTCACGATCTCGTCGATATCGCCGGCCGTCGCGATATAGGGCGGCGCCAGCAAGAGATGGTCGCCCAAGCGCCCGTCGACGGTCCCGCCCATGGGATAAACGAGGAGGCCACGGCGCATCGCTTCGGTCTTGACGCGCTCGTTGAGGCGCAGCTCGGGCGCGAAGGGCGCCTTGCTGTCGCGGTCGCGGACGAGCTCGACCGAGTGGAAGAGACCGCGCCCGCGAGCATCGCCGACATGATGGTGGTTGGCGAAACGCTGATGCAGCCGTTCCGCCAGCTGCGTGCCGCGCGCGCCTACATTGGCAAGCAAATCCTCGCGCGCGATCACCTGCTGAACGGCGAGCGCGGCGGCACAGGAAAGCGCATGCGCGACGTAGGTGAAGCCGTGCTGGAAGGCGCCGGAGCCTTCGGCGAAGGCTCGGAAGATGTGCTCCGAGAGGAGCACCGCGCCGATCGGCGCATAGCCGCCACCCAGCCCCTTCGCCACCACCATGAGATCGGGGGCAATCCCCTCCTGCTCGCAGGCATGGAGCGTGCCGGTGCGGCCCATGCCGCACATCACCTCGTCCAAGATGAGGAGAATGCCGTGGCGATCGCAAATCTCGCGGATGCGGCGGAAGTAGCCCGGCACAGGCGGCACCGTGCCGAGCGTCGCGCCGGGGATGGTTTCGGCGACGAAGGCGATCACGGTCTCGGCGCCGAGCTCGGCGATCTTCGCTTCGAGCTCGGCTGCCATGCGCTCGCCATAGGCTTCTTCCGTCTCGTCCGCGCGGCGGAGCCGATAAGCGTAGCAGGGCGAGATGTGATGGCTTTCGATGAGGATCGGCGTGTAGGGCGCCTTGCGCCAGGCGTTGCCGCCGACGGCGAGCGCACCCAAGGTGTTGCCGTGATAGCTCTGGCGGCGCGCGATGAAGTGGCGGCGTTGGCCTTGGCCGCGCTCGAGAAAATACTGCCGCGCCATCTTGAGCGCGGTCTCCATCCCTTCCGAGCCGCCGCTCACGAAGTAGACATGGCGGAGATCGCCCGGTGCGTCGGCGACGAGGCAATCGGCCAACCCCTCGGCCGGCTCCGAGCTGAAAAAGCCGCTATGGACATAAGCGAGCTTGTCGAGCTGGCGATGCATCGCCGCACGCACCTCGGGATGGCCATGGCCCAGGCACGAGACCGCGGCGCCGCCGGAGCCATCCATATAGCGCCGCCCATCGGCATCGATGAGGTAAATGCCTTCGCCGCCGACGGCGATCGGGACGTCGTGCCGAAGCTGGCGGTGGAGGATGTGAGTCATGTCGCGCCCCTTGCTTCGCAACTTCTCTTAGCGCACCCGCCCTCTCGAACAATCGCGAAAAGCCCTTTGCGCGAATACGGCGAGCGGCGGGCATGCTACAGCAAATTTTCTTGCGCCGCCTCTCGGCTGCTTTATTTGCCGCGGCCGCGCCCCCATAGTGTATCTCCTGCTCGATCCTGCAATGGAGGCGTCGATGGCATCAACCGCTGCTCCCCTCGCGCTCGGCATGACGGCGCCCGATTTCGAATTGCTTGGCACCGATGGCCGCCGCCATCGCCTGGCCGAGCTTCGCGGCGCGAAGGCGACGCTGGTGATGTTCATCTGCAACCATTGCCCCTACGTCAAGGCGGTGCTCGACGACATCATCGGGGACGCCCGCGAGCTCGCGATCCGTGGCGTCGCTTCCGTTGCCATCATGCCGAACGACACCGAGGCCTATCCCGATGATTCCTTCGACAACATGAAGCGCATCGCCGCCAAGAAGTTTCCCTTTTCCTACCTCATCGATGAAAGCCAAGAGGTGGCGCGCGCCTATGGCGCGGTCTGTACGCCCGACTTCTTCGGCCTCAACGCGGCGCTCGAGCTGCAGTATCACGGGCGCATCTACCCCGTCCGCAATCTTCAGCGCGTGCCAGGTGCGGCGCGCGAGCTCTTCGACGCCATGGTGGCGATCGCCGAGACGGGCCGCGCGCCGACGGCACAATATGCGAGCATGGGCTGTTCGGTGAAATGGCGGCGCGAGTGAGCCAGACTCAGTTCGGCGCGCCGTGATCGGAGAGAATCTCGAGCGCGCCGTCGATCGCGTTGCGGAAAGCGTCGTCGAAGGAGACGCCGCTCACGCCCCAGCGGTGGTCCTTTCCTTGCACTGCCATCCGCCAGCTCGCGGTCCAGCCGAGCATTGACTCCGTCCAGATGAGTGTGCCCGAAAGCGCGGCATCGCCGCCCGCCATCTTGGCCGCGGGCGCAAGTGCCGGTGGCACGTTCGCCGCGAGCGCGTCATAGGTGAGGCGGTCCGTGTCGAGCAACGCTTCCTTCGGCAACACCATCGGAAGCGCCCGTTTTGCGGCGACCGTGGCGAGCGCTTGGCGCTGACTCAAGCCGCGCGCGCCGTCTCGCGCGAGGACATAGCGGGTCTGCTGATCTTGAATGGCGAGAAATACGGCAAGTCGCGGCCGTGGTCCCGTCCAGGGCGCGCTGCCGAGCGAGGTAAGCGCCGCATCGATTTTGGCGGGATCGAAATGGACGGTGAGATCGTGGGGGCGATCGCGCGTCCCTTGCTCGTCATGGAGCGCAAGCCCGTGCATGCGGTCGCGATAGTCGTAGGAAACGACGAGAGCGCCGGCCGCTTTTGCCATGTCGGCAAGGCGCGGATCGCGGGCAAGGCGCGGATCGCCGGAGACCTTGACGAGCACTTCCTCGAAAGCGAGGCCGGTGCCGCGCGCGCGCTCAGCATCGCCTCGGCCGGTGACAAAGACGGTGGTCCGGTAAAGCTCGCTCTCATCCGCCGCCGCGGTCGCGCCGATCGTGCAAAGCAGGGCGACCAGCGCGAGCCACAAACCGACGGCGTACCTCATCGCCCCTCGACCAGTGCCCAGGCATGCTCTGCGAGCTCGCGCGCTTTGGCGCCGCGATCGAGCGCGCCGGGCGAGCTGACATTGCCGTCGAGACCGCGCTTGTAGACCCCTTGCGCGATGGCGGCGAGGCGGAAGAGCGAGAGAACGAGATAGAAGGTCCAGTGCGGGACGTCGCCGCGCCCGGTGCGGCGGCAATAGGCGGCGATGTACTCGTGTTCGCTGGGAATGCCCCTATCGGGATCGAGGCGGGTGAGGTCGCCGCGCCGCGCATCCGGCACATGCCAGGGCAGGCAATTATAGGCGAGATCGGCGAGCGGATGGCCGAGCGTCGAGAGCTCCCAATCGACCACCGCAAGGACGCGTGGCTCGCTCGGATGCCAGATCATGTTCTCGAGACGGTAGTCGCCATGGACGATGGCGGTCTCGTCTTCCGCCGGAATGTGCGCGGGAAGCCAGCGTATCAGCGCCGCCATTGCCGGCACATCGTCCGTCTGGCTCGCCTCGTATTGCTTCGACCAACGGGCGATCTGGCGCGCGGCATAGCCGCCCGCCTTGCCGTAATCGGCGAGGCCAAGCGCGCGGCAATCGAGGCGGTGAAGCCGCGCGAGCGTCTCGTTCATCACGTCATAGATGGCGGCGCGCTCGGCGGGCGTGCTGCCGGGGAGCGTGTAGTTGCGGAAGACCCGGCCCTCCACATGCGCCATGATGTAGAAGGCCTGACCGATCACGCTCGGGTCCCCGCATAAGGCATAACTGCGTGCCACCGGCACATCGCTCGATGCCAGCGCCGAGATCACCTTGAATTCGCGCTCGACCGCATGCGCCGAGGGGAGCAGCTTGCCCGGCGGCTTCTTGCGCAGCACATAGTGCCGCCCGTTGCCGTCGGTGACGAGAAAGGTCGGGTTGGACATGCCGCCCTGGAATTGCGCGACGGCGAGGGGCGGCGCGAAGCCCTCGATCTCAGCCGCCATGAAGCGCGCGAGGCTCGCCTCGTCGAAGCGGTGCTGCGGCAGCACGGACTCCACTTGCGTCGTCAGCGAGACCGCCGGCGCCGTTGCGCTCATGCGTTCGATCCTCCGCGGCGCCGGCCGCTCCGGTGAGCTCGGCGGGACGCTCTCGATGATGGCAAAGATAGGGGATGGGCTCGACGCTATGCGAGCGCCGCCTCAGCCGCTGGCCGCGCGCTCTTCCATCGAGGCGGCCACTTCCTCGCAGACATCGGCGAGTTCCCGGAGCTCGTCCACCAAGGCGCGATCGGTCGTGCGCTGGGCGCGCTCACGGAAGTTGATCGCCTGCTGGCGCCAATAAGCCGCATCTTCCATGGGTCGCGTTCCCCCGAGTCGCAGCGGTGGACGGGACGAGACTATCAGACACCAGCGGCAGGGCTGGTGTCAAAAAAAGATGTGCGGCCGCGGCGTGCCGGCGCCACAATGGCGACGCTGTGAGACGGCTCGCTTCTACCGGCGGCTTGCTTCTCGTCGCCTTCACGCTCTCGAACGCGGCTGGCGCGCCGGGCGAGATCGCGCTCTTCGACGGCGCGAGCCTTGCTGGCTGGCACGTCTCGATGGCCTCGAGCCACAGTGCGCCGAGCGGCCACCGCGCCGGCGGCGCGTGGCGCGTGGTCGAAGGTGTCATCGTCGGTCGCCAGGATCCGCCGGGGAACGGCGGCCTGCTGGTGAGCGATCGGGAATTCGGCGACGTCGAGATCACGCTCGAGACGGCCGACGAGTGGGACAGCGACAGCGGGCTCTTCCTCCGCACCACGCCCGAGGGCGCCGCCTATCAGGTGATGATCGACCTCTACCCCGGCGGTACCGTGGGCGGCATCTGGGGCGAGGCGTTGCCCAAGGCGCTCGACATCCGCCGCTTCGTTTTCGGCGAGAGCCCTGCCGGCACCCTCTGGCACCCGGGCTGGAACGCGCTGCGCGCCCGCATCACCGGCAACCCCCCGCATATCACCACCTGGCTTAATGGCGACATGGTCGTGGACTTTCAGGATACGGAGCACCGGCTGCCCGATCGCGGCGCCATCGCCCTTCAGCTGCATGGTGGCGATCACCACAACACCGGTGCCGTCCGCTTTCGCAACGTCCGTGCCGTAGCGCTCGACTAGCGGTTCACGCAGCAAAGCGCATGTCGCACTAGAGTTGCTAGAAACGATTCTTTATCAACCTTGGCGTTGGTTGAGATCGCGCTCTGCCTCTTCTGCTAGTTGATCGCAGAGCTCGGCGATTTTAAGGAGCGCCTGCTTGGCGTCCGGGTCTTTCGCCTCTCGCGCCTGGGTGCGTGCTTCTTCGGCGCGTCGCCGCCAGTATTCAGCGGTTTGGGGAGCCGGCGACATCTATCGGGGCGTCACCCTCAAGCGAGTTCCCGGAGACCTTCGCTCACAGCATGGAGTTCGGATCGGAGCTTGCTGATGTCCGCTTTGAGCGCGCGTGCCACGTCCGTCAGTTTCTTGGCGATGGGCAGGTTGCCGGCCGCCGCATGCTCCTGGGCAAGCTTCAGGAACGTGTCGGCATGCGTCCAAAGGGACGCGAGATCGGCCTCGATTTGCGCTACTGTCCGTTGCATCGCCCGGCCGCCTTCCCATTTCGGGCGATAATGCCGCGCAGGGAGCTTGCATCCTTTCAGCGATAAGAGTCTAGATGAAAACGATTTCAGATCGACGACTCGGGGCGTCCGAGGACTGGCGTTCCGCCCTTTCTTTCCTGCGGTGTCTCGATCTCAACCAAAATTTTACCACGACGGGCCTATCGCTAGCATCGCGATGATCGGCGAGAGCATGACACCCATTGAGGAAGAGACGCGGCGGGCTGCGCAGGGCCTTCACCGCCGCTTCGGCCGGGACGCGGCGCTGATCGCGCTGCACAACCGACAGCGGGCTCGCGCGCTTGGCGCCGCTGCCGAGGCGCGCGCCTGGGAGCGCATCCAGCGCGCGGTGCTCGACCTCGAAGAGCGCGCGGCCGATACCGAATGGCGGGAAAAACGCGCCGAGCGACGCAGCGTCACCCGCTTGCTCGCGCGTCATCTCGCGCTGAAATAGTCCCGCAACGGCCGTCACCTCTCCTCAAGCGCGACCGTCACCTTGTGGACGGGAATGCCGGTTGCCTCGGCGGGCGGCGCGCCCGGCTTGATCTCGATCCGGTTTTGTGCGGCGCCGGCGGCGGCGAGCGCACGCACCACTGCAGCGGCGCGACGTGCCGCGAGGTCCTTGTCGCGTCCCTGATCGTCGTCGCCATAGCCGGCAACCTCCAGCCTGGCATTGCTCTTTTCCTTGGCAGAAGCGGCAGCCTCCGCCACCACCTTCTCGGCCTCGGCCGTCAAGCGGTCTTCGCCGGTGCCGAAGAAGACCACGAAGAGGCGCGCCTCAGCGACGGCATCGGCGACGAGCGGCACGATCGCGAGAAGAAGGATCGGGAGAAGACGCATCATCGCCTCCGGCGTGACTGCGCGTCTCAGTGATAGGGGTCGGCGGCGTCGCGCAAGCCGTCGCCGAGGAAATTGAAGGCGAGCACCATGATCACGACCGGGACCACCGGCAGCATGAGCCAGGGATAGAGCGCCACCACATTGATGTTCTGCGCCTCGCTCAAGAGCACGCCCCAGCTGGTGATGGGCGGGCGAAGACCCAATCCCAAGAACGAGAGCGCCGTCTCGCCAAGAATCATCGACGGCACCGAGAGCGTCGCCGTGGCGATGAGATGGCTCATGAAGCTCGGCAAAAGGTGGCGGGCGATGATGCGCCGCGGGCTTGCCCCCATCAGCATTGCCGCGGTGGCGAAGTCCTCTTCGCGGAGCGCCAACAGCTTCGAGCGGACGGCGCGGCCCAAATGCGTCCACTCGATCATGCCGAGGATGAGGGTGATGCCGAAATAGACGAGGATCGGGCTCCATGTCACCGGCAGGATCGCCGAGAGCGCCATCCAGAGCGGTAGGTGCGGAAAGGATTGGATCACCTCGATCATGCGCTGGATCAGCATGTCGACCCAACCGCCGTAATATCCCGCGATCCCGCCGAAGACGAGGCCCAGGGTGAAGCTGATGGCGACGCCCAGAAGGCCCACGGTGAGCGAGACGCGCGCGCCGTAGAGAATGCGCGAGAGCATGTCGCGGCCGAGCCGGTCGGTGCCGAGGAGGAAGAGCTGCCCGTTCTTCGCGGGACAGGCGAGATGGAGATCGCTCTCGACGATGCCCCAGAAGAGGTAGCGCTCGCCATGGCAGAAGAAGCGGAGCGGCTGCACCACGTCGGGATTTTCGGTGTAAACCCGCTGCAGGTTGCGCATATCGAGGCGGTAGTCGTAGCCATAGACGAACGGGCCGACGAAGCGGGCGTCATGGAAGAAATGGACGGTCTGCGGCGGCGCGAAGATGAAGTCGACGTGCCGCGTGCGAAGCGCGTAGGGCGAAAGGAATTCCGAGACGAAGATCGAGAGATACATCGCCAACAGCACGGCGCCCGACAGCACGGCGAGGCGATGGCGCTTCAGCTTCCACCACATCATTCGCCATTGGGATGCCATGAAGAAGCGCTCTTGCGCCGCCGTCATCGCCTCGACCACGCCGGGATCGAAGGGCTCGGGCGAGACGTAATGCGGCAGTGCGTCGTTCATCGCGTGACCCCGCCGCGCAGGCGAATGCGCGGATCGAGCACCGCGAGCGCCAAATCGGAGAGGAGGACGCCGATCACGCTCAAGAAGGCGAGGAACATGAGGAAGGAGCCGGCGAGGTACATGTCCTGACTGCGCAGCGCGTCGAGCAGCATCGGTCCCGTCGTCGGCAAGCTCATCACCACCGAGACCACGACGGCTCCCGAGATGATGTGCGGCAACAGCGAGCCGATGTCGGAGATGAAGGGGTTGAGCGCCATGCGCAGCGGGTATTTCATGAGCGCGCGGAAGGGCGGTAAGCCCTTGGCGCGCGCGGTCACGACATATTGCTTGTGGAGCTCGTCGAGGAGATTGGCGCGAAGCCGGCGAATCATGCCGGCGGTGCCGCTCAAGCCGATCACCACGACCGGTATCCAAAGATGTTGCAAGACGGAAACGACCTTGCCCCAGCCCCAGGGCGCATCGAGATAGCGCGGATCCATGAGCCCGCCGATGGAGATGCCGAAATAGACATTGGCGAAATAGAGGAGGACAAGGGCGAAGAGGAAATTCGGCGTGGCGAGGCCGAGAAACCCCAGAAAAGTCAGCGTGTGGTCGCTCCAGCTATATTGGTGCGTGGCCGAATAAATGCCGATGGGAAACGCCACGAGGTAAGTGAAGACGACGGTGGCGAAGGAGACGATGAAGGTGAGGAGCAGCTTGTCTCCGACGATGTCGCGGACCGGCAGGTTGTACTCGAAGGAATATCCCATGTCGCCGTGCAGCAAGCCGGCGACCCAGTAGAGATATTGCTGCCAGACCGGCTTATCGAAGCCGTACTGCGCTTTGAGGAAGGCGATCTTCTGCAGATCGACCGCCTCGCCCTGGCTCTGCAGCTCCGCCACGTAGGTCGAGAAATAATCCCCGGGCGGCAGCTGGATGATGGTGAAGATGACGATGCTGATGACGAGAAGCGTCGGGATCATGATCAGCAGGCGATGAACGATGTAGCCGAACATCACTCGGCCTTCTTGCCGTTCGGCGGATCGCTCGCCGCAGTGGATGCATCGGACGCGAGCCAGAATGTCTCGGCGTGATAGATCCCGAAATGCGCGCCGGGGTCCCAGTTGTAGACGCCTTCGACCGGCACGTTGTGGAGGCGATTGCTGACCACGATCGGCTGCGGGACGCCGGCGATGAGGCCGATGGTGAAGACTTGGTCGGCGTGAATGCTCAGCATCTCCTGCCAGATCTGCCGGCGCTCGTCATGGGTCTTGCTGTCGAACCATTGGCGTAGCAGCGCGAGGAGCTTCTGCGCCGCCGGCATGTCGGGCGCCTCGCCGGCTTGATGCTTGGTTTCGTAGTACTGCCCCCATTTCGGCCATTGGAGCTGCTGCTGGCTTACCGGCGCCAGCTCCAAAGGCGGCATGTCGGCGGTCGGCAGGCCGTTCTCGAAGCCCTTGTCGATCGACATCACCGTCTCGCCGGCAAAGGCGCGCATATGGAAGACCTTGAGCTGCGACGGTTTCGAGAAAAGCTCGATGCCGATCTCGCGCCAATCGTCGCGGATGAGCTCGAGATTGTCGGATTGCTCGGTCGATTCACCGGCGTTCTCGATGACGATCTGCAGCGGCCGTCCGTCGGGCAAGAGGCGCGTGCCGTCGTCGTTGCGCTGAGTAAGGCCAATCTCGTCGAGGAGCTTGTTGGCGGCGTTGGCATCGAATTTCGCCCACGCCTCACGGAACTTAGCGTCATAGAGCGGCGAGTTCGGCAACACCGTATTTTGCCCCTCGATGGCGAGGCCGTAATAGATCACCTGGTTGATCTTGTGCCGGTTGGTGGCGAGCGACAAGGCGCGGCGGAAGCGGACGTCGCGTAGGAGCTTGCGCCAGACCGGATCGCTCACGGTGAGATCGGGATAGAGCGCGAGCTGGCTTCCAGGGGCCGTGCGCCAAAGGCGGACGCTGTAGTTGTTGCGCTCCTCGGCTTCCTTGAGGAAGGTGTAATTGTCGAAGCGCAGATAACGTGCCTGGAGATCGCTTTCGCCGGCGCCGGTCTTCGCCGGGATGATTTTGGCGTCGGCGATCGCCATCGTGACTTGGTCGATGTAGGGAAGCTGCACCCCGGCGGGATCGATGCGGTGGAAATAGGGATTGCGCGCGAAGATGAAGCGGTCGGACGGCGGTCGCGTCTTCAGCACCCAGGGCTCGAGCGCCGGCAAATCGGGGTTGTCGTTGCGGTATTGGGAGTCGAGCTTGTTGTGGAGCGCCGCCCAGTTGCGCACGCCTGCCTCGGTGACGCGATCGGCGAGCGCCTTCGGGTCGGCATATTTGGCGTGAAATTGCTTCAGGTAATGCGCTGGCGCGTAGATGAAGAGCGGGTAGGGGCCGGCGAGCGCGGGCAGGAAGAGCGGATTGGGTTTCGACCAGCTGTAGCGCACGGTGCGCGCATCGGGGAATTCGACTTTGGGCTTCTCGCCTTCGACCAGCAAAGCTTCGGGGAGCCCGGAGGGTGAGAGCTTGGAATTGCTCGCTAGGTCCTCGTACCAATAGCGGAAATCCTCGGCGGTGAAGGGCATACCGTCCGACCATTTATGACCGGCGCGCAAATGGATGGTGAAGCGGCGTCCGTCCTCGACATCGATGGATTCCGCAAGGTCAGGCTCAAGCTCATAGCTCGGCGTGTAACGGACGAGCCGCGCATAGCCGTAGACCACCATGAGCCGCGTGTCCTTGGCGCCGGCCATCAACAGCCGCAGCTCGCCGCCGGGCTTGCCCATTTCGGCAGGTGCGGTCACGAGCGGCGTGCTCGGCACGCGTTTCGCGACGG
Organism: Allostellaceae bacterium; assembly: GCA_035945115.1. GTDB lineage: Bacteria > Pseudomonadota > Alphaproteobacteria > ATCC43930 > CGMCC-115725 > DAHUYF01. The sequence goes on from DASZAN010000225.1 coordinate 14,188, forward strand.
ACGGGAGCTCGCCCCGCTTCACCTGAGCGGCGAGGCTTGGCGTTTCCTTGATTGCCGGTACTTCGGCGCGCGCCGCTACGGCAGCAAGCAACGCGATGAGGAGAAAAGCGAGCCGCCTCATTGGGCGAGCTCAGCCAGCGCCGGAACGCGCGCCGCTTCGACGAAATGGCCGCCCCCCAGGGGAACGAGCTCCGGCCGGTGCTGGGCGTCGCGGCGGAAGGGGAGCGGCCAGCGCTCGGGGCGCGACGCCTTCTCCGCCATGAGCTGCGCGAAATCGAGGCGGCGGTGCGGATCGGGCGTCGGCACGGCGGCATAGAGCGCGCGCGTATAGGGATGGACGTGATTGCGCGACAGAAGCGCGCGCGGAGCCAGCTCGACGATGCGCCCCGCGCACATCACGGCGATGCGGTCGGCGATGTAGTCGACGACGGCGAGGTTGTGCGAAATGAAAAGATAAGTGAGGCCGAGCTGCTGCTTCAGGTCCTTCAGCAAGTTGAGCACCTGCGCCTGGATCGACACGTCGAGCGCCGACACCGGCTCGTCGCAGATGACGAGATCGGGGCGGAGTGCCAACGCGCGGGCGATGCCGATGCGCTGGCGCTGACCGCCCGAGAAGCTGTGCGGGTAGCGCTTCAAATGCCGCACGTCGAGGCCGACGAGATCGACGAGCTCGCGCACCATCTCGCGGCGGGTCTCGGCGGTGCCGATGCCGTGGATGAGGAGCGGCTCGCTGATGATGTCGAAGACGGTCATGCGCGGATTGAGCGAGCCGAATGGGTCTTGGAAAATGAACTGCACCTTGCGGCGAAACACCTTGAGCGCGTCGCCTTCGAGCGCCGCCACATCGACGGGGGTACCCGCATCGTTGAAGGAGATCGCGCCCCTGTCGGGCGTCAGCGCGCGGAGCAAAAGCTTGCTCAGCGTTGTCTTGCCGCAGCCGCTTTCGCCGACGAGGCCCAGGCATTCACCGCGCTCGATCGCGAGGCTGACATCGTCGACGGCCGTAAAGCTGCCGGCCTCGCCACCAAAAATGCCGCTCTTGCGGATGCGATAGGTCTTGCTCACATGCTCGCATGCCAGGAGCGGACCGACGATTCCTTCGGGCAATGGCGGCTTTTCCGCCATGAGATGCGGCGCTTCGGCGCGCGCGATCTCGCGCAGCGGTACCAGGCGCTCGCCCGGGGCCATGTCGAAGCGGGGCACGGCGCGCAAGAGCGCGCGAAGATAGGGATGGCGCGGATCGCGGAAGAGATCGGCGAGCGTGCCGCTTTCGACGACGCGGCCGCGATAGAGCACGACGATCTCGTCGGCGATGTTGGCGACCACGCCCAGATCGTGCGTTATCATCAGCACGGCAATGCCGAGCTCCGCCTGGAGATCGCGGATGAGCTTCAGGATTTGCGCCTGAATGGTGACGTCGAGCGCCGTCGTCGGCTCGTCGGCAATGAGGAGAGCTGGCCTGCAGACCAGCGCCATGGCGATCATCGCCCGCTGCCGCAAGCCGCCCGAGAGCTCGAACGGATAGGTCTTCAGCGCCTTTTGCGGATTGGGGAAGCCTACCCGGCGCAGCATCTCGGCGGTGAGCACCTCCGCTTCGGCGGCGCTCGCCTGTCGGTGCAGCATCAGCGCCTCGCCGATCTGGTTCCCCACCGTGTGGAGCGGCGAAAGCGAGGTCATCGGCTCCTGAAAGATGATGGAGATGCGTCCGCCGCGGATGGCGCGCATCGCATCGCTCTCCGCTGGAAGCGCGGCGATGTCGGTTACCGTGCCCGGCTCGCGCGGATCGGCGAAGAGAATGCGGCCACCGGCGATGCGGCCGACTTGCGGCAGGATCTGCATGATCGCCTGCGAGATCACCGACTTGCCGGAACCGGATTCCCCGACGATCGCCACCGTGGACGCGGGCCGAACGCGGAAGCTCGCCTCCTTCACGGCATGAATCGCCCCCGATGGCGTATGGAAACGCACATCGAGGTCCTCGACCCGCAGCAGGTCGTTCATCGCGCCCCCTCAATCGCTGCGTCGGTCCCCTCGATGGCGAGCCCCAGTGCTGCCAGATTGGCAATCGTGATCGGGCTAAGGTGGAGCCGGCGCGCTTCGGCGGCGCGGGCCGCGCGCGCGGCGATGGATTGGAATCCCGCGATGCGGCTGTCGAGGCGAAGCCGGCACCCTTCGGCGCGGAGCACGAGCTGCATCCAGCCGCCTTCGCGATCGCGCCGCGTCGCGTAATAGTGAACGCCGAGGTCCTCGAGCGCCGCCCACTCGAGCCTGAGCGGCAAGAGGCCACCGGCGCCGATGCCGGCCTCGTCCATTTCGATGGGCGCGAGCTGCCGCAGCAGCGTGCGTCCGGCAAACGCCGCGAAGAGCGCAGCGAGTCCAAGGCAGGCGGCGCCTACGACTTGGACCGGCGAGATGATGAACAGCGGCGGCACGACGAAGGCGAGACCCAGTCCGGCGCGCCCGTAGTCGCCGATGAGGGTTGCGGCGGGATAGGCGTGGCTCGTCATGGCACCGCAAAAACATCGCCGAGCGCGAGCCAGCGCACGGCGTCGTGACGACAGAGCCGATCCAACAGCGCGCGAAGAAAATCCTCCGTCGCGACATCGTGCTTCAGATGATGGGTGAGGAGCCCGGTCGGCTCCGCGGTGTCCATCTCGCCGCGCCGGTGTCGGGCGAGATGAGCGGCGATCTGAGCGAGAGCCGCCTCGGCGCCGACAAAGCGGCGCGATCTCCGCCAATCGATGAGGTCGATATGTGCGTTGATCTGCACCAACCCGGGTGCTGGATTAAGGGCGCGGCGCGGCCCATAGGTCGAGAGCGCGGCGAAACCGAGCGCGGAGAGCCGTGGCACAAGCGCATCGGTGATGCGGTTCCAGGGCGGCGCCAACACCGGCAGTGCGCGCGCGCCGAAGAGCGCTTTGAGCCGCTGCCAGCCGGCCACCAGCTCCGCCGTCATCACGGCAATCGGGCGGTGGGCGCCGAGCTCCGCCTTCTTCTCGTTGGCGGGCGCATGGTTGGCATGGCACCAACCGTGCTGGATGACGCTCGCCGATGGCGTCTCAATGAGGCGCGCCGCCAATGCCGGCTCTGCCGCCGCCGGTACGACCGCGAGCGCGATCGGCAGGCCGCGCGCCAGCGTCAGGAGATGGACGAGCCGCGGATCGTCCGCGACTGCATCATCGTCGCGCCACCAAAACGTCGCGCGCCGGCCGAGCGCTTGCCACGCGTCGAGCTCGCGATCGAGATCCTCCCAACGAGCGGCCGTCCCTATCCTTGCCATTATCATCGCGGCCATCCCCGCTAGATATAACGTAAACGATGACCTGCCCAAAGCGGCATGCCCGCGACGGAACCCACCACGATGTAGCCGCGGCGAAATGGCCTCTCCCCGTCTGGAACGGAGAGCGGAATGAATGCATCCAGTGCGCACATCGCGGTCAAGCGCGCTCGCGGAGGAGCGCGCGGATCGTCTCGGCGCTGCGCCGCGCGCCGTCGAGGTCGAGCGGCGGTTCGCCCAAGGGCGGCGCGGCGAGTGCCTTGGTGATGGCGGCGGCGAGCTGCGGCGGATCAAGCTCGCTTTCGCGAAGGAGGGTGAGGAGACCACGGCTCTGAAGTCGCTCCGCCCGCTGCTGCTGCTCGGTCTCGCGCCCTTGCGCGAACGGCACGACCACGGCGCGGGCGCGCGCGGCGATGAGGTCGAGGACGGTGTTGTACCCCGCCTGGCTGATCGACAGCACGCAGCGACGAAATAGCGCCGGGAGGTCGGGACGATAACGCTCGACCGTGACGCCAGGCGGCGCTGTGGCGACGACTTCGCGGAACGCGCTCGCGGCGAGATTGGGTCCGGTGACGAGCCGCCAGGGGGCATCCGCCAGGCTCGTGAGCGGGCGTGCCGCAAGCGCCGTTCCGAGCAGGCGCGCGCCCACCGCGCCGCCGCCAGCAGAGACAAGCACCTCGCCCGTGCCTGCGACATCGCCATCCTCCGCCGCTCGGGCGACGTAGCCCGTGTAGAAGAGCTTGTCGCCAAGAGCCGCAGCGGCCGGGAAGCTCTCCTCGAGGCGGATGAGGCGAGGATCGCCATGCACGAGCACGCCGTCGAAATCGCGCTGGACGGTTTCGGCAATACCGGCAGCGCGAAGGGGGTCGCTTCTGGCGACGAGCACGTCGCGGATCGATGAGAGAATGATGGGCCGCGGCCGCATGGCGCGGGCGGCGGCGATCAACGGCTCAAGCTCGAAACAGAAGGCGCGGCGGCCGAAGGGGTAGCTTTCGACGACGACCGCCGCGGGCGCCGTGGCCGCTAGCGCCGCCAGCAATTGCGCGCGCCGGCGGGAGCGCAGCGCCTCATCGAGGGGCCGGCCCGCGGCATCGATGAGGGTCCTGAGCTCGGCATCCCCGGTGCGGACGGGCGGGAGCTGCACCACCGCGACGTCTTCCGCCTTCTCGCCCTCGTCTGCTATCCCGCCGCTCACCAGCGTGACGGCAAAATCAGCCTCGCGCATCGCCTTCGCCAGGATCATGGCGCGGCGCCAATGACCGATGCCGAGCAGATGCTGGACATAGAAGAGGATGCGCGGCGCGCTCATCGGGCAAGCGGCAGGTTGAGGCGGCAAACGGTAGGCCTGCCGCTGCGGTCGATCTCGAACAAATGGACGGTATCCTCCGCGAGCCGCTGCGGCGATTTCGCGCGCATGTCCCATCCGGTGGCGAGCGCGAGAAGAGCACGGATGACGCCCTTGTGCGCCACCGCCGCGACCGGCGCGCCATCCTGCGCGATGCGGGCAAGAAGGGGCCGAAGCCGCGCCTGCACCTCGCGCGGGCTCTCGCCGCCGGGCGGGCGGAAATCGAGGCCCGCGGCTTCCATCGCCGCCATCCCCGGCACGCTGGCGCGGAGCTCGGCCAAGCGGTGGCCCTCCCATTTCCCCCAATCCATCTCTGTAAGAGCCGACTCCTGAACGGCATCGGAAATTCCAAGGACCGTTGCGGTTTCGCCGGCGCGACGGAGCGGGCTTACCCGCCAGGCGCAGCCCGCGAGATCGGACGGGAGGCACCACGCCGCCACGCGGCGGCGCCCCTCGGCGCTGAGCGGCAGGTCGCGGCAGCCTTGGAGGCGGCCCTCGGCGCTCCATGCCGTGGGGCCATGACGGAGAATGGCGAAGAGGGTCATCGCGCCCCCCTTCGCGTTAGGCTTTGCACGATCCCATCGAGCCGCTCGGCGGCCGGCGCGAGGTCATGAAGGCGCGCCATGCGCTCTGCCGCCGCTTCGCCCCAGCGGCGAGAGAGAGCGGGATCATCGAGGAGCGACGCCAGCGCCGCCGCAATGGTGTCGGCGTCGCCGGGCGGCACGAGCCGGCCGGTGACCCCATCGGCGACGATGTCGGGAATGCCGCCAGCAGCACCGACGACGGCGGCAAGCCCCGCCGCCTGTGCTTCGAGAAGCGCCAGGCCATAGGCTTCGTTCACCGCCGGCCAGACGAAGATATCCGACGCGGCGAGCGCCGCTGCGAGGGCTGGTGGCGTCAACTCGCCGAGCCAGGCGATGCGCCCGGCAAAAGGCGCGAAAAGTGCGCGCACCTCCGCTTGCGCCGGTCCGGCACCGGCCACGAGCAGCCGCCAGCGCCGCGGCAGGAGCCTCGCCAGCCCCGCTGCCAGCGTCGTGTAGGAGCGGAGCTTGTCGCCGCGGCGCATCATCGCCACGGCGATGAGCCAGGGCGCCTCGGCATTGAGATCGTGGCGTTCCGCCAGCAGGCGGCGCGCGCTGCCACGCTCGCGCCGGGCCGCACGCCACGGCGCGGTGTCGATAAAAGGTGGGAGATCGATCCAGCGGGCGGGATCGGCGAGGAGCGGCAGCACGCCCGCGCGATCGGCGCGGTTGAGACCGACCACCGCGTCGGCGCAGGCGAGGGCGGCGGCGACAGCGGCATTGGCGCCGGTGTCCCCGTGCTTTGCCGCGTAGGACGCTTCGGTCACCACATAGGGAATGCCCAGCGCGGCGGCGACGCGCGGTCCCAGATAGTCCGGCGCCTTGTGATAGAGGTGGTAGGTGAACCAGAGCGAGGGACGCCGCTCCGGGTGGCGCTGGATCTGTCGAAGTGCGCGACGTGCAAGCCGCCCGCCCAGCGCCGCAAGCCGCACCCGGCGCCGCTCGTCGTCCGAGTCCCAGCTGCGAAACTGGCTTGCCAGCACGACGTCGTGGCCGGCGCGCTCGAGCGCGGCGATGAGGAGCCGCGCCATGGTGCGGTCGCCCGATGGCACGGGATGATCGGGCGGCTTCATCGGCGGATAAAAGGCGATGCGCATGGGGCTTCAGGCGAATTTCTGCGCGAGGCGCGCGATGCCGGCGGCAAGGGTGAAGTCGCTGCGCACCCTCATTTCCGCGGCAGCACCGAGCCGCCGCCGGAGCGCGGGATCGGTGATCAGCCGGGTGAGTGCGGCGGCGAGCGCCGCGGACTCGTCGGCCGGCACGAGGAGACCGGTGGCGCCGTCCTCGATGAGCTCGCTGATCCCCGGAAGCGCAGTTGAGACGCAAGCGAGGCGCTGGCTTTGTGCCTCGAGGAGGACGTTGGGCAGGCCATCGCGGTCGCCGTCCGCAGCGATGCGGCTCGCGAGCGCGAAGATGTCGGCGCGGCGATAAGCGGCGAGCACGGACTCCTGCGGCTGCGGGCCCTGCCAGTCGATGCGATCGGCAAGGCCGCGCCGCTCGCCGCGCTCCCTGAGCGCCGGCAGGAGCGCGCCGCCGCCGATATGGACGAAGCGCCAGTGGAGATGGGAGGGGAGGCGCGCCAAGGCGTCGAGGAGGACGTCGTAGCCTTTTTTGGCGACGGCGCGGCCGACCGAAAGGATCACGGCCGCATGCTCGGGGTCGCGCCCGTCAGCATCGCCTGCCGTTTCCGTCGGCGGTGCGTAGCGCTTCGTATCGAGGCCGTGATAGACGAGCGATACTTTGCCGGGATCGCGTGCCAGCGCCACGAGATGCGCGTGTCCCGCGGCCGTACATGTGACGAGCCACAGGCAATCCGCGAGCTTCTCGCGTTTTTCCCATTCGGGCGTCGTCCAGATGTCCTTGGCGTGCGCCGAGGCGGTCCAGGGGAGGCTTCGCAGCAGGGCCGCATAGCGTGCGACCGAGCTCGGCGTGTGCAGGAAATGGGCATGGAGGTGACCAACATCGGCCGGCAGCTCGGCGGCGAGCGCGAGCGCCTGGCCGAAGCGGCGGACGCGGTTGCGGCTCGGATCGCGGCGCAGGTCCTTGAGCCATTGCCGCCGCGCTGTGCGATAGCCGGGGAGACGCCGCGCCGCGCGCCAGGCGCGCCACACACGACGCGGCTCGTCATGGAGGTATTCCGGAAGGTAGTGGACCGGCGCGCGGATCTCGCGATGGATGGGATGGAGGTGCGGATCGCTCGGGCGCCGTAGAGAGATGAGGCGAATGTCGAAACCGCGCTCCTCGAGCGCGCGCACTTCCTGGGCGATAAAGGTCTCGGAAAGGCGCGGATAGCCTTTGAGGACGAAGGCGATCGCCGGCGCCGCGCGCTCTGACAAGCCGGTGGTCAGGCCTGACGCCGGAACGGTAGGGAGGCGACGCGGCGGCCCTTGCCCCAGAGCCAGCGCTCGGCCAAGCGGTTGACGCTGTCGAGCCCATCGAGGAGGCCGGGGATCACCACCTCCGACGGTCTCGGCTGGTGCGGCAGGCGGCGAAGCGCGGTCGCCATCTGGCGCGGCTCGCGCACGCCGTCGTCGGTCAGCACGGCGACGAGGCCGAGCTCGGCGGCGCGCGTGGCGCGGATCAATTGCTCGCGGCGCGGCGCGGTGCGCGGGACGATGAGCGCGCGCTTGTCGAAGGAAAGAATCTCGCAAAAGGTGTTGTACCCGCCCATGGCGATGATGCCCGCAGCGCGCGCCATCAGGCTTTCGAGCCGCGCATCGAAGGTGATCACCTTGACGCGCGGCAGCCGCGCACTGCGCGCAAGGAACTCGGCCTGGCGTTCGGACTGCATGAATGGACCCAGTACCAAGAGCACGTTGGGAAGGTGGCGCTCCGCTTCATAGGTTGCGAGCACCCAATCGATGAGCGCTTCGCCGTCGGCGCCGCCGCCGGTCGTCACCAGCAGGAAGGGCTCGTCGAACGGGCCGAAATCGCCCTCACTCGCCTTGGGCTCGGGCGCGGTGCGGCGGAGATATCCGGTATAGCGAATGCGCCGGCGCACGCTTGCTGGCACGGCGATGCCTTCGAGCGGGTCGCAGAACTGCGGCAGGCCGTAGACCCAGAGCTCGTCATAGTATTTTTGCAGCGCCGGCATGACTTTTTTGCGCGACCATTCCGGCGCGAGCAATGCCGGCTCGTCCATGACGTCGCGCAAGCCGAGCGCAATCGGCGTGCCGCGGCGGTGCAGCATTTCCAGCGTCTCGCGCACCTCGCCACGCAAGCCCAGGGGCTCCTTGTCGACGATGAAGAGATCAGGGTCGAACACCGCCGCGGCGTGGCGGATGATGGCGGCACGCAGCTTCAGCGTCTCTTCGATATGCAGATGCAGGTTGAGCGAGGTATATTCGCCGTTGCGGAGCTTGATCACGCCGGGCACGCGCACGAAATCGACGCGGGCGCGAAAGTCGAAGCTGCCGATGATCGGCGAGCCCGAAAGGATCAGCACCGAGAGGTCCTTGTCGGCGCCTACCAGGGAATGAGCGATGGTGCGGCAGCGGCGCAAATGGCCGAGACCGAAGGTATCGTGGCTGTAGATGAGCACACGCTTGTGTTGCCGCCGATCGGTCACTTGTCCCCCTTGGGCCCTTTGTATTCTCGGGTCCTTGGGTGAAACTATCGCATAAGCCGAACCGAGGGCAAAATCTCCTTTGAGAATGCCATGAAAGCAATGAGCCTCGCGATCAAATGGCTGGCGCCGCGTGCCGCCCTCAATGGCACGCCGGCAGCGAGCGCCACCCCCGGCGAGCGGCCGCCGACACCGGCCGGCCTCGAGGGCGGCCTTTACGGGTTCATCGTCAAGCACAGCTGGCGGCAGCAGCTCTTGCCGCTGATCCTCACCGGGGTGTCGTTCCCGTTTCTTTACTATTCATATGATCTGCCGAAGACGATCGTCAATCGCGGCATTCTCGGGAAGAAGTTTCCCCAGGACTTCTACGGCTTGGCGCTCGACCAAATTCCGTATTTGATGGCGTTGTGCGCGATCTTCCTCGCGCTTGTCTTCATCAACGGCGCCTTCAAATACTACATCAACGTGCTGAAGGGCCGGCTCGGCGAGCGCATGCTGCGCCGCCTTCGCTTCGCCCTCTACCACCATCTGCTGCGCTTCCCGCTCGGGCATTTCCAGAAGGTGCAGTCGGGCGAGATCATTCCGATGATCACGTCGGAGGTGGAGCAGCTCGGCGGCTTCATCGGCGACGCTTTCGTGCTGCCGATCTTCCAGGGCGGGCAGCTGCTGACGACGATCGTCTTCATGTTCATCCAGGACCCGGTGCTGGGCGCCGCCGCGGTGGCGCTCTACCCGATCCAGGGTTACGTCATTCCGAAGTTGCAGCGGCGCGTCAATCAACTCGGCAAGCAGCGCGTCCGCACGATCCGCCAAGCCGCCGATCGCATCGGCGAGTCCGCGGCGGGCATTGGCGAGATCCACGCCAACGATGCAGTGCGCTGGCAGCTCGCGCGCTTTGCCCATCTCATGGGGCAGATCTACGACATCCGCTTCGAAATCTATCAGCGGAAGTTCTTCGTCAAGTTCCTCAACAACTTCCTCGGTCAGTTAACGCCGTTCTTTTTCTACACCATCGGCGGCTATCTCGTGATCAGGGGCGAGCTCTCCGCCGGCGCGCTCGTCGCCGTGCTCGCGGCCTACAAGGATTTGGCCGCGCCGTGGAAGGAACTCCTCGACTTCTATCAGTTGAAAGAGACCGCGCGCATCACCTACGAGCAGGTGGTCGAGCAGTTCGAGCCCGAGGGCATGATCGATCCTCGCGTTCAGCTGGACATTCCCGCGGCCATCCCCGCGCTCGCGGGCGAGGTGACTCTCGCCAATGTGAGTTTGAGTGAAGATCATCACGGCCGCGTCCTCGACGGCGTGACGTTGAGCTTTCCGAGCAGCGAGCATGTCGCCATCCTCGGCACCAGCAACAGCGGCAAGACCGAGCTCGGCCTTCTCCTCGCGCGTCTCGTGCAGCCGACGGCCGGGCGCATCACCATGGGCGGCCACGATCTCGCAGCCTTGCCCAATGCCGTCACCGGACGGCGCATCGGCTACGCCGGACCCATCCCTTATTTCTTCACTGGCCGGCTGCGCGAGAACCTGCTGTTTGGGCTTCGCCCCTATCCAATGCGCCGACCCAACTACAGCGAGCCGCGGGCGCGCCGCATCGAGAACGCGCTTGCCGAGGCGCGCCGCGCCGGCAATCTCGATCTCGACATCGAAGCCGACTGGGTCGATTACGAGCACGCGGGCGTCGGCGACGAGCAGCAGCTGCAGAAGCGCATGATCGAGGTGTTGGGCGCGGTCGATCTCGACGAGGACGTCTATGCGCTGGGGCTGCGCGGTCACCTCGACGCCAAAGCGCGGCCGGAGCTCGCCGAGCGCCTGCTCGAGGCGCGCGGCGCCCTCGCACTTCGCCTCAAGGAGGGGGGCATCACCCATCTCGTCGACCCCTTCGATCCCGAGCGCTACAACAACAACGCGTCGCTTGCTGAGAACCTGCTCTTCGGCACGCCCGTGGGTACCGCCTTCGACTTCGACTCTCTGGCGCAGAACACCTATGTGCTGAAGGTGCTCGACAAGGCGGGCTTGACCAAGGACCTCGTCGCCGCCGGCGAGGAGGTGGCGAAGACCATGGTCGAGCTCTTCGCCGACCTGCCGCCCGATCATGAATTCTTCCAGGAATTCAGCTTCATCAATGCCGCCGACCTCCCGGAATTCGAGGCAATCCTCGGCCGTCTCGCGCGCAGCAACGGCCGCGCGCTCAGCGCCGAGGACCGCTCGCGCCTGCTCTCGCTGCCTTTCAAGCTCATCGTCGCGCGCCATCGTCTCGACGTGCTCGATGAGGGGCTCCGCCAGCGTGTCATCGACGCGCGCAAAATCTTCGCCGCCGATTTGCCGGAGGCGCTTCGCTCGCAGATCGAGTTCTTCGATCCGGCGCGCTACAACTCGGCGGCGACACTGCTCGACAACGTGCTCTTCGGCAAGATCACCCATGGCGAGGCGGAGGCGCCGGCGCGCGTGCTGGAAGCGATTCATACCGTCGTCGACCGGCTCGACCTCCACGACGCCGTCGTTGCCGTCGGCCTCGATTTCGCGGTGGGCGGCGGCGGCTCGCGGCTTGCCGCGGCGCAGCGGCAGAAGGCGGCGATCGCCCGCGCGCTCTTGAAGCGGCCCGACATTCTCGTGCTGAACGAGGCGACGACCGCGCTCGACGGCCCAACGCAGGCGAAGGTGATGGAGCGGGTGAAGCGCGAATGCGCCGGGCGCGGCCTTATCTGGGTGCTGCAGCGCGCGAGCCTCGCGCGCCATTTCGATCGGGTGGTGGTCATGAGCGAAGGCCGCATCGCCGAGCAGGGCAGCTTCGCCGCGCTCGACAAGCCCGGCTCGGCGCTCACGAAGCTCATGGAAGGCGAATGATGAACATGCGTCGAGGAGGGCTCTTATGAGTCTCAAGGACGAAGTCGAGCTGCTGCGGCGCGTTCCCGTCTTCGCGCAGATCGAGCCGGCGAAGCTCAAGCTCTTGGCCTTCACCAGCGAACGCGTCGCCTACGAGGCGGGCAAGATCCTCTTCCACCGCGGCGATATGGCTGACGCCGCCTACATCATTATCGAAGGCGCAGTCGAGGTCATCATCGAGGGACCGGCGGGTCCCGTCACCGTCGCCACCATCGGCAAGAACGACATCGTCGGCGAGATCGCCATCCTCACCGACGTGCCGCGCACCGCCACCGTGAAGGCGCGCGAGCGCGTGGTGACGCTGCGCATCCAGAAGGAGCTGTTCCTGCGGCTCATCAACGAATTCCCCCAGATGGCGGTCGCCATCATGCGCGAGCTCGCCCATCGTCTCGAGCACAACAACAACCGGCTGCGCGAGGCGCTCGCCGAGGTGGAGCGGCTGCGCAAATCGGCATGAGCCGGCTCCTCAGCAACATCGCGCGCCTCGAGGCACAGCGCGCCTGCCTCGACCGCGCGGTCACGATGATCGGCGACCTTGCCGGCCCCGTGCTCGAGCTCGGGCTCGGCAACGGCCGCACCTACGATCATCTCCGCGTCCGGCTTCCCGAGCGCGACATCTTCGTCTTCGAGCGCCAGGTGGCTTCGCACCCGGACTGCGTGCCGCCCCCCGACCGCCTCATCCTCGGCGATCTCCGCGAGACGCTGCCCGCCGCCTATGCGCGCTTTCCGCAGGCGGCCGCCCTTGCCCATGTCGATATCGCCACCCACGACCGCGCCGCGAGCGAGCGTCTCGCGGTGGCATTGGCGCCGCTGCTCGCCGCCTTGATGCGCAAAGGCGCCGTCATCGTCAGCGAATTGCCTCTGCCGGTCGCCGATTGGCGGGCGCTCTCCGCTCCGCCCGAAGCGGATGGCGGACGGTATCATATGTATCAGGCGGGGTGAGGGGCTCGCGAGGGAGGAAGCATTCGGAGATGAAAACCTGCGCCGGTCCCGATCCTCATCCCAAGACGCCCCGTTTTGCGCCGCCGCCCTTGAGCTGTGACGCGCATTGCCATGTCTTCGGACCGGCTTCGGTGTTTCCCTACAGTCCGCACCGCAGCTACACGCCGCCCGATGCGCCCAAAGAAAACCTGATGGCACTCCATCGCTTCCTCGGCATCGAGCGCGCCGTGATCGTGCAGGCGAGCTGCCATGGCAGCGACAATCGCGCCATGATCGATGCGATCGCCGCCTCGGGCGGGCGCTATCGCGGCGTCGCCATCATTGATGAGAGCGCCACCGATGAGGATTTGCGCGCTCTCCACGAGGGTGGCGTGCGCGGCGTGCGCTTCAATTTCGTGAAGCATTTGGGCGGCATGCCCGATCTGCGTTTCTTCCGGAGCGTGCTGCCGCGGCTCGAGGCGATGGGCTGGCATCTCATTCTCCACCTCGATGCTGCTGATATTGTCGAGTTGTCCGATACCTTCGCGGCGCTGCCGGTGTCCTTCGTCATCGACCATATGGGCCGCGTCAAGACCGGTGATGGTCTCGACCAGTCTCCGTTTCAGGCGCTTCTTGCGCTGATGCGGCGCGAGCACGCCTGGGTCAAGGTGTGCGGGTCGGAGCGCATCTCGACCGCAGGGCCACCCTTCCACGACGCCGTTCCTTTCGCGCAGGCCCTCACCGCGGTCGCGCCTGATCGCGTCATCTGGGGCACTGATTGGCCGCATCCCAACATCGCCCGCCACATGCCGAATGACGGCGAGCTCGTCGATCTCGTGCCGCTCATCGCGCCCGATCCGGCGATCCGGCAGAAGCTCTTGGTGGAGAACCCGGCACGGCTCTACGATTTCGGCTAAAGAAGCGACAGAAGGTCGTGGGAGGTTGAAGGATGGCTCAGGGCAAGACGGCGCTGGTGGTGAGCGCCCATTCCGCCGATTTCGTCTGGCGCGCCGGCGGCGCCATCGCGCTCTATGCAGGACGCGGCTGGCGCGTGAAGGTGGTGTGCCTTTCCTTCGGCGAGCGCGGCGAGAGCGCCAAGATGTGGCGCCAAGGCGGGATGACCTTGGAACAGGTGAAGAGTTCGCGCCGCGCCGAGGCGCTTGAGGCGGCCGAAATTTTGGGCGCCGAGGTCGAGTTCTTCGATGTCGGCGATTATCCCATGCGCATTTCCGACGAGGTGCTCTATCGCTTGGTCGATCTCTATCGCGAGCTTCAGCCAGAGTTTGTTCTCACGCATTCGCTGGAGGATCCCTACAATTTCGACCATCCGCTGGCGGCGCAGGTGGCGCAAGAGGCCCGCATCATCGCCCAGGCGCACGGCCACAATCCCGGCCAGAAAGTCCTTGGTGCGCCGCAAGTCTTTCTCTTCGAGCCACACCAGACCGAGCAGTGCAATTGGAAGCCGCAGGTGATCATCGACATCACCGCGGTCTGGGCGAAGAAGCGCAAGGCCTTCGAGGCGATGAAGGCGCAGGAATATCTCTGGGAATACTACACGCGCGTCGCGCTCAATCGTGGCGTCCAGGGCGCGCGCAATTCCGAGCGCAAGCAGATGGTCTATGGCGAGGCCTATCAGCGCATCTTCCCCTCCGTCGGCGAGGCCTTCCCATGAGAACCGTCGTCGTCCGCAACATCCCGCGCGCCAAGCCCGAGACGGTGGCGATCCTCGCCGAGCTCGGCGTCGCCACCGTGCACGAAGCGATGGACCGCATGGGCCTCATGAAGCCCTATATGCGGCCGGTTTATGCGGGCGCGCAGATCGCGGGCAGCGCCGTCACCGTGCTGGCGCAGCCCGGCGATAACTGGATGATCCATGTCGCGGTCGAGCAATGCCGGCCGGGTGATGTCATGGTGGTAGGTGTCACCGCCGACAATACCGACGGCATGTTCGGCGAGCTCCTGGCGACCTCGCTCAAAGCGCATGGCGTCAAGGGCCTCGTCATCGATGCCGGCTGCCGCGACGTGCGGCCCCTCACAGAGATGCAGTTCCCGGTGTGGTCGCGCGCGGTAAGCGCCAAGGGCACGGTGAAGGCGACGCTCGGTAGCGTTAACGTGCCCATCGTCTGCGCCGGGGCCGCGGTGCGCCCGGGCGATGTCATCGTCGCCGATGACGACGGCATCTGCGTCGTGCCGCTGCGCGAAGCGGATGCCATCGCCGAGAAAGGAAAGGCGCGGGTTGCCCGCGAGGACAAATCGAGGGCGGCGCTCGCCGCGGGGACGCTGGGCCTCGACATGTACGACATGCGCGCGCGCTTGAAAGAGCTCGGCCTCGACTATGTCGAGCGACCTGAGGACGCCGGGTTTTGAATGCCGGTCAACCACACATTAACGTCGTACCTGCGAAAGCATTGCGAAAGCAGGAACGCAGGGCAAGCGACGGCGGAAATGCGACGATACGGCATGACGGCATCATCAGAATTTAACGGCATGCCGTTGGCCCTGGGTCCTCGCTTGCGCAGGGACGACCGATGAGAAATTCGTCAATCTCCGATATCCGCGTCGGCGATGCCTGAGGCGGCGCGCGCCGCCGGTGCGGAGGACAACGCCCTCGAAAAGGCGACGCTGCGGCAGGTAACGCGGCGCCTTCTGCCGTTTCTGATGGTTTGCTACTTCGTCTCCTTCGTCGATCGCGTCAATGTCGGCTTCGCCGCGCTCGAGATGAACCGCGATCTCCATCTATCGCCGGCAGTGTTCGGCTTCGGCGGCGCCATCTTCTACATTTCCTATTTCCTCTTCGAGGTGCCAAGCAATTTGGTGATGGAGCGCGTGGGCGCGCGGCGCTGGATCGCGCGCATCATGATCACCTGGGGCATCATTGCCGCGGCGCTGGCGCTGGTCACGGGGCCGCTCTCGTTCTACATGCTGCGCTTTCTCTTGGGCGCGGCGGAAGCGGGGTTCTTTCCGGGCATCGTCCTCTACTTGACCTACTGGTTTCCGGCGGAGCACCGCGCCCGCATCGTCGGTCTTTTCACCGTCGCCATTCCGGTCTCGAGCTTGCTGGGCTCGCCCATCTCGGCGGCGCTTCTTTCGCTTGATGGGTCGCTCGGCCTTCGTGGCTGGCAGTGGATGTTCATCATCGAGGCGGCGCCCGCGGTCTTGCTTGGTCTCGCCTGCCTCGTGGCGCTCGCCGATCGCCCCACCGAGGCGCGCTGGCTCGGCGCCGCGGAGCGTGCCTGGCTCGAGGCGCGTCTTGCCGCCGAGCGGGCGCGACCGAAACCGGTGGGGCGGCAATCGCTCTGGCAAGTGCTGCGCCATCGCCACGTGCTCGCGCTCGCTATCGTGTTGGGTGGCAGCACCGCGGCGAGCAGCAGCCTCCAGCTCTGGCAGCCGCAGATCATCAAGGCCTTCGGCCTCAGCACCATGGAGACCGGGCTGTTGAATGCCGTGCCTTTCGCGGTCGGATCGCTCGCCATGGTGCTGTGGGGGTGGCGCTCCGATCGCGTCGGCGAGCGCGTTTGGCACACGGCGCTGCCGCTGGCACTCACCGCGCTCGCCTTGGCGGCGACGCTCACGACCGACGCACTCTTTCCGACGCTCGTTTTCTTGTCGCTGGCTGTGACCGGCATCTACGCGATGAAGGGACCGTTTTGGGCGCTGTCGAGCGAGTGGCTCGCCGCCGATGCGACAGCGGCCGGACTGGCGCAGATCAATGCGGTGAGCAACCTCGCCGGCTCGGGCGCGGTCTATCTCATCGGCGTGATCAAGAACGGCACGGGAAGCTATCCCTTGGCGTTGCTGCCGCTGGTGGCGCTGGCTGCGACGGCGTCGCTCATCGTGCTGACGCTCGGGCGCGCGCAGCAACCGGCGGCGCGTCCGGCGCAATGACGTGGAGGTGACGAAGGCCATGACGCAACTGACGATCGCGCTCGGCAATTACGGTCTTACGAAGCCGCTCAAGGACGGCGCCGTCAAAGCTCGCGTGCCGCTCGACTTCCTCGCCGTCGAGCCCATCACCGCAGCGATGCGGCGTATGGTGCGCGGGCTTGATTTCGACATTTGCGAAATGGCGTTCACGACATATCTCTGCGCCAAAGCGCTGGGGAAGCCGATCACGGCCATTCCCGTGTTCCTCACGCGCAATTTCCACCATTGGGCCGCCTTTGCCCATGCTGAAGCCGACATCAAATCGCCCAAGGACCTCGAAGGCCGCCGTGTCGGCGTCAACCGCGGCTATACGGTCACGACCGGGCTTTGGATCCGCGGCATCCTCCAACACGAATACGGCGTCGATCTCCGCGGCATCACCTGGCTCGCCACCGACGAGGAGCATGTAGCGGAGTACAAGGCGCCCGCCAATGTTGAGTATCTCCGCGGCAAGAATGCGGCCGAGTTACTACTGGCGCGGCAATGCGACGCGGCGATCGGCGATGTACGCACGGATTCTCCGATGGTGAAACCGCTCATCCCGGAGGCGCGCGAAGCGGGCTTCGCATATTTCCGCAAGACCGGTGTCTATCCCATCAACCACGGCGTCGTCGTCAAAGACGCGCTCCTCGCCGCGAACCCCTCGCTCGCCGCCGATCTCTGCGCCGCTTTCAAGGCGGCGAAAGAGATTTATCTGAAGCAGCTCCTTGACGGCAGCGCCCGCACGCCTGCCGACGACCAAGCACGCCGCCTGGCCGAGGTGGTGGGCGGCGATCCCTTGCCGTTCGGCATCAAAGCAAACCGCAAGGCGCTCGACACCGTCGTCGATTTCGCCGTCGAGCAGCAGGTCATCCCGCGCCGCCTCGAGGTGGAGGAGCTCTTCGCGCCGGGAACGCTCGCGCTCGAATAAAGCTGCGCGCTAGCGATCGAGGGCAACGCGAACCCGATCCGCCGCATCCCGCACGAACCGCGCTTCGCGCCAGGACACTCCGACGGGCGCTCCCGGCGGCCGGCGCAGCGCGATGGCCATCGCGTGCTCGGGCAGGGCGCGGCACTCCTCCACATGCCATTCCCGCGCATCACCGCCCTCGATCGTCAGAGACAGCGGCTCGAGCGTGAAGGCAAACCGTTTCAGCGGCAGCGACAAGCCTTCGCCGATCGCCTTGATGATCGCTTCCTTGAGGGTCCAAAAGCGATAAAACGAGATCGCGCGGGAGGCGCCGTCAGCGGCGCGGAGTTGTGTGATCTCGGCTTCCGCGAAGTAGTGCTCGGCGAGTTCGAGGAGCGGCCGCGACGCATCCATCTGCTCCGCGTCGATGCCGATGTCGCAGCCATCGACGAGTGCACAGCCGACGAGACCGCGGGTGTGCGTCAGATTGAAGCGCAGCACCGGCATCCCCACCGGCGGCTCGAGCTCAGGCTTGCTGAAGTCATCGACGCGAAAGCCACCCTGCCAATCGCCCAACCGCGCGACCAACGCTGCCCGCAGCAGCGCATGCGCGGCCGAGAAGATGAGCCGGTCGCGTTCGAAGTGGAAGCGCTTGCTGCGCCGCCTCTCGTCCTCATCGAGCAGATGCTGGAAGGCCGCCGAGCCTGCCGCCGCGTCTGACGGCACGCGCGCGTAATAGACGAGGGCGTCGACGGCTCCTCCCACGCCAGCCGATCCGACTCAGCCGACCTTGATGAGCGCGCCGCCGTCCACCGGCAAAGCGACGCCGGTAATGAAGGAGGCTTCGTCCGAGGCGAGAAAGAGCGCGGCATTCGCCACGTCCCAGGCGGTGCCCATCTTGCCGCGCAAGGGCACGCGTGCGTCGCGCTCGGCCGCGACCTCGGCGCGCGAGCGCCCCGACGCGCGGGCCCGCGTGTCGACCGCCATGGGCGTGTCCATCAGGCCCGGGAGGATCGTGTTGGCGCGGATGCCGTAGGCGGCGTTCTGGATTGCCACCTGCTGGGTGAAGGCGATGAGGCCCGCCTTTGTCGCCTTGTAGGCGACATAAGGATAATTCTCCCAGGCGGCGACCGAGGAGATGGTGAGGATCACGCCCGATCGCTGCCGGCGCATGATGGGGAGAGCGTGCTTCACCGCCATGATGGCGCCGCGGAGATTGATGGCGGCGACACGGTCGAACGCGGCTTCGCTGATCTCGAGCGGCGGCGCGTCGCCGCCGGCGATGCTGACGCCGACATTGTAGTGCAGGATGTCGAGGCGCCCCCAGCGTTTCTCCGCCGCGGCGATCGCGGCGGCGAGCGATGCCTCGGACGTGACGTCAGCCTCGAAGGGCACGCACTCGCCGCCTTCCTTTTTCGCCGTTACCGCGGTCTCCTCAGCCGAGGCGAGATTGCGATCGACGGCAAGGACCTTGGCTCCCTCCTGGGCAAAGCGCAGCACCGCGGCGCGGCCGTTGCCCATGCCCTCGCCGGGGCTTTGGCCGGCGCCGATGACGATCGTGATTTTTCCTTGAAGGCGCATGAGCGGCACTCCTTGTTGCTCGATCAGGGCAAGCCGGCGCCGGACACGTCGACGCGAACGGCCTCGATGCGGCCGTCACGCTTCTCCGCCATGCCGGGTCCACTGCCGGTGCTAGTGCATAAGAAAAGATGGCGGCGATCCTTGCCGCCGAGCATGCAGGCGAAAACAGTGCGCTCAGTTGTAATCGTATGCGCAACGGTGCCGCCCTCGCGGACGCGGATGACGCGGCGGCTGCGCGCGTCGGCGACCCAGACCGCACCCTCGGCATCGAGGCAGATGCCGTCGGGAAAACAATCCGGCAGCGCCGCAAAGAGGCGACGCTGGCCAAGCGCACCGTCACGGTCGATTGCGAAGGCGGTGAGGCGATGGGCATAGGTCTCGGCGACGATGAGGGTCCCGCCGTCGGGGGTGATCACCATGCCGTTCGGGAACATGAGCTCGTCCGCGACCCGATGGACGCTGCCATCGGGATCGACGCGGATGAGGCAGGTGCTGCGCGGCGATTCGCCGGCATGGCGGTCGAAGCCGAAATTGCCGATATAGGCGCGGTCGGCGGCATCGACGACCATGTCGTTGCAAGGGCCGGTCGCGAGCGTGCCAAGCTCCGCGACCGTGTGTAGTGCGCTCCCGTCGAAGGCGAGGAGCCGGCGGTCCAGCATGGAGACCACCAGCATTGTCCCATCGCGTCGCCAGCCGAGGCCGGAGGGCCGCTGCGGCACGTGGACGACGGTCTCGGCGCGCCCATCGGCCGTGAGGGTGAGCACGCGCTCAGTGTAGAAATCGGAAAACCAGAGCTCGTCGTGCCGCCAGCGCGGCGCCTCGGGGAAGGTGAGACCGCTCAGCAGCACCTCGATCGCGCCCTCGCTTCCTGCGTCGGACAATCGCAACCTCCCTCGTCGTCGAGGACTCGCTCGCGACATCTCTTGATTGATCCTACCAAGTGTGTCCCAGCGGACGAAGAGGGTGAGCGGTGCGCGAAAAGAGCGGATCATCATGCGCGCACTGCGCGCTTTTACTTGAGCTGCTGCGGATTCCAGGGGAAAAGCTTGTGGAAATAGCGAGTCGCCTCAACATTGCCCCGTGCGGATGGGTAAGCCCAGGCAGTAATCAGGGCTCGTACATAAAAAAAACCGGGGACATGGAAATGAAGGATGTTTTGGTGGGGACGATTGGTATTGCTTTGAAGCGCTTGCCGACGATGGCGGCGGCGCGACGCGCGTTGGCGGAAGATTTGCGCCGACTGCACCGCGCCAATCCGGCGCTCGCGCGTCAACTCATGAAGCGCATGCGCAGCGAAGACCGGCCGTACGGCCGACGTCTGATCGAAGCGGCCTGAGACGCGCGGCTTAGCCGCGCGGCGATTCGGCCGCGCGGCGGCCGAGCTTCGGTGCAGTCGCGCTGGAGCGAAGACTGCGTCGGGTGCGCGCCACGACGATGCCGACGAGGAGCGCCAAAAGCGACGGCAGAATGCCGTAAATCACGGTGTCAAGCAGTGTGCGCAACGGCGCGCGGAAGAAGTCGCCGTGGAGAAGGCCGAGCAACACCATGGGGCCGATCCAAGCCGTCGTCGCCAGCACCCAGAGCCAAACGAAAATCCGTCCCCAGGTCACCACGACGCGCCGCTGCTCGATGTAGTCGAGCCATTTGTGGAATGCCGCCACGGCGGAAAAAACGAAGACGACGAACAGTACCAGCTTCAACAGCGCCAACATGCGGGTCTCGCTTGGATCGCCAGATGAGCAATCCGCCCTTCGCTACGCCGGCCTGCCGTTCAGCCTTGCCGCGAACGAAGGCATCGCCGCATCACGAAGAAGTAGAGCGGCCTCGCTGTCAAGTCGAAAGATTGTGTGTTTATTCGGTTCGCCGCCGGCGTAAGATCACGCGCGGGAAGGGGCGAAGACGATGCGGCGATCGCCATGGTTGATCGTCGGGCTATGGCTCGTCGCCGTGGCGCGGCCGGCGGCGGCCGAGAGCTGCGCCGTGCAAATCGGCAACGGCGGCGATGTCGTGCTCATCAGCGTCACGGTTCGCGCCGAGTTCGCACCGCCGGGGTCGGCGGCGGACCACAATCTATCGGTGGCGCTGCCGCGCGAGCTCGCCAAGAACGAGGTCGTCGCCATCCGCTGGGAGTGCCCTAGCAGCAATATCTCCTATACCGCCACCGGCATGTTCCGGAACGGCATCACCGCGACCACGGAGCCGTTCAAGCCGCAGCCGATGTTTCCCTCGGGCGTCCTCGACACCGCCTGGCTTCGCTAAGCGACGACCTCAGCGCCCTTCCGGTGCCCAGGTGAAGGTGACGGGGACGTGTAGGTCGCGACCCGCGTCCGCGGAGGGCTCGAAGCCGCCCATGCTGCCATTGCGGATCATCGCCTCGCCGCTGGCGTCGTAGCTCGTGTCCCCCGAGGAGTGCGTCAGCGTGACCGAGCGGATCTGCCCGCGCGCGTCGACCACGACGTCATAGACCGAGACCCCCGGCATCAGGTCGGAGGGCGTCGCGCCCTCGTGCACCACAGGCTTCGGCCGCTCCACCGGCACCCGCGGCTTCTTGCTCGAGCTCGGGGCGGTCGGCTTCGCGGCCGGCGGGCTCGGCGGCTTGACGTCGTCGAGCCGCGGCGGTGGCGCGAGGGCAGGTGGGGTGAACGCCGCCGTCTTTTCGTCGTCCGACGGCGCCAGCGGGGTTGGTTCGGGTGCTCGCAGAGTTGCAGGGGATCGCTCAGGCTGCGGCAGCGCCGGCATGCGAAGAGGCTCTTTCGCCGGGAGTTTCTCGGTTGCCACCAGCGCCACGGCCACGACATGCTGCTCCGGCTCAGGTTCCGGACGCCACCATTCGATCAGCAGCAAGCACAGGGCAAGATGAAGCGTCAGCGCGGCGATGAGCGCCCACTTACCGGGCCAACCGCGTCGTCCAGTCTCGATTTCTCCGCCTCTATCTCGTCCTTGTCGTGCCACCATATCGCAACAGTTGTGCGGGAGCGGAGTTCCCCTCGTTTTCGCGATGACACGGCCGTGCGAGGGGTGGGCGCAGCGCGAGTCAGGGGGCGGTGACCGGCGTGTCCACCGGCCGCGGCGCCACCACCGCGGGCGGCATCCGTTCATAGGCAGCGATGCGGGCAAGATAGACGTCGTAAAGCGGCGCAAGCTCGGGATCGAAGCCGCGGCAGCGCTCGATCTGCGCCCGCGCCTCGCGCCACTCGCGTGCCCGATAGGCGCCGAGCATGCGCTGATGCTCGGCGCGGAAGGCGAGAAAGCGGGGATCGGCGCCGAGTTCGCGGCCACCCAAGAGAGCGAAGACGCGCGTCATGTCGCGCTTGCCCTTCACCGCGACGAGGTCGAGCTCGAGCAAGGCATAGCCACTGGCGAGCCGCTCGGTCGCCTCGCCGATGACGATCGGCACGCCGTAATTCTTGGATTCTCCTTCGAGGCGAGAGGCGAGATTGACGGCGTCGCCGAGGACGGAATATTCGAAGTGCTCTTCCCAGCCGAAATTGCCGACGATGCAGTCGCCGGTGTTGATGCCGATGCCGGATTCGAGGCGGAAGCTCAGGCCTTCGACAGTGCCGGCCTCCGCCGCGAGCTCGGCGTTGAGTTCCGTCAACGCGCGCCGCATGGCGAGTGCGGTGTCCAAGGCGTGCGCGGCATGCGCGGCATCGTCGAGTGGTGCGTTCCAGAAGGCCATGATGCAGTCACCGATGTACTTGTCGACCGTGCCGCCGCTCGCATGCACCGCCGCCGACATACGCGCGAGGAAGCGGTTGACGACATCGGTGAGCGCCTCGGGATGCGCCTTGCAGCGCTCGGCGATCGTCGTGAAACCGCGGAGGTCGGAAAAGAGGAACGTCATCTGCCGCAATTGGCCGCCGAGCCGGAGCTTCGAGGGATCCTTCGCCAGCTCCTCCACCAGCGGCTTCGGCAGATAGCGGCTGAATTGCTGGCGGACACGGCGACGCTCGCGCTCGGTCTCGAGCTGGTTCAGGAGAGAGGCAGTGAGGTAGACAGCGAGCGCGACGAGAGAGGGATAGACGGGCGCGATGAGGAGGTGCGCTTGGCTGAAGGAGATCCAGGATACGCCAAGCGCTGCGGCGACCACCGTGCCGCCGAAGATGGCGCTCGCGGCTGGGCCAAAGCGCGGCAGTCCCAAAGCCAGCGCGAGTCCCAAGGCGAGCATATAGAACAGCTCGGCACCGGGCGCCCAATCAGGACGGCGGAGAAAATCCTGAAGCAGGGTCTGCTCGACGATTTGCGCATGCACCTCGACCCCGGGGACGCTGGCGCTGAGCGGTGTGGCGCGTAGGTCGGTGAGCCCAGCGGCGCCGATGCCGACGAACACGATGTTGCCCCGGAGTGCGTCCACCGGCACGCTGCCGTCGAAGATGCGCCAAGCGGGAATGGTGCGCTCGGCGATGCGGCCGGTGTCGTAAAGCCAGAGCGCACCGGACGCGTCGGTCTCGGCGGCGACGGCGCCGATGCGCACGCTCGTGATGCCGGTCTTCTTGCCGAACGAGACGACGCCGCTCGCGCCCGACGCTTTGACGATATAGGTGCTGGCGTGCTGTGCCACGCGCAAGGCCTCGGCGGCGAGCGAGGGATAAAGCGCATTGCCGACGCCCAGCACCAGCGGCACGCGGCGCACGATGCGATCTTTGCCGAGAACGAGGTCGAGGCCGCCATTGCCCGCCGCTGCCGCCTCGATCACCGGCAAGTCGGTGACAGCGCTCTCCGCGCGCGGCACGAATTGAGCCGGATCGTCGCCGGCCTGCGACCAGCCCGCCTTAGCTTCCGGTATCCGCCCGCTGCCTCCGGTTTGACTAAGGATGAAGCCGGTCACCACTGGCATCCCGGCTATTGCGTCGGCGAGCGCACGGTCGTGATCTGGAAGAGCGGCCACCCAGCGGCTGACATCGCCAGGCGCGTCGGCAAGCTCTGGGAGCACGCGCGCCGGCGAAGTACGGTCGGGCTCCGCCAGCACCATATCGAGCGCGATCGCCGCCGGCTGGGAGTCGTTGATGCGAGCAATGAGCTGCGCCAGCTGGGTGCGAGGCCAGGGCCATTGCCCAAGCTTCTCGAGGCTTTGATCGTCGATGTCGACAACGCGCACCGGGAGCGGCTGGTAGGCGCGCGGCTTCAGCTCCTGAAGAACATCGAAATAGCGCGCTTCAAGTTCGCGCAGCGCCGGCGGGTCGGAGGGCAACACCACGCGGACGGCGAGGCCGAGCGCCAGCACCAATAACGAAATCGTCACATTCCGCCCGTGCTTACCCATCTCGGCTCCAATCCCGTCCGCCTCAAGATGGTCGTTCGCTTACCTGCCGAAGCGCAAGTCCCGCGAGAGCAGTACACGCTCGCCTGTGAACCGCGTCACTATTCGATTGATTAAATTCCAACTATGGTTACTCTACTAGAGATTATAAAAAGAACGCCCGTTGTTGTGAGGAAAAGCGTGATGATTTCGCCGATCTGGGGTGCGGCGAGACGATGCAGTCTCGTGGCGTTGCTGCTTGCGAGCGCCGTCTTGCCAAGTCTTGCCGCGGGCGAAATCGGCAAGACCATTGTCGTTGTTCGCACCGTCACGGGCACGCTCGCGACCGAGGTGCGACAGCTCGTCATCAATGATGGAGTGGCGCAGAACGAGCTCATCGCCACCGCGGCCGACGCCGCGTCCGAGATCGAGTTCGTCGACGGTACCAAGCTGACGCTCGGTCCGCGCGCCCGCGTCGTGCTCGACAAGTTCGTTTACGATTCCGATCCCTCGAAGGGCGCCTTCTTCCTGTCGGTGAGCGAGGGGGTGTTCCGTTTCGTTACCGGCACGATGGCGCATCAATCCTATTCGATCAAAACCCCAAACGGCACGATCGGTGTGCGCGGCACGGTCTTCAACATGCTCGTGTTCTCTGACAGCAGCATCGTGCAAGTCGTCGACGGCCAGGTGTTCGGTACTGCCGCCGACGGTACGCCGCGCACGTTCGTCCGCGGTGAATACTTCACCATGAGGCAGTCGACGGGACCGAGCGGCCACGATGACAAGACCGCGATCGACGCCCAGGTGGCGCTGATGGACTACTACGTCAACGGCCAGCAATTCGCCGGCTTCGGCCTCGGCAGCACGCCGCAAACGCCCATTTTCCCACGCTCGAACACGTCGGTCAGTCCGACGAGACCCTAAGCGAAAGGGTCACGCGTGAGCGGGGCCGTCGCAGCGCCGTCTTCGCCCCGCGCCGCCCGGGTTGAACGGCGGAGCGTGGCTGCGGCCGCCACGCGCGATGCGGGCGCCGGCGCTTTCACTCTCAACGGGCTCCTCACGCTTGTGCTGCTCGCGCCACTGCCGCTTGGTCTCGTCTATCCCCTGGGCTGGTGGACCTTGAGCGGCTCCGTGGCAGTGCTCCTCCTTGCCTTCGGTGCCGCGGCGTGGCGACAGCCGCTCGCGGCGCAGCGCCTGGGCGCGATGGCGACTTGGCTTCTCCCTTTCGCCGCGACGGCGATGTGGATCGTGCTCCAGGCCGCGCCGGTGACCCCCGTGGCGTGGCATCACCCGCTCTGGCAGGCGGCCCGCGAGGTGCTGGGCGCCGACGTGAGGGGGGCGGTTTCGCTCAACCCCTTCGACACCGTCTCTGCGCTCATTCGTCTTCTCGCTTATGGCGGTATCTTCTGGCTGGCGCTCCATCTCGGCCGCTCCGCCGAGCGCGCTCGGGGCGTATTCCTTGCACTGAGCGTCGCCGGCTTTCTCTATGCGGGCTATGGCTTCCTCGTCGAGGTCAGCGGCGCCAAGCTGGTGCTGTGGTATCCTCAGATCTGGTATCCTGATTCGGTCACCGCCACCTTCATCAACCGCAACAACTACGCGACCTATGCGGGGCTCGGCCTCATCGCCGCCTCGGGCCTGGTCATTCGCCATCTCTCGATGGTGTTGTCGCTCCCGCTGGACGGGCGCGCGCGCCTGCTGCGCTTTGCCCAATCGATGTCGCTCGGGCGGTCGCTCTTTCTCGGCGGCTGGATGGTGCTGGTGACGGCGCTGGTGCTCAGCAATTCGCGGGGCGGCGTGGTGAGCGCACTTCTCGGCCTCACCGCGCTTGTCGTAGCGGCGAGCGCGCTGCGCATGCTGCGTGCCCGCGACGCGCTGGCAATGGCGGGCGTGATCGCCGTCGCCGGCGCTCTCCTCATCACCGCGGCCGGCGAGCAGCTCGGCGTTCGCTTCGCGACGACCGCGCTCGAGCGCGAGGGGCGGCCGATCGCGTATGAGCTCATTCTCGAGGGCATCGGCGAGCGGCCGTGGCTCGGCACGGGCTTCGGCACCTTCGAGGAAGCTTTTGCCCTCGTGCGCGACGAGCGCCTCTCCGGCGGCTGGGACAAGGCGCATAACACTTATCTCGAGAATGCCTTCGAGCTCGGCATACCCGCGGCGGCACTCCTGACGGCGGCATGTCTCGCCATGCTCTGGCGCTGCGTCGTGGGGCTTCGTGCGCGGCGGCGCGCCGGAATCTATCCGGCGATTGGCATCGGCGCGACGGTGCTGGTCGGCTGTCATTCGCTCGTCGATTTCGGTTTGCAGATTCCGGCAATTGCCGCGACCTATGCGCTCGTCATGGGCGTCGCGGTGGCGCAGTCCTGGCCTAGCGCCGCTCTGCTCACCGCGGCGCCCAGCGCGCGGCGGAAGCACCGCGCCGTGGCTGCGCTCTCACTGACGCTGGGCGCGCTGCTTCTCGTCCTTTCCGTGCCGCGGCTCGCGAGCGAGCTGTGGCTCCTTCCGGGCACACGCGCGCTCGAGCAGAGTGAGCGGAACCGTGCTGCGAGCGAGACCGAGATCGCCGCGCTTATCGGCTCGCGCGATAGCGGCCTCGCCGTGCTGGACGCGCCGCGAAGCCATTTCGAGATCGGCTTCGGCCTGCAGCGCCTCGCGGAGCGCGAGGTCGGCGCCGGCCCGCGCTATCACGCGCTGCTCGATGCCGCGGCGCAGTCCTTCCGCCGCGGCCTTGCGCGCGCTCCCGCCAATCCCTTTGCCTGGACCGCGCTCGCGCGTGGCGCGCTCGAAGAGGGGGCCCCACAGCGCACGTTGAAGCCGCTCATCGAGCTCGCCATGGCGAGCGCGCCCGCAGCGGCTACCCTCGCCCTCGCGCGTCTTGAGCTCTGCTTAATGGAGGAGCCGCTGCCCAACGCCGCGGATGTGCCCCTGCGCGATCTGCAGGTGCGCCTTGCCTGGCGGCAATCGCCGCATCGTCTCGTCGCGCTCGCCCGCGCCAGCCGACGCGAGGCGTTGGTGCGCGCGGCGCTCGCTGTGCCGGATGCGGCCGAATTCGATCGGCTGCTGCACGAACTCCGCTAAATCTACCGAATTTCGCTATAATTTCCCCTCTCAGTAGAGCGGTCGTCCCCGATCGTAACCAATCGCTAACGCGGTGGTGCGACATTGGCGTCGCGCGTTCTCGTCTTGAGAGGACGATCGTGAGCACGACGATCATCATCGAAGAAGCCGAAGATCGGGCCGTGGTCTCCACCTCGGCCAATCTCGCCCAGGACTTGCTGGTCCAGGCGGCGCGCCTGCGCCGCCTCGCGCGCGCGACCGCCGATGCGATCATCCATGACGAGCTCGTCGACCTGGCGGCAAAGTGCGATGCGACGGCAGCGGCGATCATCGCCCATTGGCGAGGCCACCACGAGCATCTGACGTCTCAGCTCCAGGCGACTGCCGCAGCGAAGTTGCTAAGCCGCCGACCTTAACAATCGCATCTAGTGCAGCGCACCGTCGTTGCTCGCCGGCGGTGCCGATTTCCGGGCGGTGTGACGCGCATCGCATCGCGACGTCGAGAACGTGCTTCATTCCGGTGCCGGTGGTGCTAGGCTTCTCTCCTCGCTGGTGAGAGCGGTGATGAGCGGGGAGACACACACAGAAAGTCCGCGCCGGCTGGTCACGATCGTCGCGGCGGATATCGCCGGCTACAGCCGGCTTGTCGGCATGGATGAAGAGGGCACGATCGCGCGGCTGAAGCGCCATCGCCGCGAGCTCATCGAGCCGACGATCGCGGAGCACAATGGCCGGCTCATCAAATGGATGGGCGACGGCTTTCTTGCCGAGTTCGCCAGTCCCGTCGAAGCCGTCCGTTGTGCGGTGGTGATCCAGCAGAGCATGGCCGGGCGCAACGCGGCGCTCAGCCGTCCGAACTGGATCCAGTTCCGCGTCGGCGTCAACCTCGGCGACGTCATTGTCGACCAGGAAGACGTCTACGGCGATGGCGTCAATCTCGCCGCTCGCCTGCAGGCGCTCGCCGATCCCGGCGGCGTCTACATATCGGGCGGCGTCTACGAACTCGTGAAGAACAAGCTCGTCGTCGGCTACCAATCGCTCGGCGACCGCAAGGTCAAGAACATCACCGATCCCATCCGCGTCTATCGCGTGCTGCCGGATCCCGCCGCGGTCGCGGAGGCGCGCCACTCGCGCCTCCAGTTGATCGCGGCGCTTATCGTCGTCGTGCTCTGCAGCGCCGGGGCGGCGGGCGCTTATTCCTGGTGGACGGCGACAGGCGCTATGCGCAAGCCGGTCGTCGCGGCAACGCCGTCGCCCGCGCCCAACGGCAGCACCGTTATTACCGCGCCGCCTCCGGCGCGCGCGCCGGAGCCGAAGGATGAGCGCATTGCGGCGGTGACGCCACCGCCCAAACCCGCGCCGCCCAAAGCGCCGGAGACGGTCGAGCTTCCGGGCGGCGCGTTCACGATGGGGAGCAATGACGACGCTTCCGAGCGGCCGACGCATCGCGTGAGTCTGCGCCCCTTCGCGATCGGCAAGTATCCCGTCACCATCGGTGAATGGAAGCAATGCGTTGCGGCGCACGCCTGTCCGGAGATCGCCGCGGCCGGTGAGGACGACGCGCCCATCACCAATGTGAGCTGGAGCGACGCGCAGCAATATGCAGCGTGGCTCGCGCGCATCACCGGGCTACCCTACCGCTTGCCGAGCGAGGCCGAATGGGAATATGCGGCGCGCGGCGGCACGCAAACGAAGTATTGGTGGGGCAACGAGATGAAGCCCGGCGTCGCCGCCTGCAAGGGCTGCGGCGAGCCTTACGATCCCCATCACCCCGTCAAGGTCGGAAGCTTTCCCGCGAATCCCTTCGGGCTTCACGACATGGGCGGCGACGTCGCGGAGTGGGTGGCCGATTGCTGGCACAAGGATTATCACGGCGCGCCGGCGGACGGCTCAGCCTGGCAAGGCGACAATTGCCGCGAGCACGTGCTGCGCGGCGGCTCCTGGCAAAACGATGCGTCCTATCTCCGCACGACGAGCCGCGACAGTTACGACACCGGCGTGCGGTATCTGACGCACGGATTCCGCGTCGCGCGGTCACTCTGAGGGAGGCGGCGATGACATCGAAGCTGACGAGGCGGCGGCTCATCGCCGCGCTTCCGGCGACGCTCCTCGCGGGACGGGCTTTCGCCGGACCCACGCCGGCGCCCAAGGACGCTTATCTCTATTTCATCTGGCCCGGCGATGGGCAACGCATCAAGGGCGCGTTCTGGTGCCGATTTGGTCTCCGCAACATGGGTGTGGCGCCCGCCGGCGTGCGCGCGCCCAATGCCGGTCACCATCACCTCTTCGTCGATGTCGACGAGCCGCTCAATCCCAACGAACCCATCCCGCAGGACAAGAAACACCTTCATTTCGGCGCGGGCCAGACGGAGGCACGGCTCGATCTGCCGCCCGGACCGCACACACTCCAGCTCGTGCTCGGCGATGCCGACCACATCCCGTTCGATCCGCCGGTGATCTCGCGCAAGATCCGTATCGTCGTAACCTGAGCGGCGAGGTCACATCACCGCTCGTTGGCGTCACCGTTGCCGCGTTAGACGGAGAACTCGATGTCGATGCCGTGCTGGCCAACGATCTTGGCCACATGACTTGGCAACGCGTAGCTGACGAGCGCTAAGGCCTCGGGAAACGACACTGCCAGATCGAGCGAGGCCCGGCCGACCGCGTGCTTCTGTTTGAGCTTTCCGATTGCAGGCCCGATCCGCGTGACGCCGGCGACGATCTCTGCCCAGAGATCGGCCTTTGCATGTGCCGCGCCGTCATCGACCAGGACGTCGATGTGGGCCTGGTGAAGAGGACCGGCGCGCTCACGCTCATAGCGGTAAACCGTGGCGCCGAGGGTCGCTTCCAATTCCGTCTTGGCGAGCGCGACATCGCTCAATCGCAGAATGACGGCGAAGGGCAAATGGGGCTGCGGATCGTTGCCGCGCGCTGTCATCGCGTCATGACGCGGAGTTCGTCCGAGGTGATGCGGAGCCGTTGCACGACTTCGCGCAGCATGTTGGCGATGAGCTTGATGCCGATGGCGGGGCGGTCGCGCACGATGGCGGCGTAAGCGTCCTTGCTAAGAACGTAGCACTCGATGTCTTCATCGGCGATGATTGAGGCGGTGCGCCGCCCCGCCTCGATGATCGCCATCTCGCCGACAACGGTGCCGAAGGCGAGGCTCGCGATGCGCCGGTCGCGCCTCTGCCCGACCAAGAGCACGCGCGCGCTGACGCTGCCGCGGGTCAGAATCCACATGCGATCGGCCTCGTCGCCCTCGCGGCACAGGACCGTGCCAGCGGGATATTCTTCCCGCTCGAGAAGCGCGTCCACAACCGCGAACTCTTCGGACGTCAGCCCGGCAAAGAGCTGGTGCTGATGGATCGGCAGCCGCGTCGGCGCCGCGCGGCTCGCTTGGCCGAGCGCGCGCTCCTCCATCCATTCGAGCGCCGCGTCGCGATCGGCGAAGATCACCGACTTCGGCAACGGCGCGCCGCTCATCGGATCGGTCAGCAACTGGTAAGCTGCCGAGTGCATCCCGCTAAAAAGCAGTACCTTGCGGTGGCGCGCGCTCTTCGTCAACTCGTAGCGCAAGATGCTGGCAGCGGAGAAGTCGATGTCGGTCACGCCTTCGAGGTCGAGAAGCACCATCTCCGCGCGCCTGAAGATATTGTCGATCTCACGCGACAGCTCGTCCGCGTTGCCAAAAAACATCACGCCATGGAGCTCAAGTATTGCGCGCGATCCACCGGTCTGGCGCAGCTCCGCTATATCGTCGGGCGGCCGCACCCGCTTTGAGAAAACCTCGTCGCCGCGGTAGCGCCGTCGGATGATCGAGCGGCTCATATCGGCGATGAAGAGGATGCCGGAAAGACCGATGCCCACCAGCGTGCCGCCGATGACCGCACCGCTCGCGGTGATGACCATCACCGTCGCCGCCACCATGTGATTACGCCAGCCGCGGACGACCGCGGCGCGCGCACCCTTGAAGAGCACGTCGCGCAGCGCGCGGAGACTCCACTCGTCGAAGAGCAGCACGCCCACCGCCAGCAGGATGGCCCAAATCACCACCGCCGGGATGATACCCAGGAGCGGCGAGAGGACCGTGCCGAGCGCGAAGAGCACCGCTGCCGCCGCCAGCACGGAAAGCCGCGAGCGGCCGCCTGCCTCGTAGTTGGCGGTGAGCTGAGCGGAGGAGGCGGCGGACGCGACGCCGCCGAGGAGTGATGCCATAAGATTGCCGAAACCCTGGCCGATGACGTCGCGCGAGGCTTCGGAGGTCTGCTCGGAGAGGTTCTGCGCCACGCGGTATGCCAGCAGCGATTCGAGGGCGCCCACCAGCGCCAGCACGAGGGAGCTGATGAGGAGCGCCGGGACCACCTCGAGGAACGCGCTGCGGCCGTGCTCGGTCAGCAGCGAGGTGAGCGGCATGATTGCCGTCACCTGGTCGGGAATGTCGCCGATGGTCGGGCCGAGCGGCACGGCCGGAACGGTGTGGCGGATGCCGAAGAAGAGCAGCGTGCCGATCGCCATGACGATCAGCATCACCGGCAAGCGCTCGGTCTTGGCGCTCAGATAAAGGACGAGCCCAGCCAGCAACAGGGCGAAGATGAGTTTCGCCATGGTGCCGGGATTGCTGAAGGTCGCCAGATCCTGCAGCCGGAACTCGCCGGGAATGTCCAAGAGGAGTGCCAGCTGACCCAAGATCACCAGCAGCGCCACGCCGTTGATGAACCCCGCGAGCGCGGGGTGCGGGGTGGACTTGATGATGCGATCGATGCCGAAGACGCCGAAGAGCACCTGCCACACCCCGGCCAGGAAGGCGCACAGCGAGACCGCGTCGATGATCATGTCGGGATTGCCGGCAAAGCTCTCGTTCCGCAAGAGGAAAGCGGCCACGCTCGCCTGAATGAGCGAGATGCTGGCGCGCGGCGAGGAGATGACGAAGGAGGAACTCGCGACGAACGCGGCGACAATGGCGGCGAGCGCGCCGCTGGTGAGCCCGGCCACCGCGCCCCGCACGATGTAGCCGAGGCCGAGCGGCGCATAGGCGAGCACGCCCGAGGAGATGCAGATCGGCACCGCCACCAGGGCGGCGCTCAATCCGGCACCAATCTCGCGGCGGACGAAGGCGTGATCCATTGCCGCATTGTCTCTGACCCCCGGCGCCGGGTAAAGGGAAGCGAGGCCGCCTGCGCTGTGAGTTCGCTCACAGCAAAACGCGATTCAGCGTGCCCATCGTTATGAGTGAGGGCGCAAGCGATCAATGCGCCTGGCGGCGCCGGAATAGAAATGAAGACCCGTTCGTTTCCTAGGCGCGTCCAAGACAGCGCGGTCACGACGCAGCGCGGCAGGAACGCTGACGCCCTGACCAGGAGGATGAGGTGGCGGCTATCGGCAAGGACATTATGCGGGACTGGCGGCGTTGGAGCCGCCGCGAGCGCTGGCTCGGCATTGCCATCTTGATGCTGGCCCTCTTGAGCGTGCCCGCCGCGGTGCTTTTCGAGCACGACGCCGGTATCCCGATGACCACCGAAGCCATCGCTGGGCCCCGAGCGGCCAACTAAGCCTACCTCGTCGCTGGCACGCTTCGATATCTGGGTCAAGATCGTCGGAGCCCGGGCCATCCCGGCAGTAGCTCATAGCGCTGCGGGAGTGGGCGCCGCCGCCACACTTTCCAGGGGCGCCGCCGGCGGCAGGAGGGACGCCCCTCAGAGGGGCAGCCGGTATGGCGATACCGGGCGCATTTGCCGTAAGGTTGATGACAAACTCCAGCTTCGTCGGCGTCGCAGCGGACATTTCGCGCATCGACGAGCTGCTTCGGCGCTTCAATCATGCGGCGAGATCTCGGAACTGGCTCTTGATGGCGATGGATGTCCCCCCTTCCTACGTATTCGACTACCGGGCGTTCGACACGTTGCCCGCGCTTCTCGTCGCCCCTTTCGTCGGCAGCTTCCTTGGGGTGGTCATCGAGCGGGTCGATACACCGCAGAGCATCCTCTGGGGACGCTCCGCCTGCCCACATTGCGGAACGGTGCTCGCGCCCCGAGATTTGGTGCCGCTCGCGAGCTGGCTCCTCGCGCGCGGCCGCTGCCGCCATTGCGGGAAGCCTCTCGGCCTCTTCTATCCGGTGATCGAGCTTGCCGCGCTCGGGGTGGCGTTGTGGTCGGCGACGCTGACCGCCGGTGCTGCCGCCTGGGCGAGCGACATCCTCGGCTGGACGGTCCTGGCGCTCGCGGTCATCGATGCGCGGCATTTCCTGTTGCCGGACTTCCTGACCTTGCCGCTGGTGCCGCTCGGGCTCGGGGCGAACGCCCTCATTGACCCTGGGAACCTTGAATCCGCCGTGATCGGCGCCGCCGCTGGCTTCCTCGCCATTGTCGTCGTCCGGCAGCTCTATTGGTGGTGGCGGGGGCGGGAAGGCATCGGGCTCGGCGATGCCAAGCTGCTCGCCGCGGCGGGCGCTTGGGTGGGCTGGCCGGGCCTCCCGAGCGTAGTGCTGATCGCGGCGCTCGCCGCCTTGGCCGCGACTTTGATTCGTCATATTCCCCGTGGTAGCATTCCTCTCACCGAACGCGTGCCCTTCGGTTCAAGTCTTTGTATTGGCACTTGGATCGTGTGGCTTTATGGGCCGCTTCAGTAGTCCGGGCGCAGGAGAGACGGCCTTGCTCGGCCGCGCGCCGCGCTCGACGGCAAGCGATCATCGGCTGAGGAAGGAGGGAGGCGAGCGTGCGCCTTGACCGCGCCAGTTTCGAACGCGCGCTCGCGAGTCGCCTCGTCGAAGCGGGAAAGCTCGACGAAGCGGCCGCCGACCGGGCGCTCCGGCTGCGCCAGGAGAGCACCGAGCGGCTCGAGCAGATTCTGGCGAAGCTCGGCCTCGTGCCCGAGCGCGATATCGCTTCCGCCATGGCCCACGAGCTCGATCTGCCGCTCGCCGGTCCCGGCGACTATCCGGACGCGCCGGTCTGCGAGGGGGCGAGCCCGAAATTCCTCCGCCAAGCGCAAATCCTGCCGCTCGCCGAGACCGACGAGCATCTCGAGATCGCTGCCGCCGATCCGCTCGACGAGCATGCGGTGCGCTCGATGTCGCTCCTGGCGGGAAAGCCGGTGCGGCTTCGCGTCGCCGCGCCCTCGGACATCGAGCTCGCCTACGAGCGGCTTTATGGCGGCGAAAAGGGCTCGCTCGGCGAGATCGTCGACGAGATCGAGGAGAGCCGCGAGGGCGGCGTCGACGAGGACGTCAATCGCCTCCGCGATCTCGCGAGCGAGGCGCCGGTCATCCGCCTCGTCAACCTGCTCATCGCGCGCGCCGTCGAGAGCCGCGCCTCCGACATTCACATCGAGCCGTTCCAGGATCGCCTCATGGTACGCTACCGCATCGACGGCGTGCTGCGCGAAGGGGCGACGCCGCCGGTGCGTCTTCGCGCCGCCATCGTCTCGCGCATCAAGATCATGGCGAAGCTCAACATAGCCGAGCGCCGGTTGCCGCAGGATGGCCGCATTCGCGTGGCGATCCGCGGCCGCGATTACGATCTCCGGATCGCCACCGTGCCGACCTTGCACGGCGAGCGCGTCACCATGCGCATTCTCGATCGCGGCTCGCTCGTCGAGGATTTCGCCACCTTGGGCTTTCGCCCCGACACGTTCGAGCGCTACCGCGAGCTTCTCGATGTGCCGCAGGGAATCCTGCTGGTGACGGGGCCGACCGGCAGCGGCAAAACGACGACGCTCTATACGAGCCTGACGCGGCTGAATACGCCCGAGAAAAACATTTTCACCGTCGAGGACCCGATCGAATATCAGCTCGACGGCGTCAGCCAAGTGCAGGTGAAGCCGCAGATCGGTCTCACCTTCGCCGAGATCCTGCGCACGCTGCTGCGTCACAATCCCGACATCATCATGATCGGCGAGATGCGCGACCTCGAGACCGCCGAGATCGCCATCCAGGCGGCGCTCACCGGCCATCTCGTGCTCTCGACGCTCCATACCAACAACGCCGCGAGCTCGATCACCCGGCTTCTCGACATGAAGGTCGCCGACTACCTCGTGACTTCCACCGTGAACGGCGTCGCCGCGCAGCGTCTTGTCCGCCGCCTCTGCCAGAGCTGCCGGCGGCCCCGTCACGTGCTCGAGGAAGTAGCCGACCGCCTCGGTCTTCGCGCGCTCGCGAACGGCGCCGCGCCGCAGCTTTGGGATGCCGTCGGATGCGCCGACTGCGCCGGCACCGGCTATCGCGGCCAGATGGCGGTGCTCGAGGTGCTCGCCATGTCGGACGCGATCCGCCGCCTCGTGCTCAATCACGCCGAGGCGCGCGAAATCCACGGGGTTGCCGTCGAGGAAGGCATGCGCACCATGTACCAGGACGGGCTCCTCAAGGCGCTCGACGGCGACACCACGATCGAGGAGGTGTTGCGCGTCACGCGCGACGTCTGAGCCATGCCGCAATTCCGCTACGTCGCCGTCGAAGCGTCCTCCGAGACGATCGAGGGCCGCATGGAAGCGCCGAGCAAATCGGCGGTGATCGAGCGCCTCCACGCCGCGGGCCATGTGCCGATCCGCGTGCACGAGGTGAGCGCGGGGTCGCTTGCCACCGTCGATCTCGGCGAGGTCTTTGGCCGGCGCACCCTCTCGCGTCGGTCGCTCGCGCTCATCACCGGGCAGCTCGCGACCTTGCTCGAGGCTGGGTTGGCGCTCGACGAGGCGCTCGCCATCGTCGAGGAGCTGGTGGAGCGGCCGCGCGAACGACAGTGTCTCCGCAGGCTCCGCGACAAGATCAGCGGCGGCGCGACGCTGGCGGACGCGATGGCGGCCGAGAGTGCCGCCTTTCCGGATTTCTGCGTCAGCATGGTGCGCGCGGGCGAGGCCGGCGGCAGCCTCGAAGCGGTGCTGGCGCGACTTGCCGAATATATCGAGCGCAGCCGCGCCGCGCGCGAGCACATCAAATCGGCGCTCGTCTATCCCGCCATCGTGGCCGTCATCTGCATCGGCTCGATCGTGGTCCTCCTTGGCTTCGTCGTGCCACGCTTCCGCCCGCTCTTCGAGCAAGCGGGCACGGCGCTGCCGCCCGCGGCGAGCGCGCTCCTCGCCGCGGCGGATTTCTTCGCCGATTACTGGTGGCTTGCGCTCCTGGTGCTCGTCGTCGCCGCGCTCCTCGCCTATCGGCAATTGAAGAACCCCGCGGCGCGGAAAGCCTGGCAGCGCCTAGCCCTCCGCCTGCCGCTCGTCGGGCCCCTCATCGCCAAGTTCGAGATCGTGCAGTTGAGCCGCACGCTCGGCACCTTGCTCAAGAATGGCGTCTCGCTTTTGAGCGCACTCGCGATCACCCGCGAGACGACGCGCAATGTCGTCTTTGCCGAGGCGATCGAGCTCGTTGCCGAGCGCGCCCAAACCGGCAAGGGCTTGGCCGAGCCAATGCGCGCCTCCGGTGTCTTCCCGTCGCTCGTCGTCCATCTCATGCGCGTCGGCGAGGAGAGCGGCCGCCAGGACGAGATGCTCTTCAAGCTTGCCGACATCTACGAAGCCGAGCTGCGCCAGAGCACGGACCGCCTGTTGGCGCTCGTCGGACCGACGCTCACCATCGTCATGGGCGCCATCGTCGCTGGTGTCATAGGCTCGATCCTGACGGCGGTGCTCAGCATTTATGATCTCGCGATATGAGGAGGTAAGGCCGGTGTTCTCGATCTCGCAAACTTGGCGCCGCCGAGCCGTCGCGCGCCGCCGGCGTGACGCCGGCTTCACCCTTGTCGAGCTCCTGGTCGTGCTGGCGATCCTGGGCTTGCTCGTCGCCCTCGCGACGCCGCAGGTGCTCAAATATCTCGCCAAGTCGAAGGTCGACACGGCGCGGATCGAGATGGCCAATCTCGGCACCTCACTCGATCTCTTCCTGATCGACAACGGCCGTTACCCGACGCAGCAGGAGGGGTTGCAGGCGCTGGTCATCAATCCCGGCGGCTTGCCCGGCTGGCACGGCCCCTACATCAAGACGCGCTCGGGCATGCCGCTCGATCCCTGGGGCCATCCCTACCAGTACCGCATACCCGGCCAGTCGGGGGAATACGACTTGTTCACGGTCGGCCCCGACAATCAGGCGATCAGCACCGTCGACACCCAGGGCGTGACAACGCGGTGAGCGAAAGGAGCCGCGGCTTCACGCTTCTGGAGCTGGTCGTCGTACTGGCGATCGCTGCGCTCGTCCTCGCCGCCGTGCTGCCCGTCGGCGGCCGGCGTGGTGGACGCGAGCTCGAACGCGCCGCGCGCGACGTCGCCGCCTCGCTGCGTCTTGTCCGCGAGCGCGCCATCCTCGCCAATGCGACCACCGCCCTCACCGTCGATCTCGAGCACGGCTTTTATCAAGGGGAAGGGGGCCGTGCGGCGGCATTTCCGCGCGGCGCCGAGGTGCGGCTTGCGACGACGGCCACGGAAGAGGAAAGCCCAAAGATCGGCCGCATCCGCTTCTATCCCGACGGCAGCGCCAGCGGCGGCGGCCTCATGCTGCGCCGCGACGGCGAGCGCCTTGCCGTCCTCGTCGACTGGCTCACCGGCGGGGTCTCGGTGCGCAACGAGAAAGACCGGCAGTGATCGGACGCACGCCAAGACCTCCTCAATGTTATCGCCCCTCGCCCCCACGAAGTGCAGGAG
This sequence comes from Allostellaceae bacterium, assembly GCA_035945115.1. Classification (GTDB taxonomy): domain Bacteria; phylum Pseudomonadota; class Alphaproteobacteria; order ATCC43930; family CGMCC-115725; genus DAHUYF01. The sequence continues at coordinate 52,076 of DASZAN010000225.1, forward strand.
GGGGTAGGGTGAGGGGGTGCTTCGGCGCCTGGATCTCTGTCATCGCGCGCGCGGCGCCGCTCCCCTCACACTACCCCCTCCCGCCGCAAGGGCGGGTGGAGAGGGGCAATCTCGAGCTTGGGCCGGTCAGGAGCCGCGTCGCCGGCTTCACCTTGGCCGAGATGCTCGTCGCCTTCACCGTCGCCGTGCTGCTGCTTGGCGCGGTTTACCGTGTGTTTTCCGCAGGGCTGCGCGCCGAGGGGAGTGCTGAGGCTTATGCGAAGGCGGTGCTGATCGCGCAATCGAGCCTCGATACCCTTTGGCTCGGTCCCGTTGCCGAAGGCGATGTCAGCGACAGCGTCGGCGCCTATGCGCGCCATGTCAGCGTGAAGCGGCGGAGCGATCTGGTGCGCGACGATCAGCGTCGACCGCTGGCGGCCTACGAGATGGGCGTCGATGTGCTTTGGCGCGACGGCGTGCGCCAGCGCCAAGTTTCGCTCTCGGCGATCCGCTTGGGACCGCCATGAGCGCGGGGCGCCTCCGTTCCGCGGCGGGCTTCACGCTGCTCGAGCTCCTGATCGGCATCGCGGTGCTGGGCCTTCTCATGGGCATGCTCTTCGGCGGCCTGCGGCTCGCGAGCCATCAAGTGGAATGGCGCACTGCGCGGCTCGACCGCGGCTCCCGCGTCACCCTCGTTCAGGCGTTCATGCGCCGCAGTCTTGCCGATGCGCGTCCTCTCGAGATCGAGGGGTCGCGCCCGAGCATCGCCGGTCCCACGGTGGCGCTCGCTTTCGACGGAACGGCCGAGGAACTCGAATTCGTCGGCCCTGCGCCGGAAAGTGCCGAGAGCGGCGGGCTCGAGCTCATAGGCCTCGGGCTCGTGCGGCGCGGTGCCGCGGCGGGCGCGCTCAGCCTTCGGGTGCGCGCCTATGACACGGGCGCCGGCGGGGCCACCGCGCCGTTGCGCGAGACCCTGGTGCTCGAAGGGGTGCGGCAGGCGCAATTCGCCTATTTCGGCGTGATCGCGGGCGAGACCGCGCCGCGCTGGCACGAGAGTTGGCGCGAACTGCCTTATCTCCCGGCGCTGGTGCGCCTGACGCTCACCTTGTCCGGGGGCGAGAGGGTGCCCGATCTCGTCGTGGCGTTGCGCCTTTCGCAAGATCCGAGCCTTTGGCATGGCGGCCCGGAGCGACCTTAACGCCATCGTTCGCGAGTCTCGCGGCCGCCACCGCTGTGCTATGATCGGTGCCGGACAGGCGGACCCTCCGGCAGCAACGCACCGTCAATAATGAGTTCGATGAAGCGCCTTTTCGTCCTGATGCGCGTCGCCTTCGAGTGGTGGGTGGGCGAGCTGCGCGCCATGATTCCGGAGCGGCTTACCCGCGGTCTCGCGCGGAGCGCCGATCGGCTGGTGCTGCTCGATGAGGGCGATGCCATTGAGCTGCGGATCGAGCGCGGCCGGTCGGTCGAGCGCCTGGCGGTGCTGGCAGGCAGCGAGGACGAAGCGAAACGGCGTCTCCCGGCCATTCTACGCCGCCGCGGCATCGACCGTGCGGTGCATGCCGGCGCGATCGAGGTGACGATGCGGCTTGCCGCGGCGCGCGGCACGCGCACCGTCATCGATCTGCCGCTCATCGCCGAGTCCAATTTGCGCGAGGTGATCTCCTTCGAGCTCGACCGTCACACGCCGTTCAATCCAACGCAAGCCTACCATGCCCATCGCATTCTCGCGCGCGAGGCGGCGGGAAAGCGTCTCAGCGTCGAGCTCACCGTGGTGCCGCGCCGCGTCGTCGCCGACGCGGCGGCGGCGGCTGCGACGTTCGGCCTCGAGCTCGACCGTGTCGAGCTCGCCGCCGATGGCGAGAACGGCCTTCCCTCGGGCAATCTGCTGCCTGCGGCGGCGCCCGCGCCGCGCCGCGCGGTTACCCGGCTCAACTACGCGCTCGCGGCGGCTGCGGCGGGGCTTGCGGTGGTGGCAATCTATCTGCCGATCAGCGACGCCGAGAGCCGCGCCAGGGCGCTGGCGCGCGATTTCGCGGCGCTGAAGCAGTCGGCGGAACGCGCCGCGGCCTTGCGTAAGGAAATCGACGGCGAGCGCAAGGCGGCGCGCTTCGTCATCGATCGCAAGCGCGCCAATCCCAGCGTTTCGGAGCTGCTCACCGAGATCACCCGCATCCTGCCCGATGCCACCTTCCTCTCGGAATGGCAGCTGCGTGGCAGCGAGCTCGAGCTTACCGGCATCACCGCTTCGAGCTCCGAGCTCGTGGCGCTCCTCGAGCAGTCGCGCCGCTTCCGCGGCACGAGCTTCCGCTCGCCAGTGACGCCCGACAAACAGACCGGCCGCGAGCGCTTCCACATCGCGGTGCAGGTGATGCAGGGGAGCGGGACGTGATGGCGCCGCTCTCCGCCAACCTCCGCCGCGCTGCGGCACTGGCCATTCTGGCGCTCTTGCTGCTGCTGCTCGTCTTCGGCATCGCTGCGCCGATCAAGGAGAGATACGAGGTGGCGCGCGGCTCCAGCGAGCGGCTCGCCGCGGCGCTGACGCGCGCCGAACGGTCGGATGAGGACGTGGCGGCGCTCGAAACCGAGCTTGCGAAGCTGAAGGAGCGGCGTCCGGACGCCGGCGAATTCCTCCAGAGCGCCAACGAGGCCTTGGCAGCCGCCGAGCTACAGAACCGCATCAAATCCGCGGTCGAAGCGGCGCAAGGCGAGCTGCGCAGCACGCAGATCCTGGCGGTCCGCGAGGAGGGTCAGTTCCGCCAGGCCGCCGTGCGCGGGCAGATCGTGGTGAAGCTCAAGGCGCTGCAGCGTATCTTCTATCAGTTCGAATCCGCCTCGCCGCTCCTCTTCCTCGACAACGTCGAGATCCGCGCGCGCGGCGCGCAGCGCAATCGTGGTGTCGGCGACGACCCGCTCCTCGAGGTGCGCTTCGACCTCTACGGATATCTCCGGAGGCCGGCGTGAGGCGCGCTCGGGGCGGCGGCTTTCTCGGCACCGCGCTGCTCGCGCTTCTCTGCGGCGGCTTTGCCGTCATCGTTTTCTTCGAGCTCGAGCCGCCGCTCGCCGATCCCGGCGCCCGCGCCGCCACGCGTCTGCAACAGAAGCCCGCTCTTGCCGCGGCAAGCGAGCCGCGCTTCACCATGTCGCCGCTGCGTGACTTCGGCGAGGTGCTGGCGCGGCCGGTCTTTTCGGAGACGCGCCGGCCGCCTGCGCCGGAAGCGGCGGCGCCCGGGGCGACGGCGCCCTTTGCGCTGGTGGGTGTCGTGCTCTCGGCGAAGGAGCGCCATGCGTTGCTCGAGCATGGCCTGCCGCCGCACATCGACCGCGTTGCGGAAGGCCAAGAGGTGGATGGATGGACTCTCGAAGCGGTGCAACTCGACCGCGTCGTCCTGCGCCGCGGCGACAATCGCGTCGAGGTGAAAGCCAAGGACAAGGCGCCGACGCCGGCGCCACAGCAGCGCCGCGCCGCTGCCGCGAGCCCGCCGGCGCCGCCGCCATCGCGCGGCGCGCAGCTGCCGTCGGCGCCTCCCGCCGGGGCTTCGCTGCCGGCACTGTTTGGCGATCCCACGCAACAGTAAAATCACTGTCATGATTCACGTTGCATATTGCGGCGCCGGCCGATCTCCAACAACCTAGACGGCCGATTTTGGGGGAGGGTGGCACCGTATGAACATTTCGGTGTGGCAACGATCGCCGTGTCCGATCGAGCGGAGCGGCAGAAAGACAGCAGGCTCTTTCCACGCGCGCCGCTTGGGGCGGCGCGCGCGAAGCCTCGCGATGGCGCTCGCATTGGCGCTGGCCTCGTGCACGCCGACGCCGCCCCCAGGAGCGGTGGAACCAAGCCGCGCGACACCGCCGGTGAGCCGCGCGGCGGAGACGGCCGCCAATGAGCAGCCGACGGCACCGCCTAGGGCACCCGAGGTCTTTCCCGGCACCGGCGTTCTCGTGAGCACGCCCGGTACGGCGCGTCCGGCCCGTGTCGTGGCGAGCGACGGCGGCATCAGCTTCAACTTCGCCAATGCCGATGTGCGTGACGTCGTGCGCGAAATCCTCGGCGAGCAGCTCCATCTCGATTATGTCGTGGACGCCAAGGTGCAGGGGACGATCACCGCGCAAACGGGTGCGCCGGTGCCGCGCGAAGCGGTGCTCTCGACCTTTGAAGGGATCTTGCGCGCGAACGGCCTCGCGCTCGTGCACAGCGGCGATCTCTACCGCGTGCTGCCGATCGAGGACGCGGCGAAGGCTGGCGGCGCGCCGGGTGCCGAGGGCGGTCCGGGCTTCGCCACACGCGTGCTGCCGCTGCGCTACGCTTCGGCGCCCGCGCTCAAGAGCGTGCTCGATCCCTTCGTGCCGCCCGGCGGATTGCTGCAAGCAGACGCGGCGCGAAACGTGCTGATCATCAGCGGCGCCGGCACCGATCTTTCCGGCTTCGCCGATCTCGTGCGGCAATTCGACGTCGACTGGCTCGCGGGAACCTCGTTTGCGCTCTATACGCTCCGCGTCGGCATTGCCAAGGACATCGCCAACGAGCTCGAGCCGATCTTCGGCGAGGGCGGCAACGCTCCGGTGGCGGGGCTCGTCCGCATCGTGCCAATCGAGCGCTTGAACGCGCTCCTCGTCATTTCGCCGCAGCGGGGCTATCTCGCACAGGTCAAAACCTGGATCGACCGGCTCGACTACGGCGACGATCAGACGACGCCGCGGCTTTTCGAATACCGCGTGCAGAACAGCCGCGCCGCCGATCTCGCCGCCGTCCTGACACAGCTCCTGTCGTCCGGCAATGTCAGCACGGTGCAGCCGGAGACGGCACCCGGCAGCAAGCTGGTCGAGCTGGGCGGGCAGACACCGGGCGGCGCCGGCGGCTTGCCGAGCGCTGCCGGCGTTGGCGGCGGCGGTTTACCAGGCGGGGTGGGCGGCGCGGCGGGAGGGCTCGGCGCACCGTCGACGGCGCTGCCGACGCCGCAGACGCCGCAGACGCTCAACGCGCCCGGCTCGCGCCAAGGTGGCGCGCAGGGGCGCCAGGCGCTCAATGCCGCGCTCAAGCCCGCGGCGGGCGGCGGCGGCGCCGGCGGTCCGGGCGAGCTCGCCTTACCCCCGGTCCACATCGTCGCCGACGAGAAGAACAATGCGCTCGTCATCTTCGCGCGGCCGCGCGACTACAAGATGATCGAGGCGATGATCCAGCGGCTCGACATCGTCCCGCTCCAGGTGCTGATCGAGGCGACCATTGCCGAGGTGACGCTCAACGACAACCTGCAATTCGGTCTGCAGTGGTTCTTCAGCAAGGCCTCGAGCAAGTTCGAGCTCAACCAGGGCACGACCGGCATCAACACGGCGGCCGACATCGTCGCCGGCTTCCCCGGCTTCAACTACGTCCTGGGCGGCGGCAAGGCCAAGGTGGTGCTAAGCGCGCTTTCCGAGATCACCCATGTGGACGTGGTCTCGGCGCCGCATCTTCTCGTGCTCGATCACCAGACCGCCGGTCTTCAGGTCGGCGATCAGGTGCCGATCGTCACCGAATCGGCGCAAAGCGTGATCGCGGCCGGGGCGCCGCTCGTCAACAGCGTGCAATACCTCAACACTGGCGTCGTACTTCAGGTCACGCCGCGCGTCAATTCGAGCGGCCTCATCAGCCTCGACATCGATCAGCAGGTGAGTCAACCGGTGTCGACGACCTCTTCGACCATCCAATCGCCAACCATCTCGCAGCGGCGGATCGTCACGTCGGTGGTGGTGCAGGATGGCGAGACCATCGCGCTTGGCGGTCTCATCCTCGACAATCAGAGCAACACGCGTTCGGGCATCCCCGTGCTCTCAAATATTCCCGTCGTTGGCTCTCTCTTCCGCACCGACGACCGCAAGTTTGGCCGCACCGAGCTCCTCGTGCTGCTCTCGCCCAGGATCGTGCGCAACGCCAAAGAGGCACGCGACATGACCGACGATTTGCGTGATCGCATGCGCCTCGTGAAGCCGCTTGAGCCGCGCGCGCGATAGCAGCGGTGGAGGCGATGAAACAATCCCCCTCACCCTCTAACTCGCCCCGTTGGGGAGAGGAAGGAGCCCGCCGCGAAGCGGCGGGAAGGTGAAGGCGCGGAACGGCAAAATCGAATGGGCCTCCGCGCGCCAGCGCGGCATCGCGCTCGTGCTCGTGCTCTGGGTGATGGCGCTTCTCGCCGTGATGGTGGTGGGATTCGCCGGCGATGCGCGCACCGAGCTCAAGCTCGCGCGCAATCAAGCAGACGCGGCCGAAGCACGCGCCATCGCCGATACCGGCGTGTCGCTCGCGCTTCTGAACGTGCTCGACAACAACGAGGACACGGCCTGGCGGATCGACGGCGCGACGCACAATCTCGCCTATGGCGAGGGCACGATCCGCGTCAGCGTGCAGGATGAAGGCGGCAAGATCGACCTCAATCTCGCGCCGCCCGCCTTGCTCGCGGGCTTGTTCCGCACGCTCGGCATCGCCGACGCCGAGGCGCTCGCCGCGGCGGTTCAGGACTGGCGGCGCCAGCATGGCGGCGATGCGGCGGACGGGTCCGTGGCGCGCAGCGGCCCCTTTCTCGCGCTCGAGCAGCTCCGCGCCGTCCCCGGCATCACCGGCGCGGTCTATGCGCGCGCCGCGCCCTTTCTCACTGTCTATACCCGGCGCGACCGCGTCGACCCTCTGACCGCGCCCGCCGAGGTGCTGCGCAGCCTGCCGGGCGCGCGGCCGGCCGAGGTCGATGCCTTCCTTGCCGCGCGCGATCGCTTGGGGCCGGTACCGGGCGGGTTGCCGGCGCTGAACGGCATCGGCGACTTCATTGCCCATGCCGGCCTCGAAGTGGTGACCGTCACCTCGGAAGGCCGCACCGCCGGCGGCGCCCGCTTCATTCGGCAGGCGGTCGTCTCCGCAGCCGCTCGCGGCGGCGCCCCCTACCAAATCCTCGCCTGGCGCCAGCTCCAAGAGCCCGAACGACCGGCAGAGGGAGCCCGTTAGCAGCCCCTCGCCCGCGGAAGCGGGAGCGTGAGGGCAGGACCACGCGCATCTGTGAGGTTTGGCACACTTAAGCGCCACCCGACCTGATAGAGTCCCGCTTCGGACCATTTACATCCCGTCGCGGCCAGGGGAGGAGTCATCGGGTGAGGAGGCGCGAGTTCATTGCTGCGCTCGGCGGTGTCGCAGCGGCGCCGCTGGGCGCGCTTGCCGAGCTGCCGCACGCCAGTGTTGCCTGGCTCAGCGCGCTGCATCCGAGCCATTCCGTTGCTCTTCCTTTCCTGCTCAAGGGGCTAGCCGCGACCGGATATGTCGAGGGACGCAATCTAACGATCGAAGATGCGTCCGCCGAAGGCCATCCCGAACAGTTCCCGGCGCGGGCCGCCGAGGCGGTGCAGAAGCATGTCTCGCTGATCGCGGCGGTGAGCGGGCTTCCGTCGGTCGCTGCCGCGAAGGCGGCGACGGCGTCCATCCCCATCGTTTTCATCTCGATCGGTGATCCCGTTGAGCTCGGCTTGGTCGCCAGCCTCAACCATCCCGGCGGCAACCTCACCGGCGTGGAAAATAGTTTACTGATCCCGAAGCAGGTTGAGTTGTTAAGCGAGCTCATTCCCGGGAGTGCTCCGATTGCGATGCTCGTCGATCCGAATACGGAAGCCTCACTGTTGGAGAAGGCGGCGAAGGCAACGGGACAGGCGCTGGGTAGGCCAATCATCGTTGTCACCGTGACGACCGATCGCGATTTCGAGACGGCTTTCGCGACGGTGGTTCAGCAGAAGGCGGCGGGTGTCGTCATCGGCAATCAGCCGATCTTGACGGCGTACCACAAGCAACTCGCCGAGCTTGCGGCGCGCTTCGCCGTTCCCGCGATTTATGACCCGCAAGACCTGGCCGCGTCGGGCGGACTGGTGAGCTACGGTGCAAACATCTTCGATATCTTTCGGCAACTCGGAGAAATCTCCGGCAAGATTCTCGCCGGCGCCAACCCGGCAGAATTTCCGGTTCAGGCACCGGATCGAATTCAGCTCAAGATCAATCTCAAGACGGCGAAGGCGCTCGGCATCACCGTTCCGCCGTCGATCCTCGTCCGCGCGGACGAGGTGATCGAATAGGCTCGGCTCCGGCTGTCCTTCACCCTCCCATCGCTGCGCGATAGGCCCCTCCCTCTCCCGCTTCGCGGGAGAGGGGCTTTGCTAGCGATGCCGCATTTCGTGCGGTGGTGAGTTCGAGAACGTCGTGAAGGGGCCGATCTCGCCGGTGGTGAAGGGGGCGGTCGGCGTCGTGAAGTTCATATGCGGCAGCGACGGCGTCGCGAACTCGTGGCGTTCGGCGAAGACGTCGTGGCGGTGATCGAACACGTCGCGCCGGCAGAAGATGCCGTCCTGGCCCATCACCGGCTGGGTGAACAGAATGCGGCCGTCGGCGAGCTCGGTTCGGCAGACGAGGTTGGCGCGCGCCGCCTGAGGATGGGCGGCCATGAGCGCGGCGATGACCAGGAACAGAGAAACGGCGCGCATCACGACCTCCGCGAGGTTAGGGGGCGAGCACGTAGGGCGGTCCGCAATTCTGCCGCACACCTTCGTCGAGCTCGGCGCGGATGACGTGGCTGTCGTAGGTGGGAGCGAGGCCGGTGGCGCCGGCGAGAGGCGCCGCCAGCGCCACCGTTGCCGCGCAAACCGGTATCTTGAAGGCGATGAGGAAGGGCGTGCCCAGCGCGCTGATGGTGCTCTGCTGCGGATCGGGCGGCGGCGGGCTCGCGCAGCCGGCGGCGGTCAATACCATCAGGGCGGCGATCGTTTGCTTTTTCATGAAGGCGCTCCTCGCTACGCGCTCCCATCATTCATATGGTCTGGCAGCTCGGCAAGGCCAAGTGCAGGTCGATCCATCGCCCGCTAGTATGGCCGGCAATGACAACGGGAGCGACCAATCGCGCGCCGAGCGCGCTTGCCGAGCGGCTCAGGAGCGGGCGCTTTGTCGTCACCGCGGAGCTAACGCCGCCCGTCACCACCGACGCCGCCGCGGCGATCGTGCGCGTCAAGGCGCTCAAAGGCCTCGCCACCGCCGTCAACGTCACTGACGGCGCCGGGGCCAAGGCGCATCTCTCGAGCCTGGTGGCGGCGCATTTCCTGCGCGAGGCCGGCATCGAGCCGATCCTGCAGATGACCTGCCGCGACCGCAATCGCCTGGCCCTGCAGGCCGATCTCCTGGGCGCGATGGCGCTCGGCATCACCAATCTGCTCGTGCTCAGCGGCGATGATCCGAGCGCCGGCGATCAGCCGGAGACGAAGGCGGTCTTCGATCTCGACAGCCGCGGCCTGTTGGCCATGGCACGCGCGTTGCGGGACGAGCGGCGGCTGCCATCCGGGACGCCGGTGAAAGGGCCGGTCGCGCTCTTCCTTGGCGCCGCGGACGTGCCGGTCGATCCGCCGGCCGGATGGACCGCGCCCAGCCTGGCGGCGAAGATCGCCGCCGGCGGACAATTCGTGCAGACGCAGTTCTGCATGGATATCGCGGTGGTGCGCCGCTATGCCGCGCGGCTCGTCGAGCTCGGCTTGAGCGAGCGCGCCGGCATTCTCGTCGGCGTGGCGCCCATTCCCTCGGCGCGCTCGGCGCGGTGGATGCGCGAGAAGCTCTTCGGCACCATCGTGCCCGATGCGATCATCGAGCGCCTCGAGCGCGCCGCCGATCCCAGGCGCGAAGGCGCGCAAATCTGTATCGAGCTCTTGCAACAGCTGAGGGAGGTGCCGGGCATCGCCGGCGCCCATGTCATGGCGCCGCAGAATCCCGCCGCCATTCCCGAGGTGATCGCCGCCTCAGGGGTGACGCGCGAGCCGTAGCCGCGGTTCCCACGAGTCGCGAGCAAGCGCACGTGTTTCCCGGAGTCGCGGCTGCGCTTCACCGTTGCGCGGTGCCACATCGGTGTGTCGCCCGTACCACAGCACACCCGCGGAAGCACTGCGACTCGATGATACCCCTGTGGCATTGTGTGATCCCGGGTAGATGGGGGCGGGCAGACCTGATATCGTTCCGGCATCGAGCATATTGGCCCACGAGGTGCCGGAGTGCGTGTGATCATCGCCGCTCTCTTGGGAGTGTCCCTTTCGGCGACGCTTGCCGTTGCCGAGGAAGCGCGCATCGTCCGCGAAAGTCCCGTCGACGCCGCCGAGCGGCAGAAGGTGCAATCGGCGCAGGTGCTCTTGCACATTCTCGGCCTCTATGACGGCACGACCAACGGCACGCTCGGTCCGGCGACGCGGAGGGCGCTCACGACTTACCAGGAGAAGGTGGGGCTTCCCGCGAGCGGGGAGCCCGACCAGCGCACGCTCTTCGCGCTCGCGCATCCCGCGGCGGTCGCCGCGTGCGGCAGCGCGCCGACGATGGCGGACTGTCTTGACAGCCGCGCGCGCGTGGCCTTCGACAACGCCGCGCCGGTTCCTGCAGCGCGCCCAGCCGTCGAAGCAAACCCATGCGCCGATCCTAAGCTCCCGCTCGAGCAATGCCTTCAGGCGGTGTCGAAGATCGACGATTTCATGAAGGCGCGCGGGGTCGCGAAGAAATAGCCGCCGCCCTATCTTGGGGCGATGGCCAAGATCAGCGCCGGTATCCTGCTCTATCGCCGCCGCGGCAACGCGCTCGAGGTGTTTCTCGTCCATCCCGGCGGGCCCTTCTGGGCAAAGCGCGACGAGGGCGCCTGGTCCATTCCCAAAGGCGAGGCGGAAGCCGGCGAGGATTTGCTGGCGCGGGCCAAAGCGGAGTTTCACGAAGAGACCGGCTTCGCCCCACCGCCGGAACTGCGCCCGCTTGCGGCGGTGAAGCAAGCCGGCGGCAAGCTCGTGCACGCCTTTGCCGGGGAAGGCGATTGCGATGCCGGCGCCATCAAAAGCAACAGCTTCGATCTCGAATGGCCGCCGCGCTCCGGCAAGCGCCGAAGCTTTCCCGAAGTCGACCGCGCCCAATGGTTCGATCTCGCCAGTGCGCGGCGCAAGATCAATGAGGGCCAGGCGCCGCTTCTTGATGTGCTCGAACGGATGCTGGCGGGGTGCTAGGTTTCCACCTCGTGGCCGTGACGAAAGGGAAGGCGGTGCGGCATGCGGTTCGGCGTCTTCTACGAGTTGCAGCTGCCGAAGCCCTGGGCGGTGGATGACGAGCATCGTCTCTTCAAGGAGGCGCTCGAGCAAGTCGTGCTCGCCGACCGGCTCAGCTACGACTATGCCTGGCAAGTGGAGCATCATTTTCTCGAGGAGTATTCTCATTGCTCGGCGCCCGAGGTGTTCCTCGCGAGCGCCGCGGCGCTGACGCACCGCATCCGCTTGGGCCACGGCATCCGCCAAGTGATCGCGCGCTACAATCACCCCGCGCGCACGGCGGAATGCATTGCGACGCTCGATCTCCTCTCCGACGGCCGCGTCGATTTCGGCATTGGCGAAGGCGCAACCCGGCTCGAGCTGGGTGGCTTCGGCATTCCCGCCAAGGAAAAGCGCGCGATGGCGCTCGAAGCAGCCGAGCAGATCGCCAACATGATGGTGCTGGAGCCCTATCCCGGCTTCGAAGGGCATTCCTTTTCGATGCCGTGCCGCAACGTGCTGCCGAAACCGCTGCAGAAGCCGCATCCGCCGATGTGGATGGCGTGCACCAACCGCGAGACCATCAAGATCGCGGCGAGCTTGGGCTTGGGCGCGCTCGCCTTCTCCTTCGTCAATCCCGAGGAAGCGAGGACCTGGAGCACGATCTATTACGACATCATCAAGAGCGAGCAATGCGTGCCGCTGGGATGGTCCGTCAACGCCAACATCGCCATGGTCTCTGCCTTCTCCATCCATGAGGACCGCGCCGAAGCCATCCGCCGTGGCCAGGAAGGCTTCGAGTTCTTCGGCTACGCGCTGAACGCGCTCGTGGCGCAAGACACCGTCCCCGGCCGCTCGCGGATGTGGCAGGACTTCCAGCAAAAGCGCGGCGACAAGACCGACCGCCTCATCGCCGCCGCATCAGCGCAGAATGCGGGACAAGCGCCCGGCATCGGCACGCCCGACGACATGCGCGGGCATCTGCGCGGCTACCAGGAGGCCGGCGTCGACCAGATCATCTTCCTGCAGCAGGCGGGCCGCAATCGCCATGAGGATATTTGCGCGGCGCTCGAGCTGTTCGCGGCACGCGTCATGCCGGATTTCAAGGCGGAGGCGGAAGCGCGCGAAAGGGCGAAGGCTGCGACACTCGCGCCTTTCATCGAGCGTGCGCTCCAGCGCAAGCAGCGCATGCGGCCGCTCGCCGACCATGAGATTCCCGTCGTGCGCGCCTCCGTCGCGAAGGCGCAGATCGGCGGCTCGCTCACTTAGCCGAGACCGCGATACAACTCCTCTCCGCCCTCGGGGGCGGAGAGGTGGGGTGAGGTGGGGGAAACTCGGCGCTCGCCTGCACCGCCGCGCCGGCGGAGCGGCCCACCTCCTCTAGCTCCTCCGCCCTAAAGGGCGGAGGAGGACTCCCCTTCGCGTGCGTCCCGCCTCAGTACCTGATCCCCAAGAAATGCGGCAGTGCCAGCGACAGCGCCGGCCAATACGTCACCAGCGCCAAGAAGCAGAGCATGGTGATGAGCCAGGGGAGCACGGCGATGGTGAGCTCGCTGATCCCCATCTTGGCGATGCCGCTCGCCACATAGAGGTTGAGGCCCACCGGCGGATGGCAAAGGCCCACCTCCATGTTGACCGCCATCAAGATGCCGAAATGGACGGGATCGATGCCGAGCTTGATGATGATGGGGTAGAGGATGGGCGCCATGATGAGCAGGATGGAGGAGGGCTCCATGACGTTGCCCGCAGCGAGCAGAACGATGTTCACCACCAGGAGGAAGACCCAGGGCGCGAAGTGCTGGTTGATCATCCACGCCGCCATCGCCTGCGGGATCTGCTCGTTCGTCATCAGGAACGAGAACAGCACCGCGTTGGTGATGATGTAGAGCAGCATTGCGCTCAAATTGGCGGCATCGAGCAGCACGCGCGGCACGCGCTTCAAGGGCATGTCGCGATAGACGAAGACGGCGATGACGAAGGAATAGACGGCGGCGGTGGCGGCGGCTTCCGTCGGCGTGAAGAGCCCGCTGTAGATGCCGCCCAGCACGATGGCGATGAGGAAAAGGCCCCAGACGCTCTCGCGGAAGGCGCGCCAGCGCTCGCCCCAGCTTGCCCGGGCCATGCGCGGATAGCGCTTGCGCCAGGCGTAAACCCAGGTGAGGAGGCCGAGCAGCGATGCAAGGGTCACCCCCGGCAGCACGCCCGCCATGAAAAGCGCGCCGATCGAGACGTTAGTCGAGACGCCGTAGAGCACGAGGATGATCGAGGGCGGCACGAGGATGCCGAGCGCGCCCGAGGTGGTGATGACGCCGGCGCCGAAGCGCTTGGGGAAGCCGTGCTCCACCATGGCGGGCAGGATGATCGAGCCGATCGCCACCACCGTCGCCACGCTCGATCCTGCAATCGCCGCGAAGAGCGCGCAGGCGACGACGCCGGCAAGACCGAGGCCGCCCGCCCAGTGTCCCACCAGCGACGTGGTGAAGGCGATCATCCGCCGCGCCACGCCGCCATGGGTCAAGAAGCTTCCGGCGAGGATGAAGAACGGGATCGCCATGATCTGGAAGTTCTCGATGCCGGTGAAGAGCTTCAACGCCACGCTCTCGATGTTCACCTGCGTCATGGTGAAGATGAAGGTGAGCACGGTGAGGCCGAGCGAAATCGAGATCGGCATCCCCGTCAGCATGAGCGCGAAGAGAAGGGCGAAGATGAAGAGCGCATTCATATGGGATCGCCCTTCACCGCCGCATCGGCGCCCTCGATCCCCTCCACGTGAGTGTGGCTGTGCGACGGCAGCTCGCCGGTGCGGGCGAAGTGCCAGGCCACCTGGAGGAAGCGGAAGCACATGAGATAGGAGCCGCAGGGGATCGCCAGATAGACGATCCACATCGGCGCCTCCATATCGGCCGAGACCTCATCGGTGTGTGCCAACTCCCACACCAATTGCGCGCCGAAGGTGCCGATGACGCCAGTGAAGAGCGCGCCGGCAAGAAGGCCGAAGATGATGACCTTGCCGCGCACGCGGGGCTCGAGCTGCTTGATGAGCACGTCGACGCCGACATGGATGCCGGTGCGCACGCCGTAAGCCGCGCCGAACTTCGCCACCCAGATGAACATGTAGACGCAGAGCTCCTGCGCCCAGGTGAAGCTCAGCTCGGTGACGATGTCCTGCACGCCCGGAATGGTCGAGAGATAGCGGTGCACGACGGCGACGAAGGTGATCACCGTCGCCAGCGCCATCAGCGTCGCGATCAGAATCTCCTCGAGCCGATCGAGAATGCGCAGCGGCAGGCGGAGCATGGTGCGCCTAGAGGTAAGCGCGAGGCGCGGCTGGACCCCCCACCCCAACCCTCCCCCTCAAGGGGGGAGGGGGAAAAAACCGCACCGTGAATCCCCCTCCCCCCTTGAGGGGGAGGGAGGGGAGGGGGGAAAGACGGGAGCGCATCTAACCAATCACTACTGCGTCGCGCTTTCGCCCGTCTCCTTGTAGATCTCCTGGATCAAGTCCTTGCCGATGCGGGACGCCATCTCCTCATGGACGCGCAACAGGCTCTTGCGCCATTGCGCTTTTTCCTGGGGTGTCAACGCATAGGAGTCGATGCCGGATTGCTTGATCTTGGCCAGCGCGTCGGCGTTCTCGGACTCGGCGATCGAGTTGCAATAGGCGGTCGCGTCTTTCACGGCGCTGTCGAGCGCGCTCCTGATATCGGGCGGCAAACCTTCCCAGAACTTCTTGTTCACGATCAGCACGTAGCCGATATAGGAGTTGTCGGTGACCGTGAGGTACTTCTGCACCTCGTGGAATTTTTGCGTGTAGATGTTGGAGGGCGAATTCTCCTGGCCGTCGACCACGCCGGTCTGCAGCGCCTGATAAACCTCGGAGAACGCCAGGATCTGCGGCAGCGCACCCATATCGCGGTATTCGGTCTCGAGCGCCTTTGAGGACTGGATACGCATCTTGAGGCCCTTCAGATCCTCGGGCTTGCGGATGGGCCGGCTCGCCGTGGTGATGGAGGTGAAGCCGTTGTCCCAGAAGCCAAGGCCGATGATCCCTTTGGGCTCGAGCTTCTTGAAGAGCTTTTGCGCGATCGGGCCGTCGCTCACTTTGCGGAGCGCCTCGATCGAGAGGAAGATGTAGGGGAGATCGAAGGCCTCGAACTCCTTGATGCCGAGCGGCCCGAACTTGGTGGTCGCGGGCGCCAGCATCTGCACGGCGCCGAGTTGCAGCGCTTCCAGCTCCTCCTTGTCCTTATAGAGCTGGCTGTTGGGATAGATCTCGACCTTGACGCGCCCCTTGGTGCGCTCCTCGGCAAGCTCCTTGAATTTCTCCGCCGCCTTGCCCTTGGGTGTATCGGGCGCCACCACATGGCTGAATTTGAGGATGATGGGTCCGTCCGCCCGCGCCGGGGTCACGGCGGCGGCCAGCAGCAATGCCGCGGCGATGGTCAGAATTGGTTTCATCACGGGTCCTCCCGGTTCGACTTTTCTAGCCGTTGGGGTCGCATTGTGGTCCGTCCGCCGCCCCAAAATCCAGCGCGATTCTTTCAGTTGCTGAAAGAGCGCGGCACATCCAGTTCCCGCGGATCGACAAGCTTTTCAGCTGCGAAGTGATGTATTTCACAATTAACGGCGCCCGCGCGCTTCACAATCCGTCACCACCGAACACGAATTGGCCGCAATGCCGTCGCGGTGTCGTCACCGCCGCCATGCGAGCATCGGCGTCGCAAATTCGGGGAGTGAGCGATGCTTTACTTCGGCAACCGCGAACCGCCACTGGACGAAGTGTTCGACGATCCCATCGTGCGCCTCTTGATGGCGCGCGACGGGCTGCCGCCCGATGAAGCGCGCGCCTGCGTCGAGCGCGCGCGTGCCGCGCTGCGCGAGCGCGATGCGCACCGCAGTGCGCGAGAGCGGTTCTACCGCGAGCGAGAAAGCATCACTCGATGACCTCGTCGGCGCGGGCGAGGAGCGAGCCCGGAACTTCGATCCCAATCGCCTTCGCGGTCTTGAGATTGACGACGAGTTCGTATTTGGTGGGCGCTTGCACCGGCAGGTCGGCCGGCTTCTCGCCCTTGAGAATGCGGTCGACGTACTCGGCGGCGGGGCGATAGATGATAGCGAGGTTCGGCCCGTAAGATATTAGCCCCCCAGCAGTGACGAAGTAGCGAAATGGGTAGACCGCCGGAAGCTTATACCGTGCGGCCAACGCGGCAATGATATCGGGATGGTTTCTTCCAAATGGACTTGCGGTCACAATCAATCCGCCGTCCGGGCGCTGTGCGAATGCCGCGAGCGCGCGCTCGATGGTGCCCGCATCGTGCACATTGATCGCGCTCAATTCGATCGCGTCCGGTGCGACCGCCTGGATGGCGGCGAACTGACCCACGCCCGAAGCAATCGTGGGATCCCGTAGCACCGCGGCCCGCCTCCTGTGCGGTGCGATCTGCGTCAAGAGTTCGAGCCACTTGCCGGCGATCGAGTATTCGAACACGGTAAATCCGGTGGCATTGCCGCCTGGCCGCGCGAGACTGTCGACGAAACCGGCGCCGACGGGGTCGGTTGCGCCCGCGAATACGATGGGGATGGTGCGGCTCGCCTTTAGCAAGGCAGCGACGGTTTGGCTGGTATCGGCGAGGATGACGTCGGGCGCCAGCGCCACCAGCTCCGCTGCGAAGCGGCGATTGCGTTCCTCGTCGGCGGCTCCCCAGCGGATGTCGAGGCGGAGATTGCGCCCCTCGATCCACCCCAGTTCTTTGAGCCTCGAGCGAAATGCGACAAGGTTGGCTTCCTCCTTCGCGTCGCTTTCGTCCGTGCTCATGAGCGCGCCGACGCGCTTGACCGGCTCGGACTGTTGGGCGCGTGCCGAGAGCGGCGCCAGCGCCACTGCGCCGACCGTCGCGATGAATGCGCGCCGGTTCACTCAATCACCTCGTCGGCAATCGCGAGCAGCGATGGCGGGATCTCGAGGTTGAGCGCTTTCGCGGTTTTGAGGTTGATCACCAGCTCGAATTTGCTCACCTGCATGACGGGCAAGTCGACGGGCTTCGCGCCCTTGAGAATGCGTCCGGCGTAGACGCCGACTTGGCGATAGGAAGTGGCGAGGCTCGCGCCATAACTGATGAGGCCGCCCGCTTCGACGTAGTCGCGATACTGATAGATGGTGGGAATGGCATGGCGCGCGGCGAGCTCGGCCAGCTGCGCGCGGCCCCGGCTCAAGAGTTCGCTGCTGCCGACAATGAGCGCGTCCGCGCGGCGCTCAGCCAATAGCGCAAACGCCGCTTCGAATTCTCCAATCGCCGTCGCCTTCACGACCTCAAGTCTGAGGCCGAGGGCGCGTGCCGGCGCTTCGACCTCGCGCGATTGCGCCTCGGCTTTGGGGTCATTGGGGTTCAGGAGCAATCCAATCGTCTTGGCGGCCGGCAGCATTTCATGCAGCAGTCCGACCCGTTTCGGCACGGAAACGGAACTGAGCTGCGTCACCCCGGTGATGTTGCCCTCGGGACGATTGAGGCTGCCAACGAGGCCGAGGGCGACCGGGTCGCCCGCGATCTCGAAGATGATGGGAATGGACTTGGTCGCCGCCTTGGCGACAACAGCGGCGGGCGTCGTCGCTGCGACGATCACCGCCACCTTTTGCCGCACGAGATCGGCGGCCAATTCCGGAAGCCGCTCATAGCGGCTCTCCGCCCAGCGATATTCGACGAGGACGTTCTGCCCCTCGACATAGCCGCTTTCCGCCAGCCCCTGGTTGAACGCAGAAAGCGGCCAAAGCTGGCTGTCCGCCGTGCTGCCGCTCAAGAAGCCGATGACCGGCACGTCGCCTGCCGCCCGCGCGGAGAGCGGCCACGGCGTTGCAACACCGCCGAGAAGGACGATGAACCTCCGGCGGTTCACTCAATCACCTCGTCGGCGCGGGCGAGAAGTGAATCCGGCACGGTGAGGCCGAGTGTCTTCGCGGTCTTGAGATTGACCACAAGCTCGTATTTGGTCGGCGCCTGCACCGGCAGGTCGGCCGGCTTCTCGCCTTTGAGAATGCGGTCGATGTACTCGGCGGCGCGCCGATACTGGTCGGGCCAATCGGGTCCGTAAGAGATCAAGCCGCCCTCGAGCGCGAGCTGTCGATAACCGTAGACGGCCGGCAGCTTGTGTCGGGCTGCCAGCGCGACCACGGGGCTTCGCGACGTTGCCACGCCGCTGGGCGTCACGACGAGACCGCCGTCTCCCGAGCGTGCGAAGGCAGCAACGGCGCGCTCGATGTCGGCGGAATCTCGGAGGTCGACCGGGCTCACCTGCACGCCGATCGCTGCCGCTGCGCTTTGGATGACGGCGAACATGGCGATGCCCTGGGGCGCGTCGGCATCGCGTAGGATTGCCGCACGCGAGATGCGCGGCGCGATCTCCTTCAACACCTCCAGCAATTTCCCGGCGAAGCTGTATTCGTAGGATGAGAAACCGGTGGCGTTGCCGCCGGGATGGGCCAGCGATGCGACGACGCCGAGACCGACGGGATCAGCGACGCCGGCGAACACGACCGGAATGGCCCGGCTCGCGCGGAGCATCGCTTTCACGCTGAGCGTGCCGCTCGCGAGGACGACATCGGGTGCCAGCGCCGCCAGCTCCACCGCGCCTTTGCGCGCGGTCTCGGGCTCCTCCGCGTCCCAGCGGATCTCCATGTGCAGGTTTTGGCCGTCGCTCCAGCCCAGTTCCTTGAGACGCCGCTGGAACGCCGCGAGGCGAGCCTTGCCCTCCGAAGAGTCCGCGGCCCGATTCAAAAGCAGACCGATCCGGCGCGACGGCTCAGATTGCTGCGCTCGACCCGAGAGCGGCCATGCAAGCGCACCGCCAAGCGTTGTTATGAACCGGCGCCGCCTCATTCGCCCCCCTTGCAAGCCCCCTGCGGCGGGACCTGGCTGCGGAATGATTCGGAGTATCCTAGTGGTTAAAATCTGACAATTGGATTCCGCGATAAGTGAGTCGCTTCAATGGGCTGGTCCGCCTGGTTTGGGTTCCGAGTGTTAGATTCGATCCACTAGCATCCCGCCGACGGCACCGGTGTGCCAAACCTCACAGACCACCGGGGGCGCGATGGCGAGGGGAAGCGATGGCGAAGGGCTCAGTTGAACGCGTGCGGGAGGCACTTTTGGCGGCCGGTCTTCCCGACACCATCCGGCAATTTCCGGAAGGGACGCGCACCGCGGTCGATGCCGCGCACGCCGTCGGCTGCGACGTCGCGCAAATCGTGAAGTCGATGGTGTTCCGCCGCAACGAGGTGCCCGTGCTGATCCTCTGCTCGGGCGCAAACCGCGTCGATCTCGCGAAGGCCTCGGCACTCATCGGCGCGGCGCTCGCGCCTGCCGATGGCGCGTGGGTGCGGGAGGCGACCGGCTTTGCCATCGGCGGCGTGCCGCCCCTCGGTCATGAGCATGGGATCACCGTGCTCATCGACGAGGATCTGATGGCGCTCTCGCCGATCTGGGCAGCGGCCGGCTCGCCGCGCCATGTGTTCTCAATCGAGCCCGCAGTATTGCGCGACCTCACGCAAGGGCGAGTGGCGGATGTGAAAGAGGGCCGAGCAGCGATTTCTTCGCCAAGCGGCGACTGACCGTTGACGGAGCGTGCTTCGCGTCGGCGCACGCGGCGGGCTCGATACGCGCCGCTCTTACCGTGTCCTCATCGCGGTCCTTGCTGCGGACGCACGAGCTCGGCGCATTCGATGTCGACGCGCATTTTCGGTAGCTCTAGCGGCGGAAGGACGGCGCTCTTCTGACCTTTGGCGAGCGTGAATGGCGGGATCGAAGGCGGTGGGCCATCCACCGTGGTCTGCTCGCGGCACCGCGCGACCTTGCCCGGCTTGCGCAGGAAATAGGTGTGCGACTGACCGGACGCGGCGACGACGGAGACGAGCTCGTATCCGTCGTCGACGAGCTCCGCCATCGACCGGTCGGTCGCCCGCCACTGTTCCACCGCCGCGCTGTCCGTTTCGGCGGCGGCAGGCAAGGCCGGCATCACAGCGGCGCCGACTGCCAATGCGAGGGAGAGAGCGCCCAAGCGAATGTCGAGGACGGCGCCGCCGCTCATTTCAGAGGCCCGGAACGACGGCCACATTCGTCACGGCGCCGTTCTCAAAAAAGGCGAAAAACTGGTTGCCAGGATGGCAAAGCGGAAGGACGGCGAGGACCGTGAGTACGTCGGCCAAGACGAGAGTGCCCCCGGTGTTGGCATCAACCACCACGAGGAAATCTTCGTCGTTTTGTGTGATGCTCTCGCACACTGCGATCTTGATAAGGTTAAACTGACCGTTCATGAACGCAAAACCCGGTTTGGGTCCCAGTGTGAGAACCGCCAAAGCGAGAAATGCGACAACGAGACCCCGAAACGTTTTCTGAAACAGTTGCATGGTGACCTCCCCTGAACCACTCAAGTAGTACTGCGCGCCATATCAGGTGTAAAGCGCCCTTTTGATGAAACCCTGGGTGGCGATTTGAGGGTTGCAGGCTGCACAAGGTTCGTTTCTTCACCGTTTCATTGCGCGCTCGATCCCTTTGTCGCTACGCGAGCAGGAGAATTTTCCCGAAATGCGCATTGACGCGCATATGCGCCAGCGCCGCGGCGGCCTTTTCGAGGGGGAAGGTGCGGTCGATGGGGAGCCTGAGCTTGTGTTGCGCGACCGCGCCCCAGAGATCGGCTTTGAGGCGGCGGGTGATCTCACGCACCTCCTCGAGGCTCCGCGTGCGGAACGTCACGCCGATATATTGAATGCGCTTCAGCGCGTGCAGGTCAAAATCGAACGGACCTTTGCTGCCGCCCAAGCGGCCGACGTTGACGATGCGGCCCTTGATCGCCGCGGCCTTCAGATTCTGATTGGCGACGCTCGCCGAGACCTGATCGATGATGAGGTCGACGCCCTTGCCATCGGTCGCCGCGAGCACGGCATCGGGCCAGGCGGGATCGCTCGTGTCGACGGCGAGATTGGCGCCGAATTCTCTAAGCCGCGCGCGGCGCGCGGCGTTGGCGGAGCTGCCGATGACGAGGCCCGCGCCTTTGAGCTTGGCGATTTGCAAGCCCATCAGGCCCACGCCCGAGCTTGCGCCTTGGATGAGGACGCTTTCGCCAGCGGCGAGGTGCCCGTTGGTGACGAGCGCGTCGTGCATGGTTTGAAGCGCCACTGGGAGCGTCGCCGCCTCCTCGAAGTTCATGCCGTCGGGCATTGGCAGCGCCCGGCCCCAATCGGTCGCGGCGTATTCGGCATAGCCGCCGCTGCCCGAGCACATGACGCGGTCGCCCCGCCTCACGCTCTCAACCTCCGCCCCCACCTCCACCACCTCGCCCGACCATTCGAGGCCGAGGACCGTACCGGCGCCGCCGATCGCGCCGTGCCGATGCCCCGCGGCGACGCCGAGATCGGCGCGATTGAGCGCCGCGGCGCGGACGCGCACCAACACTTCGTTGGGTTTAGGCTTGGGGACGGGAACGTCGCGAACCTCGACGCCGGCCTCGCCCACCACCACCGCTTTCATCTCAGCCGTCTCCCAAGAACCGTTGCACCGTCGCGGTGAAATCGTCGAGTTGGTCGTGGTGCACCCAATGGCCGGCGCTGTCGAAGCTCACCACCTCGGCGGTCTTGAAGTGGGCGATGCGGCCGTCCTCGAGCGGGTTCGAGGCCCAGCTCTCCTTGCCGTAGACGAGGAGCGTCGCGCAGGTGATCCGGCCCCAGAGTTCCTCCACCTCGGCCTGCGTCATGTCGTAGGGCGGCCATGCCCGAACATAATTGTCGAATTTCCAGCTGTAGGTGCCGTCCTCGTTCTGATTGACGCCCTGCTGCGTCAGATGCCTCGCCTGCTCGGGCGAAAGATGCTTGTTCGCCTCCTGCATGCGCTTGAAAGCGTCCTCGATCGACGCGTAGCGGCGCGGCAGGCGGCCGGCGAGCCCGCGCTGCTCGTCGATCCAGCGCTGCATGCGTTCGGCGATGCGGCGTTTTAATCGCTCCGCCATCATCTTGGGCGAGGGGCCCAGGCCTTCGATGGCGACGAGCTTCTTCACATTCTCCGGATAGATGCCGGCGTAGCGCAGCGCGATGTTGCCGCCCAAGGAATGGGCGATGATGGTGACGGGCGCCAATTGCTGCTGATGGACGAGCTGCGCGAGATCGTAGAGATATCCCGCCATGCTGTAATTGCCGTCGGGCGACCATTGGCTGTCGCCGTGGCCGCGGAGATCGGGCGCGATGATGCGCCAGTCATCGCGCAGCCGCTCGGCGAGCCAATCCCAATTGCGGCAATGATCCTGGCCGCCATGGACGAGGAGGAGCGGCGGCGCCGCCGGATTCCCCCAATCGACGTAGTGGAGACGCAGGCGCTGCGAAAAGAAGATGCGCGAGGTCGGGCCGGCGGTGTCGATGGCGTTCGTCATGACGTGGGTTTATTGTGCGGCATGTGCACGCGATGCTGTAAGACCGCCTCGAGGCGCTCTTCGCCGTCAGCGATCAGCTCGCGCAACCCCGCCTCGACCTGCGGGTCCAGCGCAAAGCGCAGCAGGGTGCGCATCCGCACCAGGCGGTGGCGGAGCCAGATCGCTTCATTCTCAAGCTCCATCGTGCTCACCCCATCAAAAAGAGCATCTTCACTACGAACGCTACTGGCGCCGGCTCATCGACACTATCTGCCCGGAGGGTCTCTGGACAAGGCGGCGAAAAGATTCTTGGATGGCGCCGCCCACCAACGCCGTTGTCACCGGCAGGTCTCATAACAGCCGCGGCAGCCGCCGCAGGGATCAGGGAGCCGTTTGATGAATCGGTCACGTTTTCTTGCCCTCGCGCTTCTCGTCACGCCGCTCCTCGCCGCGGCGCCGGCGCGCGCGGATGAAGCCGCGGGCGAGGCGGTCTTCAAGAAATATTGCCAGGTCTGCCACACGACGGAGGCCGGCAAGAACAAGATCGGACCGAGTCTCGCCGGCATCGTCGGCCGCAAGGCCGGGTCCGTGCCTGGCTTCAACTACACCGATGCCAATAAGAATTCCGGCGTGACCTGGGACGACAAGACGCTCGACACTTATCTGATCGACCCCAAGAAATTCATTCCCGGCACCAAGATGCTCTTCGCCGGTATCAAGAACGACGCCGACCGCCAGTCGCTGATCGACTATTTGAAGGCCCAGAAGGGGTCCTAGTCCCCCGGCGCGCGGCGCTCGTGCTGTGCGCCGCCGAGGACACGCGCGCCGCCATGGCCGCTCACCTCGGCGCCGGCATCGCGCGCGAGTCTAAGGAACCACGGTAGCGAGGCGAGCGAGATCATGCCGACCGCGAGGAACGCCGC
>DASZAN010000226.1:0-9930 GCA_035945115.1 Allostellaceae bacterium
CGGTATGCGATTGTGCGCCGGTGCGGAACGTGGCTTCGATGAGCTGAGGATCGCGCGCGCCGCGCGCCGCGTCGATCCAATGGCGTGCCTTCTTCGCCTTATGCGAGAACGCCGATGAAGGACCGCGAATATTGCCCTTCCAGAACGCAGGACCGCTCGGCCCCTCTGAGACATTGGCGAGCGCTTTCTTGCTCCGGGAAAAGACGACGGGGGCATCGGCGCGGCGCGCCGTATCGAGACCGACGACGAAAGGCAGGGCTTCGCTCACGAGCTTAATGGCAGCGATCGCGGCATGCGCGGTCTTGCGGTCGATCGCGGCGACGCAAGCAACGGGATCGCCGACGAACCGGACGATCTTGTCGTTGCCGAGGAGTGAGACCGCTGATTTGACGCCGCTGAACGCGAGCGCCGGCGCGAGATCGAGCTCGCGGATCACTGCGTGTGGCAAGTGGGAGCGAAGGAGGACGCCTTCGAGCTGCCCCTCGTGACGCACATCGACCGTGTACCGCGCGGCACCCGTCACCTTGTCGCGCGCCTCGAGCCGCGGCGCGGCAATGCCATCGCCATCGAAGCGCCCGGCGCAAGCCTCGGCGACAGCGCGAATGATGTTGGTGTAAGCGCCGCAACGGCAGAGATGACCCGAGAGGGCGGCGACGATCTCTTGCCGCGGCGGCGCGCTCGCCCCCTGCCGCTTAAGCCACGCGTCATGAAACGCGACGGATTCGACGATGAAGCCGGGCGTGCAAAATCCGCATTGCAGCGCATCGAGCGCCATGAATGCTTTTTGCACGGGGTGGAGGCGTGCCGCGCCGATCCCCTCGATGGTCGTCACCGCCTTGCCGGCCGCGGCGCCGGCCGGCAGCAAACAGCTCGCCACGGGAACGCCGTCAAGGAGCACGGTGCACGCGCCGCAAACACCGCCGCCGCAGACCAGCTTGGTGCCGGTGAGGCGGAGATCCTCGCGCAAGACATCGACGAGCAACGCCTCCGCGTCGTCCGGCAGACGTTCGCTACGGCCGTTGATCGTCGCTTCAGCCATGACCCCCTCCGGTAACGACGAGAGAGACGATGCTCGCGCCGCTACAAGACCTTGCGAATGATATGGTGCCGATTGGTGGTGAAAGGCCGCACTTCCGTCGGCCAGCGCCCACGCTCGACGGCCTCCGCCCAGGCTGCGCTCGCCAGCACGTCGGGGCTGTCGATCTCGTAGATGGCCGTATAGGTTGCCGCGCCGTCCCCGGTGAGCGGCTTCGCCGCACCACCGATCGTCATGGTGCCAGCCGCGGTGCGCAGCCGAGTCACCGAGCGTACGCCCGGCACTTTGAGCAAATTCGGCACGTGCTCGCGGTCATAGACTTCGTTGAAAAGCGCCTCCTTCTCTGGCGCCACATCCATGCTGGCAATGAAGACGTATTGGCTGGCAATGGGCACGCGTTTCCTCCCGCTTTGTGTAAGCCGAAGAGTTACACGATCGCCACCTCGCCGTCATGCCTTCGTTGAACGGCATGCGCCGCGATCTACCGGCGAGCGAGTTTCCACGTTTATACGATCGCGTCAGCGTCCGCGGCTAGTCCGATAGGCGAGAGCGGTGCCCCGGCACGAAATCGCACCGCCCCGCGGGAGCGCTTTTCACCCGCGCCCGTTTGCTTCCGGCCACGCGCGAGAGCGGGGAGAACATGCCGGCAATTGTTCGAAGTGGGGAAACGGCCGACGAGAACCGCCCGGAGGAGTTGACCGCGCGCGAGGGATGGTATCGACGCGTGCTGGACGCGCTTCCCGCGCCGATCTACGCCACCGACGCCAAGGGACGCATCACCTATTACAACGAGGCGGCGGCGGCGCTCGCCGGGCGCCGGCCAAAGCTCGGCGAGGACGAGTGGTGCGTCACCTGGCGCCTTTACTGGCCGGATGGGCGGCCGATGCCGCATGACCAATGCCCGATGGCGGTGGCGCTGAGGGAAAACCGCGCCGTACGCGGCGCCGACGCCATCCTCGAACGCCCCGACGGCACGCGCATTCCCTTCATGCCCTACCCCACGCCGCTGCACGACGCCTCCGGTCGGCTGATCGGCGCCGTCAATATGCTGGTCGACATCTCCTCACGCCGAAGCTCGGAGAGCGCCCGCGCCTATCTCGCCGCGATCGTCGAGTCCTCCGATGACGCCATCGTCAGCAAGGATCTCGACGGGATCATCACCAGCTGGAACCGCGGCGCGGAAATGATCTTCGGCTATACCGCCGCGGAAGCGCTCGGGCATCCGATCGCGCTCATCTACCCGCCGGAGCGTCTGCACGAGGAGGACATGATTCTCGGCCGTCTCCGCCGCGGCGAGCGCACCGACCATTTCGAGACAGTGCGCCGCTGCAAGGATGGGCGGCTCATCCATGTCTCCTTGACCATCTCGCCGGTGCGCGATGAAGCGGGACGGATCATCGGCGCCTCCAAGATCGCCCGCGACATCACCGACCGCAAGCGCAGCGAGCAGGCGCAGCGGGAGCTCAACGAGCTCCTCGAGCAACGTGTGCGCGAGCGCACCCACGAGCTCGCCCACGCCATCGAGCGCGAACGCGCGGAAGTGAAGGAGCGCGAGCGCGCCGAAGCGGCCTTGCGCCAGGCTCAGAAGATGGAGGCGGTGGGTCAGCTCGCCTCGGGGATGGCGCATGATTTCAACAACCTGCTCACCGCCATTCTCGGTAATCTCGAGCTCCTCGACATGCGCCTCGCCGACGAGCATTTGCGCAAGCTCGTCCACGCCGCCGCGCGCTCGGCGCAACGCGGCGCGCGCCTCAACGAGCAGGTGCTGGCGTTCTCGCGCAAGCAGCATCTCGCCGCCCACTCGGTCGATCTCAACGGGCTCATCGACGGCATCGATGATATGCTGGCGCGCACACTGGGCGGCACCATCGAGGTGACGACCGCGCTGAGTCCTGGGCTTTGGCCGGCGCTGGTCGATCCGCATCAGCTCGAAGTCGTCATCCTCAACCTCGCCATCAACGCGCGCGATGCCATGGCGAACGGCGGCCGCGTCACGCTCACTACCCGCAACATCAAGGCAAGCGAGCTCGACCCGGCGATCGGGCTTGCCCCGGGTGACTATGTGCGCATCGCCGTGTCCGACACCGGTTCCGGAATGAGCGAGGAAGTGCTGGCGCGCGCCTGCGAGCCCTTCTACACGACGAAAGAGATCGGGCGCGGCAGCGGCCTCGGGCTCTCGCAGGTCTATGGCGTGGCGCAGCAATCGGGCGGCGGCTTGCGCATCAAGAGCACGCTCGGGCGCGGCACGACAGTCGAGGTCTATTTGCCGCGGAGCCGCGTTCCCGGCGAAAACGCCGAGCGGCAATCCTGGGAACGCTGGCCTTCGCTCGCCACCCGCGGCACCGTCCTCGTCGTCGATGATCAAGACGATGTGCGGGAGGTAGTGGTGGCGCAGCTCGAGGCGCTCGGCTTCCGCGTCGCACACGCCGCCAACGGCAAGGCGGCGCTCGAGCTTCTGGCAAAAGGCGGCATCGATCTGCTGATGGCCGACTACGCCATGCCGGGCATGTCCGGCCTCGAGCTCGCGCGCACGGCGCGCAAGCGTCAGCCCCGACTGCCGGTGCTGCTGATGAGCGGCTACGTCGAAACCGTGCGCCTCGATCGGCAAGTGGAGGGTGCGCGCCTGGTCAAGAAGCCTTATCGGCTCGCCGAACTCGTTGAGGCCATCGACGGGCTGCTGCGCCGTCGTCCCGTCGAGGGTGGCCGGCGCACCGTCATTCCCCTCCGCGCCCGCGAGGAATAGCGGGCGACCGTCCCGGGCCGCGGCCGCGAAAAAACATTCCTTTTCAACCGTCACGTGGGCGATTTACGCTGCGCAGGAGCGCGGGCTCCGGAGGAAGCGGCGTCCGCGCGGGCCAACCGCGACGAGACGAGCAACGTCATGGCCGACCACGACAGCGGACCCTCCGTGCCGCCGCCCCTCGAGCGCCGGCTTGCCACCATTCTCTCGGCGGATGTCGCCAACTACAGCCGCCTCATGGCCGAGAATGAGGAGCAGACGCTCCTCACCTTCCGAGGCCACAAGGAAATCTTCGAATCGCTCGTCTCGACCCATCGCGGGCGCGTCTTCAACACCGCCGGCGATGCCATCTTGGCGGAGTTCGCGAGCGCCGTCGAAGCGGTACGCTGCGCCACCGATATTCAAGCCGCGCTGCGCACGCGCAACGCGCAGCTGCCGCCCGCGCAGCAAGTGCAATTTCGCATCGGCATCAATCTCGGCGACGTCATGCTGCAAGGCTCCGACTTGCTCGGCGATGGCGTCAATGTCGCAGCGCGCATACAAGCGGCGGCGGAACCCGGCGGAATCTGCATCGCCGGCAGCGTCTACGACCAAATCCGAAACAAGCTCTCGCTCTCCTTCCGCACCCTCGGCGAGCGACGCTACAAAAACATTCCGGAGGCCATTCGCACCTTTGCCATCGTCGATGCGGACACGCCCCGCTCGCCGCGCGGCCGCAGCGGCCATCGCTGGCGCCGTGCTGCGGCGTTCCTCCTCTTTGCCGCCGCCGTCCTCGGCTCGGGCCTTTGGGTCTGGTCGGCAAACGAACGGAGGGTACCACCCGAGCGTGCCTCGAGCGCCGAGGTCAGCACAACAATGGTCGCGCCGGCAAAGCCAGCGACGCTCGCCCCAGCAGCGACCGGGCCTGAGCGAGCAGAGACAACGAGCGACGGGCGTAGCGACGCCATCACCGATCCTGATGGCTTTTATTCGGGA
This sequence comes from Allostellaceae bacterium, assembly GCA_035945115.1. Taxonomy (GTDB): domain Bacteria; phylum Pseudomonadota; class Alphaproteobacteria; order ATCC43930; family CGMCC-115725; genus DAHUYF01. The sequence continues at coordinate 4,752 of DASZAN010000226.1, forward strand.
CCGTTATGCTTCGGCGCAACCGACCGCCTTCCCGCCCGCTGCTTTCGCGGCGAGGCGACGGTGAGCCTCGGTACGATCAAGGGCCAATGGTCCGGCCGCGAGGAAAAGGTGGTGATGAAAGTTGCCGGCGAGGTAGCGGCATCCGGCGCGGTCACCATCGAATTGCATAGCGAAAATGCTGAGGGCATGCGGCTCACCACCGTCGACCTAGTGGGATCCGTGCACAATGGCCGTCTCGAGGCGACCGGGACGTTCCGCAACGGACGCAGCGCCAACCTCAACTGGCATCGCAACGAGCGACCGTAAGGATGCCTGTCGACTGCCCTGAAGATGTGGGCCTGCACGGCGGCCCGAGCGTCGCTCGCCATCGAGCGGATGGACCGGCGGCACCGATCCGCTAGGATCGCTCGGCATCTTGATGGAGATGTTGGGATGGGCCGCCTGCTGCTCGTCGCCGCCATGCTCGGTCTCTTGACACTCGCCGCCGAAGCGCGCGGGGTACGCGAATACGACCGCGAGGAGCAGGCGCAGAAGCACTGCCCCAAGGACACCGTCGTCTGGTCCGAGTTCAAGGGCGGCGGCCTCTTCCATCTCAAGGGATCGCCGCGCTACGGCAAGACGCCGGATGGCGGCTATCTCTGTCGCCAGGAGGCGGAACGAGCCGGCTGGCGCGAGTTCCGCAAGAGCGAGTAGGCCGAAAGACCGGCCGCGGCAGAGGAGAACATCGATGCACCCAAGACTCTTTATCGCCGCTTTCGCGCTCTTCGCCGCCCTCAACGCCGGCGAGACCCTCGCCCAGGACAAGCCGGAGATCATTCGCGAGCGCCAGGCCTTGATGAAGCGCCAGGCGGAGGACCTGAAGGCGATCCAGGGCTACGTCTCCGGCACCATCGACCGCGCTACCGCGGTTGCCAAGGTGAACGAGCTCTTGTCCCTGCCAGGCAAGATCGTCGACCTCTTTCCACCCGGCACGAGCCTCGCCGAGTTTCCCGGCGAGACTCACGCCAAGCCCGAGATCTGGCAGCAGCATGACCGCTTCAAGGAGGTTCCGATCGCCCTCCAGCGCGCGGAAGAGAAGCTCGCCGCCACGCTCAAGAACGGCAGTAAGCAGGATGTGGTCGATGCCCTGGACGCGGTCGGCCGGAGCGGCTGCGGCGCTTGTCACACCTATTTTCGCGCCCCGCTACAATAGCGTCATCCGCCGGTAACGCGAGGATTGGCAGCCGCCACGCGCGCGTGCCACAATAGTTTCAACCACCCAGAGACGGTGGACCGCGCGGTGGCCGGCCTGAAGGGGTTTCCCTTCGTTAAGAGGCGGCGTGCGACGGTGGGAGGAGAGCATGGGGGAAACCCTTCAGAAGAGGCCGCATGGCGGGCGGCAGCGAGCAGATCATGGCGGACGGTAAGCGGCGCACGCTGCGCGACGCGTGGCAACTGGCAAAGCCTTATTGGTGGGGCGACGACAAGGGTTGGGGCTCGGCGCTTCTCGTCGCCGTGGCGTCCCTCACGCTTTTTTCCGTCGGCATCAATTTCGCGCTCAACATCTGGCGCGGTGCCTTCTTCAACGCCGTCCAGCAGCTCGACGAGCATCAATTCTTCGTTCAGATCGGCTGGTTCCTGCTGCTCTCGCTGATCTCCGTCGGGGTCTTCGTTTATCAGCTTTATCTCCAGCAGATGCTGCAGATCCGATGGCGGCGTTGGCTCACGCCGCGCTTCCTCAATGCCTGGCTCAATGAGCGCGCCTATTACCGCCTTCAGGTGACCGGCGCCGCGGCCACCGACAATCCCGACCAGCGCATTGCCGACGATCTCGAGCGGTTCACGCGCCACAGCCTGCTGCTCACAGTCGGCACGACGAGCTTCTTGAGCGCCAGCGTGTCGCTCGTCGTCTTCGGCGTGATGCTCTACGGGCTTTCCGGCACCCTCGAGATCCCGCTCGGTCCTCTCGGAAAATTCGAGCTGCCGGGATATCTGATGTGGGCCGCACTGCTCTACGCCGTGGTCGGCACTTGGCTCACGTTCAAGATCGGCCGGCCTCTCGTGCGGCTCAATTTCGACCAGCAGCGCTTCGAGGCGGATTTCCGCTTCAGCCTCGTGCGCCTGCGCGAGAACACTGAAAGCGTCGCCTTTTATAGCGGCGAGCCGCGCGAGCTCTGCACCTTCGCCGATCGCTTCAGCAATGTCGTCACCAATTTCTGGGGCATCATGCGGCGGGTGAAGGTGCTGGGCTGGTACACCAAATCCTACGACCAGCTCGCCATCGTTTTTCCCTTCCTCGTCGCGGGCCCGGAGCTCTTTTCCGGCCGCATGCAGCTGGGCGGTCTGATGCAGACCGCCGCGGCGTTCTTTGAAGTGCAAGTGGCGATGTCTTTCATCGTCAAGAACTACATCGAGATCGCCGAGTGGCAGTCGGTGGTCGAGCGCTTGACCGGCTTCGATCGCCGCATCCGCGAGATCGCCGCCGCCGCGCGCGCGCCGCAGCAGATCGCCATCACCTGCGAGCCGGGCGGGCTCGACGTGGCAGATCTCGAGCTCGATCTCCCCGATGGCACACCGCTCTTGCGCGACGTCTCCTTCTCCGTTCCGCCCGGCGAGGCTCTCCTCATCTCGGGTCCGACCGGAACCGGCAAGAGCACTCTCCTCCGCGCCATTGCCGGCATCTGGCCCTATGGCCGCGGGCAAATTCGCATGTGCGAAGGCCGCAGCCTCTTCTTGCCGCAGCGGCCCTACCTTCCGCTCGGTACCCTCCGCAATGCCGTGCTCTATCCGCGCGAAGACGTGGCGGTCCCCGAAGCGCGCATCACCGCCGTCCTGCACGAAGTGGGGCTTCCCGAGCTCATCGACCAGCTCGATTCCGAGCAGAACTGGTCGCATCGGCTGTCGCTCGGTGAACAGCAGCGGCTTGCATTCGCGCGCGTGCTGCTCATGGAGCCGACCATTGTCTTCCTCGACGAGGCGAGCTCGGCGCTCGACGAGGCGAGCGAGGCGCAGCTCTATCGTATATTGCGTCAAGCTCCCTGGAAGCCCGCGGTTGTGAGCGTAGGTCATCGCGGCACGCTCCGTGGCTTTCACGACGCCGTGCTCGATCTGGGGGCCATGTACAAGCGCCGCACGGCGCTCAGCCTCGTCACCTGAGGCCGACGGGGCATTGACCCCTTGGCCGCGCGCGCCTACCGTGGGCGCTCAGTTTCCTTCTCGCGAGGTGGCCAGTGAGGGACGACGCGGCGGAAGACACGCACACCTATACCGTGCTCGTCAACGACGAGGAGCAATATTCGCTGTGGCTCGCCGAACTGCCGATTCCCGGCGGTTGGCGCAGCACTGGACAGGTCGGACCAAAGCAAGAGTGTCTCGACTATGTGCGCCGCGTGTGGACCGACTTGCGCCCGCTAAGCCTGCGCAAGGCGCTCGCCGCGCAGGCGCGAGATGACGGCTAGGCAAACGCCTCGCCCCGAGCGCCTGGCTGCTCCCGTAAATTCTCCATTTCGGCCTCTAACCATTGCCGACGCAATCATTTTCGCGCACTCTCCCAAGTGTGGGCGAGCGATCGGTTGGCGGCGGCGGTCAGGGGAACGACGCGGTCAAAAATGACGCCAGCCTTTGAGCGGTGGCCCTTGCCTGGCTAAAGGACAGGAGGGGATCGAGGGGAAAGCAAGACGTCGATGGATGGCGCTTCACATTCGACATCCGCCGTTGAATGGATCGATCTGAACTCAGCCCAGCTCCCGGTGTGGCTTGATCTTCAGAACGGCACCGATCCGCGATCCTATGTCATCGGCGGCTACCTTCGCATCGCTGGCGCGATCGACCCCGAGCGATTGCGCCGCGCGCTTGCGCTCGCGATCGCTGACAACGATGCGCTGCGCCTGCGCGTCGACGCGGACCACCCCCGTCAAGCCTTCCATGCGGAGCTTCTGCCACCACTCGACGTGCTCGATATCTCGGCGGCAGCCGACCCCGAAGCCGCGTTCCGCACCTACATCGTCCGCACCTTCGCCCGCCCGTTCGACATGGCGGGCGGGGCGCTCTTTCACTTCGTGCTGGCCAAGGGTGGCGAGCGGCAATGGTTTCTGCTGATCCGCTACCACCACCTCATCATCGACGGCATGGGGATCTCGCTGATGATCCGCGCCGTCGCCGAAGCCTATGCGACCCTCTCGGGCGCCGTGACAGAGCGCACGGTCGGCGCCATCCCCTATTCGCGCTTCGCCGCCGAGGATGACGCCTACCGCCGCTCGCAGCGCCGCGAGCGCGATCTCGCCTATTGGCGCGAGCGGCTCCTGCCACTGCCGGACTCGATTTTTCCGCCGCGGTTCCCCTCACCCGCCTTACACGAGCCATCATCGCCGTCCCCGGAAAGCTCGGTGAAGTTGTGGATCGAGCGGCCGCGCTATCACGCGTTCCTCGAGACATGCCGCGCACGGGGGGCCTCCCCGTTTCCGGTCTTCCTCGCGCTTCTCGGCGCGCTCGTCGGACGCATGGGCGCTCGCGACGAACTGGTCATCGGCGTCCCCGTCCTCAATCGCGCGACCGCCGAGCTGAAGCGCGGCATCGGCATGATGGCGGGCATGATGCCGTTCAAGCTGCGGCTCGACGGCGCCACGACGCTCGCAGCCTTGGTCGACGAGATCGGCGATCGGCTCCGCGGGGATTACCGTCATCAGCGCGCCGCCATTCACGATATCCACCACGCGCTGGCCCTCGCGCATGGCGAACGGCGACTCTTCGATGTCGCGCTTTCCTATGAGAAGAACGACTACGACTTCCCGATCGGCGACGCCTATTTCCAGCTCATCGGCCTTACCGGCGGCCACGAACCCAATCCCCTCGCGCTTTATGTGCGCGAGTATCACCGCGACAAGCCCGTTCTGGTCGAATTCGCCTTCAACGCCGCGCATCTGACGCGCGCTGAGGTCGAGATGCTGGCGCAGCGCTTTGCGCGATTCTTCGCCGCCTACCTCGCCGGTGACGATGAACGGGTTGACGCCCTGCCGGTGCTGTCGGCGGACGAGCGCCAGCAGGTGCTCACCGCGTGGAGCGCGCCGGCGCGGTCGCTGCCGGCAACGAGCGTGGTGGCGCTGGTCGAGGCGCAGGCGGCGGCGCATCCCGGCGCGATTGCGGTGTCGATGGGCGAGAGGGCGCTGAGCTATGGCGATCTCGCGGTGCGGGTCGCGGCGCT